>JAIXRN010000066.1 GCA_027485165.1 Rubrivivax sp.
ACCTGACTCATACACCTCAGACCAGCAACCTCTCAGTCACTAACCCTCAGCACACTCGTCTGGCACTCGCCTTCAAACGCCCACGCTTATCGGCTGTATGTTGTTAAAGAGCTGCTCGCTTTTGCCAGACTGCTTTACGCAGTGCTGTTTTCAGCGAAGACCACGATTTTGACATCTTCTTGAAAGACTTGTCAAGCACACGATCTGGATTTCTTTGCTGCAGCTTATTTAAGCTGAATTACGACCGCGTGATTCTCCGAACATCTCGGAGCAACTCACGGCAATAACCACTGCTCAGTACGGGAGCTTTCCGTAGACGCTTTGAAGCGCACGGGCTTAACCCCATACCTTCAAAACAGCTTCCGTTTGACTTCCGTCAATCTTGCGATCAGCGAAGCCTTCGACTGTAGCACGGCTGGCCGAATGACTGCAAGCGGTCTCCAACTTTCATCGCACTCGACGCCGGTCGGCAGCGCGTGTCGCCCATAACGCCCAGGCCCAAACGCAGCCCATCAGGTCGCGCTTCGACCAGCATCCGCCAACGCCTGCTGCATGGCCGCGTCGGCACGCTCAGCCGCCAACACCTTTGGCATCAGGCTGGCGAGCTGGCGGGTGTCGGCCCTGAGCAGCTTCTGCTTGATCGACGCAATGCGTGCAGGGTGCATCGAGAAGCTGCGCAAGCCCATGCCCAACAGGAGTTCGGTGAACGCGGGGTCACCCGCCATCTCGCCGCAAACGCAAACACTGCGACCATGGGCCTGCGCTCGCGAAATGGTGTGGTGCAGCAGGTGCAGCACCGCTGGATGCCAGGGGTCGTACAGATGCGCGACTTCGTCGTCGGCCCGGTCGATGGCCAGGGTGTACTGGATCAGGTCGTTCGTGCCCACTGACACGAAATCGAAATCGGCCAGAAAGCGATCGATGACGACTGCCGCGGCAGGTACTTCGATCATGGCGCCCAGCTCCACCCGACCGTACGCCCGCCCCGCATCGTCCAGCTGCTGACGCGCTCGTTGCAGCGCTTCCAGAACAGCCCGCACTTCGCTGCCATGCGCCACCATCGGGATCAGGATGCGCACCTTGCCGAACGCACTGGCGCGCAGGATGGCGCGCAGTTGCTGGCGGAACATCCCGGGCTCTGACAGGCTCCACCGAATCGCCCGCAGGCCCAGCGCCGGGTTCAGACCATGCTCATGGCGCTGTTCCTGCGCGCTCATGCGCTCGATCGGCTTGTCGGCGCCAATGTCGACGGTGCGGATCGTCACCGGCAGGCCCTGCATGGCCAGCACCGCCTGCCGATAGGCTTCGAACTGCTCGTCCTCGCCAGGCAGGTTGCCGCCACGGTTCATGAACAAGAACTCGCTGCGGAACAAACCCACGCCCACCGCACCCGCCGCCAACGCGGCATCTGCATCCCCAGGCGATTCAATGTTGGCCAGCAGCTCCACCGCCTGCCCATCCAGCGTGACGGCAGGCGTGTGCCGCAACCGATTCAGCCGCGCGCGTTCCAGCTCGCTTTGCTGCTGGCGAAACCGGTACTCCTCGAGCACGATGTCACTGGGGTTGACGATCACGACACCCGCGTCGCCGTCGATCACCAGCAGGTCGTCCTGACGAATCATCCGGCTCGCCTCGCGCGCACCCACGACGGCGGGGATGTCCAGGCTGCGCGCCACGATGGCGGTGTGCGACGTCCTGCCTCCAACATCGGTGACGAAGCCGGTGAAGACGCTGCGCTTGAACTGCATCATGTCCGCGGGCGCCACGTCGTTGGCTACCAGCACCAGAGGCTCGCCGTCGTTCCCTTCGGGCAGTAGCGAGCGCGGCTGCGCTTCCGGGTCGCGCCCCAGCTGTCGCAGCACACGTTCGACGACCTGCTCCAGGTCGGCCTTGCGCTCGCGCAGGTACGCGTCTTCCATGTCGTCAAACTGGCGCGCCAACACTTCCAGCTGTGCAGACAGCGCCCACTCGGCGTTGTAGCGACGCTCGCGGATCCACGCTTTGGTGGCGTCGGTCAGGGCGTCGTCGTGCAGCATCATCAGATGCACATCCAGCAACGCGGCCAGTTCGTGCGGCACGTCGGCCGGCATATCGCGCTTCAGTGCCAGCAATTCCCCAGCCACGGCATCGCGGGCCTGGCGCAGGCGGCAGACTTCATGGTCCACGCGGTCCGGCGCGACGAAGTAGTGAGCGACGTCGACGCGGCTGGACGCCACCATCACGGCGCGACCGATGGCCACGCCCCGCGATACCGCCGTGCCAAAGACTTGTACGCTCATCTGCTCAATGTAGCGCAGGGGAAGGGCGGCTGGCAGGCGCAAAGACCCGGCACAACCATGCGCCACTGCCGCGCACCCGAAGTGGCGAGCGACCGCCTGAACGGCGGCTGGCCAACCGACGGCTGCCCGAAAAAAATTGACAACGACAGCGCAGCTGGCAACCGCCGGCTACTCGCCTTCGCCGAACTTCGCTTCGATCAGGTCGCGCAGTGCAGCCATGGCCTGAGCCTCGTCCACGCCGTCGGCTTCGATCTCGACCTCACTGCCCAGCCCCGCCGCCAGCATCATCACCCCCATGATGCTCTTGGCGTTCACGCGCCGCCCATTGCGGCTCAGGAAGATCTCGCACTTGAAGCCCCCGGCCAGCTTCGTCAGCTTGGCCGAAGCTCGGGCGTGCAACCCCAGCTTATTGCTGATGCTTATCGATGTCTTGATCATTCGGCTTGGGTGGAACAGGCTGGTTCTGGCGGCGCGGCACGGACACCTGCATCACACCCAGGGTGCCACCGGCTACGGCGCGCGACGCCAGGTCTTCCAGCGGTACGTCGGCATAGCACAGGGTGCGCCACAACATCGGCACATTCACGCCCGCCACCACACGTGCTGCTCGCCCGTCGGCCACGGCTAGCGCGGCGTTGCAGGGCGTGGCGCCAAACACGTCGACCATGATGAGCACCGGGCCTTCGCCCAGCCGGGAGATAGCGGCACCCACCTGGGCTTCGGCCTCGTCCATGGAAGCACCCGGCAACACGTCCACGCAGTCCACGGACCGGCAGCGTTCAGCATAGACATGCTCGGCCGTCGAGCGCAGGGCGCTCGCCAACGGGGCATGGGCGACGATCAGGATGGAAGGCATGGCGCGGCCGGCGATTATGAGCAGCTTCGCCGCAGCGCGCGGCACCCTGACGCTGGCCAGCGGTTCACGGCAGGGCGCGTAGCGATTCGAAGAAGGTCGCCACCCCCTCGGCTGGCAATTGGACGCCCAGCACCGTGGCCTGGAAGACCACGGTTCCGCGTGCGAAGACTGCCACCTCTTCCAGCACCGGCTGGCCGTCGGGCAGGCGGCCGGCCAAGCCCCAGCGCAGACTGGCTGGCTGCGGCGTAGCACCCGGCACCGCCAGCGGCGAGCGTTCCTGCGGCTGCACCCCGCCCAGGTTGGCGGCCGCGCTGTCCCGTAGCTCGGCCAGCGCCGGGCCGACCTGGGCCGGGTCACGCACATCGGCATAGGCCAGTGCCCAGGTCTGCCCGCCAGCGCTGCAGGCGTGCAAAGACAGGCGTACAGCCTGCCCCGCCAGACGCACGCTGCGCACCTGCGGCGTGGGCTTACAGGGCAACAGCAGGCTCAGACCGCTATCGGCAGGGCGCCAGTCGCGCCAATCCAGTGCCGGGCTGCAGCCCGCCAGCCCCAGCGTGCAGGCGGCAGCCAGCGCCCGGGCCGACCGGTGGCCGCGACCACTGGGCAGGGAAGTAAAGGCGTGAGCAGCAACGACAGGCATCCACCAGATTATCCCGACAGCCCTGCCGCAGAATGCCGCGATGGCCACACCCCCAGCACACCCACCTGCTGCCGCCCTGCACGGCGTGCGCGTCCTCGACCTGTCCCGGGTGCTGGCCGGCCCCTGGTGCACCCAGACCCTGGCCGACCTGGGCGCCGAAGTCGTGAAGGTCGAACGCCCGGCGCGCGACGGGCACCCTGGCGGCGACGACACGCGCGGCTGGGGCCCGCCGTTCCTGAAGGATTTGCACGGCGCGGACACGCGCGAAGCCGCCTACTTCCTGGGCGCTAACCGCAACAAGCGCAGTGTGGCCATCGACATCGCTGATGCCGACGGCCAGGCCCTGGTGCGCGAACTGGCCCGGCGCAGCGACGTGATGGTGGAGAACTTCAAGGTTGGCGACATGGCGCGCTACGGCCTGGACGCCACCAGCCTGCGCGCCCTGAACCCGCGCCTGGTGGTGTGCTCGATCACCGGCTACGGCCAGACCGGCCCCTACAAGGACCGCGCTGGCTACGACTATGCCGTGCAGGGCCTGGGCGGCCTGATGAGCGTGACCGGCGAACGCGACGACCTGCCCGGCGGTGGCCCGCAGAAGGTGGGCGTGGCGGTGGCCGACCTGTTCACCGGCATGTATGCCACGGTCGCCATCCTGGCTGCGCTGCGGCACCGCGACGCCACTGGCCAGGGCCAGGTGATCGACATGGCCCTGCTCGACACCCAGGTCGCCATGCTCGCCAACCTGGGGGCGAACTACCTGGTCACGCGCCAGGCGCCCCGACGCGCCGGCAATGCGCACCAGAACATCGTGCCGTACCAGGTGTTCGCGGTCGCAGACGGCCACCTCATCCTGGCCGTGGGTAACGACGCGCAGTTCCAGCGCTTCTGCGCAGTGGCCGGCTGCCCGGAACTGGCCCGCGACGAGCGTTATGCGCGCAATGCCGCCCGTGTTCGCCACCGCAGCACGCTGGTGCCGCAGCTGGCCGCCATCCTGGCGCTGCGCAACCGTGCCGATTGGCTGGCAGCGCTGGACGCCGCGAAGGTGCCCTGCGGCCCCATCAACGACTTCGATGATGTCTTCCGCGACCCGCAGGTGCAGGCGCGCGGCATGACCGCTCGCGTGCCGCACCCGCTGAACGACCAGCTGGAACTGGTGGCCAGCCCGATGAAGCTATCAGCCACCCCGGTGCAGCTGCGCCGGCCACCGCCCCTGCTGGGGCAACACACCGACGAAGTGCTGGCTGAACTGGGCCTGGACGCCGAGCAGGTGCTGGCCCTGCGCACCCGGGGCGTCGTGGCTTAGCTTTAGCTGGCAGACACCCCCCGGGGCTGCGGGGGCCCTGCCCACAGGCCGTGACGAAGTCGGCGCCCCAGAGTGGCCGCCGCCCGGCGCCCCCCCGAAGCATGGGGTGGCGGCCCAGCCCTGCAGCAGTGAACCTCTTGTGTCTGAAAGTATCCACGTCACAACGGCGACGCAGGTGCAGGGCAGTGCGCACCGCGCCTTGCCGAGGATGGGAATCAGCAGCGGCCATGCCGTGCACAGGGAACATCAAAACTATGGAAACCTCGGAACTGGTACGCGACCAGCTCGCCCCGGCGCAACGCCCCAGCGAGCCTCTGGACCCGCATGTCCTGCTGTCGCGCCTGGGTGGTGAAGTCGCGCGCACGCTGTCGGCGGCGCTGGAGCGCGTGAACACCTTGGCCACAACCGGCCGCATCGACCGCAGCAGCCTGCGTGCGCTGCGCGACGAGGTCGACCGCGCGCGGCGCGCGGGCATCATGGGCCAGCAGGTCAGCCGCTTCGCGTCGGGCCGCGTCAAGGTGCAACGCGAACGCCTGGACCTGACGGGCTTGCTGCTGGAAACCGTGCGCCAGCGCCGGCGCGAAATCGACGCCCGCGGCATCGAAGTGCGCCAGTTCTTTGCCCAGGCTGAAGTCGTCAGCGATGCGACCCTCAGCTTTTCTCTGCTGCAGAGCCTGTTCGACTGGGCTTTCGAACATGCCGCCCAGCGCATCGACCTGAAACTGGACATCAAGCCCTGGCCAGCCCACGCCCGGCTCAGCTGCGCCTTCAGCCACAAGCCCGTCGACCCGAAGTCCGCTGGCGACAGTGCCTGGACCGACGGCGAACCGACGCCGCTGGACACCATGGCCTGGTGCCTGCTGCAGCAGACGGCTGTAGCCCTGGGCCTGGTGATCTACCGCCACGACACCGCCAACCGCACCACGCTGACGCTGGAATTCCCGGAAACGGTGGTGTCGCGCATCGACGGCCTGTCCACCAGCGAACTGGACGACCCCAGCCAGCAAGCCCACCACTCGCAGCCACTGGCCGGGCGCCATGCGCTGGTGGTGGCCAGCCGGCGCGAGGTGCGCGGCCTGGTGCGCGACGCACTGCGCCCGATGGGCCTGATGCTGGACTTCGTCAACTCGGTCGAAGAGGCCATCGACTTCTGCCGCGACGGCCTGCCGCACGCGGTCGTCTACGAAGCCGCACTGGCCGGCGAACGCTTCGACAAGCTGCGCGCCGACATGCTGGCCGAAGTGCCAACGATGGCCTTTGTGCAGATCGCCGAACACGGCAAGGCCTTCGAGGTGCTGAACCTGGGCACGCACCAGTTTGCAAGCGTGGGGCGCGAAGCGCTGCTGGAATCGCTGCCGGCCGCGATGATGTTCGAGCTGGCCCGCAGCGACCAGCAGCCGCAATAAAAGCTGCAGCATCGCGGCACCGGGCGTCGCCCCGGGGCCCGATGCCACAGAAGCTCAGCGCCCGAAGACTTTCTTCAGGATCGCGCTGCCCGTGCCCACCGGGTCGGCGCGGATCTTCTTCTCTTCGACGCCGATCATCGTGAACAGGCCGTCCAGCGCGCGCTGGGTCACGTATTGCTGGATGTTGGCGTCTTCGCCCTTCACCAGGCCCAGGCCGGCGGCCTTGGCCGCGACGGCGTTATAGCGCTCGGCCAGCTGCACTTTTTCGGTGGCCCGCGTGACGATGGGCAGAAACTTCTGCCCCAGCGGGCTGCGCGTCTTGGCGGAAAAGAAGTCGGTCACGGCCGTGTCGCTGCCGCGCACCAGCTTCAGCGCTTCTTCCACGCTGATGCTCTTGATCGCGTTCACCAACAGCGGCCGCGCCTCAGGTACAGCGCTTTCGGCCGCACGGTTCATCGCGGTGACGAGTTCATCCACGCGCTTGCCCTGGCCGGTGGCCTTCAGCAGGCCGGCGGCCTTTTCCAGCCCGCCGGGCAGCCGGATGCGCACCCGTTCGTCACCCAGAAAACCATCGGTGCGGCCGAGCAACCCCACAGCCGCCACGGCGCCGCGTTCCAGCGCTGCGCGCACGCCTTGGGCCGCGTCAGATTCGCCCAGCTGGGCCCAGGCGGGCCCGGGCAGGGCCACCAGTCCAGTCCCCATGCCCAGCCCGGCCAGACCGTTGAAAAACAGGCCTTGCGTAAACTCTCTGCGATGCATCTGCGTGTCCCGCCATCAGAAAAGCCCGATCTTGCGCGCCGCGCGCTGCTGCTGGCAAGCAGCGCGACCGCCCTGGGCTGGGTGGCCGGCTGCGGCCAGCGGCAGCCGGCCCCGGACGTCAGCTTCACCCTGCTAAACGGCCGGCCCGGCCGCATCGCCGACCTGCGCGGCCAGGTGGTGCTGGTGAACTTCTGGGCCACCAGCTGCGCCGTGTGTGTGGCGGAAATGCCGCTGCTGGCCGCCACGCAGCGCCAGTATCAGGCGCGCGGCCTGCACACCCTGGCCGTGGCCATGCGCCACGACCCGCCCGCTGCCGTGGCGCTGTTTGCCGAAAGCCGCGCCCTGCCCTTTGGCGTGGTGATCGACAACACCGGCGCGGTGGCGCGCAGCTTCGGCGACGTGCGCGTCACGCCCACCAGCGTGCTGCTGGACCGCCGCGGCCAGATCGCCCAGCGTTGGGAAGGTGCACCCGAGCCCGCCACCCTGCAGGCGCGCATCGAACGGCTGCTGGCGGAAACATGATCGGCCGCCTGTCGGGCCTGCTGGTGGCCAAGAATCCGCCGCAGCTGCTGGTGGATGTGGGCGGCGTGGGCTATGAAGTCGATGTGCCGATGAGCACCTTCTTCAACCTGGGCGCCATCGGCCAGCCCGTGGTGCTGCTGACGCACTTCGTGGTGCGTGAGGATGCCCAGGTGCTGTTCGGCTTTCTCACGGCCGAGGAACGCGCCACCTTCCGCGAGCTGGTGAAGATCACCGGCGTGGGCCCGCGCACGGCGCTGGCCATCCTGTCGGGGCTGAGCGTGGCCGAGTTGGCCCAAGCCGTCAGCCGCCAGGACAGCGCCCGGCTGGTGAAGGTGCCCGGTATCGGCAAGAAGACCGCCGAACGCCTGTTGCTGGAACTGAAGGGCAAGCTCGGCGCCGACATGGCGCTGCCAGCGGGCCAGCCGGTCAGCGACAACCAGGCTGACATCGCCCAGGCCCTGCAGGCGCTGGGCTACAACGACCGCGAAGCCCAGGCCGCGCTGAAGGCCCTGCCGGCCGACGTGGGCGTGAGCGACGGCATCAAGCTGGCGCTGAAGGCGCTGAACCGCTGACCAGGCCCGCCGGGCCGAAACCGTACAGGCGTAACAGCCAGCGCGTGGGCAGTTGAGTGGCCGCCTGGTTGTAGGCGCTGGCGGCGGTGTCGAACACCCGGCGTGCAAAGGCCAGCTCGACGTCGGCGTCGCGCCAGGCAGACAGCAGGGCGGCCACGGCAGCGCTGTCGCGCCAGGCCGGCTGCTGGTCCAGCAGCGCACGCACGCGGCTGGCGCGCGCCAGCAGGGCGGCTTCGGCCTGCACCCAGTCGGCGGCGGCCTGGGTGGCCACCGGCCGGGCGGCCAGCGCAGCCGCTGCGCGCGCCGCCTGAACCAGCGCTGCCTGCAGGGCGTCCAGCGCACCTTCTTCGCCCACCAGGGGTTCGCGCAGCACGGTCAGCAACGGCGGCAGCACGGCCGCGCGGTGCTTCAGCGCAGCGTCGATCTGCTGCCAGGCCGCGCCGATGTCGTTGCGCAGCGCCACCAGCCGGTTGTAGGCCCCAACCATCCAGAACACGATGACGGCTGCAGCGCCCAACACCGCCCACTGGGCGGCCGACACCTCGGGCATTTCAGGCAGATTCATGGCCGACGCGGGCACGAACGGGCATCAGAAACCACGGCTGCTGCGGCCTTCACGCCGACCGGGTTTCGCCCTGCCCCAGCACCACCCACTTCAGCGAAGTCAAGCCTTCCAGCCCTACCGGCCCGCGGGCGTGGAACTTGTCGGTGCTGATGCCGATTTCCGCGCCCAGGCCGTATTCGAAGCCGTCGGCAAAGCGCGTGCTGGCGTTCACCATCACGCTGGCGGAATCGACTTCGCGCAGGAAGCGCATGGCGTTCGCATGCAGCGCGGTCAGGATGGCGTCGGTGTGGTGCGACCCGTGGCGGTTGATGTGGGCGATGGCCTCGTCCAGGCTGGCCACGGTCTTGATGCTGATCACGGGCGCCAGGTATTCCGTCGCCCAGTCTTCTTCGGTCGCGGCCTGCACATGGGCACCGGGCAAGCCCTGCAGCAGCGCCAGGCTGACCGGGCAGCAGCGCATTTCCACGCCCTTGGCCGCGAACACCGCACCGATGCGCGGCAGAAAGGCGGCTGCCTGCGCGGCATGCACCAGCATCGATTCAGCGGCGTTGCAGGGGCTGTACTTCTGCGTCTTGGCGTTGTCGGTCACGCGCAAGGCCAGGTCCAGGTCGACCTGCTCGTCGACGTAGACATGGCAGTTGCCGTCCAGGTGCTTGATGACGGGCACGCGGGCCTCGGCACTGATGCGTTCGATCAGCCCGCGGCCGCCGCGCGGAATGATCACGTCCACGTATTGCGGCATCGCCACCAGCTGGCCCACGGCGGCGCGGTCGGTGGTTTCCAGCAGCTGCACCGCTGCTGCCGGCAGCCCGGCGTCGCCGAGTGCCGCCTGCACCAGCCGCCACAGCGCCAGGTTGGACTGCAGGGCTTCGCTGCCGCCGCGCAGCAAGCAGGCATTGCCGCTCTTGATGGCGAGCGAAGCGGCTTCGATCGTGACGTTCGGGCGGCTTTCGTAAATCATGCCGAACACGCCCAGCGGCACCCGCATGCGGCCCACGCTGATGCCGCTGGGGCGGCGCTTGAGTTCGCTGATCTCGCCCACCGGGTCGGGCATGGCCGCGATCTGTTCACAGCCTTCGGCCACCGTGGCGATGGCCTGCGGCGACAGCTGCAGCCGGTCCAGCAGCGGCCCGGCCAGCCCGCGGTCGGCGGCGGCCTGCAGGTCGCGCGCATTGGCCTGGGCCAGCACGGGGCCGGCAGCGCGCAGCCGGCTGGCCAGGGCCCGCAGCGCCTGGTTCTTGGCGGCCGTGCTGGCGCGGGCCATGGCCGCAGACGCGCTGCGGGCCGCCTGGCCCAGGCGGTTCATGTAGGCCTGTAGGTCGGCGGGGGTGTCGGCAGGTGTCATGTTGCCGGCATTGTCCCAAACCTGGGCCGTCTGCCTGGCAACGCAGGGCCCGTGTCACGCCGATGCCGCGTGCCCGTCACGACGCGGGCACGGCGCAGCGCTGCAATCCGTCACGATGGCAGAACCCTCCAGCGATTCGGCGCGCGGCTTGCGCCCGCTGATCGCCGCCCAGTTCAGTTCCGCGCTGGCCGACAACGCCTTGCTCATCGTCAGCATCGCCCTGCTGCAGCAGCAGGGCCGCCCGGGCTGGTGGGCGCCGCTGCTGAAGTTCAGCTTCATGCTGGCCTATGTGCTGTTGGCGCCCTTCGTCGGCGTGCTGGCCGACAGCGTGGCCAAGGGGCGCTGGATGATGGCCATGAATGCGCTGAAGGTGCTGGGCCTGGCCGCGCTGATGGCTGGCGTGCATCCGCTGCTGGCCTTGATGTGGGTGGGTGTGGGTGCTGCGGCCTATGCACCGGCCAAGTACGGCTTGGTCACCGAACTGGTGCCGCCCCGGCAACTGGTGGCGGCCAATGGCTGGATCGAAGTCACCACGGTGCTGGCCGCCTTGGGCGGCACCGTGCTGGGCGGGCTGCTGGTGTCGCCCTGGGCGGCGGCGCTGGCGCAGGCCGCCACGCCTGGGGCCCCGCCGCTGACGGGTGCTTTCGCCGCCCTGCTCGGTCTGTATGCGCTGGCCGCGCTGCTGAACCTGGGCATCCCCGACAGTGGCGCCCGCTATCCCCGCTGCAGCCACCGGCCCTGGGTGCTGGTGCGGCACTTCGCACAGGCCAACCGCCTGCTCTGGCGCGACGCCGAAGGCGGGCTGTCGATGGCGGTGACGACGCTGTTCTGGGGTGCGGCCGCCGTGCTGCAGTTCGCCGTGCTGCGCTGGGCAGCCGAACACCTGGGCCTGCCGCTGGATCAGGCGGCTTACTTGCAAGCTGCCGTGGCCGTGGGTGTGGTGGCAGGTGCTGCGGCGGCTGGCCGCTGGGTCAGCCTGCGTGGCGCCACGCGCACCTTGCCGGCCGGCGTGGCCCTGGGCCTGCTGGTGCCGGTGGCCACCTGGACCAGCGGCCTGCCGGCTGCCATCGCCTTGCTGCTGGCCGTGGGTGCCCTGGGTGGCGCACTGGTGGTGCCGATGAACGCGCTGCTGCAGCATCGCGGCCATGTCCTGATGAGCGCCGGTCGCTCGGTCGCGGTGCAGGGCTACAACGAAAACCTCAGCGTTCTGGTCATGCTGGCCGCCTACGCCGCCTTGCTGTGGGCGGGCTTCGGGGTCGGCCAGCTGATGGCCTTGCTGGGGGCGCTGGTGGCTGGCGTGATGCTGCTGCTGGTGCAGCAGGGCCGAAGCTTGCGGGCGCTGGGGCCTTCAGGGCCGCGCGGCCAGGGCTGACCAGCGCGTGCCGGCCGCTGGCGTCTGCACGGCAGCGTGCAGCGCCTGTTCGTACTGCGCCTCGATCAGGCCGACAACGCGTTCCCAGTCGAGCCGCAGCGCGACTTCACGCGCCGCCAGGCCCATGGCGCGCACCGCGTCGCGCTGGCGCACCAGTTCAGGGGCCAGGCGCAGCAGCGCGGCGGCATCGTCCATGGGCGCCAGCAGGCCGCTCTGGCCGTGGCGGATCAGCTGGGCGGCAGCGGCATAGTCAAACGCCAGCACCGCCAGGCCGCTGGCCATGGCCTCGGGCACGACATTGCCGAAGGTCTCGGTCAGGCTCGGAAACACGAAGGCGTCGGCCGACGCGTAATGCGCCGCCAGATCTTCGCCATGACGCAGGCCTGCAAACACGGCCTCGGGCAGCTGCTGCTGCAGCGCGGCGCGCGCCGGGCCGTCGCCCACCAGCACCAGCTTCAGCGGCTGGCCGCTGGCGGCCATGGCACGCCAGGCTGCCACCAGACTGGCCAGGTTCTTTTCGGGCGCCAGCCGGCCCACGCACAGCACGACGGTGGTGTCGGGCCCGACACCCCAATGCGCGCGCAGCGTTTCGCTGCGCCGGGCCGGACTGAACAAACGGCTGTCGACGCCGCGCGCCACCACTTCCAGACGGCGAAAGCCGGCGTCGGCCAGCTGCTGGCGCAAGGCCTCGGTCGGCACCATCGTGCAAGCCGTTCGGTTATGAAACCGGCGCAGGTAAGCCATGATCGGCTGGTGCAGCCACGCCGCGCCGTAGTGGCGGCTGTAGGCGTGGAAGTTGGTGCGGAAGTCGCTGACCACCGGCAGCCCCAGCTTCAGTGCGGCACCCAGGGCAGACCAGCCCAGCGGACCTTCGGTCACCAGGTGCACCAGGTCGGGCCGGCGCCGCGTCCACAGGGCCAGCAGCGCACGCTTGCTGGGCATGCCCATCTTCAGCTGCGGGTAGCGCGGGATGGGCAGGCCCCGCATCAACACTTCGGTGTGCCACTGGCCACCCGGGGCTGCGGCCCAGCCCGCGTCGACAGCATCCTGCCGCGGGCGCACCAGCTGCACTTCGTGCTGGCGCTGGC
Organism: Rubrivivax sp.; assembly: GCA_027485165.1. Lineage (GTDB taxonomy): Bacteria > Pseudomonadota > Gammaproteobacteria > Burkholderiales > Burkholderiaceae_C > Rubrivivax. Next base: position 12,708 of record JAIXRN010000066.1, read on the forward strand.
GCAAGCCGTCAACGACCCGGGCGATGGTCGCGGCGACCCCGTTGACTTCGGGCGGAAAGGTCTCCGTCACCACCGCCACGCGCAGCGAACGCCGCTGCGGCAGGTAGTCGTCGACACGCAGGCCCGCGAGCGGCTCAACTTCCATACCCCTACTGTGCGTGCGGTGCGCAACAGCGGCGTGACAGGCACATGACGCGGGCGTGGCGGACTCCGTGTCGGCCGGATGTCGGCCCAGTGTCGTCACGGCGCTTTCACGCCCTGTTCATGCCGGCTTCATCGCCGGCCGTCACCATGCTTTCACATGGGCCGCCGCGCTGGCGCGCTCAGCCCTTCAAGGAGCCCGCCCTTTGAACATCCAGACCCGCCAGACCTTCCTGCAGGCCCTGCGCACCCAGCGCTGGGACGACCACCGCTACTACCACCACTGCCGCATCAACCAGAGCCTGCACCTGGTCAGCGCCCTGAGCTTTCTCTGCGCGTACGCCTTGCTGTTCATCGAACCCGCGGCCGCGGCCTGGCTGGCCTGGGGCGTGTCGATGACGACGCGCCAGGCCGGGCACTTCTTCTTCGAACCGAAGGGCTACGACAGCGTCAACCAGGCCACGCACGCATACAAAGAAGAGATCAAGGTTGGCTACAACATCCAGCGCAAGATCGTGCTGATGGTGATCTGGGCCGCCGCACCGCTGGCGCTGTGGCTGGCACCGTCGCTGGGCGGGCTGATCGCGCCGGCCACCGGCTTCACGGGCTGGTGGCACGACGTGGGCATGGCCTGGCTGGCGCTGGGTGTGGCGGGCCTGCTGTTCCGCACCGGCCAGCTGTTCCTCATCGCCGATGTGCAGACCGGGCTGGTGTGGGCCACCAAGATCATCACCGACCCGTTCCACGACGTCATGCTGTACTGGCGCGCGCCGCTGCACCTGCTGCGCGGCGAGCGCCTGGACCCGATGCGCCACGTGCTGTCGCACGGCGAACAGGCGCCGCGCTGAAAGGCGCTTCAGCGATGCGCCAGCATCTCGCGCAGGATGCTGCGACGGATGCTCTTGTTGCTGAGCCCTTCGCCCTGCCACCACCAGCCGTCGGCCTGCATCGCGCAGGCCGCCGCCACGAAGCGCTGCACCACCGCGGCGAAGTCTTCGTCGCTGTAGTTCAGGCTGAAGACCATGCGCCCGGTGCCCACCCAGCTGAGCGCCAGGCCCTGTTCGCGCAGGTAGAACTGCAGCATCCAGTTGTAGCGGCTGGGGGCGGTGTAGTAGACCGTCCAGATGCTCGACAAGTTGGCCACCTGCACCGGCACGCCCGCGGCCTGCAGCGCGGCGTTCATCTGCGCGGCGCGGGCGTTCCAGGTCTCGTCCAGCCCCGCGTACATGCGGCGCACCGGTTCGCTGTGCAGGCGCTCCAGGAACACCTGCATCGCCCCCATCACGTAAGGGTGGGCGTTGAAGGTGCCGCGGGCAAAGCAGATGTCGGCCGGGCGCTCTTCGCGGTAGCGCTTCATCAGCGCAGCGCGGCCGCACACCACGCCCACCGGCAGCCCGCCGCCCAGCGTCTTGCCGTACGTGACCATGTCGGCCTTGACGCCGAAATATTCCTGCGCGCCACCGGGCGCCAGGCGGAAGCCGACGAAGACCTCGTCGAAGATCAGCACGATGCCGCGCGCGGTGCAGACATCGCGCAGCTGCTGCAGCCAGGCGGTGTAGGCCGCCCGGTCGAATGCCGCGCGGCGGCCGCTGTCCAGCAGGGCCGAATCGCCGGGCGCAGACTTGTTCGGGTGCAGGGCCTGCAGCGGGTTCACCAGCACGCAGGCGATGTCCCGGCGCGTCTTCAGCACGCGCAGGGTGTCGGCGTCCATTTCCTTCAGCGTGTAGGTGCGGCCAGGCGGCAGCGGGTTGCCGGGGCCGGGCTGCACGTCTTCCCACCAGCCGTGGTACGCACCACTGAAGCGCACCAGGTACTTGCGGCGCGTGTGATAGCGCGCCAGGCGCACGGCCTGCATCACGGCTTCGGTGCCGCTCATGTGGAAGCTGACCTCGTCCAGGCCGCTGATGCGCTTGAGCTGTTCCACGTTCCAGGCCACGGCCGGGTGGTAGCTGCCCAGCACCGGGCCCAGGTCGCGGGCGCGCGCCGCGCCTTCTTCGATGCAGGCCTTGTAGAAGTCGTTGCCGAACACGTTCACGCCGTAGCTGCCGGTCAGGTCGTAGAACACCTGGCCGTCCATGTCGGTCATCGTCACGCCGTCGGTGCGCTGCACGAAGCTGCCGATCTTCAGGTGCTGGCGCAGGTAGGCGCTGTACTGGAAGGGCACGCGGTACGCGCCGGTGAACTGCAGGTCGCTGATGCCGCCGCGGGCCTGCGCCGTGAGCTCGATGCTGCGGGCATGCCGGTCGCCCAGCTGCGCAGCCAGGCGGCCAAAGCCCTGTCGCCGGCGCTGCAGCACGTCGGCCGGGGCGCCGTCGCTGCCGAAGAAGCGCTGCTCGTCGTAGCTGTAGCCCGGCACCAGCGACGCCACGCGCTTGGCCATGCGCGAATGGCCCGTCAGCGACGGGTGCTTGGCCAGCGACAGTTCCAGCCGGCGCTTGGCCGCCGGCAGCGCCGCCGCCACGGCGGCCAGTGCGATGGCGGAAAAAGCAAAAGTCTCGTTCATGCAGCGACACCTGTGAATGTGACGCTGCGGTTGTATGTCCTGGCCTTGACGGTGTGATGACCTGATGAAGAACCCTCTACAACACCTGCCCCTGAACGCCCCGGCAGGCGGCTGGCTGCGGCATTGGCGCGACAAGCTGCTACTGCAGGAAGACCTGAACTTCCTGCTCACCAACCGCATCCCGCGCGCCGCGCTGACACGCTTCATGGGCCGCTTCAGCCAGGTGCGACAGCCCTGGGTGCGCGACGCGTCCATCGCCGTCTGGAAGCTGTTCACCGACCTGGACCTGAGCGAAGCCAGCAAGACCCGCTTCGACAGCCTGCACGACTGCTTCACGCGCGAACTGAAGCCTGGCGCCCGGCAGGTAGACCTGCGGGCCGACGTGCTGACCAGCCCGAGCGACGGCATCGTGGGCGAATGCGGGCGCGTGCGCAACGGCCAGCTGTTCCAGGCCAAGGGCTTCCCGTACCGCATCGAAGACCTGTTCGGCAGCATCGACGCCGCCCGGCCGTGGCGCAACGGCAGCTACGTCACGCTGCGCCTGACATCGGCCATGTACCACCGCTTCCACGCACCGCACGACGGGCGCATCGAGCATGTCCGCTACCTGGCCGGCGACACCTGGAACGTGAATCCGATTGCGCTCAAGCGCGTGGAACGCCTGTTCTGCCGCAATGAACGCGCGGTGCTGCACATGCGGCTGGACGGCGGCGCGCCCGTGGCCCTGGTGCCGGTGGCGGCCATCCTGGTGGCCAGCATCCGTCTGCACTGCCTGAACCTGTTGCTGCACCTGAAGTACCCCGGTCCGAACGAGCTGCCCTGCAGCGCCACTGTCACCAAGGGCCAGGAACTGGGCTGGTTCGAACATGGCAGCACCATCATCGTGTTCGCCCCGCCGGGCTTCACGCTGGCGCCGGGCATCGCCACCGGCGCACGCGTGCGCATGGGCCAGGCCCTGATGCACCTGCCCGCGGCAGCCCCCGCCGGCGGGACCAGGCTACGAACTGCCGCGCCATGAAGACGCAGCCGCTGGTCGAACTGGTGTATTTCAACGCTGGCGGCGGCCACCGCGCGGCGGGGCTGGCGCTGCAGCAGGGTATTGCGCTGCAGCACCGGCCCTGGCAGCTGCGGCTGACGAACCTGACCGAAGTGCTGGACCCGCAGGGCCTGTTCCAGCGCCTGACGGGCCTGCAGCCCGAAGACCTGTACAACAAGCGCCTGACCAGCGGCTTCACGCTGGGCCTGGCGCAGGAACTGAAGCTGCTGCAGGGCGGCATCCGCCTGCTGCAGGGCAGCCTGGTGCAGCGCCTGCAGGCGCACTGGGCAGCCAGCCGCCCGGACCTGGTGGTGTCGCTGATCCCCAACTTCAACCGCGTGCTGTGCCAGAGCCTGAACCTGGCGTGGCCCGGCGTGCCCTTCGTCACCGTGATGACGGACCTGGCCGACCACCCGCCGCACTTCTGGGCCGAACCCGGCCTGCCGCAGCAGCTGGTGTGCGGCACCGCGCACGCCGTGCAGCAGGCCCTGGCCGCCGGCCTGCCGGCCAGCCAGGTGCACCGGGTCAGCGGCATGCTGCTGCGCCCGGCCTTCCACGCCGCCCCCGCTGTCGACCGGCGCCGGGCCCGCCTGGCTGCGGGCCTGCCGGCCGACGAACCCACGGGCCTGGTGCTGTTTGGCGGCCACGGCAGCCGCGCCATGCTGCCGCTGGCCGAACGCCTGGCTGACGTACCGCTGGTGCTGCTGTGCGGGCGCAACGCCGCGCTGGCCCGGGCGCTGCGGGCGCAGCCGGCCCGCGCCCCGCGCGTGGTGCTGGAATTCACGCCCGACGTTGCGCCATGGATGCACCTGGCCGACTTCTTCATCGGCAAGCCCGGGCCGGGGTCGATCAGCGAAGCGGTGCAGATGGGACTGCCCGTGATCACCACGCGCAACGCCTGGACGCTGCCGCAGGAGCGCTGGAACACCGACTGGGTGCAGGAGCACGGCCTGGGCGTGGTGCACCGCAGCCTGCGCACGGTGCGCGCCGCCGTGGCCGACGTGCTGCAGCAGCTGCCGGCGCTGCAAGCCCGGGTGCGCCAGCAGCACAACCGCGCCTTGTTCGAAGTGCCAGAGCTGCTGTCGCGCTGGCTGCCGCCGGCAGCCGATCCCGCGCGCGCCGCAGCCGCAGGCGCCAACACGGCCGCGCCGGCGCCGCGGGTGCCAGTGCTGTTGACGCCATCGCCCTGAAGCCATCGTCCAGGCGCCATCGGTCTGCCATGGCCTTGACGCGCTGCTGTCACGCCCCCGTCGCAGCCGCGCTGCAAGATGCGTGACGCATGTTGCGCGAAGCCCTGGGCACCCCCGCCCCGCCAAGAACCCCTGCCGCCTGGGCGACAGCGGTCGCCCCGACGCCCGGTGACGCACCTGGCTCCACCGACGAGGCTGGCGCAGACGACAACGGCGAAGGCAAGCTGCACCTGCGTACGGTCTGGATTTCCGACCTGCACCTGGGTACGCCGGGCTGCCAGGCCGTCGCGCTGCTGGACTTCCTGCGCACGGTGGAATGCGACACGCTGTTCCTGGTGGGCGACATCATCGACGGCTGGCAGCTGCGGCGGCAGTGGTACTGGCCGCAGGCGCACAACGACGTGGTGCAGAAGCTGCTGCGCAAGGCGCGCAAGGGCACGCGGGTGATCTTCATCCCCGGCAACCACGATGAATTCGCGCGCAAGTACCTGGACCACAACTTCGGCGGCATCGACGTGGCCGACGAATGGGTTCACACCCTGGCCGACGGCCGCCGGCTCTGGGTGACGCATGGCGACCTGTTCGATGGCGTCATCCAGTGCGCGAAGTGGCTGGCCTACGTCGGCGACTGGGCCTATGAACTGACCCTGCGCGTGAACAGCCGGCTGAACGCCTGGCGCGCCAGGCTGGGGCTGCCGTACTGGAGCCTGTCGCGCTACCTGAAGCTGAAGGTCAAGCGCGCCGTCAGCTACGTCAGTGATTTTGAGGAAGCCGTGGCCCGCGAAGCCCGGCAGCGGGGCCTGCAGGGTGTGGTCTGCGGCCACATCCACCATGCAGAAATGCGCACGATCGGCGAAGTTTTGTATTGCAACGATGGCGACTGGGTCGAAAGCCTGACGGCCTTGGTAGAACACCGGTCGGGCCAGCTGGAAATACTGGACTGGACCCACCGGCGGCTGTCGGGCCGGCCTGCGCGGCAGGCCGAAACCGACGCCGTTAACAACCCGACACCCATTTCCGTTTCCTGAGACTTATTCACTCGGTGCAGCGGGCTCAAGTTCGCGCACCGGCAGACCGAAAACCGGTTGTGAACCCGGGCAGCCCCCACAGGCTTGCCCTGGCCCCCCGCACAGCCAGCCCGGTCCGCCATGAACAAAAGTCTTTGCGCACGCCGCCCTGCCGGCTTCACGCTTATCGAAGTGATGATCGCGGTCGCGATCGTCGGCATCCTGGCCGCCATCGGCTATCCCAGCTACCGCGACTACATCGTGCGCGGCAACCTGGTCGACGCCACGAACGGCCTGGCCACGATGCGGGCGCAGATGGAGCGCCACTTCCTGGACAACCGCACCTACGCCACGGCCGGTACGTTCATCACGCCCTGCGCCAGCACCGACGCCAACACCCGCACCTTCGGCCGTTTCGTCGTCAGCTGCGTGGGTACGCCCACCGCCACCACCTTCACGCTGCAGGCCGTGGGCAGCGGAAACGTCAGCGCCTTCACGTACACCATCAACCAAAACGACGTGCGCGCCACGACGGCGGCAGAAAGCGGCTACGGCACCTGCGCCACAAGCTGGATCCTGAAGCGGGGGCAGACGTGCTGAAGACCCGCTGGCGGGCATCGGTCGGGCACCGCGGCTTTTCGCTGGTCGAGCTGATGGTGACCATCAGCCTGCTGGGGCTGCTGCTGGGCCTGGCTGCGCCGGCCTTCAGCACCTGGACGCGCAACGCCCAGGTGCGCAGCGTCAGTGACGCGCTGCAGTCGGGCCTGCGGTTTGCGCAGTCCGAAGCCGTGCGCCGCAACCGGCAGGTGGTTTTCTTCCGCACCAGCAGCAAGCTCTGCGACGACAGCATCGTCAGCAACGCCACCGGCATCTACTGGGCCATGCGCACCGTGCCGCTGGTGGCCGGCGATGCCGTCGAAACCCTGCAGTGCGGGGCGCTGACCGAAGCCACGGGCAACGTCAGCATCACCGGCCCGCGCCTGCTGTGTTTCAACTCGGCCGGGCGGCTGACGGCCAACGCCAACCCTGGCGTTGGCAACCAGCCCTGCGCCGTGCCCACGGGCGGCGTGGGCACCTACGTGGTCAGCAACACGGGCGCCGACCGCAGCCTGAACGTCACCGTCGCCCTGGGTGGCCAGGTGCGCATGTGCCTCGTCGGCGGCGCCGGGCCGGACGGGTGCTGAACATGAAGACCCCTCGTCTGCAGCGGCTCCGCCGCGGTATTTCGCTCATCGAAGTGATGGTGGTGCTGGTGCTGTTCTCATTCGGCCTGCTGGGCCTGGTGGGGCTGCAGGCCAAGGCGCTGCAGGTGTCGGTGAACGCCGAAGACAGCACGCGGGCGGCCCTGCTGGCCAGCGAACTGGCCACCGCGATGTGGACCAACAACACCGCCAACCTGCCGGCCGCCGCCATCACGGCGTGGCAGACCCGCGTGGCCAATGCCACAGCCGCCGGCCTGCCCGGCGGCACCGGCGCCGTGGCCGTGACGGGCAACGTGGCGCGCATCACCATCACCTGGGTGCCCACGGGCACGCCCGCCGGCACCGAGAACCGTTACATCACCGAGGTGTTGATCCCATGACGCACTGGCCTGCCCGGCCGCGGCGCGGCTTCACCTTGATCGAGCTGATGGTGGCGGTGGCCATCGCGCTGGTGCTGACGCTGGCCATCACCCTGATGCTGGTGCGCAGCGAAAGCGGGCGCCGCACGCTCACTTCCACCAACGACAGCAGCAACAACGGCGCTTACCTCAGCTATGTGCTGGACCGCACGCTGCGCAGCGCCGGTTCGGGCTTTGCGCAGGGCTGGCGCAACGCCTACGGCTGCGCGCTGCAGGCCCAGCGTGCCACGCTGGGCACCTTCCTGCCGCGCGCCAGCGCCTACCCCGCGCCTTTTGCCAGCGTGCCGCTGACGATGCGCATGGCCCCGCTGGTGGTGCAGGCCGGCACGGGCAACGGCGGGTCGGACGTGCTGATCGTGCAGACCGGCTCTTCGGGCCTGGGCGAAGCCCCGCTGCCGGTGCTGACGAATTCGGCCAGCAGCGGCACGGCCAGCCTGCGCGTGCCCATCACCCTGGGTCTGCGCGGCGGCGACCTGGTGGCCCTGGTGCAGGAAACGAACACCGGCACCGGGCCCCTGCCCTGCGTGCTGCAGCAGGTGGAAGCCGGCTTCGTGGGCAACACCGATGTGCTGGAACTGGGCGGCAACTTCTACGCCGCCAGCGTGGGCGGCATCGCGCTGGACGACATCGGCAGCGCCCGGCGTGCCTGGGTGGTGCCACTGGGCAACGAAGCCGGCAGCCGGCCCGGCTTCCAGCTGCTGGGCGTGGCCGCCAACAACACCCTGGTCAGCTACGACCTGCTGCGCCTGGACGCCAGCAACACCGTGGTGCCGGTGGCCGACGGCGTGGTCGACCTGCGTGCGCGCTACGGCGTGGACACCGACGACGACGGCCGCATCGACGACTGGGTGAGCCCTGCCGATGCCGACTGGACGGCCGCCACGCTGATGAACGGCAGCGAAGCCGCCGCAACGGCGCTGAGCCGCATCATCGCCGTGCGGGTGGCCCTCGTGCTGCGCAACAACAGCCCGGAACGCACCGACATCTCACCCGCTAGCCTGACGCTGTTTGCCGACCTGCCGGCGGCCCAGCAGGCCACGCACAGCATCGCCGCAGGCGACCGCAGCCTGCGTTACCGCACGCTGGACTTCACGGTGCCGCTGCGTAACGCGCTGCTCACCCAACGCCCATGAAGCGCCCATGAAACGCCTGTCATCCCCGGGCCGCCAACGCGGCGTGGTCATCCTGTTCGGGCTGATCGCGATGCTCATCATGCTCATCGGCGCCGTCGCCATGGTGCGGTCGATGAACTCCAGCCTGGCCAACAGCGGCAACCTGGGCTTCAAGCGCGACCTGACGAACCAGGGCGAACGCGCCCTGGCCGAGGTGCTGGCACAGATGCAGGGCGGCAGCCTGGGCAGCGAAGCGCTGCGCCAGTCGCACAACCAGGCGCTGAACTACCGCGCCAGCCAGTACAGCGGCGCCGACGTCACGGCCCAGGGCCTGCCCCTGGCCCTGGTCAGCGACACCGCCTTCGCCACCGCCGGCACCGCCGCGCGCGACATCGCGGTGGCCGACATGGGCATCAGCGTGCGCTACGTGGTGGAACGCCTGTGCCGCAGTGACGGCCCGGCCGACCCCGCCCAATGCACGATGGCCGACAGCGAGGTGTCCAGCGCCGTCAACGGCAGCGACCCCGTGACGGCTGAATTCGGATCGTCCGGCGGCGCCGGCGCCGCGCCGCAGCTGGTGGTGTACCGGCTGTCGGTGCGCGTCACCGGTCCGCGCCAGACCCAAGCTTTCTTCCAGACCACGTTCACGCTGTAAACGCCACCGGAGCTTCTGCCATGGCCACCACGACCATCACCAACGCCTTCCTGCGCCGCGGGGCGCCAGCGCTGCTGCTGGCCCTGGCCAGCCTGTGCCCGCTGGGCGCCAGCGCACAGACCGCACTGGCCGACCAGCCGGTGTTTTCCAACACGGCCGTGCCGGGCAACCTGGCCCTGGCGCTGAGCGTGGAATTCCCCACCGCTGTCAGCGTGGCCCACATCGACAGCGGCTACGACAGCGGCAAGCCTTACCTGGGGTATTTCGACCCCGAGAAGTGCTACACCTATGTCTACGTCGCGACCGAGAACCTCGCCACCGGCAACGTGCGCCACTTCGCGCCCAGCGGCGCCGCCATCGCGCGTGGCTGCACCGGCGGGCAGGCCGGCAAGTGGAGCGGCAACTTCCTGAACTGGGCGACGATGCAGACCATCGACCCCTTCCGCTGGGCGCTGACGGGCGGCCTGCGGGTGGTCGACACCAGCAACACCACCATCCTGGAAAAAGCCTGGGCCAGCGGCCAGGGCGGCACCGGCAACTTCCCGAACCGGTCGCTGGGCACCAGCGCGCTGGTGTCTGCCAACACGCCGTTCGGCTGGGGCAGCATGGCCATGCGCGTGCAGGGCCTGGGCAACAAGCTGCGCTTCACTGCCATCACCACGGCCGGTGCGGTGGACGGCGCCCCGTCGGACTACACCGGCGGGGCCGTGAACACCACCACGCTGTACGAAGTGACGGTACGCGTAAAGGTCTGCGACAGCACCAGCGGCGCCGGCCCGCTGGAAGGCAACTGCACGCTCTACAGCTCGGGCAACTACAAGCCCACCGGGCTGCTGCAGCAGTATGCCGACCGCATCCGCTACAGCGCCTTCGGCTACCTGAACGACAGCAACATCCGGCGCGACGGCGGCGTGCTGCGCGCGAAGCAGAAGTTCATCGGCCCGCTGAAGAACGACGAACCCACCCTGCCCCCGGCCACCAACACTGCGCGCGAATGGGACCCGTCCACCGGCATTCTGGAGCCCAACCCCGACGCCACCGACGCCAGCGCCACGGCCGCCCTGTTCGGCACGCCAGTGGGCAACAGCGGTGTCATCAACTACCTGAACAAGTTCGGTCAGATCAACCCCGGCAACTACAAGACTTTCGACCCGGTGGGCGAGCTGTACTACGCCGCCATCCGCTACTTCAAGAACCTGGGCAACGTGCCGGAATGGACAGCGAAGTCCGGCGACACCGACACCAACCGTATCTGGGTCGATGGCTTCCCCGTCATCACCAGCTGGGACGACCCCCTCCAGCACAGCTGCCAGAAGAACTTCGTGCTGGGCATTGGCGACGTCAACAGCCACGCCGACAAGAACGTGCCAGGCCCCACGGGCACGGCCAACGAATCGACCAAGCCCGCAGCGGTGATCGCCGACACCACCGTCGACGCCGTGGCCGCCACCAACAAGCTGGGCCAGCTGCACGGCCTGGGCAACAGCGCCGGCACGGCCGAGAACTGGGGTGGCTGCTGCAACAACAACTCGGCGCTGATGGCCGGCGTCGCCTTCGACGCCAATGGCAAGGACATCCGGCCCGACAACGTCGCGGTGCCGAAGACCGCCGGCAAGCAGACCGTGCAGACCTACTGGCTGGACATCCTGGAATACCAGACCTACAAGGCCAACAACCAGTTCTACCTGGCCGCCAAGTACGGCGGTGCCAAGCTGCCCGAGAACTTCAACCCGTACACGCGCACGGCCGACCTGCCCAAGCCCTGGTGGTCCACCACCGGGGAACTGGTGGGCAGCCAGGACCGGCCCGACACCTACTTCACCGCTGCGCGCCCGGACCAGCTGGTGGCCGGCCTGACGCGCGCGTTTGCCGACATCGCGGCCCAGCTGAGCGCCTTCAGCACCTCGTTTTCTACTGCGCTGCCGCAGGTGGCGCAGTCGGGCGCGGACACCTATGCCGCCAAGTACGACGCCGGCAACTGGACGGGCGAAGTGACCGGCAGCACGAGCACCTTCGACCCCGGAACCGGCGCGCCCACCCAGGTGACGGCCTGGAACTTCAGCACCAAACTGGCCGCGCAGCTGGCCGGCACGGGCTGGGACACCGGCCGCCGCGTGGTGACCTGGAACACTGGCACCAACGCCGCCGTGCCCTTCCGCAGCACCGGCATTTCGGCGGCGCAGCTGGGCACGCTGGACACCGCCTACCGCAGCGGCAACGACAGCACCGACTACCTGAACTACCTGCGCGGCGACGCCACGCACGAAGAGGGCTCCAGCGCTTCCAACAGCACCAAGGCTTATCGCACCCGTACTGGGCCGGTGGGCGACATTGTCGGGTCCAAGCCGCGCGTCGTGGTTCGGCCAGTGGCACCGTATTCGTCAGCCACCAATGCCGGCTATGCGGCTTTCCGCACCACCTGGAAGGACCGGGCGACGATGGTCTACGTGGGCAGCAATGCCGGCATGCTGCATGCCATCAACGGGTCTGTCACCACCACCGACGGCGGCAATGAAGTCTTTGCCTACGTGCCCGGCGCGCTGTACCAGGGCGCCAACGGCACACCGGCACAGACCGGCCTGCAGCACCGCGGCAACCCGAACTTCACGCACCGCAACCTGGTCGACGGCCCGATCAACGTCTTCGACATCGACATGGGCAAGACCCAGGGCGGCAGCGGCACGCCGACCTGGCGTTCGGTACTGGTGGGCGGCCTGGGCAAGGGCGGCAAGGCCTACTACGCCATCGACGTGACCGACCCCGCCGCCTTCACCAGCGAGAGCGCCGCCGCCGGCAAGGTGCTGTGGGAGTTCACCCACACCGACCTGGGCTTCACCTACGGCGAACCGGCTGCAGTGAAGACGAAGAAGTACGGCTGGGTGCTGATCTTCGGCAGCGGCCACAACAACAGCGACGGCAAGGGCTACTTCTTCATCGTCAACCCGCGCACCGGCGCGCTGCTGGAAAAGATCGGCACCGGCGTGGGCAGCACCGGCAGCCCGGCCGGGATGGCGCATGTGCAGGCCTTCATCCTGGACCGCACCGACTTCACCGCCGAATCCGTCTACGCCGGCGACCTGCTGGGCAACCTGTGGCGGCTGGACCTGACGCCGGCCAGCGGCAGCTATGCCGCGCCGCTGAAGCTGGCCGAGCTGACCGACACCAACGGCAACGCCGTGCCCATCACCAGCCGGCCGCTGGTGGTGGTGCAGCCGCGCACCAACCGCCGCTTCGTCACCGTGGGCAGCGGCAAGCTGCTGGCCCGCACCGACCTGGGCAACACCCAGCCGCAGGGCTTCTACGCCATCATCGACGGCACGGGCAACACGTTCAGCACTTCCGCCAGCCTGCCCACGGGCATGAGCTACCCACACCGCAACAGCGGCACGGGCAGCCGGCTGCGCAAGCTGAGCAACCTGACCCAGCCGATCACCATGAACCTGGCGACCGAGATCGGCTGGTGGGTGGACCTGGGTGCGGCTACCGACGGCCCGGGCTGGCGCGTCATCAGCGACCCGGTCAGCTTCCTGGGCGTGGTGGCGTTCTCGGCCATGCTGCCTTCGGGCAACGCCTGCAGCCCTTCGGGCGTGAACCGGGTCTACGCCATCGACCTGGGTTCGGGCCAGAGCGTGCTGCAGTCGGGCGAGACCACCATCGCCTACAACGACAGCCTGTCGGGCATCATCACCGACCTGCGCTTCTTCAGCGTGGACGGCAAGGCGCGCCTGATCGGCGGCAACAACAACGGCGACACGCGCGAATTCAAGTTCCGCCCGAACCCCCCCCCCGGCCTGCGCCGGCTGAACTGGCGCGAACTGCCGCTGGCGGACTGACGGCACCTGGGCCCGCTGGTGGCCGACCGGCAGCGGCGGACTCAGGCCGCGTGTCCGTCTGGCCGATGCGGGCTCAGCCAGCCTGGGTGTCGCTGCCGGCCAGCCAGCCCCCGGTGTAGGCCTCTTCGAAAACCGAACTGCCCGTGCAGTCGCTGTGCGCAAAGCGCAGGCGGCCACGGGCCTGGCGCAGCGCGGCCAGTGCGCCGGCTTGCACACTGCTGCGCACGCCCGGCGCCGGTATGGCCATGGCGTGGCCCCAGCGCTGCAGGTCGACCTGGCGCAGGCGGCGCGGCAGGTCGGGGTGCACGGCCAACAGTTCCTGCAGCGCCACGCGTGCCCAGTTGGCCGCTTGCCCCTGCAGCAGGGCCGCGCGCTGCGCCGGCAGCAGGCTGCGGTAGACCGTCAGCACGGTGGGGCCGGGCGCGGTGCGAAGGCTCTGGTGCATGGCGTCGACCCAGCCCAGGCCGCTGCCACCATAGGCCACGTTGTCCCAGCTGGGCGGGGCGCCGGGACGGTCCAGCAAGGGCCTGTCCAGGTGCAGGTTGGCCACCAGCCAGGGCGCGTACTGCAGGGCGGCTACGGCCGGCTGCAGCGCGGCCGGCGGATTGGCCAGCAGCCGCGCGGCCACAAACAGCGGCACCGCCAGCACCACGCGCTGCGCCTGCCAGGCTTCGGCCTGGCCGCTGGCTTCGTCCCAGGCCAGCAGCTGCACGCCGTGCCGGCCTTCTTCCACCCGCAGGACGGTGCGGCCGGTGTGCAGCCGGTCTTGCAGCGGCGCGGCCAGGCGGTGCACCAGGGCGGCGTTGCCTTCGGGCCAGGTGAAGACGGGGTCTCCTTCGCCCGGGCCAGGGCCTTCGATGGAGCCTGGCGCGTGGAAGCCGTGCCGACTGGCGAAGTAGTGCAGCCCGGCCCAGGCCGACACCTGCTGCAGCCCGGCGCCGTAGTCGTCGCGGCAGCAGTAGTCCAGAAACCAGAGCAGCCGTTCGTCGTCCAGGCCCTGGCGCGCCAGCCAGGCCGCGAAGGTCTGCGCGTCCAGCGCGGCGTGGGCTGGCCCCCAGGGCGCACGCGTGCTGGGCAGGGCAAAGCCCAGTGCCTGCGCCTGCCGCACCTGGGCGGCGAAGGCCTGGTACTGCTGCTGGGTGCGGGACGACGGGTCGGCCGGCGGCAGCAGGCCTTCAGCCCAGGCGCCGTCGATGAACAGGCGTTCCTGCGGGCTGTGGCAGAGGTGGCGTTCGTCGGCCACGGTGCGGCCCAGCACCGTGCGCAGCAGGCCTTCTTCATGCAGGAAGGCCGCCACTTCGCGCGCCTGCGGCCCGGGCAGGGGCAGGTAGTGCGCGCCCAGCGGGCAGGCCATGCCGGCCAGCGCGTGGCCGCGGCTGTTGCCGCCGGGCTGGTCGGCCAGTTCCAGCAGCTGCACGTCGGGTTCGCCGGCCTGCACGCAGGCGCGCGCGGCGGCCAGGCCGGCCACGCCCGCGCCCACCACCAGCACGGCGGCGCGGCGCTGCCGGGCTGGTGCGGGCAGGCTGCCGGCCGCGCTAGCGGCAGGGCTAACGGCAGAAGCGCGCAGCCGGTGGCCGCGGGCGTGGTCGCTGTCCAGCCAGCGCACGGGCAGTTCCTGCGGCAGGGCCGCCAACGGCGGGGCGTCGTCGGCACAGCCGGCCAGCGCGGCGGTGCCGGCCAGCAGCCACTGGCGCCGCGTCAGCGCTGCACGCGGCCCCATTCTTCCTCGAAGGTGGCCACCAGGCCCTGGTTGCTCAGACGGTTGGGCGGCATCGGCACGCGCGCCATGTCGGGCGGGAACTGCAGCAGCGCGGGCAGGCCTTCGAGCGTGAGAAAGCGCAGGCCGGGCGGCAGGGCCTGGGGCATCACCCAGGGCCGGCGGCCGGCGATGATGAAGCCCCATTCGCCAAAGCTGGGCACATGGGCGTGGTACGGCGTGGTCTGCAGGCCCACGGCTTCCAGCGTGGCGGCCACGGTCCAGAAGCTCTGGCGCGCCACCAGCGGGCTGGTGGTCTGCACCACCATGTAGCCGCCGGCAGCCAGCGCCTGGTCGGCGCGCTGGTAGAAGCTGGTGCTGTAGAGCTTGCCGATGCTGAAGTTGGTGGGGTCGGGGAAGTCGACGACGATCAGGTCGAAGGCCTCGCGGTTGTCTTCCAGCCAGGCGTAGGCGTCGGCGTTCACGATCTTCAGCTTCGGGCTGGCCAGCGCGCCACCGTTCAGCGCCACCAGGCGCGGGTGCTGCGAGAACAGGCGCGTCATCTGCGGGTCCAGTTCGACCAGGGTGACCTGTTCCACGCCCCGGTACTTCAGCACTTCGCGCACGGCCATGCCGTCGCCGCCGCCCAGCACCAGCACGCGGCGCGGTGCCGACTGCGCGGCGTAGGCCGCCATGGCCGGGTGCACCAGGGCTTCGTGGTAGCGGTATTCGTCGCGCGAATGGAATTGCAGGTTGCCGTTCAGGTACAGGCGCACACCGCCAGGGCCGGCGGTGACGACCACGCGCTGGTAGTCGCTGCTTTGGCGCAGGACGATGTCGCTGCCGTAGAAGGCGTCTTCGGCCCAGGTCGTCAGCCGGCCGGCACCGGCCATGGCGGCCAGCAGCAGGGCCAAGGTCAAGCCGCAGGCAGTGGCGTGCGCCCACCAACCGCGCAGTTCGGCGCGGAACAGCCACAGCGCCCACACCGCCACGCCCACGTTCAGCAGGCCGAAGAACAGCCCCGTGCGCACCAGCCCCAGGTGCGGTACGAACAGCAGCGGAAAGGCCAGCGCCACCACCAGGGCGCCCAGGTAGTCGAAGGTCAGCACCTGCGACACCAGGTGCTTCAGCGCATAGCGCTGGCTGAAGTGGCGCTTCAGGATGCGCATCACGAGCGGAATTTCCAGCCCCACCAAGATGCCCACCAGCCCCACCAGGCCATACAGCAGCACGCGAAAGGGCGTGGTGGCCCCTGCCGGCAGCAGGTTGTGCGCGACGAACAGCGCGGCCGGCATGAGCCCGCCCACCAGGCCCACCAGCAGTTCGATGCGCAGGAACTGCGCCACCAGCTGGCGTTCGATGTAGCGGCTGAGCCAGCTGCCGATGCCCATCGCGAACAAATAGCTGCCGATGACGGTGCTGAACTGCAGCACGCTGTCGCCCAGCAGGTAGCTGGCCAGCGCGCCAGCAGCCAGTTCGTAGACCAACCCGCAGGCCGCGACCACGAACACGCTGGCCAGCAGGGCGACCTCGGCGGGCGAGATGCCGACCCCGGCGGGGGCCGTGGCTGACGCGGGGGCGGGGGCGGGGGCGGGGGCGGGGGCGGGGGCTGAAGACGGCAGGCTGCTCACGCCGCGAGGGTAGCGCAGCAGGTCACGCCGGCGACAGGGCCCGGGGCAGCCGCTGGCCACAATCGGCGTCATGGGAACCCTCTACCTCGTGCGCCACGGCCAGGCCAGCTTTGGCGCGGCCGACTACGACCAGCTCAGCGCTCTGGGCACGCGCCAGTGCCAGGCCCTGGGGCAGTGGTTTGCCGAACGCGGCCTGCGCTTCGAAGCCGCCTACACCGGCACGCTGCGACGCCATGCCCAGAGCCTGGCCGCCATTGCCGCGGGCCACGGCGACACGCCTGCGGCCCAGCTGTGGCCAGGGCTGAACGAATACGACCCCGAAGCCCTGGTGCATGCGCATCTGGCCCACCAGATGGCGAGCGGCGCCAGCGCAAGCCCACTGCCCGCGCCCGGCACGCCTGAGCTCGTGAAGGCGCACTTCCGGCTGCTGAGCGAAGCGCTGGCGGGCTGGATGGCCGGGCGCATCGCCCCGGCCGGCATGCCGGCCTGGCCCGACTTCGTGGCCGGCGTCACGGGCGCGTTGGACCATGTGCGCCAGCAGCACCAGGGCGACGTGCTGATCGTCAGCAGCGGCGGGCCGATCGCCACCGCCGTGGCGCAGGTGCTGGGCGCAGGGCCGGAGGCCGCCATCGCGCTGAACCTGCGCATCCGCAACAGCGCGCTGACGGAATTCGCCTTCAGCCCCAAGCGCCATCACCTGCTGTCCTTCAACCACCTGCCGCACCTGCATGCGGCCGAGCGGCGCGACTGGGTCACCTACGCCTGAAGGCCTTGCCCAGCTCGGGCTAGCCGTGCACCGCCGCCGACACGATCAGCCCGATGGCGATGGCGGTCGACCCCACCACGATGGCCAGCGCGACGTTCTTCTTCTCGACGATTTCCTGCCACAGGTTGTAGGGCGTGAGCTTGTCGATGATGACGAAGCTGAGCCAGAACACCACCACGCCCAGCAGCGCGTAAAGCAGCGAGCCGAACACCACGGCGGGCTTGAGCCATTCCAGACCGGTCATGAAAATCTCCTGAAGTGTCGTTGAAGGCGCGCACCGCCGGGGCACAGCGCCAGGTCTGCTGCCAAGGGTTTCACTTGTGGCTGCCCCCACTGGACCAGCCGCCATAACTGCCACCGCCCACGCGGCCACTGCCGCCGGATGCGCGCCGGGCCGTGCACTGCTGGTATTCGGTGCTGGCCGAACCGAAGGTCTGGCGCACCTCGTCGCAGTCGTCGTCGCTGCACTCTGAAAGCAAGACGACCAGCAGCACGGCCACGAAGAACAGTGTCAAGGCCTTGCCCGCGCCCAGGCTGGACTTGGCCGTGGACAGCACGGGCACGTCGCGCTCCAGCGCGGCGCGCGCGTCGGCGGGCAATGCGAAAGCTGCGGCCACGCTGGCCGCTGGCAGGGTGCTGCCAGCCGACCACGTCACTTCACTGCCGGTTTGTTCCCGCGACAGGCGCAGGCTGGCGCCGGCGCCTGTGCCTTCGAAGTCGGTCACCAGGGCGCGTTCGCCCTGCTGCACGCGCCAGTAGAACTCGCCCTGCACCCAGGTCACCTTGGCGGCATAGCTGTAGCGCTTGCGGTAGCTCGCGCCCTGCCACTGGGCCGTGTCGCCGCGCAGCGTGGGCACGCCGGTGATGGGCTTGACCCAGCTCCAGCCTTCATTGCTGTCGACCAGGAAGGCGAAGCCTTCGGTGCGGTGGTACAGCAGGTATTCACGCCAAAAGCTGGTGTCTTCCTCGGCGTCTTCCGGGATGTCGCAGCGTTCCTGGTAGCCCACCACCTGCCAGGGCAGGGGCGCCGTACCGGCCGGCCCCAGCGCCAGGGTGCCCGTGCTGCCCAGCGGGATCTGCGGTTCCTGGCCGGCGTGGCCGCTGTTGTTCTGGGCGTAGAAGGCCAGGTCGGCGCCCAGGCCCTGCGAGATGTCGACGACGGCGCTGCACTGGCCGCAAGCCAGGCTCTTGGTGCTGGCCAGGGTGGGGGCCAGCGCATTGCCGCAGCTGGGGCATTCGATGCCGCGGCTGGCCAGCGTCTTCTCGGCCTGACCGTCCTTCAGCCCCGCCATGCGCAGTTCCGACAAGGCCACCGACCGACCGACGGACCAGTGCAGCCGCTGCGCGTCGCTGTCATCCAGCGTGGCCACTTCGCCGGCAGCGTTGCGCAGGTCGACGACCGTGAATTCGCCTGCCAGCCGTGGCGCAAACGGCAGTTCGCCCTGGGCCGCGATCAGCCGCGCACGCGCGCTGGACGCCACCTGCCAGCCGCGCCCGTCGATAGCCACGGCCTGCCCGGCGCGCATCAGCGCCAGCCCGGCGGCGTCCTGCGGCGCGTCGGCTGGCAGCGGCGCGTCGAAGGCCAGCACGTAGGCGCCGTTGTCTTCGCTCAGCCAGGCCGAACGCGTGCTGTCGTCGCCAGTGTCGAACAGCACATGCCATTCGTTCCAGGTGCCACCGTCATAGCCATATTGAAGGCGCCCCACCACGGTGAAGGCCAGGCCCTGGCGCGTGCCGCTGGCGCCCAGCTGCAGGGGGCTGTGGTCGTCGAAGAGCTCGGCGCTGGTGCCGATGCGGCGCAGCGCTTCGCCATCGCGCACCAGGGTGCTGCGGCAGAAGCTGCAGACCGCGCTGGCGCTGGCGGCCGAGGCGAATTCGACCGGTGCGCCGCAGTTGGGGCACGCAGCGCGATACAGGCGCTGCGGTGACGTAGCCAAGCTAGACCAGCTTCTTCAGCAGCTCGGCCTTCTTCAAAGTGAACTCGTCCTCTGTCAGGATGCCCTTGGCCTTCAGGTCAGCCAGTTTCTCGATCGTGGCCATCACTTCGTCGGGCTTCAGGCCCACCGGTGCAGCGGCAGCTGCCGCGCCGGCAGTGGCCACCGCCCCGCCCTGAAGACCCTGGCTCAGCTGCTGCGCCATCACCTGGCCCAGCGCCACGCCGGCGCCCAGGCCCATGGCATCGCCAACGACACCACTGCCGCCGCCGGCCGCGCCCTCGGCGAACTTCGGGATCGCCTGTGCCGTCTGGTACTGCATGAACTTGCCCATGTCGTTGCCGACCATGCCCATGCCGATCTTCTGGTCCAGGATCTTCTGCAGTTCCTCGGGCAGGCTGACGTTCTGCACCGTCACGCTTTCCAGCACCAGGCCGAGCTTGGCAAATTCGGGCGCGGTGGCATCTTTCAGCTGCACGGCGAATTCGATCTGGTTGGCCGCCAGGTCCAGGAAGGGCACGCCGCTTTGCGCCACCGCGTCGCTGATGTGCTGCAGCATCAGGCCACGCAGCTGGCCGTCCAGGTCTTCCACGGTGTAGCGGTCGCGCGTGCCGCTGATGCTGGTGTGGAACAGCTTGGGGTCGCTGATGCGGTAGGCGTAGTTGCCGAAGGCGCGCAGGCGCACGGCGCCGAAGTCCTTGTCGCGGATGGTCACCGGCTGGCTGGTGCCCCAGCGGCGGTCGATCTGCTGGCGCGTGCTGAAGAAGTAGACGTCGCTCTTGAACGGGCTCTGGAACAGCTTGTCCCAGTTCT
Organism: Rubrivivax sp.; assembly: GCA_027485165.1. Lineage (GTDB taxonomy): Bacteria > Pseudomonadota > Gammaproteobacteria > Burkholderiales > Burkholderiaceae_C > Rubrivivax. Next base: position 32,646 of record JAIXRN010000066.1, read on the forward strand.
GCAGGTAGGTCAGCACCGGCAGGGTCTGGGTGGTGAGCTTGTGCATGCCGGGGCCGAAGACGTCGGCCACCTTGCCTTCGTTCACGAACACCGCCATCTGGCTTTCGCGCACCGTCAGGCTGCCGCCGTACTGGATTTCATTGCCGGCCATGGGGAAGCGCCAGGCCAGGGTGCCGTCGCCGCTCTCGATCCATTCCAGGATGTCGATGAACTGTTTCTTGATGAAGTCCATCAGCGCCATGGCTGTTTCTCCCAGCAAAAACGCCCAAGCCGGGCGCGGGCAAATAATAGGGCTGAACGAGAGGGTTTCCATGGGCACGACGGCCTGGCAGATTGCAATCATTGGCGCCGGCCCCGTGGGTCTGGCCCTGGCCTTGCAGGCCGCACAGGCGCTGCCGCATGCGCAGGTCACGCTGTTCGACGCGCGCGCGCTGGACGCCGACGTCAGCGCCGACCCGCGCACGCTGGCGCTTTCGCTGGGCAGTGTGCAGATGCTTCAGCGCCTGGGCGCCTGGCCGGCGGAAGCGGCAGAGCCCATCCTGCAGGTGCATGTCTCGCAAGCCCCGCCCAGCCTGGCCACGCCTTTCGACAGCCTGTTCGGTGCGCCTGAAGTGCTCTTGAAGCACAGTGCGCTGGGCGTGCCGCTGCTGGGCGCAGTGCTGGGCTACGGCGCCCTGGTGTCGGCCCTGCAGGCGGCTTGGCTGAGCGCGCAAGCCGCCCAGCCCCAGCGCCTGCACAGCCGTTTCGGCACACCCGTGGCGGCCCTGAAAGACCTGCCCGCCGGCGTGGAAGTGGACGCCGGCGTGGCCGAAGCCTTCGACCTGGCCGTGGTGGCCGAAGGCGGCGTGTTCGGCAGCCAGCCCAGCAAGCCGCTGCGGCGCGACTACGGCCAGACGGCCTGGGTGGGCACGGCCACACTGTCGGGGGGCCAGCGCGGCCGGGCCTTCGAACGCTTCACGCGCGAAGGCCCGGCCGCCCTGCTGCCCCTGCCACCCGCGGCCGACGGCGCGCTGCGCGCCGCGCTGGTGTGGTGCGTGAACGCCGCGGCTGACCCGGTGCGCGACCTGTCCGACGCGCAACGCGTGGCGGTGCTGAACACGATGTTCCCGCCAGAGGCCGGGCGCATCACGGCGCTGTCGCCACTGAAGGGCCTGCCGCTGGGCCTGAACGCCGAACGCCGCCTGGTGCAGCACAGAACCGTGCGCATCGGCAACGCCGCGCAGACCCTGCACCCCGTGGCTGGCCAGGGCCTGAACCTGGGGCTGCGCGACGCCCACACGCTGCTGGCCGCACTGCGCGGCGCGGCCGACATCGACAGCGCGCTGAAACGCGCCGAATGGCAGCGCGCACCTGACCGCTGGGCCACCATCGCCACCACCGACTTCCTGGCCCGCGGCTTCACCTGGCAGCTACCCGGCGCGCCCAGCCTGCGCGGCCTGGGCCTGGCTGCTGTGCAGGCCACGCCGCCGCTGCGGCGCTGGCTGGCGCGGCAGATGATGTTCGGCCTTCGCTGAACCCGCCTTTCAGTGCACGGCTGCATGCGGCCGCCACAGAAGCGCAGTACAAAACAGACCTCTGACAGACCGCAGGAAGCACGAGCATGACGACCCGATTCACCCTGAACGGCCAGCCCACCACGGTGGACGTGGACCCCAGCACGCCCATCCTCTGGGTGCTGCGTGACAACCTGAACCTGACCGGCACCAAGTTCGGCTGCGGTGCCGCGCAATGCGGCGCCTGCACGGTGCACATGAACGGCGCGGCCATCCGCAGCTGCGTCACGCCCGTATCGGCAGCGGCCGGCGCCCGCATCACCACCATCGAAGCCGTGGCCGGCGACAAGGTGGGCCAGGCCGTACAGGACGCCTGGGTCAAGCACGACGTGGCGCAATGCGGCTATTGCCAGAGCGGCCAGGTGATGAGCGCCACCGCCCTGCTGCAAAAGACCAAGAAGCCCAGCGTGGCACAGATCGACGCGGCCATGGCCGGCAACATCTGCCGCTGCGGCACCTACGCCCGCGTGCGCGCGGCCATCCTGGACGCTGCGGCGGCCATCGCTTGAAAGGGCGCACGCGATGATTCACCAACGTTACCTGCCCCGCGCCGCTGCCGACACAGCAGCGCCAGCGCTGTCGCGCCGCCAGTTCGTCACCCTCAGTGTGGGCGGCGCCATCGGGTTGGCCTTCATGCCCTTCGCGGCACCCGATGTGCAGGCCCAGAACGCCCCGGCCGTGCCGGGCGGCCAGAAACCGACCGAACAGCCTGGCGCCTTCGTCAGCATCGCGCGCGACGGCAGCACCACCATCCTGTGCAACCGCATGGACATGGGCCAGGGCATCGAGACCGCGCTGGCCATGATCTGCGCCGAAGAACTGGACGCCGACTGGGCCCAGGTGAAGACCGGCTTCGGCAACCAGATGCCGAACTACATCGACCCGATGATGGGCATGCACCTGACGGGTGGATCGAATTCGGTCAAGAACAGCTACACGCAGTACCGCGAGCTCGGGGCGCGCACGCGCGCGATGATCGTCGCTGCGGCGGCAAAGCAGTGGGGCGTGGCGCCTGAACTCATCAGCACCGACAAGGGCGTGGTGAAGACCACGGCGGGGGGCGGCAAGTTCGCGACCTACGGCGACATCTTCGACGCCGCGATGAAGGAGCCTATCCCCGAGAAAGTGGCGCTGAAGGACCCGAAGCAGTTCCGCCTGATCGGCCAGCCCACGGCGCTGAAGGTGGCGCGGGCCAAGAGCAGCGGCGCCCAGGGCTATGGCATCGACGTGAAGCTGCCCGGGCAGCTGACGGCCGTCATCTTGCGCCCGCCGGTGTTCAACGCGAAGCTGAAGTCGTCTGACACCACGGCCGCGCGCGCCGTGAAGGGTGTGCGTGCCGTGCTGCCGGTGAAGCTGGACCGCGGCGGCGAAGGCATTGCCGTGGTGGCCGACGGCTACTGGCCGGCCAAGCTGGGCCGCGACGCGCTGAAGGCCGAGTGGGACACCGCCGCGGTGCCCCGCCCCGACACCGACCAGCTGCTGGCGGACTACCGCGCCCTGGCCGCCAAACCTGGCCTGCCGGCGCCGCAAGACACGCTGCGCGCCGACACGGCACCACTGGCCAGCGCGCCACGCAAGCTGGTGGCCGAATTCGCCTTCCCCTACCTGAACCACGCGCAGATGGAACCGCTGGCCTGCACGGTGGACCTGAAGCCCGACGCCTGCACGCTGTACTTCGCCAGCCAGATGCCAGGGGTGGACGCGGGTGCGGTGGCCGCCACCACGGGCCTGAAGCCCGAGCAGGTGAACATCGTCGTGCAGATGGCCGGTGGCGGCTTTGGCCGCCGCGCCGTGCCCAGCAGCGAATACGTGCGCGAAGCCACCCATGTGGCGATGGCCCTGGCCGCCGCCGGCCAGCGCGCGCCGGTGAAGCTGGTGTGGAGTCGCGAAGACGACATGAAGGCCGGCTACTACCGGCCGCTGACGGTGCACCGCGCCGAGATCGGCTTCGACGCCCAGGGCCAGGTGCTGGCCTGGGACCACCGCATCGTGAGCCAGAGCATCCTGAAGGGCAGCCCGTTCGAGCCCTTCATGGTGGTGGGTGGCGTGGACGGCACCACCACCGAAGGCATGCGCGAACCCTATGCCATCCCGATGAACCTGAGCGTGCACCACCCGCAGGTGGACGTGCCGGTGCTGTGGTGGCGTTCGGTGGGCGCCACGCACACGGCTTATGTGATGGAAACGCTGATCGACGAGATCGCCGTGGCCACGAAGCAAGACCCGGTGGCCTACCGCATGAAGCTGATGGGCAACGACACGCAAGACCCCAAGGCCGCGCGCCACCGCGCCGCGCTGCAGCTGGCGGTGGACAAGTCGGGCTACGGCAAGAAGGCGCTGCCCAAGGGCACGGCCTGGGGCGTGGCCGTGCACGAGAGCTTCGAATCGGTGGTGGCCTACGTGGTGGAAGCCAAGATCACCGGCACCGGCAAGAACCGCAAGCCGGTGCTGGTGAACGTGACGGCCGGCGTGCACTGCAACCTGTGCGTGAACCCGCGCACGGTAGAAGCGCAGGTGCAGGGCGCGGTGGTGATGGCCCTGGGCACGACGATGCCCGAGCACCGCATCACGCTGAAGGACGGCGTGGTGCAGCAGGGCAACTTCAACCGCTACCCGATGCCGCGCATCACCGACGCACCCACGGTCGCCGTGCACATCGTGCCCAGCAACGACCCGCCGAAGGGCATGGGCGAACCCGGCCTGCCGCCGCTGGCGCCGGCCTATGCCAACGCCATCGCCCGGCTGACCGGGCAGCGCCTGCGCGAGCTGCCCTTCAAGCTGGCCTGAGCGCCTACAGCCGCCGGTGCGCCAGCGCCGGCAGCTGGGTGCGCACCTGCTGGATGCGGGCCAGGTCCAGGTCGGCCACGGCCAGACCTTCGCCTTCAGGGCACACGTCCAGCACCTCGCCCCAGGGGTCCACCACCATGCTGTGGCCCCAGGTGCGGCGGCCGTTTTCGTGCGTGCCGCCCTGCGCGGGGGCCAGCACGTAGCACTGGTTTTCCACTGCGCGGGCGCGCAGCAGCAGTTCCCAGTGCGCTTGCCCGGTGGTGTAGGTGAAGGCCGAGGGCACGCACAGCAGGTCGCAGGGCGGGACCATCAGCGCGCGGTAGAGCTCGGGGAAGCGCAGGTCATAGCAGATGCTCAGGCCCAGGCGCAGGGTCTGCCCGTTGCCGAAGGGCCCGGCTTGCACCGCCACCGGCACCTGCCCGGCGGCCAGGGCGCGGCCTTCGTCGTAGCTTTCGCGGCCGTTGTCGAAGGCGAACAGGTGCAGCTTGTCGTAGTGCGCGGCCTCGGTGCCGTCGGGCGCGAAGACGCTGCAGCGGTTCAGCACGCGTTCGGCCTGCGCCGTGCGCACCGGCAGCGTGCCGCCCACCAGCCACAGGCCGTGGCGCTGGGCAGCTTCGGAAAGGAAGCGCTGGATGGGGCCGTGCACGGTGTCGCCGCCGGCTTCTGCCGCGGCCAGCTTGTCGGTGTCGCGCCGGCCCAGCAGGCAGAAGTATTCCGGCAGCGCCGCCAGCTGCACGCCGACCGCTGCGGCGGCAGCCAGCAGGCGGTCGGCAGCGGCCAGGTTGCGGGCCACGTCGGGGGTGGACACCATCTGCAGCGCGGCGATCTTCATGCCGCGATTGTGGCGGTCGTCACGGCGCGCCAGCGGCCTGACGGCCGCTGCTGCCACCGCGAAAGACCCACGCCGGCAGGCCGCCCTGCCGCGCGGTACGCTATGCGACAAAACGACGTCAATCGACGCAACACGACGCACAAACCCCGTCGCCCCGGGCCCTGGAGGGAAACCCATGAACCCGACGCTGCAGGCCCCGGCCGCCAGCGCTGACCACAGCCGCTTCGTGCAGCGGGTACGCCGGCGCTACGCCGCCGAACTGGCCGCCTTCGCGCAGGCGCGCCCGGGCATGCCGGACTGGCAAACCGTCACCGCCCTGGTGCAGCGCCTGCAGGCCGAAGGCCGCGACCTGGCCTCGGCGCTGCGCGTGGCGCGCCACCTGGTGGTGGAACGCATCGCGACGCTGGACATCGAGCAGGGCGCAACGCTTGCGGCCGTCACCGGCGCCATGACGCACCTGGCCGAAGCCACGCTGGAACTGGCCCTGGCCGAAGCCCAGCGCGAAGCCGACGCGCGCCACGGCCCGCCGCTGGACGCCAGCGGCCGGCGCATCGACTTCTGGATCGTGGGCATGGGCAAGCTGGGTGCGCGCGAACTGAATGTCTCGTCCGACATCGACCTGATCTATGTTTACGAAAACGTCGACAACGGCCACGGCCAGACCGCCGGCGCTCGCCCGGTGTCGGCGCATGAATACTTCAGCTTCGTCGCCAAGCGCCTGTATGCGCTGATCGGCGAGACCACCGACGACGGCATCGTCTTCCGCGTCGATCTGGCCCTGCGCCCGAACGGCAACAGCGGCCCACCGGTGGTGAGCCTGGGCATGCTGGAGGAATACTTCCAGGTGCAGGGCCGCGAATGGGAACGCTTTGCCTGGCTGAAGAGCCGCGTGGTGGCGCCCCGCGCTGCAGTCGACAGCGGGCGCGCGCTGGCGCTGCGGTCGCTGGTAACGCCCTTCGTCTACCGCAAGTACCTGGACTACGGCGTCTTCGAGGGCCTGCGCCAGCTGCACCGCAAAGTGCGCGACGAAGCCCAGCGCCGTGCCGCCGGCCGGCCAGAACGCGCCAACGACGTGAAGCTGTCGCGCGGGGGCATACGCGAGATCGAATTCATCGTGCAGCTGATGCTGGTGGTGCGTGGCGGGCAGTTCCCCGAAGTGCGCACTCGCAGCACGCTGCGCGCCCTGCAACGGCTGGTGATCAGCGGGCTGATGAAGGCCGAGACAGCCGTCGAGCTGGCCGCCGGCTACACCTTCCTGCGCCAGGTGGAACACCGCATCCAGTACCTGGACGACCAGCAGACCCACCTGCTGCCCACGCAAGACGACGACCTGCGCTGGATCGCCCTGAGCCTGGGCCTGGCCTGCCCCGAACGCGGCGGCCGCGAAACCTGTGAACTGCTGGACCGCCTGGGCGAAGTGCGCGAACTCGTCGCCGCTGAATTTGACGCCCTGCTGCGCGAAGGCCAGACCGGCCCCGACGTCAGCGGCAACCCCCGCGCATGCCGCAGCTGCGGCCCGGGGCCGCTGCCCATCGACAGCGAAGCCCTGCTCGAACGCCTGCCGCCCGACCTGGCAGCGCGCGTGCGCCCCTGGGCCCTGCAGCCGCGCGTGCAGGCCCTGCGCGACGAAAGCCGGCTGCGCCTGGGCCGGCTGCTGCAGAAGACGGCCACTGCGCTGCGCGATGAACAGTGCACGCTGGTCGGCGCGCTGCGCTTCATCGACTGGCTGGACCCCCTGCTGCGGCGCGAAAGTTACCTGGCCCTGCTGCTGGAACGGCCCGAAGTGCACCGGCGTCTGCTGCGCCTGCTGTGCCTGGCGCGCTGGCCCATGCAGTACCTGATGCGCCACCCGGGCGTGATCGACGAACTGGCCGACGAACGCCTGCTGCACCAGCGTTTCGAGCGTGCCGCGCTGATGGCCGAACTGGAAAGCCGGCGCGAAGCCTGGGAACGCGCCGGCCAGGCCGACGAGGAAAGGCTGCTGGACACGCTGCGCCGGGCCCACCATGCCGAGGTCTTCCGCACGCTGGTGCGCGACGTGGAAGGCACGCTCAGCGTCGAGGAAGTGGCCGACGACCTGTCAGCCCTGGCCGACACCCTGCTGGAAGTGGCCCTGCGCTGGTGCTGGGGCCTGCTGAAGCAGCGCCACCGCGACGTGCCGCAGATCGGCGTCGTCGCCTACGGCAAGCTGGGCGGCAAGGAACTGGGCTATGGCGGCGACCTGGACGTGGTCTTTGTCTTCGACGACGCCGCCGATGCCAGCCCGGCCGCGCAGCAACAGGCACAAGAGGTCTACGGCGCCTTCGTGCGCAAGCTCATTACCTGGCTGACGCTGCGCACCGCCGCGGGCGAGCTGTTCGACATCGACACCGCGCTGCGCCCGAACGGCAATTCCGGGCTGCTGGTGACGTCCATCGCCAGTTTCGAGAACTACCAGCGCGGCCGCGGCAGCAATACCGCCTGGACCTGGGAACACCAGGCGCTGACGCGGGCGCGGTATGCCGCCGGGGCGCCGGGCATCGCGGCCCGCTTCGAAGCCACGCGCCGCGCGGTGCTGACGGCCGCGCGCGACCCCGCTGCGCTGCGCGTGGAAGTGCGCACCATGCGCGAAAAGGTGCGCGCGGCGCGGCCGGTGCCGGCCGGGCGCTTCGATGTGAAGCACAGCCCGGGCGGCATGATGGATGTGGAATTTGCCGTCCAGTACCTGGTGCTGGCCCACAGCGCGGCGCACCCGCCGCTGCAGGACAACGCCGGCAATATCGCCCTGCTGCAGCGCTGCGAATCAGCTGGGCTGCTGCCGCCTGGCCTGGGCACGGCCGCGGCCGACGCCTACCGCGCGCTGCGCCGCGCCCAGCACCAGGCACGGCTGGACGAACAGCCCACGCAATTCGACCTGGCCACGCACACGGCCCTGGCCGGCCCGCGTGACGCCGTACTGGCGCTGTGGCAGGCGGTCTTCCCCTGACACAGACGCCTGGCCTGGCCTGGGTGACCCTGGCCGGCGCCTGGGCGCTGGCCAGCCTGCTGGTCTGGTTCGCCCCTGCCAACGTGCTGGACTGGCAGCCCGACCTGGCCGCTGCCGAACCCTGGCGCGCCTTCACCGCCGCCTGGGTGCACTGGAGCCCGCTGCACCTGGCGGCCAACCTGGCCGGCGCGAGCGTGGTGGCGGCGCTGGGCTGGGTGGCCCGCCTGCCCGCACGCGCCGCGCTGGCCTGGGCGCTGGCCTGGCCGCTGACGCAGTGCGGCCTGTGGCTGCGGCCTGAACTGGCGCATTACGGCGGGCTGTCCGGCGTGCTGCATGCTGGCGTGGCGGTGGCAGCGGTGTGGCTGCTGGTGCAGCCCGGGGCGACAGCGTCCGCGCTCGCCCACACGGCATCGACCCGCCGTGACCGCTGGGTGGGCGTCGCCATCGTGCTGGGCCTGGGCTGCAAGCTGCTGCTGGAATCGCCCTGGGGCCCGGTGCTGCGCACCAGCACGGAATTCGACATCGCCGTGGCGCCGCTGGCCCATGCCACGGGCGCGCTGGCGGGCCTGGTGTGTGCCCTTGCGTGTGCCGTGGCGCTGCAGCGGGATGCCGGCGCGGCCACAATGCCGCGGTGAGTTCGCCCCCAAAGACGGCCGCCGACGGCCGCCAGCTGCAGCTGGACGCCCGCGCCGTGGCCTTGCTGCTGGGCTGCTGCGCCATCTGGGGCTTGGGCCAGGTGGCCACCAAGCTGACGCTGCTGGAAATCCCGCCGCTGCTGCAGGCCAGTGCCCGTTCACTGGGTGCCGCCCTCCTGCTGCTGGCCTGGTGCCGCTGGCGCGGGCCGGACTTCTGGCGCAGCCTGCTGCAGCGCGACGGCAGCGCCGCCGGCGGCTGGCTGGCCGGCCTGCTGTTCGCGGCCGAGTTCGCCTGCATCTTCATCGGGCTGCAGTACACCAGCGCTTCGCGCATGGTGGTGTTCATCTACCTGGCGCCCTTCGTCGTGGCGCTGGGCATGCCCTTCATCGCGCGCAGCGAACAGCTGTCGCGCTGGCAGCTGCTGGGGCTGGTGGCGGCGTTCGCGGGTGTGGTGGTGGCGTTCTACGAAGGCTTCATGCAGCCCACGGCCGGGCCGCGGCAGTGGCTGGGCGACGCGCTGGGCATCGCCGCCGCGCTGCTGTGGGGGCTGACGACCCTGGTGCTGCGCGGCAGCCGGCTGGGGCAGGTGGTGCCTGAGAAAGCCTTGCTGTTCCAGCTGGGGGTGTCGGCGCTGGCGCTGGGCGCGGCGTCCCTCGCGGCCGGCGAAGCCTGGCCGCAGGTACTGACCGCGGCCTCGCTGTGGCCGATGGCCTTCCAGGTGGTGGTCGTCAGCTTTGCCAGCTATCTGGTGTGGTTCTGGCTGGTGCGCCACTACCCGGCCACCAAGCTGGCGGCCTTCACGCTGCTGACGCCGGTGTTCGGCCTGCTGGCCGGCGTGGGCCTGCTGGGCGAAGTGCTGAGCGCGCAGCTGCTGCTGGCCCTGGTGACGGTGTGTGCCGGCATCGCGCTGGTGAACCTGGGCGGGCGCCGCGCCTAGAGTCGTTCAGCAGCTTTCTTCCGTTCTTCTCCCCAATCTTCTTTTTTCTGGAGTCACTCGCCATGATCACCCTCTACGGCCGCCCGCTGTCCAACTACTACAACAAGGTCAAGATGGTGCTGCTGGAAAAAGGCATCCCCTTTTCTGAGGCCTTCGTCGGCACCGGTTCGACCGACGATGCCGTGCTGGCGGCCACGCCGCTGGGCAAGATCCCGTTCATCCGCGTCGGCGACACGCCGCTGTGCGAAAGCCAGGTCATCGTCGACTACCTGGAAGCCGCCTACCCCCAGCCGCCGCTGCTGCCGGCCGACCCGCTGGCGGCGGCCAAGGTGCGCGAGATCGCCACCTTCGTCGACCTGCACATCGAACTGGTGGCGCGCGACCTGTACCCGCAGGCCTTCTTCGGCGGCCAGGTGTCGGAAGGCACGCAGGCGCGGGTGCGCAAGCAGCTGGACAAGAACATCGCCGGCTTCAAGCGTCTGGCGAAGTTCGCGCCCTTTGTGGCCGGCGACAGCTTCACCCAGGCCGACGCTGCCGCCTGGGTGAGCCTGCCCCTGGTGGGCATGGCCACCAAGGCGGTGTACGGCGAAGACCTGTTGCTGGCCGCCGGCGTGGACTGGCGCGCCTACAACAAGCTGATCAGCGCGCGCGGCAGCGCGGTGCGCATCAGCGCCGACCGCAAGGCCGACATGCAGCCGGCGAAGTAGAGCCTGAGCACAAGCCTGGCCAGGGACCCGTCCCGGCTCGGGACCGGGCAGCCTTCAGCCCGCCGACACCGGCCCGGTGGCCACGCCGGCGGCCGGGTTGGCCGCCGCCAGGCGCGCTGCCATTTCCTTGCGGAAGCGGTTCAGTTCCTGCACGCTGGTGAAGCTGCGTTCCATCAGCAAGCTCATGTTGTGCAGGATGCGTTCGACGACCTTGTTTTCCCACACGGTGTCGAACTGGATCTGCTTGTCCAGCCACTGTTCCAGCCATTCCGGGTTCGGCAGGCGGCTCTGGATGGTGTCGCGCGGGAACAGGCTCACGTTCACGTGCAAATTGGTCGGGTGCAGGGCCTGGGCCGTGCGCCGCGCGCTGGCCATCAGCACGCCCACCTTGGCGAAGGCTGCGCGGGCTTCGTCGCCGAACTTGGTCATCGCGCGCTTCATGTAGCGCAGGTAAGCGCCACCGTGGCGGGCTTCATCGCGTGCCAGGGTTTCGTAGATGGCCTTGATGACGGGTTCGGTGTGCCATTCGGCAGCCCGCCGGTACCAGTGGTTCAGGCGGATTTCGCCGCAGAAATGCAGCATCAGCGTTTCCAGCGCCGGCGCGGGGTCGAATTCGAAGCGCACCGCGTGCAGTTCTTCTTCGGAAGGCACCAGGTCAGGCCGGAAGCGGCGCAGGTATTCCATCAGCACCAGGCTGTGCTTCTGCTCTTCGAAGAACCAGACGCTCATGAAGGCGCTGAAGTCGCTGTCGCCGCGGTTGTCGCGCAGGAACATCTCGGTGGCCGGCAGCGCCGCCCATTCCGTGATGGCGTTCATCTTGATGGTCTGGGCCTGCTCTTCGGTCAGCAGCTCGGGCTGGAAGCGGGCCCAGGGGATGTCGGTGTCCATGCTCCAGCGCACGGCTTCCAACTGTTTGAAGAGTTCGGGGTACAGCATGGTGTTCGGCCTGACCAAGGTGCTGAGATTCTAGGCAGCACAGTCGCTTTGCCGTCCCCGTGCTTACGCAAAGCCCCCGGCGGAGGATGCCCGCCGCCAGCGGTGCACGCCGGTGGGTACGTCGCCCAGGCTGGAAAGCGGGTCGACACCGTCGACGCGGCGGCGAAACAGCACCGGCGCGCTGCCGCCGGCCCAGATGTGCACGCGCTCGGGCAGCTTCTGGCGCAGTTCGGCCAGGCCGTCGACGACCTGGTTCGGGTTCATGCAGCCGGTGAAGCTGAGCGCCAGGATGTCGCTGCGGTGCACCTGGGCCGCCAGCACCGTGTCCCACAGCGGGGTCTGTACCCCCAGCGACATGCAGGCGCAGCCTTCCAGCGCGAACATCGCCTCGGCCATCAGCAGGCCCAGGCCATGCGGTTCACCGGGGAAAGTGGTCAGCAGCACGCGAGGGCTGCTCTGCGGGGCCGCTTCGGGGATGCTGGCAATCGCCTGGCGCAGCACCACCTGCACGACCTCGGTGTACATGTGTTCTTCGAAGATCTCCATCTGCCCGCGCAGCCAGGCGTCGCCCACCGCGCCGTTCAGCGGCCCCACGACCTGGGTCACGAAGCCGGCCACGCCGCTGCGCGACAGCGCGCGCGTCAGGGCCGTGCGCAGCGCCGGGGCGTCGTGGCTGCGGATCAAGGTGATGTAGGCCTGCAGGTCGGCCTGCCCAGGCAGGGCGTCGGCGGCGGACGCAGCAGCAGCCTGGGTGCCATTCAGGCTCAGCAGTTCGGCATAGGGCAGCGGCACGATGCGGCCCGGGCGGTGGCCAGCGTCCAGCAAGCGCTTGATCAGGCGGAGCTTTTCCACCTGGTCCATGGTGTAGGCGCGCTCGTCCAGGCTGTCGCGGCTGGGCGCAGGAAAGCCGTAGCGGCGTTCCCAGACGCGCAAGGTGTCCTTGCTCAGCCCGGTATCGCGCTCGACGGCAGAGATCGACAGGGTCAGCGGCACAAGCCGGGTGCGATCGTTCATGGTCTGTCCGGGAACCCCGGGGCGGGGCGGCCTGCGGTACGGGCCCGGCGCCGGCCGCTGGGCCGGGCTGGCCCGTCGCCACAGGGGCGGGGCGTTTGGAGCGCGCCGTCCAGGACAAACCTGGGCTGCGCAGCGGTACTGCAACTTGATAATACGTCCGGCATTGTCCATTGAACAGGACAGAAGCGCTGCGGCCAAGCCGAGAACAGACCCCGAAACCCGCCCGGAAGCTGACCCGAGGTCGGCCACTGGCAGGGCAATTACCGCATAGTCGCAAAGTGACTGTATAGTTCACATCACAATGCCGGCGGTCTGGTTGCCCGCGCCCAAGACCGGGCCTGGCAACCAACCCGCGGAACCCTGCGTACACCTGACACATGACGACCCCGCATCGCCCGAGCTTGCAGCGCTCCCGCCGCGCCCCAGCCCCCAGCCGCCGGCCCCAGGCGGGCTGCGGCGGGGAACTTTCTGCGCCCAGGCGGTCACCAAGTTCGGGTCTCGCTGCACAGGTCGTGAGACAGGTTTTTCTGTCGCGCAGACGGGCAGCCCGTCTGCCTGGAATCCCCGGGCGCTACTCCTCCTCCTCCCTCCCTCCCTCCTTGGCCCGGGGGCGCTGCGCGACAGCCTTTGCTTCGGTGCCTGGCGCCGCAGGTCTGTCGTGACCGCGCCCAGCCACCTGCAGCCCGCGCACCGGGCGATTCGCCCCGCCGGCGCCCGTGCGCCGCGCGTGGCGGTCGTGGGGTCGGGCATCGCCGGCCTGGCCAGCGCCTACGAACTGGCGCAAGACGCCCAGGTCACTCTGTATGAAGCCGGCGACTACTTCGGCGGCCACACCCACACCGTCGACATCACCTTGCCCGGGGCCGACGGCCAGCCGGTGCGCCACGGCGTGGACACCGGCTTCCTGGTCTTCAACCACCGCACCTACCCGCAGCTGATCGCCCTGTTTGCACAGCTGGGGGTGGAAACGGCGGCGTCTGACATGTCGTTTTCAGTGCAGGCGCCGGGCCTTGAATGGAGCGGCTGCAACCTGAACACCGTGTTCGCGCAGCGCAGCAACCTGTTCAAGCCGCGCTTCCTGGGCATGCTGGCCGACATCCTGCGCTTCAACAAGCTGTGCACCGGGCTGGCCCAGCGCGGGCTGGACGCCGAGCTGGCCGAACCCATCGGCGCGTTCCTGGACCGCCAGGGCTTCGGCCAGCGTTTCCGCGACGGCTACTTCCTGCCGATGATCGGCTGCATCTGGTCCTGCCCCACCGACCAGATGCTGCAGTTCCCGGTCGGCACGATGATCCGCTTCTGCCACAACCACGGCCTGATCCAGGTCGCCGACCGGCCGCAGTGGCACACCGTACGCGGCGGCGCCAAGCACTATGTGGACAAGCTGCTGGCCGGCATTCCCGACGCGCGGCTGAACACCCCCGTCCGCGCACTGAAGCGCGTGGAAGACGGCCACGCGGTGATGCTGCACACCGACGAAGGCGCAGAACGCTACGACCATGTCGTGTTGGCCTGCCACAGCGACCAGAGCCTGGCCCTGCTGGCCGACGCCAACCCGGCAGAACGTGCCGTGCTGGGCGCTGTGCGCTACCACCCCAACCGCGCCGTGCTGCACACCGACGTGCGCGTGCTGCCGCGCCGCCGGCTGGCCTGGGCGGCCTGGAACTACGCCCGCGCCGCCGACACCGCGCGCGAACAGGCCGCCGTGTGCCTGCACTACCTGATCAACCGCCTGCAGCCCCTGCCCTTCGCGCAGCCCGTGGTGGTGTCGCTGAACCCCGACCCCGCCCGCCTGCCCGACCCCGGCCAGGTTCTGGGCAGCTGGGACTACAGCCACCCGGTGTTCGACGCCGCGGCGGTGGCTGCCCAGCGCCGCCTGCCGGACATCCAGGCCCGGCACGGCGTGTCGTTCTGCGGCGCCTGGACGCGCTACGGCTTCCACGAAGACGGACTGATGTCGGCGCAGGACGTGGTGGCGCGGCTGCGTCGCCAGTGGCAGGCCCAGGGCGTGCAGCGGGAGCCCGCGGCAGCATGACGCCAACCCAGATCGGCAGCATGACGCCTACCGAGATCGGCAGCATGACGCCATTTCAAACCAGCAGCATGACGCCTACCCCTGCCGGCATGCCGGCCCCGCCCCCGGCATCCGCTGCTGCCCCGGCCACCACGCTGGCACGGGCCCTGCTGGGCACGGGTGAAGTGCGGCACCGCCGGCTGCGCCCGCGCGTGCACGCCTTCGCCTACCCCACCTATTTCCTGATGTTGCCGCTGCGCAGCCTGCGCACCCAGCCCGACGCCGCGCTGCGCCGCAACCGCCGCGGCCTGCTGGCCTTCTTTGACGCCGACCACGGCGACGGCCGCGCCGACGCCCTGGCCTGGGTCGACGAACTGCTGGAAGCCGAAGGCGTGTTCGCCCCCGGCGAAGCACGCGGCGAAACCTGGCTGCACTGCTACCCGCGCGTGCTGGGCTATGTCTTCAAGCCCGTCAGCTTCTGGTACTGCCACCGCGCTGACGGCCGGCTTGCGGCCATCGTCGCCGAAGTCAACAACACCTTCGGCGAACGCCACTGCTACCTGCTGGCCGGCCCGCAGGTGGCGCTGGGGCGCGAACTGCAGGCGCGCAAGGTCTTCCACGTCTCGCCGTTCTGCGACGTGCAGGGGCAATACCGCTTCCGCTTCATGCGCACCGCAGACCGCACCGTGGCGCGTGTGGACCACGACGACGACGCTGGTGCGCTGCTGCAGACCAGCGTCAGCGGCCGGCTGCAGCCGCTGACCCCGGGCGCCGTGCGCCGCGTCTTCTTCGGCATGCCGCTGATGACGCTGGGTGTTCTGCTGCGCATCCACTGGCACGCCGTGCAGCTGTGGGCCAAGCGCGTGCCCTTCTTCAGCAAGCCGGCGCCGCCGCAGGCTTTTGTTTCGCGCTGAATACGCGCTGAATTCGCCCTGAAGCCGCCCCGCTGCCGCCCACCCGCTTCCCCGTTCACCCGACCCTTCACTCCGCTGGCCATGACGACCACTTCCTCAACCCGCAGTTCCACCCCGGCCGACGCTTTCGCATTGCCCACCAGCGCCCCGGCAGCGGCGCGTGCGGTCTTCCGGCTGCTGAAGAATATTCGTGGCGGCACGCTGGACCTGCAGCTGCCCGACGGCAGCCAGGTGCATTTCGGCCAGGCCGTGGAAGGAGGCCGGCGCGCCGCGCTGCGGTTGCTGGACTGGAACGTCTGCAGCGCCGCGCTGAAGCGCGGCGACATCGGCTTCGCTGAAAGCTACATCGCCGGCCACTGGACCACGCCCGACCTGACGGCGCTGCTGGAGCTGTTCATCGCCAACCGCGACGCGATCGAATCCGTCATCTACGGCACCTGGTGGGGCGGGCTGGCTTATCGCGTGAAGCACCTGCTGCACCGCAATTCGCGCCGCGGCTCGGCCAAGAACATCCACGCCCACTACGACATCGGCAACCCGTTCTACCGCCTGTGGCTGGACGAGACGATGAACTATTCCAGCGCCCTGTTCGAAGGCCGCTACGACCAGGACATGGCTGCCGCGCAAGACGCCAAGGTGCGCCGCGCGCTGCGCGAATGCCGCGTGCAACCCGGCAGCCGCGTGCTGGAAATCGGCTGCGGCTGGGGCGCACTGGCGGAAAAGGCCACATTGGAGTTCGGCGCCAAGGTGACGGGCGTGACACTGTCCAGCGAACAGCTGGCCTGGGCGCAAGAACGCCTGGCACGCGTCGGCCAGTCCCAGCGCGCCGACCTGCGGCTGCAGGACTACCGCGACATCACCGATGAGCCCTTCGACGCCATCGCCTCGATCGAGATGTTCGAAGCCGTGGGGCGTGAATACTGGCCCAGCTACTTCGCCACGCTGCGCGACAAGCTCAAGCCCGGCGGCCACGCCTGCATCCAGACCATCACCATCCGCGACGAGCTGTTTGCGCGCTACGTCAAGAGCACCGACTTCATCCAGCAGTACATCTTCCCCGGCGGGCTGCTGCCCAGCCCGGCGGCCTTCCGCGCCGAAGCCGCCAAGGTCGGCCTGCAGGTGGTGAACGAACTGGCCTTCGGTGCCGACTATGCCGAGACCCTGCGCCGCTGGCGCGCCAGCTTCATGGCCCGCGACCCGCAAGTGCGCCAGCTGGGCTTCGACACCCGCTTCATGCGCATCTGGGAGTTCTACCTGGCGTACTGCGAAGCGGCCTTTGCCACCGGCAATACCAACGTCATGCAGTTCACGCTGCGGCGCCAGTAACCGCACCCGTGACCGCGCCAGTAGCCGCGTCCGCAACCGAAAGCCCGCCTGCCATGCCCACCCCGCTGCACCGCCGCCTGTTCCTGCTGGGCGCCGCCGCCCTGGCCCTGCCGGCGCGCGCGGCTGACGCCACGCCGCCTGAAGTGGCAGGCGAACTGCCGGGCGCCAGGCTGCAGGGCAGCGGCCGGCTGCGCGTGTTCGGCTTCCAGGTCTACGACGCACGCCTGTGGTCGGCCGCCGCGATGGGCCCCGAACAGTGGTCCACCGCACCGTTGGCGCTGGAACTGCAGTACCTGCGCAAGCTGGACGGGCAGGCGATTGCCGAACGCTCGCTGGACGAAATGCGGCGTCAGGGCGACATCGCCAGCGCCAAGGCCGAACGCTGGCTGGCCGAGATGAAGAAGCTCTTCCCTGATGTGGCCGCCGGCGACCGCATCACCGGCGTGCAGCTGCCCGGCACCGGCACGCGCTTCTTCGTCAACGGCAAGCTGAAGGGCGAAGTTCGCGACGCTGAATTCACGCGCTGGTTCTTCGGCATCTGGCTGTCGCCGCGCACCAGCGAACCCGCTATGCGCGACGCCCTGCTGGGCGGCGCGGCACCCGCGGCGCGATGACGCCGGCCCCGCAGGGCTCGGCAGCGCTTTGGCGCGGCGGCTGGCGCCAGGGCCTGGCCTATGGCGGCCTGGGCCTACCGCTGGCCTTTGTGGCCCTGCCGCTGTACGTCATCCTGCCCAACCACTACGCGGCCGAATTCGGCATCCCGCTGGCCACACTGGGGGCCATGTTGCTGGCCGCACGCCTGCTGGACGCCTTCGTCGACCCCTTCATCGGCCGCTGGGTGGACGGCTGGTTCACGCAGTCGGTGCGGCGCGTGCTGGGCTTTGCGGTGGCCGCGGCGCTGGTGCTGGCGCTGGGCTTTCGCGGCCTGTTCTTCCCGCCTGTGGACGGCGGCACGGCGCTGCTGGCCTGGTGCTTCGCGCTGCTGGCCGTCACCTACCTGAGCTTCAGCGTGCTGACCGTGCTGCACCAGGCCTGGGGCGCGCGGCTGGGCGGCGACGAAGGCCAGCGCGCGCGCATCGTGTCCTGGCGCGAAGGTTTGTCGCTGGTGGGGGTGCTGGTGGCCAGCGTGCTGCCTTCGGTGGCTGGGCTGTCGGTGTCCACCATCGTCTTCGCCGTGCTGCTGGCCGCTGGCGTGGCCTGGCTGGCGCGCGCGCCACAGCCGCGCATCGGGCAAGCGCCAGGGCAGCTGCCGTCGATGGCCGAGCCGCTGCGCACGCCAGCCTTCCGCCAGTTGCTGCTGATCTACCTGGTCAACGGCGTGGCCAGCGCGGTGCCGGCCACCCTGGTGCTGTTCTTCATCCGCGATCGGCTGCAGGCGCCCACGTTTGAACCGCTGTTCCTGGCCAGCTACTTCGCGGCCGGCGCGCTGTCGATGCCGCTGTGGGTGCGCGCCGTGTCGCGCTTCGGCCTGGCGCCGGCCTGGCTAGGGGGCATGCTGCTGGCGGTGGCCACTTTCGCCTGGGCCACGCTGCTGGGCGCGGGCGACGTCACGGGCTTCGTCATCGTCTGCATCGCCAGCGGCATTGCGCTGGGGGCCGACCTGTCGCTGCCCGGCGCGCTGCTGGCCGGCGTCATCCAGCGCGCTGGCCATGGCGAACGCCTGGAAGGCGGCTACTTCGGCTGGTGGAACTTCGCCACCAAGCTGAACCTGGCCCTGGCCGCCGGCATCGCGCTGCCGCTGCTGGGCGTGTTCGGCTACGCCCCTGGCGCACAGGACGCTGACGCGCTGCGCGCCCTGACCATCGCCTACTGCCTGCTGCCCTGCGCCCTGAAGCTGCTGGCTGCAGGCTTGCTTTACGGGCTGTGGATCCGCCCGCGCATCGAATCCCTTCCCTTGAAAGCCACACCATGAACCGTCGACTTGCCCTGCTCAGCGCTGCTGTCGCAGCCGCCCTGGCCCTGGCGGGCTGTGCCGCGCCCGCGCCGGCCGACTACGCGAAGGAAAAGCCGGTCCTGGACCTGAAGACCTACTTCAACGGCCCGATGGTGGCGCACGGCATCTTCACCGACCGTTCGGGCAAGGTGGCGCGCCGCTTCACGGTGCAGATGACCGGCACCTGGCAGGGCAACCAGGGCACGCTGGACGAACGCTTCACCTACAGCGACGGCAAGACCGAACGCCGCGTTTGGCGCCTGACGGACCTGGGCAATGGCCGCTGGAGCGGCCGCGCCGACGACGTGGTCGGCGAAGCCGTGGGCATCGCGGCGGGCAATGCGCTGAACTGGCAGTACACGCTGAAGCTGCCGGTGGACGACAAAGTCTACGAAGTGCAGTTCGACGACTGGATGTACCTGATGGACGACAAGGTGATGCTGAACAAGGCGGTGATGAGCAAGTTCGGCATCCGCCTGGGCGAAGTGACGCTATCGTTCTACAAGCCTTGAAGCACGCTGCACCAGCGGCCGGGCCCGCAACAACGAGAAGGCCTGCATGGCACTGAACCCCCGCATCGACACCTGGGCCGGGCGCACCGTCTGGCTGGTGGGCGCTTCCACCGGCATCGGCCGCGCCACCGCCGAAAGGCTGCATGGCCTGGGCGCGAAAGTCGTGGTGTCGGCACGCAGCCGGCAGGCGCTGGATGAATTCGCCGCCGCCCACCCGGGCAGCGAAGCCCTGAGCCTGGACGCCACCGACCGCGACGCGATGCGCGCGGCCGCCGCGGGCATCGTGCAGCGCCACGGCCGCATTGACCTGGTGGCCTATTTCGCCGGCACCTACACGCCGATGCGCGCGACCGAATTCGACCTGGACACAGCCCTGCGCCATGTGCAGGTGAACTACGTCGGCGCGCTGTACCTGCTGGACGCCGTGCTGCCCACCCTGCTGGCCCAGGGCCGCGCCCGGCAGCCGGCGCACATCAGCCTGGTGTCCAGCGTGGCGGGCTTCCGCGGGCTGCCGCAGTCCCTGGCCTATGGGCCCACGAAAGCGGCGCTGATCAACCTGGCCGAAACCCTTTACATGGACCTGGAAGACAGCCATGTGGGCGTGTCCGTCATCAACCCCGGCTTCGTCGAAACCCCGCTGACGGCGCAGAACGCCTTCAAGATGCCAGCGCTCATCACCCCCGCGCAGGCCGCGCTGGAAGTGGTGAAGGGCTGGGAGAAGGGCGAATTCGAGATCCACTTCCCCAAGCGCTTCACGCTTTGGCTGAAGGGCCTGCGGCACTTGCCCTACACGGCCTATTTCGCCGCCGTGCGGCGGTCCACCGGGCTGTGATCGACCCTGTCGCTGCCGAAGCCGCGGTGGTGCGTATCCGCGCCGCCTTCGAGACGCTGACGCCGGCCAGCCTGGCGCAGCTGGACGAGGTCTACACCGCCGACGCCAGCTTCAAGGACCCGTTTAACGAAGTGCGCGGCGTGCCCGCCATCCGCGCCATCTTCGAGCACATGTTCCGCACACTCGAAGGCCCGCGCTTCGTCGTCCGCGACGTGGTGGTGCAGGGCGGGCAGTGCTTCCTGACCTGGGACTTCCTGTTCCGCCAGCCGCGTATGGGCCCTCAGGAACAATGCATCCGCGGCAGCAGCCATCTGCGCCTGGCCGACGACGGCCGCATCGCCATGCACCGCGACTACTGGGACGCCGCTGAAGAGCTGTACGAAAAGATCCCCGTGCTGGGCGCGTTGATGCGCTGGCTGAAGCGGCGCGCGAGCAGTTAACGCGACGGCTGAGAGCGACGATCGTTGGCTGCAACGCTCCTCGGCTGAGCGTCTGCTGGCGGCCCAGAGCGGCCTTCGGCCGCTCTGGGCCTTCGGGCCCGTCCGTTTCGCACCCCCGTGCCCCCGCCGAGCGGGGGTTCCAGCGTGATGCTTGAGCCGGCCTTGCGGCCGTCAAGGCGCTCGCGACCAGGCTGCACGTCGCTTGGAGCGGCGGACAGGCCGATGTGTCGAACACGCTGGAGCCCCCTCCTGGAGGGGGCTGGGGGGAGCGGTGTGTCCGGGCCCCTGGGCCCAGAGCGGCCGCAGGCCGCTCTGGGCCGATTGCGGACCTCCGCCAGGGAAGCCAAGCCTCGTCAGAAAGCGCCCGACTTCAATAGGCTGTCAGCGCTGCCCTTCGGTCAGCGTATCGACCTGGAACAGGCCGCTCTTGTCGACGAGCCAGATGTCCAGGTACTTCACCGTCGCGTCCTTCATGCGCGCCGGCGCGGGGAAGGGTGCGGCGCGGCGGATCATCGCCGTGACCCATGGCGTCACCTCGTTGGCAGCGGGCTTGCGCACGACCTTGATGTCCTTGATGGTGCCGCTGGCGTCGATCTCGGTCTCGACCACCATCACGCTGTAGATCAGCGGCGGCACCTTGCCGCGGTAGACCCGCATGGGGTAGGCGGCATACAGGTGCCGCGCGGCGTCGATGCGATATTCCTTCTCGATCTCGGCTTCCGAAGCGCGCGGCGGCTCGGGCGTCAGCGGTGTGGGCACCATGCTGAACTGCGCCAGCGCCGGGCCCGCAGTGCAGGCCACCGCCAGCAGCAGGGCAGCACGCGCCACTGCAGAGGCGATGGAACACGAGATCGATGAACCGATGGGCATGCTGGGCATATCGACATGCTGCCTGGGGCTTGAAGCTACAGGTTCCCCCACTGCCCGGTCAGGGGCTGCGAATGTGCCAAACACCACGGCAACAAACTGTTAGCGCAGCCAGCCCTTGCGCCGGAAGTACAGGAAGGGCGCGGCCACCGAACACACCATCAGCGCGATGGCGAAAGCGTAGCCGTACTGCCACTTCAGTTCCGGCATGGTCTCGAAGTTCATGCCGTAAACACTGGCGATCAGCGTGGGCGGCAGCAGCGCCACGCTGGCGACCGAGAAGATCTTGATAATCTTGTTCTGGTTGATGTTGATGAAGCCGACCGTGGCGTCCATCAGGAAGTTGATCTTGTCGAACAGGAACGCGGTGTGGCTGTCCAGGCTGTCGATGTCGCGCAGGATCTGGCGTGCTTCCTCGAACTGCTCGGCGCTCAGCATGCGGCTGCGCATCATGAAGCTGAGCGCACGGCGCGTGTCCATGACGTTGCGGCGGATGCGGCCGTTCAGGTCTTCCTCGCGCGCGATCGCTGTCAGGATCTCGCCGGCCGCGCGGTCGTCCACGTCCTGCTTCAGCACCCGGGCGCTGACGCGTTCCAGCCCGTCGTAGATGCCTTCCAGCGCGTCGGCCGAGAATTCGGCGTCGGCGTCGTACAGCTTCAGCAGCACGTCTTTCGCGTCTTCGATCAGCGCCGGGATGCGCCGCGCCCGCAGCCGCAGCAGCCTGAAGACGGGCAGGTCTTCGGCATGCACTGAAAACAGCACCTTGTCGCGCAGGATGAAGGCCACTCGCACGTTGCGTGCCGGACGGCCGTCTTCACCGGGCTGGGCATCGACCAGGAAGTCGGAACGGATGTGCAACTCGCCGTTGTCTTCTTCGTAGAACCGGGCCGATTCCTCCAGGTCGTCGTCGACCGCGTCGGTGGGGATCAGCAGGCCGAAACGGCTGGTGATCCAGCCTTTCTCTTCGGGTGACGGCGCTTCCATGTCGACCCAGACTGGCTGCACGCCAGCCAGGTCCTGCGGGCCATCGACTTCGCGCTGCACCAGCCGGCCATTGACGAGCGTGAAGACATTGAGCATGGGCGGGCATTATGGGCGCCGACCCGGCCCCGGTGGCCGCCGCACCCCCAGGCAGACCCCGCGCGATGGCAGACTCCCGACCCATGAAACCCTGGATGCGCTGGCTGGCCGGCAGCTTGCTGGCAGCCGGTCTGGCGCTGGCCACCCTGGCCGGCCTGGTGCTGGACCTGAAGCCCGCCGTGCCCGAGCGCCAGGACATCGCCCTGGCCGACGCCGCGCATGCCCTGGCACTGGCGCGCCAGCTCGACCCGCGCCGCGCTGCGCCCGGGCAGCTGACGCGCGTGGCCGTCACCGAACGCGACATCGACCTGCTGCTGAACCACGCCGCACACCGCCTGCTGGGTGTGCGCGTGGCCGTGGGCCTGCAATCTGGGCAGGCCGGGCTGCAGGCCAGCCTGCCCTGGTCTTGGGGCCCGCTGGGCGGCTGGCTGAACCTGCGCGTCCAGCTGCAGCAGACCACCGGCCTGCCAGCCCTGGCGGGCTGGCAGCTGGGCCGCCTGCCCCTGCCACGGGCCTGGGCGCGGCCGGCGCTGATGGCGGCAGCAGCCCGCGTCGGCACGGTGCCGGACCTGGCCCTGGTGGCCGAGGTCGTGCAGCAAGTGCAGTTTGCGCCGGCGCAGATGGATCTGGCGTACATCTGGCATTCCGACACCTCGGCGCGCGTGCTGTCGGTGCTGACGCCACCAGCCGAACAGGAACGCCTGCGTGCCTACGCCGAGAGGCTGGCCGCGCTGACCCAGCGCAGCCCCGGTTGGACAGTGCCGCTGCCGGCCCTGCTGGGCCCGCTCTTCGACCTGG
The DNA here is from genome assembly GCA_027485165.1 of Rubrivivax sp. Lineage (GTDB taxonomy): Bacteria > Pseudomonadota > Gammaproteobacteria > Burkholderiales > Burkholderiaceae_C > Rubrivivax. Next base: position 55,729 of record JAIXRN010000066.1, read on the forward strand.
CACGGGAACGTTCGCTGCACCACGACGCGGCGCAGGAAAACCGCGCGGCGGTGCTGACACTGGCGCTGTTCGTGAATGGCCGCAGCCTGGCCAGCGTGGTGCCGGCAGCGCGCGGCTGGCCGCAGCCGCGGCCGGTGCGGGTGCTGCTGGCGGAGCGCGACGACTTTCCGCAGCACTTTCTGGTGTCGGCCTTCCTGGCGATGGAAGGCACGACGCCACTGACCAACGCCATCGGCCTGGCCAAGGAAGTGGCCGATGCCAACGGCGGCAGCGGCTTCAGCTTCACCGACCTGGCAGCCAACCGCGCCGGCCTGCGTTTTGGCCAGCTGGCGCTGAAGCAGCCGGCCCTGCTGCAGCAGCGGCTGGCCAGCGGGGTGACGGAAGCCAGCCTGCTGCCACCCGTGCTGGACCTGCCGGAATTCCTGCAGCAGACCGAATTCGAAGCCTTCTACGGCCAGGTGGGCTCACCTCCCTACCGGCGCGTGCTGGCTGACATCGAAACCCGGCTGGACCGCCTGCCGCTTTACCGATGAATGCGCCGCTGGTGCGCCGCTAGCGCGCCGCTGGTGCGCTGCCCTTTCACCGCTGAGCGCGCCACAGCAGGCCGCCAGATTCAGCCGGCCGCCTGCGCCGCGATCTCGCGCAAAGCGCGCGCGAACACCGCCGCCGGCTGCCCGCCCTGGATCAGGTGGCGGCCGTCGACCACCACCGACGGCACCGACTGGATGCCCAGCGCCTGCCAGCGCTGTTCGCGTTCGCGCACCGCGTCGGCGTATTCGTCGGAACCCACGACCACCGCTGCGCGCTCGGCATCCAGGCCCACGGCACCGGCCAGGGCCACCAGCAGCTCGGGGTCGCCCGGGTTCAGGCCTTCGCCGTGGTAGGCCTTCAGCAGCGCGTGCTTCAGCGCACGCTGCGCGGCGGGGTCTTCAACGCCGGCCCACATCAGCAGCCGGTGCGCGTCGAAGGTGTTCCAGACATGCATGCGGTCGCCGAAGGCAAAGCCGACTTCGGCGCCGCGCGCCTTCAACATCGCGGCGATGGCCTTTCGTTCTTCGGGCGGGCGGCCGTACTTGCGCGCCAGGTAGGCGTCGGCGTTTTCGCCTTCGGGCGGCATGTCCGGGTTCAGTTCGAAGGGCTGGAATTCGATCGCGATGTCGATCTCGCCGTCCAGTTCGCGCAGCGCGGCTTCCAGCGCGTTCAGGCCCACCGCGCACCAGGGGCAGGCGATGTCGGAAACGAAGTCGATCTTCATCAGGTGCCTTCCCGGGCCGGCGGCTTGTTCGAGCCGGCCACCATGTCGAAACGGAACAAGCGGCAGTCGATGGCGCCGTTGCGCAGCGGTACGCGGCGGCTTTCCTTCAGGCGCATCAGGCCGGGCAGCTTCATGTCGGGCGTCAGCAGCCAGGCGGTCCAGCCGGCGTAGTGGCGCTTCCAGTGCGCGGCCAGGCCGCCGAAGAATTCGGCCGACGAGCCCCCGCCTTCGAAGCCTTCGCGCGCCATGTCGGTGCCCGTTCCTTTGGCGACGATGCGTTCGCCCACCGCATGGCTGCCTTTGGCAGACATGCGTTCACCATACGGCGGGTTCATCAGCACCGTGCCGCGCGGCGCCGGCGGCAAGCGCTGCAGGGCGTCGGCGGTCTTCAGTTCGATCGCGTGTTCCACACCGGCACGGCGCGCGTTGCGCAGCGCAAAGTCCGTCATGCGAAAGCTCACGTCGCCTGCAAACACCGGCGCGGCCGGCGCATGCACGCGCGAGCGCGCGGCCTGCTGCAGGTCGCGCCAGGCGTTCAGGTGCGGCCGGAAGGGCAGCATGCGTTCGAAGGCAAAGCGCCGCAGGCTGCCGGCGGCGATGCCGCAGGCCATCTGCGCGGCTTCGATGGCGATGGTGCCGGCGCCGCAGCAGGGGTCGAGCAGCGGGCCGTCTTCAGGCCGGCCCTGCCAACCGATGGCGGCCAGCATCGAAGCTGCCAGGGTTTCCTTCAACGGGGCTTCGCCGGTGTCTTCGCGCCAGCCGCGCTTGAACAGCGCTTCGCCCGAGGTGTCGGCGTACAGCATGGCGTGGTCGGGGCCGACGAACAGCGCCAGCGGCAGGTCGGGGTGGCGGGTGTCGACGCTGGGGCGTTCGCCGGTGGCTTCGCGCAGCGTGTCGCAGACGGCGTCCTTGATGCGCAGGGCAGCGAAGTTCAGGCTTTGCAGCGGGCTTTGCATGGCCACCACGTCCACGCGCAGCGTCTGCTGCGGCGTGATCCATTCAGCCCATTGCACACGGCGGCCCAGCGCATACAGGTCTTCGGTGCTGCGGTACGGGCCGTCGGCCAGCGGCCACAGCACGCGCTGGGCGATGCGGCTTTCCAGATTCAGCTGAATGGCTGTGCGGGCGTCGCCCTGCACCCACACGCCGCCACGACCAGCTTCACCCGCATGGCCGGTGATGCGCTGCACTTCTTCGGCCAGCCAGGCTTCGCTGCCGCTGGCGCAGGGCAGGAACAGGGTGACGGCGTCCTTCATGGGCGCTCAAGGCCTGCCGCGAAGTTAGGGGTGCCCCACCCCGTACCTGTGGGATGCGCCAAGCCACGCCAACCCGGACGATTCAGGGCGTAGCACCCGCAAGCCCCGGCCACCGGCGCAGAGGTGTCAAACCAAGGAGTGAAAGACATGAATCGCATTCTCGCTGCACTGCTGCTGGGCCTGGGCCTAGCGCACACCCAGGCCCAGACCCTGGGGCCGGAATTCGCCGGCAACTACAGCAGCTTCGACCTGGGCTCGGTGCCCGGCCTGCCCACCAACTACGGCGGGCTGACCTTTCTGGACAACGACACCATCCTGATCGGCGGCGCTGCCAATGGCGCCAGCGGCAGCCTGTACACCATCGACGTCACGCGCAACACCAGCGGCGCCATCACGGGCTTCGTAGGCACCGCCCAGCGCTTCGGCGGCCCGAATGGCGCCGTGGGCGAATACAACGACGGCGGGGTCGTTTTCGGCCCTGACGGCGTGCTGTTCACTGCCCGCTGGCCCATCAACGGGCTGGGGCAGACCAAGCCGGGCAGCACCAACGAAGACAAGGTCATCGAACTCGGCCCGCTGGGCGTGGCCAGTTCGCTGTCGGCCCTGAACTTCGTGCCAGCGGGCTTCGGTGGTGCGGGCCTGATCAAGCTCGTCAGCTACAGCGGCGGCCAGTTCTACAGCGCCAGCCTGGCACCGGACGGCAACGGCACTTTCGACCTGGTGGGCCTGGCGCCTGTCGACGTCGACCCCGCCACCCCCGGCGTGCAAAACCTGCCCGGCGGCCCCGAAGGCTTCGTCTACATCCCCGCTGGCAACGCAGCCTTCAGCGTCAACAGCATGCTGGTGTCGGACTACCTGGCGGGCAGCGTCAGTGCCTACACCGTGGACGCGCTGGGCAACCCCATCCTGTCCACGCGGCGCAACTTCCTGTCCGGCCTGCAGGGCGCCGAAGGCGCAGCCATCGACCCGGTGACGGGCGACTTCTTCTTCTCCACCTTCGGTGGCGGCAGCCGCGTGGTGCGTGTGTCGGGCTTCACGGCCCCCATCCCCGAGCCGGGGACCTGGGCGCTGATGGCTCTGGGCCTGGCCGGCTGCCTGCTGGCCAGCCGGCGCCGCGCCGGCTAAACCGCAGGCAGGCGGCGGTTCACATCCGCCGCCCCAAACCAGGGCCCGCTTACATCCGCCGCCGCAGGCTGGCGGGGGCAATCTTCAGCGCCTCGCGGTATTTGGCCACGGTGCGCCGCGCCACCTGGATGCCCTGCTCTTCCAGCATCTCGCTCAGCTGGCTGTCCGACAGGGGCTTGTTCACGTCCTCGGCGCTCACCAGCTGCTGGATCAAGGCCCGCACCGCTGTGCTGCTGGCGTTGCCGCCCGCGTCGGTGTTCAGGCTGCTGCCGAAGAAATACTTCAGTTCGAAGGTGCCGTGCAGGGTTGCCATGTACTTGGCCGTGGTGACACGGCTGATGGTGCTTTCGTGCAGACCCAGTTCGTCGGCGATCTCGCGCAGCACCAGCGGCTTCATGGCGATGGCGCCATGGCTGAAAAAGCTCTTCTGGCGTTCGACGATGGCCTTGCTCACACGCAGGATGGTGTCGAAGCGCTGCTGGATGTTCTTCATGAACCAGCGCGCTTCCTGCAACCGCGCGCCCAGTCCGGGCTGGCCGTTGCTGCCGCGCGTGCCACGCACGGCCTGGGCGTACAGGTCGTTGATGCGCAGCTTGGGCATCACGTCCGGGTTCAGCACCACCACCAGCCCGCGGCCGGTCTTGCGCACGATGACGTCGGGTATCAGGGCGTTCGACTCGGTCTGCGCGAAGGGCCGGCCGGGCTTGGGTTCGCAGGCCTTGATGAGTTCGTGCGCCTCGCGCACCAGGTCTTCGCTGGCACCCGTCAGCGCCGTCAGGCGGCGCATGTCGCGGCGCGCCAGCAGTTCCAGGTACTGTTCGCTGATGCGCAGTGCCACCTGGCGCGCCGGCGTCTTGGGCCGCTGGCGCAGCTGCAGGGCCAGGCATTCGCTCAAGCTGCGCGCCCCCACGCCCAGGGGTTCCATGCTCTGCAGCCAGCGCAGGGCGCAGCGCAGGCGGTCCAGCAAGACATCGGGTTCAGCGGGCTCGGCATCCACCAGCATCTCGGCCAGGCGTTCGGCGATCTCCTCCAGCGGGTCGGCCAGGTAGCCGTCACCGTCCAGCGATTCGATCAGCACCCACAGCGCGGCGCGGTCTTCGTCGGCCAGGCGCATGCCCATCAGCTGGTCGCGCAGGTGGTCCTGCAGGCTCTGGCTGCTGCCGCGCCGGTCCTGCCCGTCCATCTCGTCGCCTTCGGCGTCGCTGCCACCGCTGCCGCTGTTCAGGCTGGGGGTTTCGCGGATGCCGTCGAAGTCGTCGCCCTCGGTGCCGTTTTCCCAGTCTTCGCGTTCGGTGCTGCCGAATTCCTCGGCCCGGATCTCGGCCACGGCTTCGCCGCCATCGCCTGCATCGGTGCCCTCGCCGCCTTCGCGCTCGGCCACGCGGTCCACGGCCTGGCGTTCAGTAGGCGTATCAAATGGCGTGGCGCCGGCTTCGTCGTCGGCTTCCAGGAAGGGGTTCTGTTCGAGCATCTGCTCGACTTCCTGGTGCAGTTCCAGCGTCGACAGCTGCAGCAGGCGGATCGACTGCTGCAGCTGCGGCGTCAGCGCCAGGTGCTGCGAGAGCCGTACTTGGAGCGACGGCTTCATCACATGCGGAAGTTTTCACCGAGGTAGACCTTGCGGACCTCGGCGTTGGCGACGATCTCGTCGGGGGTGCCTTCGGCCAGCACGCTGCCGTCGCTGATGATGTAGGCGCGGTCGCAGATGCCCAGCGTTTCGCGCACGTTGTGGTCGGTGATGAGCACGCCGATGCCGCGTTCGCGCAGGAAACCAATGATGCGCTGGATCTCCATCACCGCGATCGGGTCGACGCCGGCGAAGGGCTCGTCCAGCAGGATGAAACGCGGCTGCGTCGCCAGGGCGCGGGCGATTTCCACGCGCCGCCTTTCGCCGCCCGACAGCGCAGGCGCTGGCGAATCCCGCAGCCCTTCGATCGACAGGTCGTGCAGCAGGCTCTGCAGCAGGCTTTCGATGCGCGCCTTGGGCAGGGCGCGGCCATCGCTGCCGTGCTGCAATTCCAGCACGGCACGGATGTTTTCGGCCACCGTGAGCTTGCGGAAGATCGACGCTTCCTGCGGCAGGTAGGAAAGCCCCAGGCGCGAACGCTGGTGGATGGGCAGGCCCTGCACGGCGCGGCCGTCGATGCGGATCTCGCCCGCGTCGGCCCGCACCAAGCCCACCACCATGTAGAAGGTGGTGGTCTTGCCGGCGCCATTGGGGCCCAGCAGGCCCACGACTTCGCCCGCCGCCACGGCCAGGTGAACGCCCTTCACCACCTTGCGCTGGCCATAGGTCTTTTGCAGGCCCTGGGCTTCCAGGCGGCTGGCGGTAGCAGGGGTCTGCATCGCGTCTGGGGCGTCAGCGAGGGGTCTTGGCCGCGTCGGCCGGGGGTGCAGGCGCTGGCGCTGGCGCTGGCGCTGGCGCGGGTGCGGGTGCGGGTGCGCCCAGGCTGCGGCTGGGCGTCAGGCCGGTGGCGGGTGGCGCCGCGGGTGCTGCGCTGTCGGCCCGCGGCGCCAGCACAGCGCGTACCCGGCCGCCGGGGTTGACGACGGTGCTGGCCCCGCCTTCGACGCGGAAAACTTCGGCCAGGTTGTCCCAGACGATGGTGGCGCCGGTGATCTCGTCGGCCACCACGCCGGCGCGCAGGCGGCGCACCGCGCCGTTGCCGACGAAGCGCAGGGTGTCAGCGCGGCCGTCAAAGTCGATGCGCTCGGCCGTGCCTTCCACGGTCTCGTCCAGCCCGTCGCGGCGCTGGCGCCAGCTGGCGGGCTTGCCGGGGCTGCCGATGGCCTGGCCGCTGTAGTAACCATCGGGCGTCTGGCGCACTTCGATGCGGTCGGCCCGCATGACCATCGTGCCCTGGGTGATGACGGCGTTGCCGGCGTAGACGAAGACCTGACGCTGCAGGTCCAGGCTGCCGCTGCGGTCAGCTTCCAGCACCATGGGCTTGTTGCGATCGGCCTTTTCGGCCAGCGCCGGCGCGGCCAAGGCACAGGCCAGAATGGCCAGGGCCAAGGGCGCAAGCGGATGGGAACGGGGCGTAGCGGTCAGGGCTGACATGATTTCGGCACGGAACTTGCAGACCATTCTAGCCTGCAAGCCAGCCACTGCCCCCGCCCCGTACCGCGGGTCACGGCACTATTGCGCAGCCCGTGCGCAGATGCCGAACCCAGTGAGGGGCCCCGCACCCGAAGCAGCAGCTTCAGGTGCCGCTGCGCGCGCGGTTGATCAGGAAGTCGGCCACGCGCACCATGCCGTCGTTGCCGCCGGTCAGCGAACCCGAGGTGAAGAAGCGCCCTTGCACGCCCAGCGCCGGTACGCCGTCGATCTTGTATTCCTGCGACAGCTGGCGGGCGCGGGTGCTGCGTGTGGTGGCGCTGAACGAGCCGTAAGCGTCTCGGAACTTCGCCACATCGACGCCCTGGGAGCCGACGAATTCGATGATCTCCGCGTCGGTGGCCAGCTTGCGGTTTTGCTGGTGGATGGCGCTGAAAATCTTGCGGTGCATGGCTTCCAGCTGGCCCAGGTCTTCCAGCGCGTAGAAGGCCTTCTGCAGCGACTGCTGCGGCACGCTGAAAGCCACAGGCACGCGGCGGAACGCGACATCGGGCGGTAAGCGCTTGACCCAGGCTTCCAGCGTCGATTCGAAGGCGAAGCAATGCGGGCACCAGTAGCCGAAGAATTCCACCACTTCGACCTTCTTGCCTGCTGGTACGGCCACAGACGCCGGGGTGTTCAGCTTGACGTAGTTGGTGCCCTCGACCGGCGCGCCCTGGGCGCGCGCGGTGCCGGCCATCGCCAGGCCCAGACCGCTGGCGGCCAGTTGCAGGGAAAAGTCGCGCCGTTTCATGACAATCCTTTCAAGGTACGTGGGAATAGATGCGGGGCGTGGATCAGACCTTAACGGCTTCGGAGCCGACCCGGCTGACTCGGTTCCATTTCCATGCCGGCGGCGGCAAAAACCCACGGCCTGCGGTGGCGACGGCGCAGCGGCGAGTTCAGGGTTTTTCGACGCGCACGATCTGCGATTCGATGCTCGATTCCTGCAGCCGCAGCTGCAGGCCGTCTGCGTCCTCGCGGCTTCTCAGCGGGCCCAGGCGCACGCGGTAGACGGTACGGCCGGCTTGCTCGCGTTCGCTGACGCGGGCCGTGTGCCCGGCCATGGCCAGGCGGGCGCGCTGCTGTTCAGCGTCTTCGCTGCGCGTGAAGGCGCCGGCCTGAACGAAGTAGATGAACGGGTCGGCCGCCGGCCGGGCGGGCGCGTCGGTGCCGGCCAGGATGGCGGCCGGGTCGCGGCCGGCGGCGCGGGCCACAGCGGCAGAAGCTGCAGCCGAACCGGGTGCAGCGGCAGAGGCTGCGGGCAAGGCCGCCACCGCCGCCCCAGGGGCACTGGCGGCCGGGGCAGCGGGGGCAGGGCTGGCCGACGCTGCCGGGTCTGTGGCAGCCACGGGGCGTGGCGGCAGCTTGCTGCCCAGCGGGGCGTTCGGGTCCCAGTTGCGGTTGCGTTCGGCTTCGGCAGTGTCTTGTTCCGCCGTGCGCTGGGGCACCTTGTTGACGAAGGGGATGGGCGCGCGCGTGATGTACAGCGCCACGGCCAGCGCCATCGCCAAGCCCACCAGCAGGCCCACGACCACGCCCAACGCAAAGCCACCGCGGGCCGGGGCGGCGCCAGGCTTCCTGACAGCCTTCATGTCCGCCTTCATGCTGCCACCTCGGCATCGGCCGGCAGGTCACGCGCCATCGCCACCGGGGCGCTGACGCCCAGCACCGCCAGCGCGTTGCGCAGCACCTGGGCCGTGGCCGCCAGCAGGGCCATGCGGGCACGTGCCAGCGCGGCGTCGTCCACCAGGAAGCGTTCGGCCGCGTAGTAGTGGTGGAAGGCGGCCGCCAGGTCGCGCAGGTAGAAGGCCACGTCGTGCGGCGCCAGGTCGGCCGCAGCACGTGCCAGCATGGCGGGGTAGTCGGCCAGCTTCAGCATCAGCGCGGCTTCGGTGGGCGCAGTCAGCAGGCCCAGGTCGGCCTGGGCCAGTCCAGCCGGGGCAACGGCATCTTCGTTACCGCCATGCTGGTCGCGGTAGGCTGCCAGCACCGAACAGATGCGGGCGTGGGCGTACTGCACATAGAACACCGGGTTCTCGTCGTTGGCCTTCAGCGCCAGGTCGACGTCGAAGGTGAATTCGGTGTCGGCCTTGCGGCTGATGAGGAAGAAGCGCACGGCGTCGCGGCTGGTCCAGTCGATCAGGTCGCGCACGCTGACGGACGTGCCGGCGCGCTTGGACATCTTCACTTCCTGGCCGCCCTTCATCACCGCGATCATCTTGTAGAGCACGTAGTCGGGGTAGCCGGCCGGGATGCCCAAGCCCACGGCTTGCAGCCCGGCGCGCACCCGCGCCACGGTGCCGTGGTGGTCGGTGCCCTGGACGTTGATGACCTGGGTGTAGCCGCGCTCGAACTTCGCCAGGTGGTAGGCGACGTCGGGCACGAAGTAGGTGTAGGTGCCGTCCTGCTTGCGCATGACCCGGTCTTTGTCGTCGCCGTAGTCGGTGGTGCGCAGCCACAGCGCGCCGCCTTCTTCGAAAGTCTTGCCGCTGGCCACCAGGCGCTGCACGGTGTCGTCGACACGGCCGCTGCTGTACAGGCTGCTTTCCAGGAAGTAATGATCGAAGTGCACGCCGAAGGCGCGCAGGTCCAGGTCCTGTTCGTGGCGCAGGAAGGCCACCGCGAACTGCGTGATCGCAGCCAGGTCGTTCACATCGCCGCTGGCGGTGAACTCGCGGTCGTCGGATTTCACGGTCTTCCTGGCCAGGTAGTCGGCGGCGATGTCGGCGATGTAGTCGCCGTTGTAGGCGTTCTCGGGCCACCCGGCGTCGCCGGGCTTGAAGCCCTGCAGCCGCTTTTGCACCGAGATGCCCAGGTTGTTGATCTGCACGCCGGCGTCGTTGTAATAGAACTCGCGCAGCACCTCGGCGCCCTGGCTGTGCAGCAGATTGCAGATGCTGTCGCCCAGCGCGGCATTGCGACCGTGGCCCACGTGCAGCGGGCCGGTGGGGTTGGCGCTGACGAATTCCACCATCACCTGGCGGCCGCTGGCGGGCTGCTGGCCAAAACCGTCGCCGGCAGCCAGCACCTCGGTCACCACGGCCTGTTTGGCCGCGGCAGCCAGGCGCAGGTTGATGAAGCCGGGGCCGGCGATTTCCAGCGCCTGCACCCAGCGCTGCACAGCCGGCTGGCGCTGCAGCGCGGCCACCAGGGCCTGCGCGACTTCGCGCGGGTTCTGGCGCAGCGGGCGGCTCAGGGCCATGGCCGCGGTGATGGCGAAGTCGCCGTGCGCCGCCTGCTTCGGGCTTTCGAAGGCCGCCACCGGGGGCGCCGTGCCCTCGGGCAGACCGATTTCACCCAGGGCCGCGGCCAGGGCCTGCAGCAATTCCTGCTTGGCTTTGATCATGGGGCGCGATTCTACTTTTCGACCCTGTGCCGGTTTGGCGCCCGTTCCCGGTGCTGTTCGGGCGTTCAGCGCCAGCCCGCGACGCCAACATCCCGGGGATGGCTGCCCGCGACGCCCTACATCCGCCCCTGCCTGCTTCGGCGCCGGGCACCGACACCGGACTGCCTGCCAGCATCGGCAAGTACCGGGTGAAGTCGCGCCTGGGCGAAGGCGCCACGAGCGAAGTCTTCCTGGCCTACGACCCCTTCCGCGCGCAGGACGTGGCCATCAAGCGCGTGCGCCGCAGCCTGCTGGAAGACGCGCGCGAAACACACTTCCAGCAGCGCTTCTTCGAAGCTGAAGCCGCGCTGGTGGGCCGGCTGAACCACCCGAACGTGGTGCAGATCCTGGACGCGGTGGACGACCCGGCCGCGCCCTACCTGGTGATGGAATACGTCAAAGGTGTGACGCTGCGCCGCTATTGCCGCGCCGACGCGCTGCTACCGCTGGCCACCGTGATCGAAATCGGCTTCAAGTGCGCGATGGCCCTGGGCTACGTCTTCAAGCAGGGCCTGATCCACCGCGACGTGAAGCCCGCGAACCTGATGGTGACGCTGGACGGCGAGCAGATCGACGAGGTCAAGATCACCGACTTCGGCAGCGTCTTCAACCTGGGCGCCGACCACACGCAGGTCTTCCGCGTCGGCAGCCTGGCCTACATGTCGCCCGAGCAACTGGACGGCGACGTGCTGGACTGCCGGGCCGACATCTATTCGCTCAGCGCGGTGATCTACCACTTGCTGGCGGGGCGTCCGCCCTTCGACGCCACGCAACAGGCAGCCATCATGAACCAGATCTACAACGCCACGCCGCCGCCGCTGGCCAGCCTGCGCGAAGGCATTGCACCGGCACTGCAGGCGCTGATCGAAAGCGGCCTGGCCAAGAAACGCGAAGACCGGCCGGCCAGCTGGGACGCCTTTTCTCAAGCCTTGTCGGCCCTGGTGGCCAGCCAGCAGGTGCCGCGCGGGCCGCTGCAGGGCGTGCTGGATTCCGAGCGTTTCACGCTGCTGCGGTCACTGGACTTCTTCGCCGGCTTCGGCGACGTGGAACTGTGGGAAGTGGTGCACCGCGCGCACTGGCAGCGCCACGGCTTTGGCGCGGCGCTGTTCAGGAAGGGCGAGGAAGGCAACGCCTTTCACATCATCACGCAGGGCCAGGTGGACGTGTACCGCGACGGCAGCAAGGTCGCCAGTCTGGGCGCCGGCACCTCGGTGGGTGAAATGGCCTACCTGGCCCCCAGCCCCGACCTGCGGGTGCATGCCGCCGACCTGCTGGTGTCGCAGCCGGCCACCACGCTGGCCTTCACGCCCGACACCATGGGCCAGCTGTCCCTGGCCACGCGGCACCTGTTCGACGAGGCCTTCATCCGCGTGCTCGTGCGCCGGCTGCACGCCGCACACGAAGCCCTGGCCCACCCGCGCCGGATTCTTTAGCGCCCCGGTCGGCGGCCGCCCGCCCCCGCGCGTTCATGGATTGCCGATGCCTTGCGGCTCTGCTGCAATCGCCATCGGCATTCCGCCAACCGCCGCCCTGGAGCCGTTCCATGAAGAAGACCTTTTTCACCGCCTGCCTGCTGTCCCTGAGCCTGTTCGCAGGCCAGGCCTTTGCCGCCAACGCAGCCTGCGAGGCCAAGGCCATCGACAAGAACGGCAAGCCGCTGGCCGGCGCAGCCAAGACCAGCTTCATGAAGAAGTGCGAAGGCGACGCCAAGGGCGGCAGTGCCTGCGAAGCCAAGGCCGTGGACAAGAACGGCAAGGCCCTGGCGGGTGCTGCCAAGACCAGCTTCATGAAGAAGTGCGAAGCCGATAGCGCCAAGGGCTAGACGGCCGCAGCCAGGCGAGGCTTAGGCCTCGCCCGCCCTCTGCCAGTAGGCGGGGTCGCCGTAGCTGTGCTTGATGAAGTCGATCCACAGCCGCACGCGCAGAGGCAGGTGCTTGCGCTGGGCAAACACCGCGTAGATGCCGTTGGGCGGGGCGGCAAATTCTTCCAGCACCACCTGCAGCCGGCCCTGGGCCACGTGCTGCTGCACTTCCCAGGTGCTGCGCCAGGCAATGCCCAGGCCCTGCAGGCACCACTGGTGCAGCACCTGGCCGTCGCTGCAGTCCAGCCTGCCGCTGGGGCGCAGGTGCGTCACCTGGCCGTCCACGGTGAAGGCCCAGCCGCGCGTCTGGCTGGCGTCCGAGCTCAGCGTCAGGCACTGGTGGCGGGCCAGCTCGGCGGGGTTCTGCGGCACGCCGTTTTTCTGCAGGTAGTCGGGCGTGGCCACGCACAGCCGGCGGTTGTCGGCCAGCCGCACGCTGACCAGGCTGCTGTCGGGCAGGTCGCCCACGCGCACCGCGCAGTCCACACCTTCGTTCACGATGTCCACCACCCGGTCGCTGAGGTTCAGCGACAGGCTCACGTCCGGATGCTGGGCGATGAAGTCCGGCACCAGCGGCGCCACATGCCGGCGGCCGAATCCCGCTGGCGCGGTGATGCGCAGGTGCCCGCTGGCCTTCACCCCGCCTTCGCTGACGCTGGCTTCGGCGTTCGCCAGGTCGGCCAGGAAGCGCTGGCAGTCTTCCAGGAAGGCGCTGCCTTCATGCGTCAGCGTGAGCTTGCGCGTGGTGCGCACCAGCAGCTTCACGCCCAGGCGTTCTTCCAGCGCGTCGATGCGCCGGCCGATGACCGCGGGCGCCACGCCTTCGGCGTGGGCGGCGGCGGTCAGGCTGCCGCGCGTGGACACCGAGACGAAGGATTCGATCTGCTTCAGCCGCGCCATGCGTGAGACTATGCACTAAATTGACATCAATCCAACACCATTTCAGCTGTTAATACCCGACGCGGTCTTGAATAGACTGCGCGGATGGCCAGAACTCCGCCCCCGCCGCGTGCCGTGCTGTTCGACGCTTACGGCACCCTGTTCGACGTCTACAGCGTCGGGCTGCTGGCCGAACAGCTGTTCCCCGGCCGCGGTGAGGCGCTGGCCCAGCTGTGGCGCGACAAGCAGATCGACTACACCCGGCTGCTGACCATGGCCGGGCGCTACCAGCCTTTCTGGCAGCTCACCCGTGCAGGGCTGCGCTTTGCAGCCCAGCGTCTGGCTTTGGCTTTGAGCCCGCAGGCCGAAGACCAGCTGATGAACCAGTACCGCCATCTCAGCGCCTTCCCGGAAAACCACGCCGTGTTGCTGGAACTGCGGCGCCGTGGCATCACCGCCGGCATCCTGAGCAACGGCGACCCCGACATGCTGGCCGTGGCCACCAAGAGCGCGGGTTTCGACGGCCTGCTGCAGCACGTCATCAGCGTGCACGGCGTGCAGCGCTTCAAGACCGACCCGGCCGCCTACGCGCTGGGCCCGCAGACCCTGGACCTGCCGGCGCGCGACATCCTGTTCGTTTCCAGCAACGGCTGGGACGCCATCGGCGCCACCTGGCACGGCTACACCACGCTGTGGGTGAACCGCGCCGGCACGCCACTGGAACAGCTGGGTACCGAACCCACACACACCGGCACCAGCCTGCGGGCGGTGCTGGACTTCTTCCCCGGCCCGGCCGCCGCTTCCGTTTCCGTTTCCGTTCCTGATCCTGTCTGACAGCCTTCGAAGAGCCCCACCATGCGCATCCCCTGCCACCGCCTTTTCGTCGCCAACGCCCTGCACGACTTCATCGAAAACGAGGTCCTGCCCGGCACCGGCATCAGCGCCACCCACTTCTGGGCCGGCTTCGACGCCATCGTGGCCGACCTGGCCCCGCGCAACGCCGCCCTGCTGGCCGAGCGCGACCGCCTGCAGACTGAAATCGACGGCTGGCACCGCAGCCATCCCGGGCCGGTCGTAGACGCGGCCGGCTACCGCGCCTTCCTGGAACAGATCGGCTACCTGCAGCCCACGCCAGCGCCCTTCACCGTCAGCACCGCCAACGTCGACGCCGAACTGGCCCTCCAAGCCGGCCCGCAACTGGTGGTGCCGATCCTGAACGCGCGCTACGCGCTGAACGCCGCCAATGCGCGCTGGGGCAGCCTGTACGACGCGCTGTACGGTACCGACGCCATTGCAGAAACCGACGGCGCCAGCAAGGCCGGCGCCTACAACCCAGTGCGCGGCGCGAAGGTCATCGCCTACGCCCGCCGCTTCCTGGACCAGACCTTCCCGCTGGCCGAAGGCAGCCACGTGGACGCCAGCAGCTACCGCATCGAAGGCGGCCGCCTGCAGGTGGGCCTGAAGGGCGAAATGCAGACCGGCCTGGCCGACCCCACGGCCCTGGTGGGCTACCAGGGCAGCGCCGCCAACCCCAGCGCCGTGCTGCTGCAGCACCACGGCCTGCACGTGGACATCCGCATCGACCGCAGCACGCCGATTGGCGCGTCCGACGCCGCCGGCGTTGCCGACCTCGTGCTGGAAGCGGCGTTGTCGACCATCCTGGACCTGGAAGACAGCGTCGCGGCGGTTGACGCCGAAGACAAGGTGCTGGGCTACCGCAACTGGCTGGGCATCCTGCAGGGCACGCTGACGGAAGAGGTGCGCAAGAACGGCCGCAGCTTCACCCGCGGGCTGAACGCCGACCGCGTCTACACCGCGGCGAATGGCCAGGGCGACAACGGCAGCGGCGAAATCCGCCTGCACGGACGCAGCCTGATGTTCCTGCGCAATGTCGGCCACCTGATGACGAACCCGGCCGTCACCTGGACCGACGCCCAGGGCCGCGAGCACGAGATCCCCGAAGGCATGCTGGACGCCATCGTCACCACCACCATCGCCCTGCACGACCTGCAGCGCGGAGCGGGGGCGCAAAGCGGCGCTCGCGGCATCCGCAACAGCCGCACCGGCAGCATCTACATCGTCAAGCCGAAGATGCACGGCCCGGCCGAGGTGGCCTTCGCCAGCGAACTGTTCGGCCGCGTGGAACAGCTGCTGGGCCTGCCCGCCAGCACCGTGAAGCTGGGCATCATGGACGAGGAACGCCGCACCAGCGTCAACCTGAAGGCCTGCATCGCAGCGGCCAGCAGCCGCGTGGCTTTCATCAACACCGGCTTCCTGGACCGCACCGGCGACGAGATGCACACCGCCATGCTGGCCGGCCCGATGCTGCGCAAGGGCGACATGAAGGCCAGCGCCTGGATCAGCGCCTACGAACGCAACAACGTGCTGGTGGGCCTGGCCTGCGGGCTGCGCGGGCGTGCGCAGATCGGCAAGGGCATGTGGGCCATGCCCGACCTGATGGCCGCGATGCTGGAACAGAAGATCGCCCACCCCAAGGCCGGCGCCAACACAGCCTGGGTGCCCAGCCCCACGGCCGCCACCCTGCACGCGCTGCACTACCACCAGGTGGACGTGGCTGCGGTGCAGCGCGAGATGGAGCAGATCGACGAAGCCGCCCAGCGTGAAACCCTGCTGGCCGGCCTGCTGAGCGTGCCCGTGGCTGCAGAAGCCACGGTGGACGGTTGGACGGCCGAGCAGCGCCAGCAGGAACTGGACAACAACGTGCAGGGCATCCTGGGCTACGTCGTGCGCTGGGTCGACCAGGGTGTGGGCTGCAGCAAGGTGCCCGACATCCACAACGTCGGCCTGATGGAAGACCGCGCCACGCTGCGCATCAGCAGCCAGCACATTGCCAACTGGCTGCAGCACGGCATCGTCACCGAAGCCCAGGTGCGCGCGACCTTCAGCCGCATGGCCGCGGTCGTGGACGGCCAGAACGCCGGCGACCCGCTGTATCGCCCAATGGCCGGCTTCGAGGCCACCAGCCTGGCCTACCAAGCCGCTCTGGACCTGGTCTTCAAGGGCAAGGAACAGCCCAGCGGGTACACCGAGCCCCTGCTGCACGCGGCCCGATTGAACCTGAAGGCAGCGCAAACCCAAGCCTTGGGCATGGCGGCCTGAAGCCACCATACAGGTCGCCCCGGCGCGCCGGGGCGACCCGGCAGCGGGCCGTCAAGTAGTATGGTTGTCGTACAGCCCTTCTCGCCCGCATGACCACGCCTACGCCCGCCCCTAGTTCACGCCTGGACCAGATTCCGGCGCTGCGCGTGGGCATGCGGCTGTCGGAACAACTGGCCGACGCACTGGCCACCAGCATCCGCCAGGGCCAGTGGAAGCCGGGCGAGAAGATCCCCACCGAAGGCGCGCTCGTCGAGCGCTTCGGCGTCAGCCGCACCGTCGTTCGCGAAGCGCTGTCGCGCCTGCGCACGCTGGGGCTGGTGACTTCGCGCCAGGGTTCGGGCGCCTACGTGCAGTCGGCCGACGAGCCCGCCGACGGCAGCCTGCTGCTGGCACCGGACGGTTCGCTCAAGGCCGTGATCCAGATGGTCGAAGTGCGGCGTGCGCTGGAAGCCGAATCCGCCGCGCTGGCCGCCGCGCGGCGCAGCAGTAAGGCACTGCGCGGCATCAAGGCAGCGGTGCAGGCGCTGGACGCCGCCGTGGCACGGGGCGGCGACGGCGTCAGCGAAGACGTGGCCTTCCACGCTGCCATCGCGCAGGCCGCCGACAACCCCTTCCTGCTGAACACGCTGGCCTACCTGAACCGCTTTCTGCTCGACGCCACGCGCGTCACACGCGCCAACGAAGCCACCCGCAGCGACCTGGAACAGGCAGTGCGCCGCGAGCACCAGGCCATCGTCGCAGCCATCGAAACCCAGGACCCGGCCGCGGCCCGCCTGGCCGGCGCCACCCATATGGTGAATGCCGCGGAACGCATCGGCCGCGCCGACCCGCTGTTCTGGAAGACCCAGGGCCGGGCCATGGCCGAACGCCTGCGCGAAGACCTGGGTCGCTGATCACCGGGAAAACCCCGGGCGACAGCCGGCACTTTCTTCTCATAATTTGTACGACAACCTGACGACCTGATGACCTGACAACAAGGCCAGACGGCTCGATCACCCCCCCACAGGAGACTCCCCATGTCGTTCAAGCTGTTTGCGCTGGCCACGGCCGCCTGCCTCGCCGCCCTGCCCGTGCAGGCCCAGACCGTCCTGAAGCTGGGCCATGTGCTGGCCAAGGGCTCGCATTACGACGTGGGCGCCAACGTCTTCTGCGACGAGCTGCAGAAGGGCACCCAGGGCCGCATCCGCTGCCAGGTGTTCCCAGCCAGCGCGCTGGGCGGCGAACGCGAGCAGATCGAAGCCGTGCAACTGGGCACCCAGGACATGGTGCTCACGTCTACCGGCCCGGTGGGCAACTTCGTACCGGAGATCCGGATCGTCGACGTGCCCTTCCTGTTTCGCGACTACGACCACGCCCGCAAGACGCTGGACGGCCCGATCGGGCAGGGCATGCTGGCCAGCTTCCCCAAGCACGGCCTGGTGGGGCTGGCCTGGAGCGAGAACGGCTTTCGCCACATGACCAACAACAAGCGCCCCATCGTCAGCGCCACCGACGCGGCCGGCCTGAAGATGCGCACGATGGAGAACAAGGTGCACATGGAGGGCTACCGCACCTTCGGCATCCTGCCCACGCCGATGGCCTTCCCCGAAGTGTTCGGTGCGCTGCAGCAGGGCGTGGTGGACGGGCAGGAGAACCCGATTCCGGTCATCCTGGCCAGCAAGTTCAGCCAGGTGCAGAAGCATCTGTCGCTGACCGGGCACGTGTACTCGCCCGCGCTGCTGATCACATCGCCGCGTGTCTACGACAAGCTGTCCGAGGCCGACAAGAAAGTCTTCGCCGACGCCGCCCGCGCCAGCGTGGCGGCCACGCGCAAGAAGGTCAACGACGACGAGGCCAACGGCATCGCCCAGCTCGAGAAGGAAGGCATGCAGGTGGTGCGCCAGGTGAACGGCAACAGCTTCCGCGAAGCCACCCGCTCGGCCTACGCGAACTACGCCAAGGACTTCGGCGCCGACCGCATCGCCGCCATCCAGGCCATCAAGTAAGCCGGTACCCCCACGCCGCGCCGCCCGGGCCCGCCCATGGACAGCTTCGAGAAGGGCCTGATGCGCGTCAACCGCGGCGCGCTGATCGTGCTGCTGGCGGCGATGGCCCTGATCATCTTCGCCAACGTGGTGCTGCGCTACACCACCAGCGTCTCGATCGAATGGGCCGAGGAAGTGGCGCGCTACCTGATGGTCTGGCTCACCTTCCTGGGGGCCGGCCCGGTGCTGCGCTACGGCGGGCACATCGCTGTCGACAACCTGCAGGACAGCCTGCCACCGCGTGCCGCGCTGGCCCTGCGCGGCCTGATCGTGGTGGTGCTGTTCGCCTTCTTCGGCTTCATGGTCTGGTGCGGCGTGCTCTACCTCGAGCGTGTGCGCTTCCAGATGACGCCCACCACCCAGGTGTCGATGGCATGGGTCTACGCCGCGATGCCGGTGGGCGGGCTGCTGCTCATCCTGCACCTGGCCTTGATCGTCAAGGGCTACCTGAAGAGCCGCAGCTTCGCCGCCGACGGCCACTTCGACGCCAACGCCAGCGCATCGCTTTAGCCGCACCATGAGCCTGATCCTCATCCTCAGCGCCATCGTGCTGCTGGCCATCGGCATGCCGGTGGCCTTTGCGCTGGGCATCTCGACGCTGACCGCCCTGCTGCTGGGCAGCGACCTGCCGCTGCTGGCGATGCTCAAGCAGACCTACGAGGGCGTGGACAGCTTCCCGCTGATGGCCGTGCCCTTCTTCATCCTGGCCGCCGAGCTGATGAGCGGTGGCTCGCTCACCGAGGTGCTGCTGCGCTTCGCAGCGCAGTTCGTGGGGCACAAGCGGGGTGGTCTGGGCTACACCAACGTGGTGTCGCTGACCTTCTTCTCGGGCATCTCGGGCTCGGCGCTGGCCGATGCAGCGGGCCCGGGCTCGATGATGATCAAGATGATGGACAAAGCCGGCTACGACCGCGCCTACGCCGGGGCGCTGACGGCGGCTACGGCCATCGTCGGGCCGATCATCCCGCCCTCGATCATCATGATCATCTACGCGCTGCAGGACGAGCGCGTCTCGGTGGGCGCGCTCTTCGTCGCCGGTTTCGTGCCCGGCCTGCTGATCGCCGTGGCGATGGCGGCGGTGAACTGGTGGGTGTCCCGCCAGCGCAACTACCGCGGCATCGACGAGAAGATCAGCTGGGCCGACAAGCTGCGCACCACCTGGAAGGCCGTACCGGCGCTGCTGCTGCCCGTCATCATCCTGGGCGGCATGCGCGCGGGCTGGTTCACGCCCACCGAAGCATCGGTGGTGGCGGTGTTCTACGCGCTGGTGTGCGGCAAGTACGTCTACCGCACGCTGCAATGGCGGGCGATCCCCGACATCCTGTCGCGCTCGGCCCTGCTCACGGCTTCGGTGCTCATCATCATCGGCATGTCCAACGCCTTCGCCTGGGTGCTGACGGTCGACGGCCTGCCCATCCAGCTGGCCGAATGGATGGCGGCGCAGAACTTCAATGCCGTGACCTTCCTGATCACGGTGAACATTTTCCTGCTGATCTTCGGCATCTTCATCGAACCGCTGCCGGGCGTGATGGTGCTGGTACCCATCCTCGCCCCCGTGGCAGCGCACCTGGGCATCGACCCCATCCACTTCGCGATGGTGGTGATCTTCAACCTCACGCTGGGGATGATCACGCCCCCAGTGGGCGGGCTGCTCTTCGTCACGTCCAACGTCGCCAAGGTGCCGCTGGGCGCACTGACGCGCGAGCTCAAGCCATTCCTGCTGGCGCACGGCGTGATCCTGCTGCTGCTGACCTTCCTGCCGGCGCTGAGCACCTGGGCGCCGCGCGCGCTGGGTTTCAAGTGACGGGCCTGCCATGAACACGGAAAACGACCACCACATGAACACTCCCATCGGGGTCATCGGCCTGGGGGCCATGGGCCGCGGCATGGCGGCATCGCTGCGCCGCGCCGGCTACGCCGTCCACGTCTGCGACGTACGGCCCGAAGCCGCCCAGGCCTTCGCCGCCGAAGGCGGCGTGGCCTGCGCCAGCCCGGCTGACGTGGCCCGCCATTGCGAAGTGCTGGTGAGCGTGGTCGTGAACGCAGCCCAGACCGAGCAGGTGCTGTTCGGCGAAGCCGATGGCGGCGGCGGCGCGGTGGCGCAGATGAAGCCCGGCAGCCTTTTCATCATGTGCTCCACCGTCGACCCCAACTGGTCGGTAAGCCTGGAAACGCGACTGGCCGAACGCGGCCTGCTGTACCTGGACGCCCCCATCAGCGGCGGCGCAGCCAAGGCCGCTTCGGGCCAGATGACGATGATGACGGCGGGCACGCCCGCGGCCTACGCCAAGGCCGGCGGCGCGCTGGATGCGATGGCCGCCAAGGTCTACAAGCTGGGCGACAAGGCCGGCAACGGCAGCAAGGTGAAGATCATCAACCAGCTGCTGGCGGGGGTGCACATCGCCGCCGCAGCGGAAGCCATGGCCCTGGGGCTGCGCGAAGGCGTGGCGGCCGAAGACATCTACGAGGTCATCACCCACAGCGCCGGCAACAGCTGGATGTTCGAGAACCGCATGGCCCACGTGCTGGCCGGCGACTACACGCCGCTGTCGGCGGTGGACATCTTCGTCAAGGACCTGGGCCTGGTGCTGGACACCGCGCGCGCCACCAAGTTTCCGCTGCCGCTGTCGGCCACCGCGCACCAGATGTTCATGCAGGCCAGCACCGCGGGCCACGCGAAGGAAGACGACAGCGCCGTGATCAAGATCTTCCCCGGCATCACCCTGCCGGGCGCGGCCCCGCGCTGAGGCTCGGCCATGCACGTGCTCATCACCGGCGGAGCCGGCTTTCTGGGCGTGCGGCTGGCGCGCACGCTGCTCGCGCAGGGCGGCCTGGCGCTGGCCGGCGCGGCACCGCAGCCGATCACGCAGCTGGTGCTGACCGACCTGGCTGCCCCGCCGGCCGACTTGCTGGCCGACGCCCGCGTCCGCGCCGTCACCGGCGAGCTCAACGCGCTGCTGGCCGACGCGTCGGGGCCTGCGCTCGTCGGCCTTGACACGGCACTCATCGTGCATCTGGCCGCCGCCGTCAGCGGCGAATGCGAAGCCGACCTCGACCTGGGCCTGCGCAGCAACCTCGACGCCACCCGGGCGCTGCTGCAGGCCGCGCGCCAGGCCGGCGCGGCGCCGGTGTTCGTCTACGCCAGTTCGGTGGCGGTGTTCGGCGGCGCGCCCGGGCTGCCCCTGCCGGTGCCGGTGCGCGACGACAGCCTGCCCTTCCCGCAGGGCAGCTACGGCACGCAGAAGTTCATGGGCGAACAGCTGGTGGCCGACTTCGGCCGCCGCGGCCTGGTGCGCGCGCGCAACGTGCGCCTGATGACGGTGGCGGTGCGCCCGGGCCGCCCCAACGGTGCGGCGTCGAGCTTTCTCAGCGGCATGCTGCGCGAACCCCTGGCCGGCCAGCGCGCCAGCGTGCCCGTGCCGGCTGAAACAGCCGTGGCGCTGTCGTCGCCCGGCCGCACCATCGCTGGCCTGCTGCGCGCCGCCACGGCCGGCGACACCGAATGGGGCCCGCGCGCAGCCGTGAACCTGCCGGCACTGGCCACCACCGTGGGCGAGATCGCCGCCGCCCTGGGCCGCCTGGCCGGGCCAGCCGCCACCGCCTTGCTGGACTGGACGCCCGACGCGCGCATCGCCGCCATCGTCGGTGCCTGGCCCAGCCGCTTCGAATCGCATCGCGCCGCAGCCCTGGGCCTGCAGGCTGACGAGAGCGTTGACGCGCTGCTGCGCGCCTACGTGCACGACCACCCCGAAGCCGTGCGGCTGCCGCTGGCCGATCTGAAGGACACACCATGACCACGCCCGGCCGCCCACTGCTGGGTTGCATCGCCGACGACTTCACCGGCGCCACCGACCTGGCCAACAACCTGGTGCGCGCCGGCATGCGCACGGTGCAGACCATCGGCCTGCCCGAGCCCGGCGCGGCCGCGATCGAGGCCGACGCGCTGGTGGTGGCGCTGAAGTCGCGCACCGTGCCCGCGGCCGAAGCCGTGGCGCAGTCGCTGGCGGCGCTGCGCTGGCTGCAGGACCAGGGCGTGCAGCAGGTCTACTTCAAGTACTGCTCCACCTTCGACAGCACGCCCGCGGGCAACATCGGCCCGGTCACCGACGCGCTGCTCGACGCGCTGCACGGCCCCGGCCAGGGCTTCACCATCGCCTGCCCGGCCTTTCCGGTGAACCAGCGCACCGTCTTCAAGGGCCACCTGTTCGTCGGCGACCTGCTGCTGTCGGACAGCAGCATGCGCCACCACCCGCTGACCCCCATGCACGACGCCAACCTGGTGCGGGTGATGCAGGCGCAGACGCGCCGCCGCGTGGGCCTGGTGGCGCAGGACGTGGTGGCCGCCGGGCCGCAGGCCATCGTCGCGCGCTTTGCGCAGCTGCAGGCCGAAGGCGTGGGCGTGGCCGTGGTCGACGCGGTCAGCAATGCCGACCTGATGGCCATCGGCGTTGCGCTGAAGGGCCTGCCGCTGGTGACGGCAGGCTCGGGCATCGCCATCGGCCTGCCGCAGAACTGGGGGCTGGGCGGCGATGCTGCCCGTGATGCCGCGAATGGCGCCGCGAATGTTGCCGCGAATGCCGGCACCGATGCCAGCGCCCTGCCCGCCTTCGAGGGCCTGGCCGCGGCGGTCTCGGGCAGCTGCTCGGCCGCCACCAATGCCCAGGTGGCCGCGTTCCAGGCCGCCGGCCGGCCGGCCTTTGCCGTGGACCCGCTGGCCATCGCTGCCGGGCACGACGTCGCCGCACAGGCCCTGGCCTGGGCCGAGCCGCTGCTGGCCGCCGGGCCGGTGCTGGTGCACGCCACGGCCGAGCCGGCTGCCGTGCAGGCGGTGCAGGCGCAGCTGGGCGCCGAACGCGCCGGCAGCCTGGTCGAAGGCGTGCTGGCCGCGGTGGCGCGCGGGCTGGTGCAGCGCGGTGTGCGCCGGCTGGTGGTGGCCGGCGGCGAGACTTCGGGCGCCGTCGTGCAGGCGCTGGCGGTGCGGCAGCTGGCCATCGGCCCGCAGATCGACCCCGGCGTGCCCTGGACCTGGGCAGCCACCGGGCTGGGCGTGCCCGTGCACCTGGCGCTGAAATCCGGCAACTTCGGCAGCACCGACTTCTTCCTCAAGACCCTGGCCTAGGCGCAGCGCGCGCGCACAACACCAACATTCGGAGACCCCGCCCATGAACACCCAACGTCGCCAGCTCCTGCTGGCCGCCAGCGCCTGCGCCCTGGCCCCCGCCGCACGTGCCCAGGGCACAGCCGCCGGCACCACCGTGCGCCTGGTGGTGCCCTTTCCCCCCGGCGGCCTGCTGGACGGCGTCGGCCGCCTGTTCGCCCCCGTACTGGGTGCCGGGCTGGGGCAGACGGTGGTGGTCGACAACAAGGCCGGCAGCGGCGGCAACATCGGTGCCGATGCCGTGGCCAAGGCTGCGCCCGACGGGCTGACCTGGCTGCTCGGGTCGCCCGGCCTGGCCATCAGCCCCAGCCTGTACCCGAAGCTGCCCTACAAGCTGGAAGACCTGCAGCCCGTGGCGCTGCTGGGCGGCCAGCCCAACGTGCTGCTGGTGCCGGCCGATTCGCCCGCGCGCAAGGTGTCCGACCTGGTCGACATGCTGCGCAAGGCGCCAGGCAAGTACCAGTACGCGTCCAACGGCAACGGCACCTCGCTGCACCTGTCGGCCGAGCTGCTGAAGTTCAAGACCCGCAGCTTCGTGCTGCACGTGCCCTACCGCGGCAGCGCCCCGGCGATGACGGCCCTGCTGGCCGGCGAGGTGAACTTCATGTTCGACAACCTTTCGCCCGCCCTGCCGCAGATCCAAAGCGGCAAGGTCCGCGCCCTGGCCGTGACCACCACCACACGCAGCGCCGCGCTGCCCGACGTCCCCACGATGCAGGAAGCCGGCATCGCCGACTACGACGTGGCGGCCTGGTTCGGTCTGCTCGTGCCCCGGGGCACGCCCACGGCACTGGTGCAGCGCCTGGAAGCCGAATGCGCCAAGGCCCTGCGCGACCCCGCCCTGGTGCAGACGCTGCGCCAGCGCGGCATCGACCCGCAGTTCCGCAACGGCGCCGACTTCGCGGCCTACATCGCACGCGAACGCGCGCAGTGGAAGACGGTGGTGGACTACGCCAAGATCGTGCTGGAATGAGGGCGAGCGTGGTCGAGCAAGATCGAGCAAGGTCGAGCGAACGACACCGGCCATGAACCACCCCGACCTGCGCCAGGCCATCTGCGCCACCGGCCTGTCGCTGCACCAGCGCGGCTACGTGCATGCCACCGCCGGCAACATCAGCGTGAAGCTGGACGACGCCGATGGCGGCGGTTTCCTCATCACCCCCACCGACGCCTGCCTGGGCACCCTGGCCCCCGAGCGCCTGGCCCTGGTGGGCCCGGACGGTGTGCAGCGCAGCGGCGACCCGGCCAGCAAGACGCTGGCCCTGCACCGCCGCATCTACGGCGCCAACCCCGAGGCGCGCTGCGTGCTGCACACCCACGCCACGCACCTGGTGGCGCTGACACTGGCCGGCGTCTGGCAGCCGGACGACATCGTCCCGCCGATCACGCCCTACTTCGTGATGAAGGTCGGGCATGTGCCGCTGGTGCCCTATCACCGCCCCGGCGACCCGGCCGCGGCTGCGTGGGTGGAAGCCGCCCTGGCCCGGTCGGTCGCGGCGGGCCGCCCGCTGCGCGCCGTGATGCTGGACCGCCTGGGCCCGGTGGTCTGGCACCGCAGCCCGGCCGACGCCAGCACCGTGCTGGAAGAACTGGAAGAAACCGCCCGCCTGTGGCTGCTGACCGAACGCCGCGCCACACCGCTGGACGAGCGCCACATCGACGAACTGCGCCAGACCTTCGGCGCCCGCTGGTAGCCCCACTGCACCCCGGGCCCAGCTGCCCACACCACCGAAAGCCCGCCATGCCCCGCTTCGCTGCCAACCTGTCGATGCTCTACAACGAGCACGCCTTCCTCGACCGCTTTGCCGCCGCGGCGGCCGACGGCTTCCAGGCCGTCGAATACCTCTTCCCATATGCCCACCCAGCGGCCGATCTCGCCCAGCGCCTGGCCGACCACGGCCTGCAGCAGGTGCTGTTCAACGCCCCGCCCGGTGACTGGGACGCCGGTGAACGCGGCCTGGCCTGCCTGCCCGGGCGCGAGGCCGAATTCCGCGCCGGCTTTGCGCAGGCGCTGGACTACGCCCAGGCGCTGGCCTGCCCGCGCGTGCACGTGATGGCCGGCCTGGCACCGGCCGGTGCCGACCCCGCCGCGCTGCAGGCCACCTACGAAACCAACCTGGCCTGGGCCGCCGAACTGGCCGCCACGGCCGGGCGCGATGTGCTGATCGAGCCCATCAACCCGCGCGACATCCCCGGCTTCTTCCTCAACCGCCAGGACGAGGCGCACCGCATCGTGCAGGCCATCGGCGCTGCCAACCTGAAGGTGCAGATGGACCTGTACCACTGCCAGATCGTCGAAGGCGACGTGGCGATGAAGCTGCGCCGCTACCTGCCCACGGGCCGGGTGGGGCACCTGCAGATCGCGGGTGTGCCGATGCGCCATGAACCCGACCTGGGCGAGCTGAACCACGACTACCTGTTCCAGGTCGTCGACGAAGTGGCTGCCGCCTGCGGCTGGGCAGGCTGGGTGGGTTGCGAATACCGCCCGGCCCGCGGCCCCGTGGCACGCGGCACGAGCGACGGCCTGGGCTGGCTGCGCCGCACAGCCTGACCCTGCCAGGCGCAGCAGCACCCCGGGGAAGGGGCCCGCGGTGTGCCGCGCGTCAAATGTCGCTGCCTACAATGCCTGCGCGATGGCTCTCTCCCCCCCCACCCTGCAACTGCCCACCCGCTGCGACGTGCTCGTCGTCGGCGCCGGCCCGGCTGGCAGCGCCGCGGCGCAGAAGCTGGCGGCGCGGGGCCTGGACGTGCTGCTGGTGGACCAGCACGACTTCCCGCGCGACAAGATCTGCGGCGACGGCCTGATCCCCGACACCCACGCCGCCTTCCGCCGCCTGGGCGTGTACGACGAAGTCGCAGCGCTGGCCACGCCCGTGCAGCATGTGCGCTGCGTGGGCCCGCGCGGCGGGCACATCGATATCCCCGGCCAGCTGTCGGTGCTGCCACGCAAGCAGCTGGACCACATCCTGGTGCGCGCGGCACAGCGCGCTGGGGCCGTTCTGGCCACGCCGGTGAAGTACGAAGGCCCGATCGAAGAAGACGGCCGCGTGGTCGGCGCGCGGCTGAAGCGCGCCGGCCCTGCCGGTACGGCCAGCGCTACTCACGAAGTGCGCGCCCGCTGGACGGTGCTGGCCACCGGCGCCGTGCCTGCTGCGCTGATGGCCGCCGGCCTGTGCGACCGCCACACCCCCAGCGGCGTGGCCCTGCGCGGCTATGTGAAGCATGAAGGGCTGGTGGGCAAGATCACCCAGCTGCAGCTGGTGTGGCACCCGCGCATGCGAGGCGGCTATGGCTGGATCTTCCCGGCCCCGGGCGGGCTGTTCAACATTGGCGCGGGCCTGACCGGCAGCCACATCAAGACCCGCAGCGGCCGGGGCGCACGCGACAGCGTCAACCTGAAAGCATTTTTCCAGGCCTTCTGCGAGGTCTACGCCCCGGCCCGCCAGCTGATGGCCGAAGGCCAGCTGCAGGGCGAACTGAAGGGCGCGCCGCTGCGCTGTTCGCTGATCGGCGGGCGCTGGTCGCGGCCGGGCCTGCTGGCCGCAGGCGAAGCCGCCGGCAGCACCTATGCCTTCAGCGGCGAAGGCATTGGCAAGGCGATGGAAACCGGCATGCTGGCCGCCGAAGCCGTGCTGAATGCACGAGAAGCCGGGCAAACCCAGGACGACGCGCAGGTGCAGGCGCATTACACGCAAGGCATGCTCAAGCTCAAGCCGCAGTTCGACCTGTACGAGACCGCCAGCCACGTCAACCACCACCCCTGGCTGGCCGACCTGGTGGTCTGGCGCGGCCGCAAGAGCCCGCGCATCCTGAACCGCCTGTCGGGCGTGCTGGAAGAAACCCAGAACCCGGGGCGCCTGTTCACGGTCTCGGGCATGACCAAACTCCTGTTCGAATGAACGAAAGCCCCGCCATGAGCACACTCCCCACCGGCATGACCTGGCGCGCCGGCGCGCTGGCCCTGGCCACCCTGGCCAGCTTGACGTTGGCCGGCTGCGGCGGCGGCAGCAAGGAATCGGTGGTGCCCACCGTCAGCAGCGCCACGGTGCGCCCGGCCGGCAATCTGGGCACCGGCGAAGGCAACGGCACCTATGGCCAGAAGGTCGTCATCACCGTCAACGGCAACGCGCTGGACCAGGGCATCACCCTGCTGTCCAGCGGCTGCACGGGCATGACGCGGCTGACGGCGGCGCCGAACGAAAGCGGCGCCAGCACGGCCTTCTACGAATGCACGGTGTCGTCCTCCGGCACGGTGCAGGTGGGGGTGCTGCGCGACGCCAGCGGCATCCTGCTGTCGACGGTGCCCATCACCGTGCCCGACCCGCAGGTGACCCTGGCCATCGGCAACGGCAGCAGCAGCCTGGGCAACATCGTGCTGACGCTGAACCCGGCGCGTGCGCCGATCACGGTGCGCAACTTCATGGACTACGTGGCGGCGGGCTTCTACACCGGCACGGTGTTCCACCGCCACTCGCCCAACTTCGTGCTGCAGGGCGGGGGCTATGCCGGCCCGCTGGCGCCCACCGACACATCGCCCACACTGAAAGCCACCAACGCTGCCATCACGCTGGAAGACAACGCCGGGCTGTCGAACCTGCAGGGCACGGTGGCGATGGCGCGCACCAATGCGCCGAATTCGGCCACGTCGCAGTTCTTCTTCAACCTGGTGGACAACACTTTCCTGGACCGCACGGCCAGCGCGCGCGGCTACGCGGTGTTTGCGACCATCACGTCTGGGGCCGACGTCGTCACGGCCATGCGCGCGGCCACTTGCGTGCCCTACACCGCTGTGCTGCCCGCCGGCGACTGCCTGCCACAGCCCAACCTCGTGATCACGTCGGCCACGCAGACAAGATGACGCGCTGAATGTGCCAGCTGCTGGGCATGAACGCCAACACGCCGACCGACGTGATGTTCGGCTTCACGGGTCTGGCCCGGCGCGCTGACGAACACAAAGACGGCTTCGGCATCGCCTTCTTCGAAGACCGCGGCCTGCGCCACTTCATCGACCGCGACGGCGCCACCTGCAGCCCGGTAGCCGAGATGATCAAGCGCTACCCGATCAAGAGCGAAGTCGTGATCGCCCACATCCGCAAGGCCACGGTGGGCGCGGTGGCGCTGCAGAACTGCCACCCCTTCGTGCGTGAACTCTGGGGCCGGCACTGGGTGTTCGCCCACAACGGCGACCTGAAGGACTACGCGCCGCGCCTGCACGGCGCCTTCCGCCCGGTGGGCGACACCGACAGCGAACGCGCCTTCTGCTGGCTGATGCAGGAACTGGCCAAGGCCCACGCCAGCGTGCCCAGCATCACCGAACTCACGCACACGCTGCGCGAACTGCTGCCGCAGCCGGCGGCGCACGGCACGTTCAACATGCTGCTGTCCAACGGCCAGGCGCTGTGGGCCCATGGCACGACGAAGCTGTATTCGGTCGAACGCCGCCACCCCTTCACCGCCGCCACGCTGGCCGACGACGACCTGAGCGTCGACTTCGCTGCCCACACCACACCCAGCGACCGCGTGGCCGTGGTCGCCACCGAACCCCTGACGGCCGACGAAACCTGGCTGCCCTTCGCCCCCGGCGAACTGCGGGTGTTCCACGCCGGGGCGCAGTTCAGGGCCTGAAACCGGCCATTCGCCCGCGCTGCCTGCTGGTGGCGCGGCGCCCGCGCCGGCCGCTTGGCAGCGTGCCTAGACTGCAGACCATGAGCCCACGCGCTGATTCGTCGCCTGCCCCGCCGCTGGCCACCGGCAACCGGCTGCAGCGCGCCTACGCCCGCTGGGCCACGCCGCTGTATGCACGCATGCCGGCGGCGGTGCGGGCCGAAGCCGAACTGGTGGACCGCTGGCTCTACAGCCGGCGCGCCGCCGGGCTGTGGCTGGGCCTGGCCTCGGCGGCGCTGGCCACCGCAGCCGGGCTGAATGCGGCCGGCATGCCGCTGTGGCTGGCGGTGGTGTGCAGCCTGGCGGTGTGGGTGAGCCTGCCGCTGTCGATGCTGAGCGCCTGGCTGCAGCCCGACAAGTTTCGCGGCCGGCGCCTGCTGCGCGCTGGCGTGCTGGCCCTGCTGCAGGCCTACCTGGGCCTGGCCAGCGGCTTCATCATCGGCCGCCTGGTCAAGCACGGCAGCCTGAAGACCGACACCCTGGGCCAGGCCCTGATGGACGCCGCCATCAGCACCGTTCCCGTGGTGGCCCTGGTGCTGCTGCTGCTGCTGGGCCTGGGCTGGGGCGTGGCCCAGGTGCGCCAGCAGCAGGCCGAACGCAGCCTGCAGACGCTGCGCCTGGCACAGGAACGCGACAGCGCCGAACGCCAGGCTGCGCAGGCCCAGCTGCGGCTGCTGCAGGCGCAGATCCAGCCGCACTTCCTGTTCAACACCCTGGCCGCGGTGCAGCACTGGGTGGACACCGCCGACCCGCGCGCCGGCCCGCTGCTGCGCCAGCTGACGCAGTTCCTGCGCGGGTCGACCGAGCTGCTGGCACGCGACCAGGCCACGCTGGCCGAAGAAGCCGCGCTGGCCGGCCACTACCTGGCCATCCTGCAGGCCCGGCTGGGCCCGCGCCTGGCCAGCCGCATCAGCATCGACCCGGCGCTGGCCGCCCTGCCGCTGCCGCCCGGCCTGCTGCTGACCCTGGTGGAAAACGCCGTCGAACATGGCATCACCCCGGCGCTGCAGGGCGGCACCGTCAGTGTCAGCGCCCGGCCTCTGGCAGGGGGGGCCGGGACGTGCGCGGGCAGCGGCACCGGCACCGGCACCGGCTGGCAGCTCAGCGTCTGCGACGACGGCGCCGGCCTGGCCGCGGGCTGGCGCGAAGGCACAGGCCTGTCGAACTGCCGCCAGCGGCTGCAGCACCAGTTCGGCGCGCAGGCCACGCTGCTGGTCACGCCCCAGGCCGCGGGCCCGGGCACCTGCGTCTGCATCCGCGTACAAGCCGGTGCAGCAGAGCCTGCCAGCGGCACAGGCGGCCGGGCATGAACGCGGTGCGCCGCGCTATGCGCTGGGCCTGCGGCAGTAGGTCAGGCACGAGCGCCCACGCTGCCATCGGGCCAGGGGGCCAGCGGCCGTCGCGCGAGGGCATCGACTGGTCGCAACTGTGGAACCCCGGCCCGGTGCGCGTGTTCACCGCCGAAGAACTGGCGCGCGCCGGCCAGGACGCGCCCAGCCGTACCCTGGTGTTCATGGTCACCACCATGGGCGTGCTGATGGCCCTGTCGCTGCTGCAGGCTGTGCCGCAGGCGCTGCTGGCCCAGGTGACGGGCCTGCTGGCTGGCGGCCTGGCCGTGCTGGGCACCCTGGCCAAGCGGCTGTGGTGGCGGCCTGAACGCCGGCTGCTGAACACCGCCAGCTGGGGCTTCGTCACCCTGGGGCTGGCCGTGGCCCTGGTGGTGGGGCTGGGGCAGGGCAAGACCGAGGCCGGCCGCTGGCTGGTGGGCGTGACCATGGGCCTGGCCACCCTGTCCAACGTCGGCCTGTGGTTCCTGACCGTCTACCGCAGCGAACAGATCGCCGCTCGGCTGCGCGAACTGGCCGAACGCGAACGTGCCGCCGACATGGCACGGCAGCTGGCCACGGCGCAGATCCAGCCGCACTTCCTGTTCAACACGCTGGCCAGCCTGCAGCACTGGGTGCAGACCGGCGACACCCGCGCCGGCCCGCTGCTGGCCGACCTGACGGCCTTCCTGCGCGCCACGCTGCCGCTGTTCAACCGCAGCCGGCTGCGCCTGGGCGACGAAGCCGAAGCCGTGCGCCGCTACCTGGCCGTGATGCAGCTGCGCCTGGGCGACAGGTTGCGCTTCAGCGTGCAGATCGACGCCGCCGCGGCCGAACTGCAGGTGCCCCCCGGCCTGCTGCTGACCCTGGTGGAAAACGCCGTTGAACACGGCGTGCAGGGCAGCCTGCACGGGGCCGATATCGATGTGCAGGCCAGCACTGAAGCCGGCCTGGCCTGCATCGTGGTGCGCGACACCGGGCCTGGCTGTGCCCCCGGTGCCGCCGACGGCCTGGGCCTGAGCAACAGCCGCACCCGTCTGCAGCAGGCCTTCGGCGCGCAGGCCCGGCTGCTGCTGGCCGCGGCCCCGGGCGGCGGCTGCGAAGCGCGCATCGAATGGCCGCTGGCCGCCACCGGCAACGCCGCTTTGCCCGCCACCTCACCCGCCACCCCACCCGCCGAGCCACCCGCCGCGAAAGCCTGACCCCCATGCCCACCACCGCCTTGCTTGCCGACGACGAAGAGGCCCCGCGCGCGCAGCTGCGCCTGGCCCTGCAGCAGGCCTGGCCCGACCTGCTGGTGGTGGCGGAGGCCAGTAACGGCGTCGATGCCTGGGACGCCTACCTGGAACACGAGCCGCAGGTCTGTTTCCTGGACATCCGCATGCCCGGGCTCAGCGGCATCGATGTGGCGCGACGCATCGGCCCGGGCACGCCGGTGGTCTTCGTCACGGCCTATGGCGACCACGCGCTGGCGGCCTTCGACGCCGGCGCGGTGGACTACCTCATGAAGCCGGTGGACCCCGAACGTGTGGCCCAGACGGTGGCCCGGCTGCATCAGCGCTACCGTCTGAACGCTGCGCAGCCGCGCCGCAGCAGCGACGACCCCCTGCCCGGTGCACCGGCCCTTCAAGCCCTGCTGGCCCAGCTGCAGGGCCAGCCCGGCCCAAGCGGCCCAAGCGGCCAGATCAACCCTGTGCGCCGCCCACCGCTGCAGGTGCTGCAGGCCAGCGTGGGGCGCGAGGTGCGGCTGATCCGTACCGACGAGGTGGTGTACTTCGAAAGCGACACCCGCTACACGCGGGTGGTGTTCGAAGGCGCCGGCGGCGACAAAGGCACAACGGGCGGCGACGCCCTGATCCGCACGCCACTGAAGGAGCTGCTGGCGCAGCTGGACGACAGCCTGTTCTGGCAGGTGCACCGCAGCGTGATCGTGAACCACCGCCACATTGCCGCCGCGGTGCGCGTGGACGAAGGCAGCATGCACCTGACGCTGCGCGGGCGGCCCGAAACCCTGCCCGTGTCGCGCCACTTCCAGGGCTTGTTCAAGGGCCAGTGAGCTTCCGGCAGGGGCACAATCCGCAGCGTTGTCTTCTGCAGTTGTCCGCCACGATGCCCGCGACGCCGGTTCCCCGCTTCGACCAGTTCTACCGCCACACCGAACTGACCCGCCTGCTGCAGGACTACGCCGCCGCCGCGCCGCACCTGGTGCAGCTGCGCAGCATCGGCAAGAGCTTCGAAGGCCGCGACATCTGGCTGCTGGTCGTCACGAACACCGCCACCGGTGCCGACACCGACAAGCCCGCCTTCTGGGTCGACGGCAACATCCACGCCGCTGAACTGACCGCCAGCACCGCCTGCCTGTACTGGCTGCACCAGCTGGTGACAGGCTACGCCAGCACGGAAGAACAGCACCGCGGCGTGCGCGAACTGCTGGACACACGCGTGGTCTACATGGTGCCGCGCCTGAACCCCGACGGCGCCGAGCTGGCCCTGGCCGACAAGCCGCGGCACATCCGCAGCGGCACGCGGCCCTACCCCTTCGACGAACCCGCCGTCGACGGCCTGACGGTGCAGGACGTGGACGGCGACGGCCGCATGCTCAGCATGCGCATCCCCGACCCGCACGGGCCCTGGAAGAAGTTCGCCGCCGACCCGCGCCTGATGGTGCCGCGCGAGCCGGGCGAATTCGGCGGCGACTACTACCGCGTCATGCCCGAAGGCCTGATCACCGACTACGACGGCCTGAAGTTCAGCATCAACCCCGACCGCGAAGGCCTGGACCTGAACCGCAACTTCCCGGCCTACTGGCGGCAGGAATTCGAACAGCAGGGCGCCGGCCCCTACCCCACCAGCGAACCCGAAGTGCGGGCGATGGTGGACTTCATCACCGCACACCCCAACATCGGCGCGGCGGTGAGCTTCCACACGCACAGCGGCGTCATCCTGCGGCCTTCGGGCATGTGCAAGGACGAGGACATCACGCCGGAGGACCTGTGGATGATCCAGCGCCTGTCGGACATCGGCGCGAAGCTCACGGGCTACCCCGCCATCAGCATCTGGCACGACTTCAAGTACCACCCCAAGCAGGTCATCACCGGCACGCAAGATTGGGTCTACGAGCATTTGGGCGCGCTGTTCTGGACGGTCGAGATCTGGGCCCCGAACAAGGAAGCCGGCATCACCGACTACAAGTGGATCGACTGGTACCGCGACCACCCGCCCGAAGACGAGCTGAAGCTCATCCAGTGGAGCGACGCGCACTGCGCCGGCCTGGCCCATGTCGACTGGTACCCCTTCCAGCACCCGCAGCTGGGCATGGTGGAACTGGGTGGCTGGGACAAGATGAACTACTGGCGCAACCCGCCGCCGCACCTGCGTGAACGCGAAGCCGCGCGCTTTCCGGCCTGGCTGCAGCAGATCGGGCTGTCGCTGCCGCGGCTGGAAGTGCTGCGCACCGAAGTGCGGGCGCTGGGCGAAGACACCTGGCGGGTCCGTTTCGCCGTGGCGAATGCCGGCTACCTGCCTTCTTATGTGACGCAGCGCGCGCGTGAACGCAAGACCGTGCGCGGCACTGTGTTCAACATCCACCTGCCCGAAGGCGTGAGCCTGGTGAGCGGGCGCGAACGCATGGTCGGCGCGCACCTGGAAGGGCACGCGCCGAAGAACAGCCTGCTGGCCTTCCTGCCCAACCGCGACATCACCGGCGACCGCGCCGTCGTCGAATGGGTGGTGCGCGGCGCACGCGGCACGGCCATCGCGCTGGCGGCCACGGCCGACCGCGCCGGCACCGTGCGCTGCCAGGTCACGCTGGACTAGCGCGCGTGGCCCAACCGCCATCTTCAGGTGCCGACAACTTCGGCACCCTGTTCGCCTTCCTGCCCATCGGCGCCTACCGCAGCACGCCCAACGGCCGGCAACTGCGCGCCAACCCCGCCCTGGCGCGGCTGAACGGCTTTGCCGATGAAGCCGAACAGCTGGCCAGCGTGCGCGACATCGGCGACACCTGGTACGTGCAGCCGGGCCGGCGAACGGAATTCGAAGCCCTGCTGGCGCGCGACGGCCAGGTCATCGCCTTCGAAAGCGAAGTCTTCCGCTACAAGACGCGCGAACGCATCTGGGTCAGCGAGAACGCCCACCTGGTGCGCGACGCAGCGGGCCAGGTGCTGTACTACGAAGGCACGGTCGAAGAGATCACCCAGCGCGTGCGCGACCGTGAAGCCCTGCGCCGCAGCCAGGAACAGCTGAGCCAGGTCGTGGACCTGGTACCGGG
Organism: Rubrivivax sp.; assembly: GCA_027485165.1. Taxonomy (GTDB): domain Bacteria; phylum Pseudomonadota; class Gammaproteobacteria; order Burkholderiales; family Burkholderiaceae_C; genus Rubrivivax. Next base: position 90,151 of record JAIXRN010000066.1, read on the forward strand.
CATGGTGTACCGCAGCGTGCGCCAGCCCGACGGCCATTTCTGGCCCAGCTTCGTCAGCCATGGCGTGCTGCCGCTGTACGGCCTGACGCCTGAACAGGTGCTGAGCGACGGCCGCGCCCTGCTGCGGCTGCGGCACCCGGACGACCAGGCGCGCGTCGCGCTTGAAACCCGCCAGGCCGCCGACCGGGGCGCGGTACGGCAATCGCGCTTTCGGCTGCGGCTGCACAGCGGGCAGGTGAAGTGGGTGCAGGTCATCAGCGCCCCGGCCCCGCCAGAAGACGGCCAGTCCGTGCGCGTGGGCGTGGTCTTCGACATCACGGAACGCCAGCACGCTGAAGACGCGCTGCGCGAGAACAGCGAACTCTGGAAGCGCGCGCTGGAAAGCAGCGGCGACGGCGTCTGGGACTGGCAGATCGCCGCTGGCGTCGAACAGCTGTCGCCCGCTTGCAAGGCCCTCTACGGCTATGAGCAAGACGAGCTGCCCGCCACCCCGGGCACGCTGGACGACCGCACCCACCCCGACGACGTGCCGGCCATGCTGCAGGCCCGCGAAGACCACTTCGCCGGGCGCACGCCGCGCTACGTGAACGAACACCGCGTGCGCTGCAAGGACGGGCACTGGAAGTGGGTGCTGTCGCGCGGCATCGTGATCGAGCGCGACGCCCAGAGCCGGCCGCTGCGCATGATCGGCACCCACACCGACATCACCGCCCGGCGCCAGGCCGACGAACTGCGCATCGCCCGCGACCGCGCCGAAGCCGCCGACCTGGCCAAGTCGCAGTTCCTGTCGCGCGTGAGCCATGAACTGCGCACGCCGCTGAACGCCATCATGGGCTTTTCGCAGCTGCTGGCGCTGGACGGTGCCCTGCCCGACAAGCAGCGCGGCTGGGTGCAGCAGGTGCTGAACGCCAGCCATCACCTGCTGGGGCTGATGGACGACATCCTGGACCTGTCAGCCGCGCAGACGGGTGAGCTGCCGGTGGCGCTGAGCCAGTTCGAGCTGGCACCGCTGCTGGCCGAGGTGGCCGACCTGCTGGGCGCCAGCGCGCAGCAGGCCGGTATCGCGCTGCTGCCCCAGCCGCTGGGCGAAGCGGTGCCAGCCGGCACCTGCATCCAGGCCGACCGCAAGCGCCTGAAGCAGGTGCTGGTGAACCTGGTGTCCAACGCCATCAAGTACCAGCACCGCAGCGGCGCAGGGGCCTGGGTGCGGGTGTCACTGACGCAGGACGACACGCATTGGGTGCTGGCCGTGGCCGACAACGGCCCGGGCCTGACCGAAGCCCAGTGCGCGCGCCTGTTCCGCCCCTTCGAACGCCTGGGTGCCCAGGGCGGCCCTGTGCCCGGCACCGGCCTGGGCCTGGCGCTGTGCCGCCAGCTGTGCGAAGCGATGGGCGGGCAGATCGGCGTGGAAAGCCGGCTGGGCGAAGGCGCCACCTTCAGCGTACGCCTGCCGCGGGGCTGAAGGCGCGGCTACTGTCGCTCGAAGCGGAACACTGCCACGCTGGCGCGCAAGTTGGGCCAGCGCCGCAGCACGCGGCCTTCCTGCAGGCCGAAGCTGTCGCTCACCTTCAGCCCACTGCGCTGGGCCAGCACTTCGAAGTCGGCGTAGGTGCCCACGCGCAGGTTGGGCGTGTCGTACCACTGGTACGGCAGTACCTTGGTCACCGGCATGCGCCCACCCAGCACGGCCAAGCGGTTGCGCCAGTGCGCGAAGTTCGGGAAGCTGACGATGCCGATGCGGCCCACGCGCGCGGTTTCCTTCAGCACGGTTTCGGTGTTGCGCAGGTTCTGCAGCGTGTCCAGCTGCAGCACGACGTCGAAGCTGGCGTCGTCGAACAGGGCCAGGCCGTCTTCCAGGTTCAGCTGGATCACGTTCACGCCGCGCTGCAGCGCGCGGTGCAGCTTGGCGTCGTCGTACTCGATGCCGTAGCCGCTGCAGTCCTTGGTGTCGCGCAGCAAGGCCAGCAGTTCGCCGTCGCCGCAGCCCAGGTCCAGCACGCGTGAACCGGCTGGCACCAGGCCGGCGATGATCTCCAGGTCTTTGCGCTGCGACATGGGTTCAGCCTGCAGCCATGGCGTCGGTGGCGTCTGCGCCTTCGCCATGGCGGCCATGGCCCACGGCTTCCAGCCCGATGCGGTCGAAGTAGGCCCGCATCACCCCGTGGTAGCGCGGGTCGTCCAGCAGGAAGGCGTCGTGGCCCTGCGGGGCGTCGATCTCGGCATAGCTGACGTCGATCTGGTTGTCGACCAGGGCCTTGACGATCTCGCGCGACCGCGCGGGCGCGAAGCGCCAGTCGGTGGTGAAGCTCACGATCAGGAACTTCTGCGCGCGCGCCTTGGCAAAGGCTGCCGCCAGCTGGCCGCCGTGGGCGCGGGCGGGGTCGAAGTAGTCCAGCGCCCGCGTGATCAGCAGGTAGGTGTTGGCGTCGAAGTACTGGCTGAACTTGTCGCCCTGATAGCGCAGGTAGCTTTCGATCTGGAATTCGATGTCCTGCGTGGTGAAGGCCAGTTCGCCCTTGGCTGCGTCCTGCAGCTGGCGGCCGAATTTGGCGCCCATGGCGTCGTCGCTCAGGTAGGTGATGTGGCCCACCATGCGCGCCACCGTCAGCCCGCGGCGCGGCACCACGCCGTGGGCGTAGTAGTGGCCGCCGTGGAAGTCGGGGTCGGTGACGATGGCGCGGCGCGCCACTTCGTTGAAGGCGATGTTCTGCGCGCTCAGATTCGGCGCCGTGGCCACGGCCACGCAGTGGCGCAGGGCTTGCGGGTGGCGCAGCGCCCAGGCCAGGGCCTGCATGCCGCCTAGGCTGCCGCCCACCACCGCTGCCAGCTGCCGTATGCCCAGGCGTTGCACCAGGCGGGCCTGCGCGTCGACCCAGTCTTCCACCGTCACCACCGGGAAGTCGGCGCCCCAGGGGCGGCCGGTGGCCGGGTTCACGTCCAGGGGCCCGGTGCTGCCGAAGCAGGAACCCGGGTTGTTGATGCCGATGACGAAGAAGCGGTTCGTGTCCAGCGGCTTGCCGGGGCCCACCAGGTTGTCCCACCAGCCGCGGCTGCCGTCGGCCCAGACCCCGGCCACGTGGTGGCTGGCGTTCAGCGCGTGGCACACCAGCACGGCGTTGCTGGCGTCGGCATTCAGCGTGCCATAGGTTTCATACGCCAGGGTGTAGGCGGGCAGTTGCGCACCGCTGGTCAGCGCCAGCGGCTGGCTGAAGTGCATCTGCTGCGGGGTGACGAGGCCAAGCCCTGTGGTTTGCATGTCGGCAGACAAGAAAAAACCCGGTGCCGCCACAAGCCTGCTGCGCTGCAGGCCCGACACGGCCACCGGGTGGTGGGGCCCTGTTTAGCGGTGTTTGTAGAGCGCCCGCAAGCCGGAGCAAATCAGCGCTGATGGCGCAAAGTATAAGTCTGGGCCTAGGCGCGCAGCGCCCGACAAGGAACAGCGATGGCATGGTTCGATGGCTTCGAAGACCGGCTCGTGCCAGTGGGCCCGCTGCGGCTGCGGGTGCGCACGGGCGGGCGCGGGGGCGCACCCCCGCTGCTGCTGCTGCACGGCTTTCCGCAGACCAGCGCGATGTGGCAGCGTGTGGCCCAGGCGCTGGCGCCGCATCACCAGCTGGTGCTGCCCGACCTGCGCGGCTACGGCCAGTCCGATGCCCCACCCAGCGACGCTGAGCACAGCCCCTACAGCAAGCGCAGCATGGCCGCTGACCTGCACAGGCTGATGCGGGCCCTGGGCCACGAACGCTATGCCGTGGCCGCGCACGACCGCGGCGCCCGCGTCGCGCACCGCCTGGCGCTGGACCAGCCGCAGGCCGTGCAGCGCCTGGCCCTGCTGGACATCGTGCCCACGCTGGACATGTACGAACGCACCGACATGCGATTCGCTCGCGCCTATTACCACTGGTTCTTCCTCATCCAGCCCGCGCCGCACCCCGAACAGATGATCGGCCACGACCCCCTGCACTATCTGCACTGGAAGCTGGGCGGCTGGGGCTCGTCTGGACGCTGTTTTTACGAACCCGAGGCCATGGCCGAATACGAACGCTGCTTCCAGCGGCCCGAAGTCATCCACGCGATGTGCGAGGACTACCGTGCGTCCGCCGGCATCGACCTGGCGCACGACCGCGCTTCCCGCGCTGCCGGCCAGCGCATCGCCTGCCCGCTGCAGCTGCTCTGGGGCGAACGCGGCGTGATCCAGGCGCTGTTCGACCCCATCGCGCTGTGGCAGGCGCAGTGCAGCGGCCCGATGAAGGGCCAGGCCCTGCCAGCCGGGCATTTCCTGGCCGAGGAATGCCCGCAAGAAACGGCGGCGCTGCTACAGGCCTTCTTCAGCGCCTGAACTGGCGGGCGGTGCCCGCCCATCTCGGCGCTTGCGGCGCTGTCAGGCCGGCCTAGGATCAACCGACACACCGCAGCGGCCCAGCCCCGGGCGCGCTGCGCGAGGAGACTTCCCATGCACGAATGGCTGCAGCGCATCGACCTGCACTTCCCGGTGCGCTACAGCGCCTGGCTGGCCTGCGGCGTGGGGCTGCTGCTGTTCAGCTTCACCTGGGTGGCTTTCGACGTGGGCGGCCCAGTGGCCCTGCTGTGCCTGTTCGGCGTGGTCCTGGGCTGGCGCGACACCCGCCAACAGCGCCACGCCGTGCTGCGCAACTACCCGGTCATCGGCCACCTGCGCTTCCTGGCGGAATTCGTGCGCATCGAGATCCGCCAGTACTTCATTGAAAGCGACACAGAAGCCACGCCGTTTTCGCGCCAGCAGCGCAGCCTGGTCTACCAGCGCGCCAAGAACCAGTCCGACAAGCGGCCTTTCGGCACCCAGCTGGACGTGGGCGCGGCGGGCTACGAATGGATCAACCATTCGATGGCGCCCACGGCGCTGGACAGCCACGAGTTCCGCATCGAAGTGGGCACGGGCGGCACGTCCTGCACCCAGCCCTACAGCGCCAGCGTGTTCAACATTTCGGCCATGAGCTTTGGCGCGCTCAGCGCCAACGCCATCCTGGCACTGAACGCCGGCGCGGCACGCGGGCACTTCGCGCACGACACCGGCGAAGGCTCGATCAGCCAGCACCACCGCGTGCACGGCGGCGACCTGATCTGGGAAATCGGCAGCGGCTACTTCGGATGCCGCGACGAGCTGGGCCGCTTCAGCGAAGAAGCCTTCGCCCGCAACGCGCGCGACGCACAGGTGAAGATGATCGAAGTCAAGCTCAGCCAGGGCGCCAAGCCCGGGCATGGCGGGGTGCTGCCGGGCGCCAAAGTGACGATCGAGATCGCTGCCGCGCGCGGCGTACCGGTGGGGGTGGACTGCGTCAGCCCGGCGCGGCACAGCGCCTTCGATTCACCGCGCGGCCTGCTGCTGTTCATCGAAAGGCTGCGTGAACTGTCCGGCGGCAAGCCCGTGGGCTTCAAGCTCTGCATCGGCCACCCCTGGGAATGGTTTGCGATTGCCAAGGCCATGCAGGACACGGCCCTGTACCCCGACTTCATCGTCGTCGACGGCGCCGAAGGTGGCACCGGGGCGGCACCGCTGGAATTCACCGACCATGTGGGCGCCCCGCTGCAGGAAGGCCTGCTGCTGGTGCACAACACGCTGGTGGGCCTGGGGCTGCGGCAGCATGTGAAGATCGGTTGCGCAGGCAAGGTCACCAGCGCCTTCGACATCGCACGCGCCATGGCCCTGGGCGCTGACTGGTGCAACGCCGCGCGTGGCTTCATGTTCGCGCTGGGCTGCATCCAGGCCCAGACCTGCCACACCGGCGCCTGCCCCACGGGCGTGACGGCGCAGGACCCGCAGCGCGCCAAGGCGCTGGTGGTGGGCGACAAGGCCGAACGCGTCTGGCGCTTTCACGACAACACCCTGATGGCGCTGAAGGAACTGGTGCAGGCCGCCGGGCTGAGCCACCCGGGCGAGATCAGTGCCGCGCACATCGTGCGCCGCCGTGCTGACCACGACGTGCGCCTGCTGGCCAACCACCTGACCTTCCTCAGCAAGGGCCAGCTGCTGCAGGCCATCGCCGGCCAGGAACCCTGGCCGCACAAGGTGTTCAGCGAGTACTGGCCCCGCGCACGCAGCAACAGCTGGCAACCAGCAGCCTGACCCGGTCAGGGTGGAGGGGCCGTATCGATGAAGCTGGGCCGCGCAGCCAGCTTGTCATGAAGCCTGCCCAGGTTCGGGTGGTCGCCACGCCAGTCAATCTGCGGGTAGCGGAAGTTCAGGTAGCCCAGCGCGCAACCGACCGCGATGTCGGCCAGCGTCAGGTGGTTGCCCACGCAGAAAGGCTTGTCGCCCAGGCCCAGGGCCATGGCCTTCACGGCGGTGGCCACGCGGCTCATCTGGCGGTCGATCCAGGCCTGCGAACGCTGCTCGTCGCTGCGCCCGGTCCAGTGCGCTTCCATGCGCGCCAGCACGCTGGCGTCCAGCACGCCGTCGGCCAGGGCTTCCCAGGTGCGCACTTCGGTGCGTTCGCGGCCTGAAGGCGGGATGAGCTTGCCCACCGGGCTGAGCGTGTCCAGGTATTCGACGATCACGCGCGAATCGAATACCGCTTCGCCGCCGTCCAGCACCAGGCAGGGCACCTTGCCCAGCGGGTTGCTCTTCAGGATGGCGTCAGACGCCCAGACGTCTTCCAGCAGCAGCGTGGCTTCGAGCTTCTTTTCCGCCAGGACGATGCGGACCTTGCGCACGTAGGGGCTGGTGAGCGAGGCGATCAGTTTCATGGCGTGCCGGGGCGTCCGGAAAAAAGTATCAAATTCATTCTAGCCAGGGGCCTGTCGCGTGAAGTCCACTGAATCCGGGCGCCCGGGCAGGGTCAGGGTAGCTGTGGCCGGCGCCATGCGCGACACGACAGCGCCCCCACGCACCACCGCCAGGCGCTGCGCACGCAGGCGAATGGCTTCTTCGGGCGTGCGCGCCTGCAGCAGCACGAAGTCGGCACGACAGCCCACGTCCAGCCCGTAGCCCGGCAGACCCAGCACGCGCGCGGCATTCACCGTCACCGCGTCGAAGCACTGGCGCTGGCCGGCACTGCTGGTCATCTGCGCCACGTGCAGGCCCATGGCCGCCACTTCCAGCATGCAGGCCGAACCGAAGCTGTACCAGGGGTCCATCACGCAGTCGTGGCCGAAAGCCAGGTTCACGCCGGCGGCCATCAATTCGGGCACGCGCGTCATGCCGCGGCGCTTGGGGTAACTGTCGTGCCGGCCCTGCAACGTGATGTTGATCAGCGGGTTGGCCACCACGTGGACGCCAGCTTCGGCCATCAAGGGCAGCAGCTTGCTGGCGTAGTAGTTGTCCATCGAATGCATCGACGTCAGGTGCGACCCCGTCACCCGCCCCTGCAGCCCCAGACGCTGGGTGTGGAAGGCCAGGGTCTCGATGTGGCGCGACAGCGGGTCGTCGCTTTCGTCGCAATGCATGTCCACCGGCAGGCCGCGCGCGGCGGCCAGTTCGCACAGCACGCGCACGCTCTCGGCACCTTCGGCCATCGTGCGTTCAAAGTGCGGGATGCCGCCCACCACGTCCACGCCCAGGTCCAGCGCGCGCTGCAGGTTGGCCAGTGCGCCGGGGCTGCGCAGCAGGCCGTCCTGCGGGAAGGCCACCAGTTGCAGGTCCAGGTAGGGCGCGACGCGGCGCTTCACATCCAGCAGTGCGCGCACGGCCAGCAGGCGTTCGTCGCAGATGTCGACATGGCTGCGGATGGCCAGCAGCCCGCGCGCCACGGCCCAGTCGCAATAGGCCAGGGCACGGTCGGCGATGGCGTCTTCGGTCAGCAGCGGCTTCAATTCGCCCCACAGCGCGATGCCTTCCAGCAGGGTGCCGCTGGCGTTCACGCGCGGCAGGCCGTGGCTGAGCGTGGCGTCCAGATGGAAGTGCGCGTCGATGAAGGGCGGGCTCAGCAGCCAGCCCTGAGCGTCCAGCACCTGGGTACCGGCGGGGACTGACTCAGTGGGCGCCCCGGGTACGGAAGGCCGGATGGCGACGATGCGGCCGCCTTCGGCCAGCAGCTGCATGCCCTGCCGGCCGTCGGGCAGGCGGGCGTTGTCGATGAGCAGGGGGGCGCTGGGGGGCATGGTGCGGAGGCCTGTACAAAGCAAATTCATGGCCAGGCGCGGGGTGAACAAACGCACGCGCCGGGCCCGTAGACCGCCAGGCTACCCGCTTGTCACGGGCTTGCAACGGGCGCACACTGGGTCTGACGGCGCCGTACAGTGCCCGGCAGACACCCGACCTTTCCCCCACCCCTCGCAAAGGAGGTTCCGATGAACTTGACGATCAGCGGCCATCATCTCGACGTGTCGCCAGCCTTGAGAGAGTACGTGCTCACCAAGCTGGACCGTGTCACACGCCACTTCGACCAGGTGGTCGACGTCAACGTGCTGCTGAGCGTGGAAAAGCTGAAGGAAAAGGAACGAAGGCAGAAGGCGGAGGTGACCCTGCACGTGAAGGGCCGCGACATCTTCGTGGAGCAGGCGCATGAAGACATGTATGCCGCCATCGACCAGCTGATGGACAAGCTGGACCGCCAGGTGGTGCGCCACAAAGACCGCCTGCAGGACCACCACCACGTCGCGCCCAAGCGGCTGGACGCTGGGCAGCCCTGACTGCAGGCCCCACAGCCTGCCTGGCAAAGCGGCCCCGATGGGGCCGTTTTTCATGGGCTGAAAGCACCTGCTGGCAGCGCTGTTGCTGCAATGCCGCAAGACTGCCCGAAACCCAGCGTTTGAGGGTCCTGCGCCCAGACCCTGGGGCGAACCCGATGAGTATGATCCGCTGCTCTCACCACAAGCGTGCTTGCCAGGCCCCGATGTCGGGGCCATGACGGTGGCACCGGGGGTCCTGCCAAGATGAACCGTCTCGCCGCCATCCTGCCCGTTGCCAACGTGCTGGTGAATGTGGATGCGACCAGCAAGAAGCGTGTCTTCGAGCAGGCCGGCCTTCTGTTCGAAAACCAGCACGCGATCGCGCGTGGCATCGTCACCGACAACCTGTTCGCGCGGGAACGCCTGGGTTCCACGGGCCTTGGCCATGCCGTGGCCATTCCGCACGGCCGCATCAAGGGCCTGAAGAACCCGCTGGCCGCCGTGGTGCGGGTGCAGCAGCCCATTCCCTTCGACGCGCCTGACGACGAAGCCGTGGCCCTGCTGATCTTCTTGCTGGTGCCCGAAGCGGCCACGCAGCGGCATCTGGAAATCCTGTCGGAGATTGCCGAAATGCTGTCCGACCGCGAACTGCGCGAACGCCTGAAGACCGAACCCGAAGCGGCCGGCGTTCACAAGCTGATTTCCGACTGGGAACCGCTGAAGTCGGTGGCCTAGGGCTGGCCCGGGCATGAAGCCCACTTCCATCAGCGCCGAAGCACTGTTCGAAGCGCACCGCAAGACGATGCGCTGGGAATGGATCGCCGGCCACGCCCACCCCGAACGCCGCTTTGACGACGGTGCCGTGCGCGACGCGCAGTCGGCCGCCGACCTGGTGGGCTACCTGAACTACATCCACCCCTACCGCGTGCAGCTGGTGGGGCGGCGCGAAGTGGCCTACCTGATGGCCAGCAAGCCCGAAGACCAGGAACGCCGCATCTCGCGCATCGTCACGCTGGAACCGCCGGTGCTGATCGTGGCCGACGGCCAGACCCCGCCCGACCGCCTGGTGGCGATGTGCGACCGCGCCGAGATCCCGCTGTTCGTGACGCAGGAATCCGCCGGTCATGTCATCGACGTCGTGCGCGGCTACCTGGGCCAGCACTTTGCCGACCGCGTCTCGCGCCACGGCGTGTTCATGGACATCCTGGGCCTGGGCGTGCTGCTGACGGGCGAATCGGGCCTGGGCAAGAGCGAACTGGGGCTGGAACTCATCAGCCGCGGCCACGGCCTGGTGGCCGACGACGCGGTGGACATCTTCCGCATCAGCCAGACGTCGCTGGAAGGCCGCTGCCCCGAACTGCTGCAGAACCTGCTGGAAGTGCGCGGCATCGGCCTGCTGGACATCAAGGCCATCTTTGGCGAAACCGCGGTGCGCCGCAAGATGCGGCTGAAGCTCATCGTGCACCTGGTGCGCCAGGAAGTGATGGACCAGGAATTCGAACGCCTGCCCTACGAACCGCTGTTCGAACAGGTGCTGGACCAGCCGGTGCGCAAGGTCGTCATCGCCGTGGGTGCAGGCCGCAACCTGGCGGTGCTGGTGGAAGCCGCCGTGCGCAACACGGTGCTGCAGCTGCGCGGCATCGACACCTATGCCGACTTCGTGGCGCGGCACCAGAAGGCGATGGACGCGGGCGGCGCGCTCTAGAACCTCCGCGCCACAGCGGCGCGGCATGTCTCACCGGCCGAGCCTCAGGCCGTGGCCGATTCGCCAGGCAAATGGGGCATCCCCGTCTGCCCTGGCGCGCAGGCCAGCCGCGCGATGTCGGCTACGCGCCCGGGCCATCCAGCCAGCAGGTCGGCCGCGGTGCCGCCTTCGAACATGCAGCTGTCGAAGGCCGGGGCCACAGCGCAGCCGAACAGGGCCCAGCCCTGGCGCCCGCCGGCCAGCCAGTGCCCGGCCTGCCAGGTGCCGGCCGGCACCACCTGCTGCAGGCGCTGGCCAGCCGCCAGGTCTGTGCCCAGCAGCACGTCTTCGCAACGCCCGCCCGGGTGCAGCAGCACCAGACGCAGGGCGTCGCCACCCTGGTGGTACCAGACCTCGTCCACCGGCAGGCGGTGAAACAGCGAATGGCTGCGTGGCCCGGCCGGGGGTTCGCAGTACAGGCCCAGCATGCTGCTGCAGCCCGCGCCGCTGTAGACGGGCTTGAACAGCGTGCCCTCGGTGGGCAGGGGCTGCAGGCCCAGCTGCTGAATCAGGCTGTGCGCGTCCATGCCCGGCCCTTCAGCGCAGGGTTGCTGCCGCGCCTTCAGGCCAGCCGCAGGCTGGCCCAGGCGGCGTCCAGCAAGGCCTGGGTGCGCAGGCTGGCGCGCATGCTGGCGGCTGCCGCCGGGCCCTGCGGGTCTTGCGCCAGGGCGGCGAAGTGCTGCGCCATGCGCACGTTGGCCGGCAATTCGGAAGGCACGGGCACCCAGGCGTGGTCGCCCGGGTGGGCCATGCCGGACTGCTGCCGGAAGCCGGCCACGAAGCCCGGCCGCGGCAGCATGTAGCCCTGCGCCCAGTCCAGCACGAAGTCGTCCAGCGTGACCACACCGCGCTCGCCCAGCAGCTGCAGGTCCTGCAGGCAGGCATCGGCGTCGTAGCCCACGTCCCAGGTGGCCGTGGCCCCGCCAGCGAAGTGCAGCAGGCCGGCACCGCGCACCGCAGCGCCCGTGGCGGCGTCGCGCTGCAGCACGCCGCTGCTGTGCAGCAGTTCGGCGTCCGCAGCCAGGAATTCGGCGATCGCGCGCATCGCGTACCAGCCCATGTCGCCGATCGCGCCCCAGGGTTCCTGCGCCGGGTCGTAGCGCATGTTGCTGCGGTCGCCGCTGGGGAAGAAGAAGCTGCAGCGCAGCGCCTGCACGCGGCCGATGCGTTCTGCCAGGCTGGCTTTCAGCAAGGCAGTGCGCGGGTGGTGCACGAAGTGCGTGCCGTCCAGAAACGCCACGCCCCGGCTGGCGCAGGCCTGGGTGATGAGCCGCAGCGACGCCAGGCTGGCGAAGGGCTTTTCGGCCAGCACATGCTTGCCCTGGCGCGCCGCCTGCAGCGCGATGGGCTCGCGCGCGGCGGTGGGCGTGGCCACATAGACGGCGTCGATGTCGGGGGCGGCCAGCAGCGCCTGCCAGTCGTCATAAGCAGCGGGCAGCGCGTGGCGGGAAGCAAAAGCCAGAGCCGAGGCCTGCCGGCGCGACGACACCGCCACCGGCACGCAGGCGCCAGACGCCGCCAGCGCCGCGGTCGTCAGCCCGGCGATCAGGCCGGTGCCCACCACGCCGACGCGAAGCGGCGACGTGATCATTGGCAAGCTCCGCCGACGCGAGGCGGTGGCGTGATCATTGGCAAGCTCCGCCGACGCGAGGCGGCGGCGTGATCATTGGCAAGCTCCGCCGACGCGA
>JAIXRN010000004.1 GCA_027485165.1 Rubrivivax sp.
AGTTCATCGCGTTCAGGTCGGCGGTTTCCAGGGCGGCCACGTCGGCCGTTTCCATGGCACGCAGCTGCGCCGTGGTCAGTGCAGCCGCCTGCGCCGTGGTGATGGCGGTGATGTCAGCGGTGTCCATGCCGGCGATCTGCGCCGTGGTCAGCGCGCGGATCTGCGCGCTGGACAGCGCCACCAGGTCGTTCGATTCCAGCGCGGCCACTTGCGCCGTCGTCAGGTTGGCCAGCTGGGCGGTGCCCAGGGCTGCGAACTGCGCCGTGGTGAGCGAATTCAGGTCGCTGGTGCTCAGCGCGCTGATCTGGTTGGACGCCAGTGCCGACACCAGGGTCGTGCCCAGCGTCGACAGTTGCGTGGTCGTCAGCGCGTCGATCTGCTGCGACGAGAAGCCGCGGATCTGCGACGAGTTCATCGCGTTCAGGTCGGCGGTTTCCAGGGCGGCCACGTCGGCCGTTTCCATGGCGCGCAGCTGAACGGTGGTCAATGCGGCGGCCTGCGCGGTGGTCAGCGCGGTGATGTCAGCGGTGTCCACGCCCCCGATCTGTGCGGTCGTCAGTGCGCGGATCTGGGCACTGGACAGCGCCACCAGGTCGTTCGACTCCACGGCTGCAACCTGGGTCGTGGTGAGGCTGGCGATCTGGGCCGTGCCCAGGGCTGCGAACTGTGCGGTGGTCAGCGAGTTCAGGTCGCTGGTGCTCAGGGCCGTGAGCTGGTTCGACGCGAGGGCGCCCACCAAGGTGGTGCTCAGCGTGGACAGTTGCGCCGTGGTGAGTGCATCGATCTGCTGCGACGAGAAGCCACGGATCTGCGCCGAGTTCATGGCGTTCAGGTCGGCGGTTTCCAGGGCGGCTACGTCGGCCGTTTCCATCGCGCGCAACTGAACCGTGGTCAGGGCCGCGGCCTGCGCCGTGGTCAGCGCCGTGATGTCAGCCGTGTCCATGGCCGCGATCTGCGCCGTGGTCAGCGCGCGGATCTGCGCGCTGGACAGCGCCACCAGGTCGTTCGATTCCAGCGCGGCCACCTGCGCCGTCGTCAGGCTGGCCAGCTGGGCGGTGCCCAGAGCTGCGAACTGCGCTGTGGTGAGCGAGTTCAGGTCGCTGGTGCTGAGCGCACTGATCTGGTTGGACGCCAGCGCCGACACCAGGGCCGTGCCCAGCGTGGACAGTTGCGCCGTGGTGAGCGCGTCGATCTGCTGTGACGAGAAGGCGCGGATCTGCAAGGAGTTCAGCGCATTCAGGTCGGCTGTTTCCATCGCGGCGACGTCCGCCGTCTCGATGGCCCGCAGCTGCATCGTGGTCAGCGCAGCGGCTTGCGCGGTGGTCAGCGCGGTGATGTCGGCCGTGTCCACACCCCCGATCTGTGCGGTCGTCAGCGCGCGGATCTGGGCACTGGACAGCGCCACCAGGTCGTTCGATTCCAGCGCCGCCACCTGTGCGGTGGTGAGGCTGGCGATCTGGGCCGTGCCCAGGGCTGCGAACTGTGCAGAGGTCAGCGAATTCAGGTCGCTGGTGCTCAGGGCAGTGAGCTGGTTCGACGACAGGGCGCCGACCAGGGCTGTGCCCAGCGTTGACAACTGGGTGGTCGTCAGGGCGTCGATCTGCTGCGACGAGAGGCCGCGAATCTGCGCCGAGTTCATGGCGTTCAGGTCGGCGGTTTCCAGGGCGGCCACGTCGGCCGTTTCCATGGCACGCAGCTGAACGGTGGTCAGTGCAGCCGCTTGCGCGGTGGTCAGCGCGGTGATGTCAGCCGTGTCCAAGGCTGCGATCTGCGCCGTGGTCAGTGCGCGAATCTGCGCGCTGGACAGCGCCACCAGGTCGTTCGATTCCAGCGCGGCCACTTGCGCTGTCGTCAGGCTGGCGATCTGGGCCGTGCCCAGGGCAGCGAACTGCGCGGTCGTGAGCGAGTTCAGGTCGCTGGTGCTCAGCGCGCTGATCTGGTTGGACGCCAGTGCCGACACCAGAGTCGTGCCCAGCGTCGACAGCTGCGTGGTCGTCAGCGCGTCGATCTGCTGCGAAGAGAAGCCGCGGATCTGCGCCGAGTTCATGGCGTTCAGGTCGGCGGTTTCCAGGGCGGCCACGTCGGCCGTTTCCATGGCGCGCAGCTGAACGGTGGTCAGTGCAGCGGCCTGCGCGGTGGTCAGCGCCGTGATGTCGGCCGTGTCCATGGCCGCGATCTGCGCCGTGGTCAGCGCGCGGATCTGCGCGCTGGACAGCGCCACCAGGTCGTTCGATTCCAGCGCGGCCACCTGGGCCGTCGTCAGGCTGGCCAGCTGGGCGGTGCCCAGAGCTGCGAACTGTGCCGTGGTGAGCGAATTCAGGTCGCTGGTGGTGAGCGAACTGATCTGGTTGCTTCCCAGCGCCGACACCAGGGCCGTGCCCAGCGTCGACAGCTGCGCTGTCGTCAGCGCATCGATCTGTTGGGTCGACAGGGAACGCAGCTGGTTCGAGCCCAGCGCGTTCAGGTCGTTGGTTTCCAGGGCGGCGACGTCAGCCGTTTCCAGCGCGCGCAGCTGCACCGTGGTCAGCGCGGCGGCCTGTGCCGTGGTCAGTGCCACGACATCAGAGGTGTCCAAGGACACCACCTGGGCGGTGGTGATACGGCCGATCTGTGCCGTCGTCAGCGCAGCCAGCTGCGTCGTCGTCAGCGCGGTGAACTGCGCGGTGGCGAGCGACGCCACCTGCTGGGTGGTCAAGGCGGCGATGTCGCTGCTGCCGACCGCCACCAGGTCTGCCGAGCTCATCGCGCCCAGCTGAGCGGTCGTCAGGGCGGCCATCTGGCTGGTGGTCAGGGCCGATATCTGGCTGGTGTCCAGTGCCACGATACCAGCGGTGGACAGCGCTCGCACCTGCTGCGTGTTCAGGGCGGCCAGGTCGGCGGTCTCGAAGCCGAGCATGGCGCTGGTGGTCAGGGCCCCCAGGCCAGCCGTGGTGATGGCCCCGATCTGGCTGGTCGTCAGCACAGCCAGCTGGGCAGAGCTGAAGCTTGCCCAGTCTTCGGTGGTGAGCGAGAAAATGTTCTCGGTGCTCAGATTCGCGATCTGAGACGTGCTCATGCTGCTGATGATGGAGGCCACTGTTCGATCCTTCTCGGCGTTGTGAGCCCCGCGCGGTGGGTAGGCCTGTGCCCTACCGTCCGCCCTGGGGGCTCCTATCGCCGGAATATCGGTGGCCCTCGTCGCAACTTGAGGGCGCTGGCGCGCTGGCGAGCCTGCCGTGACTTCTGCCACGGAAGCTAGCCCGGGTCAGCGCCCGGGCCGGTTCGGCGGCCGTCGGCCCCCCGGGGGGCGCTCCAGTTTCTGGCGGGCCGCGGGGCTAGTTCCCCGCCGGCACCTTGCCTTCCACGCCCTTCACGTAGAACTTCACCCCGCCCAGGAACTTGTCGTCGGCCACCACGTCCTTGGCCAGCACTTCCTTGCCGTCCTGGCCCAGCATCGGGCCTTTCCAGATGCTGAAACTGCCGTCCTTGAGCCCGGCCTTGATGGTGTCGACCTTGGCCTTGATGTCGGCCGGCACCTTGTCGCTGACGCTGACGATGTCGATCGCGCCTTCCTTCACGCCCCACCAGACGGCGCCGCCGCCCTTCCAGCTGCCGTCCAGCGCTTCGCGCGTGGCCTGGATGTAGTACGGGGCCCAGTTGATGATGGCGCTGGCCAGGTGGGCTTCGGGCGCGTAGGCCGTCATGTCGCTGTCCCAGCCGAAGGCCAGCTTCTTGTTCTTGGCCGCGGTCTGCAGCACGGCCGAGCTGTCGGTGTTCTGGAACAGCACGTCGGCGCCCTGGTTGATCAGGCTTTGCGCGGCTTCGGTTTCCTTCGGCGGGTTGAACCACTCGTTGACCCAGACGACCTTGGTCTTGATCTTCGGGTTCACGCTTTGCGCGCCCAGGGTGAAGCTGTTGATGTTGCGGATGACCTCGGGGATGGGGATCGACCCCACCACGCCCAGCGTGTTGCTCTTGGTCATGGCGCCAGCGATCACGCCCGCCATGTACGCGCCTTCGTAGGTGCGGCTGTCGTAGGTACGCAGGTTCGCGGCCTGCTTGTAGCCGGTGGCGTGTTCGAACTTCACGTTCGGGCTGTCGGCCGCCACCTTCAGCATCGGTTCCATGTAACCGAAAGTGGTGCCGAAGATCAGCGTGTTGCCCTGGCCCACCAGGTCGCGGAAGACGCGTTCGGCGTCGGCGGCTTCAGGCACTTTCTCGACGAAGCTGGTGACGACCTTGTCGCCGAATTCCTTGTCGATCGCCTTGCGCGCGTTGTCGTGCGCGAAGGTCCAGCCGCCGTCGCCCACCGGGCCGACGTAGGCGAAGGCGATCTTCAGCGGCTCAGGCTTGGGCGCCGCCGCGCTGGCCGGGGCGGCGGCCACGGGTGCGGCGGGTTCTTCCTTCTTGCCGCAGCCCAGCAGGGCGGCGCTGGCGGCCAGGGTGGCCCAGGCGGCGCCTTGCAGCAGGCAGCGTTTGGTGGGGTCTTGTCTCATGCTTGCTCTCTCCAGTGGGGTGTGTTGTGGGGATCTGGGGTGACTTGGATGGCGGTCGGTTTCAGCCGCTTGGCGTGAAGGGCTTGCCCAGAGACGCCGGCATGTTGGCCTTGATGAAGCCGGTGTTGCGCGAGATCAGCACCAGCACCACGATGGTGGCCAGGTAGGGCAGCATGCTCAGGAACTGGCTGGGCACGTCCACGCCCTGGCCCTGCAGGTGGAACTGCAGCATGGTCACGCCGCCGAACAGGTAGGCCCCCAGCAAGACCCGCGCCGGCCGCCAGGTGGCGAAGGTGGTCAGCGCCAGCGCGATCCAGCCCTTGCCGGCCACCATGCCTTCCACCCACAGCGGGGTGTAGACCACCGACAGGTAGCTACCCGCCAACCCGCACAGCGCGCCGCCGGCCAGCACCGCACCCAGCCGGATGCGCTGCACCGGGTAGCCCAGGGCATGCGCCGATTCGGGTGATTCGCCCACCGCGCGCAGCACCAGCCCGGCCCGGCTGCGGTACAGGAACCAGACCATCGCGGCCGTCAGGCCCATCGCTGCATAGACCATCGGGTGCTGGCGGAACAGCGCCGGGCCGAAGAAGGGCAGGTCGGCCAACCCCGGCACAGCGAACTGCGGCCGTTCGCCCAGTTTGCCCTGCACGTAATCCACGCCCACGAAGGCCGAGAAGCCCGCGCCAAACAGGCTGAGCGCCAGGCCGGTGGCGACCTGGTTGGTGCCCAGGTAGACCACCAGCAGGCCGAAGGCCCCGGCCATCAGCGCGCCCGCGGCTGCGCCGGCGGCGAAGGCGGCGGTGTCGCTGCCGGTGTGCACGCCGGTGGCGAAGCCGGCGATGGCAGCCACCAGCATCATGCCTTCGGCACCCAGGTTCACGATGCCGGCGCGTTCGTTCAACAGCAGGCCCAGCGCCGCGATCGCCAGCACCGTGCCGGCGTTCAGCGTCGCCGCCAGCAGCAGGGCTAGGGCTTCCATGCGGGGGCCGCTGCCTTTCCGGGTGGGGTGGCGGGCGCTGGGTTGGGCAGCGAGGTGGCACCGCGGCGCTGCCAGCGCAGCCGATGGTTCACCAGCGTGTCGCAGGCCAGCAGGCTGAACAGCAGCAGGCCCTGGAACACCCCGGTCAGCGACTTTGGCAGCCCCATGCGCGACTGCGCCAGTTCACCACCGATGTAGAACATGCTCATCAAGACGCCCGACAGCACGATGCCCACGGGGTGCAGCCGCCCCACGTAAGCCACGATGATGGCCGCGAAGCCGTAGCCGGCCGGCACATACGGCGACAGCTGCCCCAGCGGCCCGGCCGCTTCCAGCGCGCCGGCCAGGCCCGCCATGCCGCCGGACACGGCGAGCGCCGTCCACAGCGCCGCACGTGAAGAAAACCCGGCATAGCGCGCCGCTGCCGGCGCCAGCCCGCCCACCTGCAGCGCAAAGCCCCGCAGGCTGCGGAACAGGAAAAGCCAGAAGCCCGCCACCGCCACCAGCGCGATCAGGCTGCCGATGTGCGCGCGCAGCCCGTCCGCCAGGCGCGGAATGCGCGTCTCGGGCAGGAAGCTGATGGTCTGCGGAAAGTTGTAGCCCTTCGGGTCTTTCCAGGGGCCGTAGACCAGGTAGGACAGCAGCATTTCGGCCACGTACACCAGCATCAGGCTGACCAGGATCTCGTTGGCATTGAAGCGGTCGCGCAGCAGCGCCACGATCGCCGCCCAGGCCATGCCGCCCAGCACCCCCGCCAGCAGAATGACGGGCACGATGGCACGGCCCAGGTTGCCCAGCAGCGGCGTGCCCGTGCCGGCCTGCATGGCCACCCAGCCCGCGCACAGTGCGCCGACGACGAACTGCCCTTCGGCACCGATGTTCCAGACGTTGGACCGAAAGCACACCGCCAGCCCGAGCGCGATCAGGATCAGCGGCGTGGCCTTGATCGACAGCTCCGACAGCGCATAGGCGTTCTTCACAGGCTCGACGAAGAACACCTGAAGCCCGCGCAGCGGGTCCTTGCCCAGCAACATGAACAGGCCCACGCCCACCGCCACGGTGATGGCCAGCGCCAGCAGCGGGCTGGCCAGGCTGAGCCAGCGCGAAGGGGCGGGGCGGGGTTCGAGCTTGAACATCAGCGGTGTTCGTGGCTTGCGGGGTGCACCTTTGGCGCAGCCGGTTCGGACAGGGCCGGCTGGCCATCCGCCGCCGGCCACAGGCCGCTCATCCACTGGCCGATCGTTTCGATGCCGGCCTGGGCCACCGGCAGTGCCGGCGATAGCCGGCCCTGGGCGATGACGACCAGCCGGTCGCTCAGCTGGAACAGCTCGTCCAGTTCCTCGCTCACCACCAGCAGGGCGCAGCCGGCGTCGCGCAGCGCCAGCAGTTCGCCGCGAATCTGCGTCGCCGCGCCCACGTCCACGCCCCAGGTGGGCTGGGCGACGATGAGGAGCTTCGGCTGGGCGTCGATCTCGCGCCCGACGATGAACTTCTGCAGGTTGCCGCCCGACAGGCTGCGCGCCAGCGCGCCCGGCCCGCCAGCCTTCACGCGGAAGCGTTCGATCAGCCGCGCCGCCAGGGCCTGCGCGCGCGCCGGCTGCAGCCAGCCGTGGGCCGCTGCGGCGTCGGCCCGCGTCAGCAGCGTGTTCTGCGCCAGGCTCAGCGTGGGCACGGCGCCGCGGCCCAGGCGTTCTTCGGGCACGAAGTGCAGGCCCAGCGCGCGGCGCTGGCGCGGGCCGGCGCGGGCGATGTCCTGGCCCAGCAGCTGGATGCTGCCCGGCGCGGCGCGCGGGTCTTCACCCGACAGCGCGGCCAACAGTTCCTGCTGGCCATTGCCCGAAACGCCGGCCACGCCCAGCACTTCGCCAGCGCAAAGCTCGAAGCTGATGCCCTGCAGGTCGGTGCCGAAGGGGTCTTGTCGCGGCAGGCTGAGCTGGCGGACGCTGAGCACGGGTGCACCCCGGGTGGCCGCACGCGGGCGCAGCGCCGGCGGGTCGGCGCCGATCATCAGCCGCGACAGGCTGGCATTGCTTTCCTCAGAAGGGTTCACCACGCCTGTCACGCGCCCGCTGCGCAGCACCGTGCAGCGGTGGCACAGCGCGCGGATCTCGTCGAGCTTGTGGCTGATGTACAGGATGCTGCAGCCGCCTTCGGCCAGCCGGCGTAGCGTGACGAAGAGCTTTTCCACGGCCTGCGGCGTGAGCACCGACGTGGGTTCGTCCAGGATCAGCAGCTGCGGCTGCGTCAGCAAGGCGCGCACGATTTCCACGCGCTGCTTTTCGCCCACGCTCAGCGTGTGCACGGGCCGCGCCGGGTCCAGGTCCAGGCCGTAGCTGGCGGCCACGTCCACGATGCGGGACGTCAGCTGCTGCAGCGTGCCCGATCGGTCCAGGCCCAGCCAGATGTTTTCGGCCGCGGTCAGCGTGTCGAACAGCGAAAAGTGCTGATAGACCATGCTGATGCCCAGCGCCCGCGCCTGCGCCGGGCTGGCCACCCGCACGGGCTGGCCGTTGAAGCGCATCTCGCCGGCGTCGGCCTGCACAGCGCCGTAGATCACCTTCATCAGGCTGCTCTTGCCGGCGCCGTTTTCGCCCAGCACGGCGTGGATCTCGCCCGGCGCCACCTGCAGCGTTACGCCGTCCACGGCGCGGACGGCGGGGTATTGCTTGGTGATGCCGGTCAGTTCCAGTCGCAGCATCGGTGCAGTATCAGGCCAAGCCAGCGCTGTGGCGGCCACCCCGCTGACGCCGCGGCGTCAGCGGGGTGGACTGGCGCGGCAACACGCCTGGGGGCCAGCTTCAGAGGTTTCAGAAGGTGTGGCGCATGCCCACCGCCAGGGTGGTACCGCTGGACAGACCGGTGAACTTGTCGCTCATGTACAGAACGTAGACGTCCGTGCGCTTGGACAGCAGGTAGTCGTAGGCCACGGTCAGCATCTTGCTGGTGCGGTCTGCGCCCGCGGGCACGAAGTCGAGTTCGCTGTTGCCATAGCTGGCCAGCAGCTTGCCCGCACCGATGGGTACCGAAGCGCCCAGCTGCCAGGTCTTCACCTTCACGTCGGCAGTGGCGTCGGTGTTCACCGTGCCGTACTGCGCAAACAGCTTCACGGCCGTGAAGTCGTAGCTGCCGCCCAGCTGCCAGGCGGTCTGGCTGCTGAAGCCGGCGAAGGCCGAGATCGGCCGGCCCAGCGTGCCCTGTGCTTCCACCTTCTGCCAGGCGGCGGTCAGCGCCAGCGGGCCGGCGAAGTAAAGGGCGTGCGCGCCCACGTTCGGGCCGCGTGCGGTGCTGGCGCCTTCGCCGGCAGCCACCAGCACGGTGGCCGTGAGCCCGCCGAAGCGCGGGGTGGTGTAGCCGATGGCGTTGTTCCAGCCCGAATCGCCCACCAGCGGCGTGCCGTAGGGCGCGTTGTAGTACTGGCGAATGGCCGGGGCGTAGCCGAAGGAATCGCCCAGCGGGTTGAATAGCAGGGTGCTGACGAACAGCGGCGGGCCCATGCGGCCCAGCCGCACGTTGCCGAAGCCGCCCGACAGGTTGACGTTGGCATTGCGCGCCCAGAAGGCGTCCACGCCCGGCACGCGGCTGGCGCCGCCGCTGTCCACCAGCAGGAAGCTTTCCAGCGTGAAGCCCACTTTCAGGCCACCGCCCAGGTCTTCGCTGCCCTTGAAGCCCAGGTAGCTGGTGCTCATGTTGCCGCTGTCCAGGCGCTTGAGTTTCTTCGTGCCGGCGGTCTGGAACTGGCCGAACGAAGCGTCGATCAGGCCGTAGACCTGCACGCTGGACTGGGCCGTGGCGGGGCTGGCCGACAGCGCCAGCAGCAGGGCACCACAGGCGGCCAGGCCGGTGGAAAAGCAGTTCGCCAAGGGGGCGGTGACACGGGTCATTCAGGAACCTCCGGGGTTGTTGTGGGGAGTTGTCACACCTGCGTAGCAATTCCCCTGCCCAGTGCCCTGCGGCCCCGGTTTCGGCCCGGCCTGTGCCAGCGCCCCGCGCCGCGGCTTCAGCCGCTGTGCAGGCGCCCGGCCACCCAGGTGGCGACGCGGTTGCGTTCGTCGGCCAGGGTCATCCAGGCGAATACGCGCGCGTGCAGGTCTTGCGCCGCTGCGCCTGGCACGGCGCCGCGTGCGATGGCGTCGCGCTGCACCGCCACGGGGCCGCAGGCCCAGTCCCACAGCACCAGGTCGGCCACCGCGCCGGTGCCCAGATGCCCAATCTCGTGCGCCAGGCCCAGCGACTCGGCCGCGCCCAGCGTGGCGCTGTGCAGGGCTGTCCAGGCCGAAAGTCGGGCCCCGCGCAGGGCCTGCACCTTGTAGGCCTCGGCCATGGTGCGCAGCAGGCTCAGGCTCGTGCCGCCGCCCACGTCGCTGGCCAGGCTGACGCGGTGCGGGGTGTCGATGGCGGCCTGCCAGTCGAACAGGCCGCTGCCCAGGAACAGGTTGCTGCTGGGGCTGTGGGCGATCTGCGCGCCGGTGTCGCGCAGCAGGGCGCGGTCGGCAGCGTCCAGCCAGATGCCATGCGCCAGTACCGCGCGTTCGTGCAGCAGGCCGTGCGCGTGGTAGACGTCCAGGTAGCTGCGTGCTTCAGGAAAAAGCTGGCCGATCCAGCGCACTTCGTCGGTGTTCTCGGCCACGTGGGTCTGCATGTAGACGCCATCCGGGCCTGCATGGCGGCGGCACAGCGCGCCGGCCATCGCCAGCTGTTCGCGGCTGCTGGTGGCGGCAAAGCGCACCGTCACGGCATAGCGGTTGCGGCCGCGGCCGTGGTGGCGCTGGATCAGGTCTTCGCAGTCGGCCTGGGCGCCCGTCACGTCGTCCAGCAGGCCGGGCGGGGCGTGGCGGTCCATCAGCACCTTGCCGGTGACGATGGCCATGCCGCGTGCCGCGGCGGCTTCGAACAGGGCTTCGGCCGACACCTTGTGCACGGTCGGGAACACCACCGCCGTGGTGGTGCCGTGGGCCAGCAAGGCGTCCAGGAAGCGGGCTGCGCCTTCGTGGGCCACATCGGCGCTGGCATAGCGCAGTTCGGCCGGGAAGGTGTAGGTGTTCAGCCAGTCCAGCAGGCCGGTGCCGTAGCTGGCGATCACGTCCAGCTGCGGGCAGTGCACATGGGTGTCGATGAAGCCTGGCAGCAGCAGCCGGCCGCGGTGGTCGTGCAGCTGCCAGTCCGTACCCGGGGGCTGGTGGCCGGGCTGAGCGCCGACGATGCGCCCGCCGTCCACCAGCAGCCAGTGGTCGGGGCGAAAGCGCAAGCCGTCGGTGGCCGTGCTGCCCCAGGCGGGGGCATGGGTGAAGTCCAGCAGGTCGGCGCGCAAGGCGAATTTCATGGTGTCTCGGGCCTGGCTTTCCCGGGCCTAACAATTGCAAGCTGCGCCACTTTGTTAAGGTGGCGCTGAAGCATCGCACGGCGCATGCCACCCGGGCGCCCGGCGCCGCCGCCAGATGCTGTGCGCAGGCCTTGCACCCACTCCCACTTGCCATGACCGAACGCCCCATCCGCTTCTTTCACCGTGGCGCCATCACCGAAGTACGCGGCGTGGCTGCCACCCGCAGCGTGCTGGACTGGCTGCGCGAAGACCAGCACTGCACTGGCACCAAGGAAGGCTGCGCCGAAGGCGACTGCGGTGCCTGCACCGTGGTGCTGGGCGAGCTGGATACCCAGGGCCAGCTGCAGCTGCGGCCGGTGAACGCCTGCATCCAGTTCGTGCCCACGCTGGACGGGCGCGCGCTGTTCACGGTCGAAGACATCGCCGCCCTGGCCGCGGCAACGGCGGCCACCCCTGCGGTTTCCGCACCGGCCCCGCTGCACCCGGTGCAGCAATGCCTGGTGGACTGCCACGGCTCGCAATGCGGCTTCTGCACGCCGGGTTTCGTGATGTCGCTGTGGGCCAGCTACGAACGCCACCAGACCGCCGGCACGCTGCCCACGCGCCAGCAGCTGGCCGACGACCTGGCCGGCAACCTGTGCCGCTGTACCGGCTACCGGCCCATCTTGGACGCGGGCGAACAGATGTTCACCCGCCCACCCGCCCGGCTGCCGCGCCAGGCCGTGGCCGACGTGCTGTTCACGCTGGCGCAAGACGCGCCGCTGCAGACCGCCGAAGGCTTCCACGCCCCGCGCACGCGCGCTGACTTTGCCCAGCTGCGCCAGGCTCGGCCGCAGGCCCAGGTGCTGGCCGGCAGCACCGACATCGGCCTGTGGGTGACCAAGCAGTTCCGCGTGCTGCCCGAGCTCATCTACATCGGCCGTGTGGCCGAATTGCAGCGCGTGGACGTCTACGCCGACAGCCTGTGGATCGGTGCCGCCGCGCCGCTGGACGCGGCCTGGCAGGCCCTGGCGCAGGACTGGCCATCGCTGCGCGAAGTCTGGCTGCGCTTCGCTTCCCCGCCTATCCGCAGCAGCGGCACGATGGGCGGCAATGTGGCCAACGGTTCGCCCATCGGCGACGCTGCCCCCGTGCTGATGGCGCTGGGCGCCGAAGTCGAACTGCAGCAGGGCGAACAGCTGCGCCGCCTGCCGCTGCAGGACTTCTATCTGGACTACATGCAGAACGCGCTGCAGCCGGGTGAATTCCTCAGCGGCATCAGCGTGCCGCGTCCGCAGACGGCGGCGGGCGCAGCGCCGTTGCTGCGCGTCTACAAGATCAGCAAGCGTTTCGATTGCGACATCTCGGCCGTCTGCGCCGGCCTGTGGCTGCAGCTGGAAGACGGCGTGGTGCGGGGCGCGCGCCTGGCCTTTGGCGGCATGGCTGGCACCGTGCGCCGCGCGGGGCAGGCCGAAAACGCCCTGCTGGGCCAGCCCTGGAACGAGGCCGCGCTGCAGGCCGCGCAGGCCGCGCTGGCACGGGACTTCACCCCGCTGACCGACATGCGCGCCAGCGCCGGCTACCGGCTGCAGGTGGCGCAGAACCTGTTGCGCCGCTTCTGGCTGGAAACGCGGCCTGAAAACCCGCTGCCCGCGGCGGCCCTGAGCGTCTGGGAGGCCGCGCGATGAACCAGATGGCCGAACCCCTGCTGCCGCCCGAAAGCGGCACCGCGCCATTCCAGCAGGTGGGCATCAGCCGCCCGCATGAATCGGCCCACCTGCACGTGGCTGGCGCGGCGCCCTACACCGACGACGTGCCCGAAGTCGCCGGCACCCTGCACGCCGCACTGGGCCTGTCGCCGCTGGCGCATGGCGTGATCGAAGCCATCGACCTGGAACGCATCCGCGCCCAGCCCGGCGTGGTGGACGTCTTCAGCGCCCGCCACCTGCCCGGCGCCAACGACTGCGGCAGCCTGGTGCACGACGACCCCATCCTGGCCGGCGAGCCCGGCGACACCCTGCGCTACCGCGGCCAGCCGGTGTTCGTGGTGGTGGCGCGCACGCGTGAAGCTGCGCGGCGTGCGGCGGCGCTGGCGGGCCAGGCCATCCAGGCGCGGCAGCTGCCGGCCACCATCAGCCACCATGATGCGCATGCCGCCGGCCAGTACGTGGTGCCGCCCATGCACCTGCTGCGCGGCGACGCCAAGCTGGCCATCGCCCAGGCCCCGCACCGGCTGAAGCTGCAGGTCGAACTGGGCGGGCAGGAACAGTTCTACCTGGAAGGCCAGATCAGCTACGCCCTGCCGCAGGAAGACGGCGGCATGAAGATCTGGTGCAGCACCCAGCACCCGAGCGAGATGCAGCACCTGGTGGCGCATGCGCTGGGTCGGCCCGCGCACGCGGTGCAGGTGCTGTGCCGGCGCATGGGCGGCGGCTTCGGCGGCAAAGAAACGCAGAGCGCGATGTTCGCCTGCGTGGCGGCCGTGGCGGCGGTGCGCACAGGCCGGCCGGTGAAGCTGCGGCTGGACCGCGACGACGACTTCATGGTCACCGGCCGGCGCCACTGCTTCAGCCACACGCTGGAAGTCGGCTTCGAAGACAACGGCCGCATCATGGGTGCGGAAGTGAACATGGTTTCGCGCGCCGGCCACTCGGCCGACTTGTCCGGCCCGGTGATGACGCGCGCGCTGTGCCACTTCGACAACGCCTACTGGCTGCCCCACGTGGCCGCGCACGGCTATTCGGCCAAGACCAACACGCAGAGCAACACCGCCTTCCGTGGCTTTGGCGGACCTCAGGGTGCCTTCGCCATCGAATACGCCATCGACAGCATTGCCCGTCACCTGCGGCTGGACCCGCTGGACGTGCGCCGCACCAACTTCTACGGCCGCGAGCTGCGCAACGTCACGCCCTATGGCCAGAAGCTGAACGACAACATCATCCACGCGCTGGTGTCGGACCTTGAAAAGCAATCCGACTACGCGGCCCGCCGCGCCGCCATGGCCGAATTCAACGCCGGCAGCCCGGTGCTGAAGAAGGGCCTGGCGCTGACGCCGGTGAAGTTCGGCATCAGCTTCAACGTCGTGCACCTGAACCAGGCCGGCGCGCTGGTGCACACCTACACCGACGGCAGCGTGCTGGTGAACCACGGCGGCACCGAAATGGGCCAGGGCCTGAACACCAAGGTGGCCCAGGTGGTGGCACATGAACTGGGCCTGCCCTTTGCTGCCGTGCGCTGCACCGCCACCGACACCGACAAGGTGGCCAACACCAGCGCCACGGCTGCCAGCACGGGCAGCGACCTGAACGGCAAGGCCGCGCAAGACGCCGCACGCCAGCTGCGCGAACGCCTGGCCAGCTTTGCCGCCGGCAAGCACGGCGGCGCGGCGGGCGACGTGGTGTTCGCCCATGGCCGCGTGCAGGTGGCCGGGCGCGACTTCAGCTTTGCCGAGATCGTGCAGCAGGCTTACCTGGCGCGCGTGCAGCTGTGGAGCGACGGCTTCTACGCCACCCCGGGCCTGAGCTGGGACAAGGCCACGCTGCAGGGCAAGCCTTTCTACTACTTCGCCTACGGTGCGGCGTGCAGCGAAGTGCTGGTGGACACGCTGACCGGCGAATTCCGCCTGCTACGCGCCGACCTGCTGCACGACGCCGGCACGTCGCTGAACCCCGCGCTGGACATCGGCCAGGTCGAAGGCGCCTTCATCCAGGGCATGGGCTGGCTCACCAGTGAAGAACTGGTCTGGCACCCGGCCGACGGCAGCCCGCGCGCCGGCCTCTTGATGACGCACGCGCCCAGCACCTACAAGGTGCCTACCGCCAACGACGCGCCGCCGGTCTTCAACACCCGCCTGTTCGACCGCGCCAACCTGCAGGACAGCATCCATCGCAGCAAGGCCGTGGGCGAACCGCCGTTGCTGCTGCCCTTCAGCGTGTTCTTCGCCATCCGCGACGCGGTGTCGGCCGTCGGCGGCCACCGCGTGGACCCGCCGCTGCAGGCCCCGGCCACGCCCGAGGCGGTGCTGCGCGCCGTCACGGCCGTGCAGGTAGCAGCGGCAGCGGCGACAGCCGCGCCGGCGTCGCCTTGAGCTTTCACAGCCTGCAGGCGCAGGCCGCTGCCTGGGCGGCCGCTGGCCGCCCGGCGGTGGTGGTCGAAGTGCTGGCTACCCGCGGGTCGGTGCCGCGCGAGGCGGGTACGCGCATGGTGGTGGCGCCGGACGCGGTGCTGGGCACGATCGGCGGCGGCCACCTGGAACTGCAGGCCATTACCGACGCACGCGCCTTGCTGCAGCAAGGCGGCCGCAGCTTCGAACGTCAGGTGGCCCTGGGCCCCAGCCTGGGCCAGTGCTGCGGGGGCGCCGTCACGCTGCAGCACCGCCGGCTGCAAGACGCGCCGCCGGCCTTCTGGGCGCCGCCCCCACCGCTGTTTCACCTGCAGCTTTACGGCGCCGGGCATGTGGGCCGCGCTATCGCCAGCCTGCTGGCGGGCCTGCCGTGCCGCGTGCAGTGGGTGGACGAACGCGAGGCCGAATTCCCGCCCGAAGCCCCGCCCGCGCACATCGAACGCGTGTGCGTGGAACCCGTAGAAGCCGAAGTCGCCAGCGCCCCGCCCGGCGCCTGCTACCTGGTGCTGACGCACAGCCACGCGCTGGACCTGGCCATCACCCAGGCCGTGCTGGCGCGCGGGGACTTCGCGTACTTCGGGCTCATCGGCAGCCAGACCAAGCGCGCACGCTTCGAAGCGCGGCTGCGCGAACGCGGCTTCGGCGCCGCGGCACTGGCGCGCATGGTCTGCCCCATCGGCCTGCCGGGCATTGCGGGCAAGGAACCCGAGCTGATCGCCATCAGCGCGGTGGCGCAGCTGCTGCAGGCCTGCAGGCCGGGCATGCCCACACTGCCCGCATGACATTAAGTTGGGCGCCGCGCTGCCGATGTACTGGCCGTGTGATTGCGCTGGGATGCGCTTGGGGTGGCTCATGCATCGTTCTCTGTCGAACCGGATCGGCATCATTGGCGACCGGATCCTCTTTGCCGCCTTGTGCGTTTACGCGCTGGCGGCCTGTGCGATCGGCTGGCAGTACGGGCAGGGCCTGACGGGCCTGCTGGGCGCCGGTCTGGCCCTGGCGGTGGGGGGCGCTGCCTTGTTGGCCCATGGCACCCTGGTCAGCCGCATGGTGCTGGCCCTGGCCCTGTCTGCCCTGGTGGCCTTGCACATCCACATGGGCCGCGGCACGCTGGAATTCCACTTTGGCGTCTTCGTCACCCTGGCTTTGCTGCTGGTCTATCGTGATTGGCGCCCTATCGTTGCCGTTGCCGGCTTCTTCGCTGTGCACCACGTGCTGTTCGACCGCTTGCAGGCCGCAGGCTTTGCGATCTATTGCACGCCCGAGGCCGACTTCATGAAGATCCTCATGCATGCCGGCTACGTGGTGGTGCAGGCGGGGCTGGAAGTCTTCATGGCCGTCAGCCTGACGGCGGTGGTGCGCCAGAGCGACGAGCTGCAGGCCCTGCTGGCGGCCATCAGTGCCAACGGGCAGATCGCGCTGGACGTGCGTTACGTGCCCGTGCAGACCCGCGGTGGCAAGGCCCTGAAGGACGTGCTGGAGAAGATGCACGACACCGTGGCCCAGGTGCGCGGCAGCAGCGAAATGATCCAGATGTCCGGCGGCGAGATCGCCCAGGGCAACCAAGATCTGTCTGGCCGCACCGAACAGTCGGCCGCCAGCCTGCAGCAGACGGCCCGTTCGGTCGAACAGCTGGCCCAGACGTCCCGCGAGTCGGCGGCTTCGGCCCAGAGCGCAGGCCAGCTGGCTGAAAACGCGGCCCAGGTGGCGCGCCGCGGGGGTGAAGTGGTGGCCAGTGTGGTGACCACGATGGGCGAGATCAACAGCACATCACAGCGCATGTCGGACATCCTGGGCGTGATCGACGGCATTGCGTTCCAGACCAACATCCTGGCGCTGAACGCCGCGGTGGAAGCGGCACGCGCTGGCAGCCAGGGCCGCGGTTTTGCGGTGGTGGCCACCGAAGTGCGCAGCCTGGCCCAGCGCAGCGCCAGCGCCGCGCGCGAGATCAAGGGCCTGATCGAGGCCAGCGGCGAAAAGGTTCGCTCCGGCACCGAACTGGTGAACCAGGCCGGCGCCACGATGAAGGACATCCTGTCGTCAGTGGAGCAGTTCAACCAGGCGATGGCGGGCATCCGCCACGCTGCCGACGTGCAGAGCCAGGGCATGAGCGAGATCAACCTCGCCGTGGCCCATCTGGACAACGTGACGCAGCAGAACGCGGCCTTGGTCGAACAGTCGGCGGCGGCAGCAGAAACGCTGCGCAACGAATCGGCCAACCTGACGCAGAAGGTGTCGGTGTTCAAGCTGGCCCTGGGCGCACAGCCCGCGCTGGCCTGAAGCCGCCAGGGCTGTTTGACTGGCCCTGGCCGCCGCGCCTGTCAGCGCGCGCAGCGAAACCCGATGTAGACCACAGCGGTATCGGCCGGTTTGCCCTGGATATGGTCGGCCCGCATCTGCGCGCTGCCGTACCACCAGCTGCCGCCGCGTGTGCGGCGTTCGGCGTTGCCGCTGGCGCCGGGCGGTTCGTCCACCCATTCCCAGGCGTTGGCGCCCATCTCATGCAAGCCGTTCACGCCCGCAGGCGTGCTGCCAGCCAGGGCGTGGCCGTCGCCGCGCCACAGGCGGGCCCCGTGCTGGACGGCGCGCTGGGCGACTTGCGGGCCGCAGTCGCCCAGGCACTGGGCCCCGGCCGGGCTGCTGCCGCTGGGGTAGGGGTAGCGCTGGCCAGTCTGGAAGGGCGCAGGCGGCTGCGGGCGTTGCTCAGTGTAGGCGGCGGCCAGCCATTCGGCGTCGGTGGGTAGCCGGCCGCCAGCCCAGCGGCAGAAGGCCTGGGCTTCGTGGAAGTTCACATGCACGGCCGGTTCGTCGTCAGCGGCGGGGCGGCCGAAGGGCGTGCGCCAGGTCCAGCCCGGCTTGGCCGTCCAGCCGGCTTCGTAGACCTGGCCGCCGCCAGCGGCTTCGGCCTGCGTGCGCGTGCCCGTGGCCTGGGCAAAACGGCGGAATTGGGCGACCGTGGTTTCGGTGCGGGCGATGCTGAAGCTCCCCACGGGCACCCACGGGATGCCAGGGTTTGGTGCGGGCGCGGCGGCGGGCTGGGCAGGGGCCGGGGCAGGGGCCAAGGCGGCCAACACGGCGAACACGGCCAGCACGGCTAGCCGGGTGAACAAAGGCGAGGGCATCTGGGGCAGGGTGTGCACAGTGGGAAAGGCAGGCAGTGCGGGCGCTACGCACAACAGCCTGGCACTGTACGCAAGGCCTGCCCCTGGCGCCTGCAGGGGCAGAGCGGCGGGCGGGTGCCGGCCCAGCGGGGCCTTCACAACCCTAGCAGCGGGCGCAGCAGCTGCGCGCCCAGGCCCAGCACCGCGCTGGCGGCCAGCACCGTCATCACGCCCCACTTCAGCCGGAACAGCGCCAGCGCTGCCGCGCCCATCAGGCCCGCCGCCACCAGGTCCACAGCGGCGCTGGCGCCCTGCGGCCACAGCACATGCCAGGCGAAGAACAGCGCCAGGTTGACGATCACGCCCACCACTGCGGCCGTGATGGCCGACAGCGGCGCCGTGAAGCCCAGCCGGCCGTGCGTGGCTTCCACCAGCGGCCCGCCGGCCAGAATGAAGATGAACGACGGCAGGAAGGTGAAGAACACCACCACCGCGGCCGCCAGCGCGCCGCCCAGGAAGGGCGCGTCGGGCCCCAGCAGCTGCTGGCCGTAGCCGCCGACGAAGGCGACGAAGGCCACCACCATGATCAGCGGGCCGGGCGTGCTTTCGCCCAGGGCCAGGCCGTCGATCATCTGCGTGGGCGTGACCCAGCCGTAGGTGTCCACCGCGCCCTGGTAGACATAGGGCAGCACGGCGTAGGCGCCGCCGAAGGTCAGCAGCGCGGCCTTGGTGAAGAACCAGCCCATCTGCGTCAGCGTGCCCTGCAGGCCCTGCGTGGCCAGCAGCAGGCCCATGCCGGCCAGCCACAGCGCGGCGCCCACGGCCAGCACGCGCGCCAGCCCGGTCGGGCTGTAGCGGGCGTGGGCGGGCGTGGGGGTGTGGTCGTCGATGACGGCGGGCAGGGCTGCCTCTTCGGATGCCGCGGCAGCCGCTGTTGCCGCCGCTTTAGTTGCCGCATGCGTACCGCCCAGCGCGAACACCGCCGGCGCTCGCTGCGCACCGAAGTGGCCGATCAGTGCCGCCGCCAGCACGATGGCCGGGAAAGGCGTGTCGAACACGAAGATCGCCACGAACGAGGCCAGCGCGATGGCGCCCATCCAGCGGTTCTTCAGCGCCCGCGTGCCGATGCGCCAGGCCGCGTGCAGCACCACGGCCACCACGGCCGGCTTGATGCCGTACAGCAGGCCTGCCACCACCGGTACGTCGCCAAAGCGCAGGTAGACCCAGCCCAGCGCCACCAGGATGAAGAGCGACGGCAGCACGAACAGCACGCCTGCCACCACCCCGCCCCCCGTGCGGTGCATCAGCCAGCCCAGGTAGGTGGCCAGCTGCTGCGCTTCCGGGCCAGGCAGCAGCATGCAGTAGTTCAGCGCATGCAGAAAACGCTTTTCGCTGATCCAGCGCCGGCGTTCCACCAGTTCGCTGTGCATCAGCGCAATCTGCCCGGCGGGCCCGCCGAAGCTGATGAAGCCCAGCTTCAGCCAGAAGCGCCAGGCTTCGCTGAAGGGGATGGTCCGCGCGGCAGGCGCAGCCGCTTCAGTGGAAGCGGGAGCCACGGGGCTTGGCCGCGGGCTTGGTGGGTGGCTTCGCAGACGGCTTGGCAGCGGCAGCAGCTTCAGCGCCGGTGCCGGCACTGCGCGCCAGCGCCTGGCCGCTGATGCCGGCAAACAGCTGCGCCGCCCGCACCTTGATTTCCAGCAGCTCGGTGGCGCTGACGCTGTACTGCCCCGTGACCTGGTTCACGTCGATCTTGAATTCCACGTCCTTGCCGTTGTTCGACAGCGTGCCGCTGGTGAATTCGTAGTCCTCGCCTTCCCAGGGCAGGCCGCGCGTGGCCACGTCCCAATCCTCGTATTCGATGCGGAAGATCTCGCCGCTGGCCAGGTCCAGCAGGCCGGTGGCGCTGATCACTTCTTCGCTCAGCTCGTCGGTGATGGCGATCGGTACTTTCAAATCCACGGGCGGCTTTCGAAGGGGCGTTGGGGTCGCGGATTGTGTCAGGCCGTTCCTGCCTAGGACCCGGCCTGGCATTGGGCTTCGAATTCGGCCATCCAGGCCACCAGGGCCTGCACCCCCGCCAGCGGCATGGCGTTGTACAGCGACGCGCGAACGCCCCCCACCACGCGGTGGCCTTTCAGCTGCACCAGGCCGCGCGCTTCGGCCCCGGCCAGGAAGGGCGCGGTCAGTGCCTCGTCGCGCAGGTGGAAGGTGACGTTCATGCGGCTGCGGCAATCGCGCGCCACGCGCGTGACGAACAGGCCGCCGCGTTCCAGCACGCTGCGGTCCAGCGCGTCGTACAGCAGCGCGGCTTTCTCGGCATTGCGCGCCGCCATCGCGGCCAGGCCGCCCTGGTCTTCGATCCACTTGAACACCAGGCCGGCGATGTAGATGGCATAGGTGGGCGGCGTGTTGTACATGCTGCCGTTGTCGGCCACCACGCGGTAGTTGAAGGCCGTGGGCGTGCAGGGCAGGGCGCGGTCCAGCAGGTCGCGGCGCACGATCACCAGCGTCAGCCCGGCCGGGCCGATGTTCTTTTGCGCGCCGCCGTAGATCAGCCCGTACTTCGACACGTCCACCGGCTGGCTGAGGATGCTGCTGGACATGTCGGCCACCAGGGGTACGGCACCCACGTCGGGCGTGAAGCCGTATTCCACGCCGCCAATCGTTTCGTTGCTGCAGATGTGCACGTAGGCCGCGCCAGGGTCCAGCTGCCAGGTCTCGCGCGGCGGCACGCGCGTGTAGCCGCTGTCGGCACTGCTGGCAGCCACATGCACCTGGGCATAGCGCGCAGCTTCCTGGATCGACTTCTTCGACCACTCGCCGGTGTCGATGAAGTCGATGCTGCGATGCCTGCCCAGCAGGTTCATCGGCACGATGGCGTTCTCGCCCAAGGCCCCGCCCTGCATGAACAGCAGTTCATGCGTGTCGGGCATGTTCATCAGCCGGCGCAGCCGCGCCTGCGCGTCGGCCATGATGGCCATGAACTGCGGGCCGCGGTGGCTCATCTCCATCACCGACATGCCCGAGCCCTGCCAGTCCAGCATTTCCTCAGCAGCCTGGCGCAGCACGGGTTCGGGCAGGGCGGCAGGGCCGGCGCTGAAGTTGTGGACACGCGTCATGGGGCTGGCATCGGGTGGAGGCTGCGGACATTATCCGTGGCATGGCCGTATTGCCCTTGTCAGGTGGCGATGAGAGCATCGGCGCCGTACCCACCCCACGACCCCCGGAGAACACCCCATGGCCAAGGCCCTGATCGACCCCGATGCGCTGATTTCCATGTTCGAGAACGCCACTGCCAAGCAGGGCGAGCAGCTGAAGAGGGGCGTGACCGACGTCACCTTGACGGCACTGCAGGCGCGCGAGCTGTCGCTGAAGAATATCCGCAGCACGCTCAAGGCCGTGTCTGAAGCCGCCAGTGCTGGCGCGGCCAAGAACCTGGTGCCCAACATCGACACCGAAGCCCTGCTGGAGCAGGCCGTGGCCGGCATGGACGCCGCGCTGCTGAAGGCCGTGGACGCCAACCGCGTGGCCCTGGAAACCCTGGTCGCCCAGGGCGCCGACCTGCGCGACAAGCACCTGAAGAAGGCGATGAGCGACCTGGAAAGCTTCGAAGACACCCTGTTCGCGGCGCTGAAGAAGACCGCGGCCGGCGCCAGTGCCCCGCTGGCCGGGGCTTGGGGCCAGGTGCTGGAAAAGATGCAGGCCGGCGGCACGCTGTCGGGCGCGCAGGCCACGCTGACGGCCGAACAGCTGACGCAGCAACTGCACGACGCGGTGCGCAGCACCCGCGCGGCTTCGCTGCGCGCGGCGCAGGCCATGGCCGAGAGCTACACCGCGATGGTCAGCGGCGTGCTGATCGGCATGAGCGAGGCCATCCAGGCCGCTTCCCAGGCCGCCGCGGCGCCGAAAAAGACCCCGAAACGTTGAGGCCTGCGCCTACAGGCCGGCGCGCGCGGCGGTGTTACGGTTCCACTTCGTTGACAACAGCTTCGAGGAGCAAACCATGTCTGAACTCACCGCATCGCAGCGCGACAAGCTGATGGCCGACCTGAAGGTCGTCGTGGCCGACGCCGAAGAACTGCTGAAGCTGACCGCCAGCGACGTCAGCGAAGGCACCGCTGGCCTGCGCGCCCGGCTGCAGGAACGCCTGGTCAATTCCAAGGCCCGCCTGGTGGACCTGCAGCACACCGCCACCGAAAAGGCCAAGGCCGCCGGCCATGCCGCCGACGACTACGTACACGAACACCCCTGGAAGTCGGTGGCCATCGGCGCTGGCGTGGGCCTGATCGTGGGCCTGTTGATCGGTCGTCGCTGAACGCCGGGCGATGAGCCTGCGTGTGCCAGGCGGTGGCCTGTTCGAAAGCGGCAAGCGCGCGATCGATTCGCTCATCGACCTGGCCCTGGTGCGGCTGGAACTCTTCGGCACTGAACTCGAAGCCGAAAAGCTGCGCTTGTTCAACGCCCTGTTCCAGGCCGCCGTGGCCCTGGTGTTGCTGGCGTTGGCCCTGGTGCTGGCGCTGGGGTTCGTGATCCTGCTGTTCTGGGAAGGCTACCGGCTGGCGGCCATGGGCGTGCTGACCGTCGTATTCGGCGGCGCTGGCCTATGGCTGCTGCTGCGCGCCCGCGATGCGCTGCAGGTGCGCGACGGTGGCCCGTTTGCGCTGACGCTGGGCGAACTGCGCCGTGACCGGCAGAGCCTGCGCCCCGAAGAACCCGCCCCGCCGCCGGCAGGGCTGTAGGGCAGGTGCTGCCCATGAACGAAACCCGTGCCCAGGCCCTGGCCTTGCGCCAGGCCCAGCTGCTGGCGCGCAGTGCGCTGCTGCGCCAGCGCCTGGGTGAAGACCTGGCCCCGTGGCAGCCGCGCCTGGCGCGGGTGGACCAGGCGCGGGCGCTGGCCAGCCACAGCTGGCAATGGCTGCGCCAGCACCCCGAAGTGCCCGCTGCCGCCGCCGGCCTGCTGCTGGTGCTGCGCCCCAAGCGGGCGCTGGCCCTGGCCTGGCGCTGGGGCCGGCGCGGCTGGCTGGGCTGGCAGCTGTGGCGCCGCGTGCAGCACCAGGCCCAGGCCCAGGGCGTTGACCTGGCCGCCTTGTTGCACAGGCGCTAGGCCCGGGTTAGCCGGGCCACCGGGGGGCCACCGCGCGGCGCGGCGTAGGCCTGTGGCTGGCCTAGCGGGCCTTGCAGCCCTGACTGCAGAAAGTGCCCGCCGTCACCACACGACGATGGGCTCGCTGGCCACCATCGTGTCGCCCGGCTTGCAGCTGAAGGCCTGGGCAAAGGCCGTCATCTGGCTCATCGGCCCCAGGATGCGCCAGCGCCCGGGCGAATGCTGGCCGGTGCGGATCTGGTTCACCAGCGCTTCCTGGCGCCACTTCACGCGCCAGACCCCAGCGTTGGCGATGAAGAAGCGCTGTTCGGGCGTGTAGCCGTCCACCAGCGGCGCGGGCTTGCCGGCCTTCTTCTGCCGGTCCAGCGCAATCTGCAGGCCGGCAAAGGCGATCTGCATGCCGCCCACGTCCGACAGGTTTTCACCCAGCGTCTGGCGGCCGTTCAGGCGTTCGCCGGGCAGGGGTTCGAAGCTGCTGTACAGCGCAGCCACCTTGTCGGCGCGGGCCTTGTAGGCCTCGACGTCGGCCGGCAGCCACCAGTCGCGCAGGTTGCCCTGGGCGTCGAACTGGCGGCCTCGGTCGTCGAAGTGGTGGCTGATCTCGTGCCCGATGACCATGCCGATGGCGCCGTAGTTGCTGGCGTCGTCGGCCTTCTCGTCGAAGAACGGCGGCTGCAGGATGCCGGCCGGGAAGACGATCTGGTTGCCGCTGGCCGCGAAGGCATTCACGATGTGCGGGCTGGTGTTCCACCGCGTGCGGTCCACCGGGCGCTGCAGGTCGGGCAGGCGGTCGGCCGTAGCCCAAGCGGCCACCTTCAGCAGGTTGCCCAGGTAGTCGTCGGGGGCCAGCACCAGGCCTTCGTAGCTGCGCCAGCGCTCGGGCGCGCCGATCTTGGCCGTCATCGCTTCCAGCTTGCCCAGCGCCACCTTTTGCGTGGCCGGGCTCATCCAGGGCGATGCCTGGATGCGCTGGCGCATGCCAGCGCGGATGTCTTCGACCATCTGCAGGGCCTTGGCCTGGGCCTGGGGGCTGAAGGCCTTGGCCGTGAACAGCTCGCCCAGCGTCTGGCCCAGCGGGTTGCCGCCCGTGCGCCCGCCGATCTGCATGATCACGTCTTCCACGCGCGGCGGCGGCGTCTTCAAGCCGCGCTGCGCGCCTTGCGTGTAGTCGAAGTGCGATTGCGCCAGCCGCTTCGGCCCCTGCGGGGCCACGTCGGCCAGCAGACGCACGCGCAGGTAGTCGCGCCAGTCGTCCATCGACGCCGTCTGCACCAGCTGCGCCATGGCCTGCGCGAAGCCGGGCTGGCCCAGAACGATGGGGGTCTTGCCGTCGGCGATGCCGGTGTTGCCGGTGTAGGTGGCGAGGTAGCTGCGCCAGTCCATGCCTGGCGCCAGGGCCTGCAGGCTGGCCACCGTGACGGGGTTGTAGTTGGCGTTCGGGTCGCGGCGTTGCACGCGGTCGGTGGTGGCGGCGGCAAGCTGGGTTTCGAAGGCCAGTAGGCGGTCGACGCTGGCTTCGGCGTTCGCTTCGGTGGCCGCACCCGCGGCTAGCAGCAGCGTGGCGGCGTGGCGGCGGTAGGCCGCCAGCACGCGCTGGCTGTTGGCGTCGGTCTTGGTGTAGTCGTCGCGGTCGGGCAGGCCCAGGCCGGACTGGGACATCGACAGCACGTGGCGCGTGGCGTCCTTGGCGTCGATGCCCACGAACAGCGCCATCGGCGCGGCCACCTGCAGCCGGGCCAGGTCGGCCAGCAGGGCGGGTAGCTGTTCGCGCTGCACGCCGGCGATGCGGTCCAGCATGGGCTGTACGGCCTTCAGGCCCTGGCGTTCGATGGCGGCTTCGTCCATGCCGCTGCGGTAGTAGGCCGACAGCAGCTTCAGCCCCGGGGTGGTGGCGCGGGCGGGGTCGGCCGCCAGTTCGCGCAGCGCGGCTTCCAGCAGCTGGTCGTTGGCGCGGGCCAGGGTGTCGAAGCTGCTGACGCGGGCGCGGTCGGGCGGCATGTCGGCGCTGGCTTTCCAGCGGCCGTTCACGTACTCATCGAAGTCCTGGCAGGCGCTGGCCGGGGGCGTGGGGGCGGCCGGCTGGGCGGTAGGCTGGGCCGTGGCGGGCGTGGCCAGGGCCAGGCCGCTGGCCAGCAGCAGGGCGGGCAGGGGCTGAAGGCGCAAGAAGGCGGGGCGGTGTGGGGTCATGGTGCTTCCAGAGGTGGGCACGCGGCAGCGTAGACCGCAAGCGTAAGCCCAGCGCGCCAGGCTTGCGCTATCGTGCCTCGCATGGCGGATTTGAGCTTCTACTGGCACGATTACGAAACCTTCGGCGTGGTGCCGCGCCGCGACCGGCCCGTGCAGTTTGCAGGCGTGCGCACCGACGCCGACCTGAACGAGATCGGCGAGCCGCAGATGTTCTTCTGCCGCCCCGCGCCCGACACCCTGCCCGAACCCGAAGCCGTGCTGGTGACGGGCATCCTGCCCCAGCAGGCGCTGCAGCAGGGCCTGCCCGAAAACGAATTCGCGGCCCGCATCGAAGCCGAACTGGCGCGCGACGGCACCGTGGGCGTGGGCTACAACAGCATCCGCTTCGACGACGAAGTCACGCGCTTCCTGTTCTGGCGCAACCTGATCGACCCCTACGCGCGTGAATGGCAGAACGGCTGCGGACGCTGGGATTTGCTGGACGTGGTGCGCGCCACCTGGGCTCTGCGGCCCGACGGCATCACCTGGCCGCTGCACACCGAAGGGCCGCTGCAGGGCCGGCCCAGCTTCAAGCTGGAACACCTGACGCGTGCCAACGGCCTGGCGCACGAAGCCGCGCACGACGCGCTGTCCGACGTGCGCGCCACCATCGCCGTGGCGCGGCTGGTGAAAGCGCAGCAGCCGCGGCTGTGGGACTTCTGCCTGAAGCTGCGCAAGAAAGACGCCGTGCTGGCCGAGATGGGCAGCGGCAGGCCTTTCGTGCACTTGTCGGGCATGTACCCGGTGGAACGCGGCTGCCTGGCCATCGTCTGGCCGCTGGCCCCGCACCCGAAGAACAAGAACGAGGTCATCGTCTGGGACCTGGCCCACGACCCGCGCGAGCTGGCCGGCCTGGACGCCGAGACCGTACGCCGGCGCCTCTACACCCGGCAGGACGAATTGCCCGAAGGCGAGCAGCGCCTGCCGATCAAGACCATCCACATCAACAAGTCGCCCATCGTCATCGGCCAGCTGCGCACGGTGCAACCCGTGGCTGCGCGCTGGGGCCTGGACATCGCGCTGGCGCAGCAGCATGCCGAGCATGCGGCCGCCCTGGGCCGCAGCCTGGACGCGCTGTGGCCCGCGGTTTTTGCGCGCGAAGCACCGGCCGGGCCGGTGGACGTGGACGAAGACCTGTACGGCGGCTTTGTCGGCAACGAAGACCGGCGCAGCCTGCAGCGCCTGCGCGAACTGTCGCCCGCGGCGCTGGCGGCCAAGCGCCCGGCCTTCGACGACCCGCGGCTGGACGAACTGCTGTTCCGTTACCGCGCGCGCAACTTCGACCACACGCTGACCGACGCCGAACGCGAACGCTGGCAGCAGCACCTGGCCGACCGCCTGCTGCATGGCCAGGGCGGGGCACTGACGCTGGAACGCTTTCTGGAGCGCGTGGACACCCTGGCCGAGGCCGCCATTGAACGCGATGACGAACGTGCCCAGGGGCTGCTGGACGCGCTGGTGGACTACGCCCAGAGCATTGCGCCTGAAGGCGCCTAAAGCCGCGCGGTCAGCGTGGCGCTGACCTCAGGCCGCGCGTTCCGCGCGGCGCTGAGCTCAGGCCGCGCCGTCAGCGCGGCGCGGAAGCGGGCGCTGCCGCTGCGGCCGGTACTGAAGCCGCTGCTGCGGCTATCGCTGCCGCCGCAGCAGCGGCATCGTCCATCACCGGCACATGGCCAACAAAGCCGCCGCCAGCCCATTCCTCGTAGCGCCAGTCGCTGCCCACGGCCACCAGGCCAGCACCGGGTTCGGCTGCAGCCTGCACGGGCCAGCTGCGCAGCACGGGCGCCAGCGCGTCGATCCAGATCGGCAGCGCCAGCCCGCCGCCGCTTTCTCGGTCGCCCAGGCTCTTCGGTTCGTCGTAACCCATCCAGGCCACGGCCACCACGCCGGGCCCGGGTGCGGTGGGCGGCCCCAGCGGCCGGAAGCCGGCGAACCAGGCGTCGACCGCGTCGTTGGTGGTGCCGGTCTTGCCGTAGACGTCGCGCCGCTTCAGGCTGGCCTGGGCGCGGGCGGCGGTGCCGCGCAGGGTCACGTCGTTCAGCAGCGCATTCACCAGCGCGACCTGGCGCGCCGGCACCGCACGGCTGGCCTCGTCCAGCGCCGCGGCAGGCGGGGCTTCGAACAGCACCTTGCCCTGGGCGTCGGTGATGCGTTCGATCAGCACCGGGTCGACCCGGTGGCCGCCATTGGCCAGCACGGCGTAGGCCTGCGCCAGCTGCAGCGGCGTGGTGCTGCCGGCGCCCAGGGCCAGGGTCAGGTTGCCGGGCTGCCTGGCGGGGTCGAAGCCATAGCGGGCCAGGCCTTCCTTGGCTGCGGCCAGGCCGATGTGCTGCAGCAGCCGGATGCTGACCATGTTCTTCGACCGCACCAGGGCTTCGCGCACGCTGATGTCGCCGTCGAAGCGGCCGTCGCTGTTCTGCGGGTTCCAGCCGCTGTTGTCGCCCGCTGCCGGCACGTAGGGTGTGTCGGCCACCACCGTTTCGGGCATGACGCCGTGTTCGAAGGCAGTGGCGTACAGGAAGGGCTTCAGCGCCGACCCCGGCTGGCGCCAGGCGCTGGTGACGCGGTTGAACTGCTGGCGGTTGAAGTCGAAGCCCCCCACCAGGGCCTGAATGCGGCCGGTGGCAGGGTCCAGGGCCACATAGGCGGCTTCGGCCTGCGGCCACTGCGCCAGCCGCCAGGCTGTGGCGGCGGTGCTGCGTCCGGCATGGACGTTCGCGTTCGCGTTGGCGGCAGGGGTGCCGGTCGCCTGCAGCCGCACGATGGCGCCGCGCCGCAGCGCCAGTGCAGCCGGGCCCTGCGGGCCCAGGGCCGCGGGCACACCGCGCGGCGCGTCGGCCTTCAACGCGGCGCCGGCCAGCGTGACGACGTCGCCGCTGGCCAGCTGGGCGCGTAGCGCCGTGGGGCTGGCCGACAGCACGATGGCCGCGCGCAGGTCTTCGTCGTCGCGCACCTCGCGCAGGGCCAGGGCAGCAGCGCGTTCGGCCAGGGCGGGGTCTTCGGGCAGGGCTTCAAAGTCTTCCGGGCCACGCCAGGGCTGACGGCGCTCGTGCGCCAGCACGGCGGCGCGCACGGCGGCGTGGGCGGCGCGCTGGTCGGCCGCGCGCAGCGACGTGACGACGCGGATGCCTTCGGTGTAGGCCTGTTCGCCCAGCCTTTCCACCACCGCGCGGCGCGCCATTTCGGCCGCGTGCTGGGCTGGCAGTTCGGCCTGGCTGGGCTGGCGGAAGACCAGGGGCTCGGCCAGCGCAGCGTCGGCCTGGGGCTGGGTGATGCTGCCGGCCACCACCATGCGCGACAGCACCCAGCGCTGGCGCTTGATGGCGCGCGCCGGGCTGGCCACCGGGTTGGCGTGGATGGGGTTCTGCGGCAGGCCGGCCAGCAGCGCGGTTTCGGCCAGGCTCAGCGCGTTCAGCGGCTTGCCGAAGTAGGCCTGGGCGGCGGCGCCGAAGCCGTAGGCGCGCTGGCCCAGGTAGATCTGGTTCAGGTAGAGCTCGAGGATCTGGTCCTTGCTCAGTTCGCGTTCCAACTGCAAGGCCAGCAGCGCTTCCTTGATCTTGCGTTCGGCGGTGCGCCGCGTGCTCAGGAAGAAAGTGCGCGCCACCTGCTGGGTGATGGTGGAAGCGCCCTGCGGCACCCCGCCTGTCAGGTTGGCCAGCGTGGCGCGCGCCAGCCCGCGCAGGCTGATGCCGCCGTGTTCGTAGAACTGCCGGTCTTCGGTGGCCAGCACGGCCTGGCGCAGGGCCAGCGGCATCTGCGCGATGGGGATGAAGATGCGGCGTTCGCTGCCGTACTGGGCGATCTCCACGCCGTCGGCCGTCAGCACCTGCAGGTGCTGCTGCGGGCGGTAGCGCGTGGCCTTGTCCAGCGGTGGCAGGTCTTGCGCGTGCCACAGCGCCATGGCGCCGAGCACCAGACCACCCAGCAGCAGCAGACCCAGGCCCGCCAGCAGCAGGCTGCCCAGGACCAGCAGGCCGCGGCGCGGTGACGACCGAGGCAGAGCCCCCGACCGGGGCCGGGGCCGGCGTGGGTGCAGGGTGTTCAGGGCTGCAATTCGTACAGGGCCGAGCCGTCGCCGTTGTCCCGCACCAGCTTCACCTGCGGCACCTGGGCCAGGTGGGCGCGGCCGGCGGCGGCGGACAGGAAACGCAGCTTCACGCCCGGCACTGGCAGCAGCCGCCAGTTGTTGTCGGCCGCGGGCTGCACCGTGCCGGCGGCCTGCATGAACTGCAGCAGCGCTTCGCGGTTTTCGTCCGGGGCGTCCAGGATGATCTGGCTGCCGTCCAGGCCAGGGAAATTGCCGCCGCCCGAAGCGCGGTAGTTGTTGGTCACCACGCCGAAGCTGTCGCTGTCGGCCACCGCGCGCCCGTTGAACTGCAGGTCGCGGATGCGACGTGCCTGCGGCGCCACCAGCTTGCCGCTGCGTTCATAGCGCGCCGGCTGGGTGACGTCGATGCGGTAGTTCAGCCCGTCCAGGGTGTCGAAGTTGAAGCTGGGGAAACCGGTGTTCAGCAGGTCCTGCTCGGGCGCGCCCTGTGGGTCGATGCGGTTGAAGGCGCCGGCCGAAAACTCCAGCCATTCGCGCACCTGGGCGCCGCTGAGCTTCACCACCTTGACGGTGTTCGGGTAGACGTAGAGGTCGGCGACGTTGCGCACCGCCACCGGCCCGGCCGGGATGTCGGTATAGGCCGTCCAGCCCTGGCGGCCGCCGGTCTTGAAGGGTGCGGCGGCCGACAGCAGCGGCAGGTCTTTGTGCGGGGTATTGGCCAGGGCCCTGCGCGCATAGGCCAGCTGGGCCTGCGACACCAGCTGTACCGACGGGTCGTCGGCCACCTGGGCAAAGTAGCTGTGGATGGGCGTGGCCGTGCGCGCCACCGGGCTGCGCACATAGGCCAGCGTGGCCTCGTGTTCAGGGGCGATCAGGCGCAGCAGTTCGGGGTCTGCCGCCACCAGTGGGCGGCGCGTTTCGCGGTCGAAGATCGGGCGCAGCTCGGCCTTCGATTCCGCCACCTTCCAGCGCCCACCGTCCTGCCGCAGCCGCAGGTCGATCACGCCCAGGTGGTCGCCCCAACGCCCGGCCATCACCGCGGGCACGCCATTGATGGTGCCGCGCGCCAGGTCTACCTTCGGGTGGGCGTTGAAGAAGCGGCCCGGGAATTCGCCGTGCGAATGACCGAACAGGATGGCGTCCACGCCTGGCACTTCGGCCAGCCGGGCGACGGTGTTTTCGGCGAAGCGCACCGTCTCGCCACGTTCGAAGCCCGAATGCGCGATCACCACCACCAGGTCGGCGCCCTCGTTCTTCATGCGCGGGATGTAGGTGCGCGCGGTCTCCACGATGTCCAGCGCCAGCACCTTGCCCAGCAGGTTCTGGCGGTCCCACTGCATCACCTGGGGCGGCACGAAGCCGATCACGCCCACCTTCAGCGTCACCGGGCGGCCGGCGTCGTCGTTGAACTTGCGTTCCAGCACCACGTAGGGCGTGTAGGCCGGCTTCATGGCTTCGGGCTTGCCGCTGCCGTCGTCGACCACGATGTTGGCGTTGACGTAGGGGAAGCCGGCGGTTTCCAGCGCCCGGCCCAGGAAAGGCAGGCCGTAGTTGAATTCGTGGTTGCCGATGTTGGCGGCGTCGTAGCCCAGGGCCTGCATCAGCCGGTGCGCGGGGTGCTGCTGGCCGGGCGCGGCGGGCCTGATCTTGGCCACCCAGTCGCCCAGCGGACTGCCCTGCAGCAGGTCGCCGTTGTCGAACAGCAGGCTGTTGCGGTTTTCGGCACGGGCCTGGCGGATGAGCGTGGCGGTCTTCACCAGGCCGTATTCGTCGGTGGGTTTGTCCTGGTAGTAGTCGTAGTTCACCAGGTTGACGTGGATGTCGGTGGTCTCCAGGATGCGCACGCGCAGGTCGGCATTCGTCGGGCCTGCTGCGGCACCACTGCCGGTGCCAGCCAGGATGCCCGCCGCCACGGGCGCGCCCGCGGCGGCCATGGCGGTGCGCTGGGCTTCGTGCACGCATTCGTCCACCAGGCGGCGGCCGGCCACCACGTCCATCAGCATGGACTTGTTCGCGATCTGCAGCATCAGCGTGCGGCCGCGCACGTCTTCCAGGCGCAGCGCGCCGGTGCTGGACAGCACCGGCTTCATCACCCACACCTGCTTGTTGAACTGCACCTCGACATAGCCTTCGTTGCGCTGGTTCAGCGCCACGGTGAGCTTCTGGCCGAAGTCGCAGTCGTAAGGGCCGAAGTGCGTCAGCGCGGCGGCGGCGATCTGTTCGCCGGTGGCGGCCGGCAGCGGCGGTGGCAGGGCGGCAGCGGCCGGCGCGGCTGGCCGCGCCGGTGCGCGGGCGGCAGGGCGTGGCGCGGGCTTCTGGGTGGCGGCGGCGGTGGCGGGACCAGCCGGCTTGGCGCCAGGCTGGGCCCGGGCGGCAGGGGTGCCAGCGGTGGCGAAGATCGCGGCGGCGATCAGGCCCAGGGCGGCAGTGAAGGGTCGCATGCAGGCAGTCTCCGGGGCACGCGCCGCGGGGGCAGAGTTCGCCCGCCCGGCCAGCACGTGCCGGCCGGCAGTATGCCCGCGCGCCAGGGGCTGTCAGGAAGCAACAGATGTGTCGGTCTGCGTCGGGCTCGGGCGCGCCCGCGCGCTCAGGTGAACCAGGCGGCGCGCACTTCGGCCGGCAGCTGCGGCGCACCGTGGAAAGACGTGCGCTCGGCCCTTTCCAGCAGCTGCCACCAGTAGCGGTAGCTGGCGCGGTCGTGCAGCTTGCCGGCGTGCTGCACGGGGCCCCAGCTGGCGGCCTGCGCGGCCTGCAGGATGGCGATTGCGTCGTCGACTTCGTCCACCGTAGGCGCGAAGGCTTCGACGATGGTGCGGATCTGCGACGGGTGGATGCTCCACATGCGCGTGTAGCCCAGCAGCCGCCCGGCCATTTCGGCCGCCGCCTGCAGGGCGTCGGTGTCGTGGATGTCGGTGAACACGCAGTGCGAAGGTG
Organism: Rubrivivax sp.; assembly: GCA_027485165.1. Taxonomy (GTDB): domain Bacteria; phylum Pseudomonadota; class Gammaproteobacteria; order Burkholderiales; family Burkholderiaceae_C; genus Rubrivivax. Next base: position 32,293 of record JAIXRN010000004.1, read on the forward strand.
TCTTGCCCGCAGCGTGGCAGGCGGCCGCGATTTCCAGCTTGGCGCGCACGATCAGCGGGTGGTCGAACTGACCAGCAGCGCCCATCGCGCTGGCCGGGATGGCGCCGCGGTGCGCCGAGACGAAGTCCATCAGCCCGAAGGACAGTGACTCGATGCGCGGGTGCGCCGCGATCGCAAACACCTCGCGCAGCGCGCCATGCGTTTCCACCAGCGCGTGCAGCGGCACGGCCGCGGCGCCGATGGCGTCCAGCGCCTGCGCGCCGCGTTCGATCTCGGCCAGCCCGCGCGCCTTCGGCAGCATCAGGTAGGCCGGCGGCTGGGCGGCGCGCAGCACGATGCCGGCCACGTCGGCAAAGGCGCGGTGGCCCAGCGGCAACAGGCGCACGCCCACGCGGCCGTGGCGGTTGTCGGGGCTGTCCAGCAGTTCGCGGATCAGGTGTGCGCGTTCGATCTCGCCGCCCACCGGCGCGCCGTCTTCGTTGTCCAGCGTGACGTCGAAGACCGGGCCCAGTTCGGCCTGCAGCTGCAGGCTCTTGCGCATGCGCGCTTCGACGCCCGCGTAGTGGTCACACACCGGCAGGGCGCGGGCGGCGGGTTCCTGGGGGTCGTACAGGGCTTCGCGGGGGTGAAGTGCTGACATGACGGTGATGGAAAAAGTCGGCAAAGAAAAAGGGCCGACCCAGTGTAGGCCGGCCCTTGTGTGCCGTGGGGTGGCGGGTGCTTTACTGCCGTGACATGCGCGCCGTGGCCTTACAGCAGGTGCTTCACGCCGTCCTGTTCGCCAGTCAGTTCGGCCAGGGTCTTGTCGATGCAGCCCTGGCTGAAGGTGTCGATGGGCAGGCCCTCGACGATGCTGTACTTGCCGCCTTCGCAGGTGACGGGATAGCCGAACATCACGTCCTTCGGGATGCCGTATTCGCCGTTGCTGGGCACGCCCATCGTCACCCATTCGCCGCCTGTGCCCAGGGCCCAGTCGCGCATGTGGTCGATGGCGGCGTTGGCGGCGCTGGCGGCCGAGGACACGCCGCGCGCGGCGATGATGGCGGCACCCCGCTTGCCCACCGTGGGCAGGAAGGTCTCGGCGTTCCAGACCTGGTCGTTGATCATGTCTTTGACGCTGGCGCCGTCGATGGTGGCAAAGCGGTAGTCGGCGTACATCGTCGGGCTGTGGTTACCCCAGACGGCCAGCTTCTTGATCGAAGCCACCGGCTTGCCGGTCTTGGCGGCGATCTGGCTGAGCGCGCGGTTGTGGTCCAGGCGCAGCATGGCGGTGAAGTTCTCGCGCGGCAGGTCGGGCGCGCTCTTCATCGCGATGTAGGCGTTGGTGTTGGCCGGGTTGCCCACCACCAGCACTTTCACGTTGCGGCTGGCGCTGGCGTTCAGGGCCTTGCCCTGGGCGGTGAAGATCTGCGCGTTGGCGGCCAGCAGGTCGGCGCGTTCCATGCCGGGGCCGCGCGGGCGGGCGCCCACCAGCAGCGCGTAGTCGGTGTCCTTGAAGGCGGCCACCGGGTCGCTGTGCGCTTCCATGCCGGCCAGCAGCGGGAAGGCGCAGTCGTCCAGTTCCATCATCACGCCCTTCAGCGCTTCCTGGGCCTTGTCGACCGGCACTTCCAGCAGCTGCAGGATGACGGGTTGGTCCTTGCCCAGCATTTCGCCTGAGGCAATGCGGAACAGCAGGGCATAACCGATCTGGCCGGCGGCACCAGTGACGGCCACGCGGACGGGCTTCTTGCTCATGGGGGACTCCTTGGGGTGTTCGGTACAGGCGGCCTGAATTCTAAGCGTGCTGACTGACGCAACTCTTATGTCTTATGTAAGACATCTCGGTACCGCTTGGTGGACAATGCTGGCATGCCCGCAGCGACGACCGTGCCCCACAGCGTGCCCACCAGCGTGCCCAACAGCCAGGCCCCCAGCCAAGCCGTCGGCCCGGCCCCCCAGGGCCGCGCTGCGGCCGGTGCGGGTGAAGCCGCACCGGCCTTCAGCCCGCTGTACCAGCAGATCAAGGCCTTGCTGGTGACCAGCCTGCAGGCCGGCGAATGGCAGCCCGGCCAGGCCATTCCGAGCGAAATCGAACTGGCTGCGCGCTACAAGGTCAGCCAGGGCACGGTGCGCAAGGCCATCGACGAGATGGCCACCGACAACCTGCTGGTGCGCCGCCAGGGCAAGGGCACCTTCGTGGCCACCCATGCCGAAGCGGGCACGCAGTACCGCTTTCTGCGTCTGGCGCCAGACGCCAGCACCCCCGCGGGCTTGCAGCGCCGCCTGCTGGACTGCCGCCGCATGCGCGCCCCGGCCGAAGTGGCGCGGCTGCTGGCCTTGAAGGCCGGAGAAGCCGCCGTGCAGGTGCGCCGCCTGCTGCTGGCGGCCCCTGCCGAAGGCGCTGCGCCGCTACCGGTGGTGCTGGACGACATCTGGCTGCCCGGAAACCTGTTCAAAGGCCTGACAGCCGAACGCCTGGCCGACTGGCGCGGGGCGATGTACCGCCTGTTCGAAGCCGAATTCGCGGTCCGCATGATCCGCGCCGAAGAAAAGTTGCGCGCCGTGGCCGCCAGCGCTGAAGACGCTGCGGTACTGGGCGTGGCCGCTGGCGTGCCGCTGCTGTCGGTGGAAAGGCTGTCATTCACCTATGGCGACCAGCCCGTCGAGCTGCGACGCGGGCTTTACCACACTGCGGCCCATCATTACCGGAACGAGCTGAACTGACGCCAAGCCGGATGCAGGCACAAGGTCACCAGCCCCGCGTAAGCTGAAGGGCTTGCAATAAACTCAATTGGTTGTTTGAAGGATTGACAAGCCCCATGGCAGAGATGACGAAGCAAAGACCCGGCACGATGCGTCTGGTAGACGCCCTGAAATACAGATTGCCGCTGGCTGGTGTGGTGTCCATCCTGCACCGTGTGAGCGGGGCGATCATGTTCCTGCTGCTGCCTTTCATCATCTGGCTGTTTGACAACAGCGTGACGTCGGAAATCAGCTACGAGACCTTCACCAGCGCCTTCGTGGCGGGCATCGGCTTCGTGCCGGGCTGGTTCGTGAAGCTGGCGGTGCTGGCGCTGATCTGGGCCTTCCTGCATCACTTCATCGCCGGCATCCGCCACCTGTGGATGGACATGACGCACAGCGTTACGCGTGAACTGGGTCACCTGTCGGCCGTGTCCACGCTGATCTCCAGCCTGGCCTTGACGGTTGCGTTGGGCGCCAAGCTCTTCGGCCTGTACTGAACCTGGGGCGGAACACACCATGGCAGTGAACTACGGATCCAAGCGCGTCGTCGTCGGCGCCCACTACGGCATGCGCGACTGGCTGAGCCAGCGCGTCACGGCCAGCCTGATGGCCATCTTCACCATCGTGCTGCTGGCGCAGGTGCTGATGCCCGGCCCGCTGGGCTACGACCGCTGGGCGGGCATCTTCTCGACCCAGTGGATGAAGCTGCTGAGCCTGGTCACCTTCGTGGCCCTGGCCTGGCATGCCTGGGTGGGCGTGCGCGACATCCTGATGGACTACGTCAAGCCCGTCGGCACGCGCCTGGTGCTGCAGGTGGGCACACTCGTCTGGCTGGTGGCCTGCACCGGCTGGGCGATCCAGGTTCTCTGGCGCCTGTAATGCATGTGAGTCTTGGGCCATCCCGCCCAGGCCGAACCTTTCTCTGAGCAGTTTTCATGGCAAACATCGGTTCTTCCCAGCTTCCCCGCCGCAAGTTCGACGTCGTCATCGTCGGGGCTGGCGGCTCGGGCATGCAGGCTTCGCTGCGCCTGGCGCAGGCCGGCCTGAATGTCGCCGTGCTGTCCAAGGTCTTCCCCACCCGCAGCCACACCGTGGCGGCGCAGGGCGGCATCGGCGCCAGCCTGGGCAACATGTCGGAAGACAACTGGCACTACCACTTCTACGACACCGTCAAGGGCAGCGACTGGCTGGGCGACCAGGACGCGATCGAATACATGTGCCGCGAAGCGCCCAAGGTGGTGTACGAGCTCGAACACTTCGGCATGCCGTTCGACCGCAACCCCGACGGCACCATCTACCAGCGCCCCTTCGGCGGCCACACCGCCAACTACGGCGAAAAGCCGGTGCAGCGCGCCTGCGCCGCGGCCGATCGCACCGGCCACGCGATGTTGCACACGCTGTACCAGCAGAACGTGAAGGCCCGCACCAACTTCTTCGTTGAATGGATGGCGCTGGACCTGATCCGCGACGCTGACGGCGACGTGCTGGGCGTGACCGCGCTGGAAATGGAAACCGGCGACGTGCACATCCTGCAGGGCAAGACCGTGCTGCTGGCCACCGGCGGCGCGGGCCGCATCTATGCCGCGTCCACCAATGCCTTCATCAACACCGGTGACGGCCTGGGCATGGCGGCGCGCGCC
>JAIXRN010000015.1 GCA_027485165.1 Rubrivivax sp.
AGTTCTTCTCGGTGCTGATGAATTCCTTGCCGTAGCTCCAGTGGCGGTAGTTCACCGGCATGCCCACGCTGGCGTAGGCGTCCATCATCTGTTCGGCGGTGATGATTTCCAGCTGGTTGGGGTAGGTGTCCAGCCCGAAGCGTTCAGCCGTCTGGCGGATGATGCGGTGGTAGGTTTCCACCAGCTCGAAGTTCCAGTCGCTGGGGCCGGGCAGATGTTCGTGTGGGCGTTCCAGCAGCGGCAGCGGGTGTTCCAGAGCGACGGGTCGAACCTTCATGCGGCTTTCGCGCCTTCCTTTTTGAACAGATCACGAAAGACCGGGTAGATCTGGCTGGCTTCCACCGCCTTGCGCATCGCGAAGTGGCGGTGGCTGGCCTGCAGCTGGGTGTATTCGTCCCAGAGGTTCTGCTCTTCTTCGGCCACTTGCACATAGGCGAAATAGCGCACCAGCGGCAGGATCTTGTCGGCCAGCAATTCGCGGCAGCGGCCGCTGTCGTGGTGCCAGTTGTCGCCGTCGCTGGCCTGCGCGCCGTAGATGTTCCACTCGCTCGGGTTGTAGCGCGCCTTGATGATTTCTTCCATCAGCACCAGCGCGCTGCTGACCACCGTGCCGCCAGTTTCGCGGGCGTGGAAGAAGTTCTGTTCGTCCACTTCCTGCGCCTGCGTGTGGTGGCGGATGAAGACGAGTTCGATCTTCTCGTAGTGGCGTGTCAGGAACAGGTACAGCAGGATGAAGAAGCGCTTGCTCAGTTCCTTGCGGCCTTCGTCCATGCTGCCGCTCACGTCCATCAGGCAGAACATCACCGCCTTGCTGGTGGGTACCGGCGTCTTCACGCGGCTGCGGTACTTCAGGTCGATGGGGTCCAGGTACGGAATGCGTGCGACACGGCCGCGCAGCGCCGCGATCTCTTCGTCCAGCGCCTTCAACTCAGAAGCGGCCACTTCGTCGCCAGGCTGCAGGGCGGCCAGCAGCTGTTCGCGCTGTTCTTCCAGTTCACGCAGGCTGCGGCGCGAACCCGCGCCGATCGCGATGCGCCGGCCGATGGCGCCGCGCATGCTGCGCACCACGTGCAGGTTGTTGGGCGTGCCGTCGCTGCTGTAGCCAGCGCGGTGGTACTTGAATTCCGGCACCTCGGCCAGCTGGGTGCGGATGAGGTGCGGCAGCGCCAGGTCTTCGAAGAAGACCTGCATGAATTCTTCCTTGCTCAGGCTGAAGACGAAGTCGTCTTCGCCTTCGCCGGAATCGCTGGCCTGGCCCTTCCCGCTGCCGCCGCCGCCACCGCCCTTGGGGCGTTCGATGCGGTCGCCGCGCACGTAGTCCTGGTTGCCCGGGTGCACGGTTTCGCGCACCCCGCCCTGGCCATGGCCGAAGACGGGTTCGCTCAGGTCGCGCTTGGGGATGTGGATGTCCTCGCCGCGTTCGATGTCGCGGATGCCGCGGCCATCGATCGCGCGTTTCACGGCCTCGCGGATCTGCTCCTTGTGCCGCCGCAGAAAGCGCTCGCGGTTGCCGATGGACTTGTTCTTCCCCGCGAGCCTTCTATCAATGATTTGCTGCACGAGAACCTTTCAGCGTCAGCTGCTCTTGCGCACACGCAGGTACCACTCGCACAGCAGCCGCACCTGCTTGGGCGTGTAGCCCTTGGCCACCATGCGGGTGACGAAGTCCTCGTGCTTCTTGGCTTCGTCGGCGCTGGCCTTGGCGTTGAAGCTGATCACCGGCAGCAGCTCTTCGGTGTTGCTGAACATCTTCTTCTCGATCACTGCGCGCAGCTTCTCGTAGCTGGTCCACACCGGGTTCTTGCCCTGGTTGTTGGCGCGTGCGCGCAGCACGAAGTTGACGATCTCGTTGCGGAAGTCCTTCGGGTTGGCGATGCCGGCGGGCTTTTCGATCTTCTCGAGTTCGCCGTTCAGGCTGCCGCGATCGAAGACTTCGCCGGTGTCGGTGTCGCGGTACTCGTGGTCCTGGATCCAGTAGTCGGCATACGTGACGTAACGGTCAAAGATGTTCTGGCCGTATTCGCTGTAGCTTTCCAGGTAGGCCGTCTGGATTTCCTTGCCGATGAATTCGGCATAGCGGGCCGCCAGGTGTTCCTTGATGAAGGCGGTGTACTTCTGTTCCACCTCGGCCGGGAACTGCTCGCGTTCGATCTGCTGCTCCAGCACGTACATCAGGTGCACCGGGTTGGCCGCCACTTCGGTGCTGTCGAAGTTGAAGACCTTGCTCAGGATCTTGTAGGCGAAGCGCGTACTGATGCCGCTCATGCCTTCGTCGACGCCAGCGTAGTCGCGGTACTCCTGGTAGCTCTTGGCGCGCGGGTCGGTGTCCTTCCGGTTCTCGCCGTCGTACACCAGCATCTTGGAATAGAGGCTGCTGTTCTCGGGCTCCTTCAGGCGCGTGAGGATGGCGAACTGGCTCATCATCTTCAGCGTGCCCGGGGCGCAGGTGGCGTGCGCGAGCGAGCTGCCCTTCAGCAGCTTCTCGTAGATCTTCACCTCTTCGGAAACGCGCAGGCAGTACGGCACCTTGACGATGTAGATGCGGTCCAGGAAGGCTTCGTTGTTCTTGTTGTTGCGGAAGGCCTTCCACTCGCTCTCGTTCGAGTGGGCGAGCACGACACCGTCGAAGGGAATTGCGCCGAAGCCTTCGGTGCCCTTGAAGTTGCCTTCTTGTGTTGCCGTCAGCAGCGGGTGCAGCACCTTGATCGGCGCCTTGAACATTTCCACGAATTCCAGCAGGCCCTGGTTGGAAAGGCACAGCCCGCCGCTGTAACTGTAGGCGTCGGGGTCGTCTTGCGCGTAGGTTTCCAGCTTGCGGATGTCGACCTTGCCGACCAGGCTGCTGATGTCCTGGTTGTTCTCGTCGCCCGGCTCGGTCTTGCTGATGCCCACCTGCTTCAGGATGCTGGGGTAGCGCTTCACCACCTTGAACTGCCGGATGTCCCCGCCGAACTCTTGCAGCCGCTTCACGGCCCAGGGGCTCATGATGCGGTTGAGATAGCGGCGCGGGATGCCGTATTCCTGTTCCAGGATGGGGCCGTCCTCGTTCACGTCGAACAGGCCCAGCGGGCTTTCGTTCACCGGGCTGCCCTTGATGGCGTAGAAAGGCACTTCCTGCATCAGCTGCTTCAGCCGTTCCGCGATGCTGCTCTTGCCGCCACCCACGGGGCCCAGCAGGTAGAGGATCTGTTTCTTTTCTTCCAGCCCCTGCGCGGCGTGGCGGAAGTAGCTCACCACCTGTTCGATGGCGTCTTCCATGCCGTAGAACTCGGCGAAGGCCGGGTAGACCTTGATCACCTTGTTCGCAAAGATGCGGCTCAGGCGCACATCGTTGCGGGTGTCGATGCTCTTGGGTTCACCGATGGCGCGCAGCATGCGCTCGGCAGCGGTGGCATAGGCCAGCGGGTCGCGCTTGCACTCGGCCAGGTAGTCTTCGAGAGAGATTTCTTCCTCGCGCAGGCGCTCGTAGCGCTGCTTGAGGTGGCTGATCACGTCCATGGGGCCTCCGGTGATCCAGGCAGCGCAACAGGGGAGGACGCCCCTGTTTGCCAGCCTGGGAAGTTCTGATGAAGTCCCGGCTTCACGGGCCCGGGCGCCATCAGAGCTTTCCTGATCACTGGTGCTGCAGCCACACCTGCAGGCATGCCTCAGCTTGATTCATTTTGCGCCTGCCTGTCAGCGAATCAAGCGCCATAAGGGCATTCAGTTCGTCAACGGCACCACAGTGGCGGCAGGCCCCATGCAGGTTTGCAAGACCTATGCCGTCAACGCGTCAGCCGGCCTGGCGGCCGACAGGGAAGACCATCGCCGTGCAGCGCCAGCGTCTTCAGCGCTGGGCCAGGCCCAGCTTCTGCAGCAAGCCGTTCAGTTCGTCCAGCGAAGCGAAGGCCAGTGCGATCTCGCCCTGTTCACCGCGTGCGCCGCGCTTCTTCACGCGGATGTCCACCGCTGCGGACAGCAGGTCCGACAGTTCCCGTTCCAGGCGCTGGATATCGCGCGGCTTGCCAGGGGCAGCGGCCTTGCCGCCGGCCGGCGCAGCCTGGGCCTGGCCGTGGCGGGCCACCAGGCGTTCGGCGTCGCGCACGCTCAGCTTGCGGGCGACGATTTCCTGCGCCGCCATCACCTGCTCGGCCGCAGGCAGGGGCAGCAGGGCGCGCGCGTGGCCCATGTCGATGTCGCCGGCCATCAGCAGCTGCTGTACCGCGTCCGACAGGTGCAGCAGACGCAGCAGGTTGCTGGCTGCGCTGCGCGACCGGCCCACGGCCTGTGCGGCCTGTTCGTGCGTGAGCTGGAATTCCGTCACCAGGCGCTGCAGGCCCTGGGCTTCTTCCAGCGGGTTCAGGTCTTCGCGCTGGATGTTTTCGATCAGCGCCATGACGGCTGCCGCTTCGTCGGCCACGGCCTTCACGAGCACGGGCACGCTGTCCAGGCCAGCCAGCCGTGCGGCGCGGAAGCGGCGTTCGCCAGCGATGATCTCGTAGGGCGTGTCGCCGTCGGTCACCGGCCGCACCAGGATGGGCTGCATCAGGCCCTGGCTCTTGATGCTCTCGGCCAGTTCGTACAGCGAACCCTCGTCCATGCGCGTGCGCGGCTGGTACTTGCCGGCGCGCAGCTGGCTGAGCGGCAGGCTGCTGGGGGGCCCGGCAGGCGCGGGGGGGCTGTTGCCCACCTGGGGCCCCAGCAGTGCTTCCAGGCCCATGCCCAGGCCTTTGGGTTTCTTGCTCACCATCGGGGCATTGTCCACGACGGCCGCGGCGCACCTGTCAGCCGGTCGTGCGCGCGTGGCGCTGCTCGGCCGGGTACAGCACTTCGCGTTCGAAGTAGCGCCGCAGCCGGATGGTGTGCGGGTCCATGCGGCCCGGGGCGCTGGCCAGCACCGCCACGACCGCATCCACGCGCAGCTGCAGCTGCCCGCGCGTCCCACGCCGCCAGCGCCCGGCGTGGCGCGCGGCGACCACGTCTTCGCGTTCGCGCGTGTGCAGCACGCGCTGCAGGTCGCTGGCGGCCACCCACAGGTGCCGGCCGTCGTCTTCGATGGCCAGCGGTACGCCGCCGAAAGCGTAGTGCCGCCCGGCCAGCGGCTGCCATTGCGCCGCGCGGCGCAGGTACAGCAGCTGGTCCAGCGCGCGCACCCCCAGTAGCGGCAGCCCGATGACGGCAAGGGCCAGCCCGAAGGCCACTGCCAGCACCAGCCAGGTGCCGGTGCCGATGAGGTGCAGCACGGCGGCTACGCCGGCCGCCAGTACACCGGCGAGGATGGCGCGTGGCAAGCGCCCACTCACGCCGGGCGCCCCGTGTATGCGGCGAGCTCGAACAAGGCGGTTCGCCCCTGCGGCCAGTCGCCCAGGCCGGATTCGGCGTTCAGGTGGCCAGCAGCACCTGCAGCGCGGGGCTGCGCGCCCCAGTCCTGTGCCATGGCGACGCTGGCTTCAGCCTGGGCGTAGGGGTCGTTGCTGCTGTAGACCAGCTGGGCCGGAAAAGGCAAGCGCTGGCGCAGCGGTGGGGCCCAGGGGGCGATCTGCGGTGGCAGGTCGGGGCGCTGCAGGTCGGGCGGCGCCACCAGCAGGGCCGCCTGCACGCGGTGGCGGTGCTGGCTGTGGGCTGCCCAGGCCACCACGAGGTGGCAGCCCAGGCTATGGGCGGCCAGCAGCAGGGGCTGGGAGGGGTGGGCCAGGACGGCCTCTTCCAGCTGGGCCATCCAGTCGCCCCGGCGCGGCCAGAACCAGTCGGCCTGCTGCACGCGGCTGTCGCCATGGCGGGCTTGCCACAGCGTTTGCCAGTGGCCCGGGCCGCTGTTCTGCCAGCCTGGCAGCAGCAGCACGCGCGGGGCGGCTGCCGCGGGGGTGGCGTGGGTGGGGGCGTCGTGGGGGCTGGAGGGCGCGGCGGGCATGGTGGGCGGGGCAGGCGGGATGGCGGCGGGCGGCTGAAGGCGTGGTTCAGGAAGCCGACGGCAGAAAGCTGGCGGAAGAGAGCAGACGGCACGGGTGTCACGGCACCTGCAGCAGCGTGTCGTATGCTCATCGTGCAACGCTACAGCCGGTGAGCTCCGCATGACCACTCTTGTTTTTGTCGATGGCCAGGAAGGCACCACAGGCCTGCGCATTCACGAATTGCTGGCGCAACGCGCCGATATTGAGGTGCTGCGCATTGCGCCCGACCAGCGCAAGGACGCGGCTGAACGCGCCCGGCTGCTGAACGCAGCCGACGTGGCGTTCCTGTGCCTGCCGGACGCCGCTTCGCGCGAAGCGGCGGCGATGGTGAGCAACCCCCGCACCTGCCTGATCGACGCCAGCACGGCTCACCGCACGGCGCCCGGCTGGGCCTTCGGGCTGCCTGAGTTGGCCCCGGGCCAGCGCGACGCCATCCGCGCCAGCAAGCGCATTGCCAACCCGGGCTGCCACGCCAGCGCTTTCATCCTGCTGCTGCGGCCGCTGGTGGAAGCCGGGCTGCTGCCGGCCGAGCACGCGGTGGCGGCCACGTCCATCACCGGCTATTCGGGTGGCGGCAAAAGCATGATCGCCGACTACGAAGCCGCCGGCGGCCTTCCCGCCGCGCTGCGCGCACCGCGGCCATATGCGCTGGGCCTGCAGCACAAGCATGTACCGGAAATGATGGCGCATACCGGGCTCACGCGTGCCCCGGTCTTCATGCCCATCGTCGGCCCTTTCTACAAAGGCCTGGCGGTGACGGTGCCACTGGACCTGCAAGCCCTGGGCTGCAGCGCGGCGACCCTGCACGCCGCGTTCGACGCGCGCTACGCCGGCGAACGCTTCGTGCGCGTGATGCCGCTGCGCGATCCGGCGACGCTGGCGGCCGGGTTCTTCGACGTGCAGGGCTGCAACGACAGCAACCGGGTGGATATCTTCGTCTTCGCCAACGACGAGCAGGCCTTGTTGATGGCGCGGCTGGACAACCTGGGCAAGGGTGCCAGCGGCGCGGCCGTGCAGTCGATGAACGTGCACCTGGGGCTGGACGAGGCGCTGGGGCTTTAGCCCGGCCCTGCGTTCAGAGCGGGCACCCGCCCACTCCGTTCGGCGTCAGGCCGCCTCTGGCGGCTGGCGATAGTGGTAGCAGTACCCTTCGCGAAAGCCCAGGCGCCGGTATACCGCCAGCGCCGGGGCGTTTTGTGCATCCACCTGCAGGTAGGCCAGCGTGTCGCCAGCACTGGCGGAAAGCGTAAGCAGGCGCTTACATAAGGTGGCCGCCAATCCCTGATTGCGCGCGTCGGGGTGGGTGAACACGTCGTACAGGCCAACCATAGGGCCTTCGCGGGCGTACTGGCCGCAGGCCATCACCTGGCCGTCGGCACGCGCCAAGGCCAGGCCGCGATAGGGCACCGGCGACATCAACAGGCGTTCAGTGTGCGCCGCCTGGTGCAGGGCTGGCGACCCGCGCAACGCGCCCACGGCTTCGGCAAAGGCGGCAGCATCCAGGACCAGCCATTGCAGGCCTGGCGGCGCCGGTGGGTCCGGGTTCGGGGCTGGCAGTTGGGCGCAGACCAGCACCTGGGTGTTGTCCAGTGCTTGCCAGCCGCGCTGGGCCAGCGCCGCGTCCAGGCCGGCGGGCTGGCTGAAGGGCGTGATGCGGATCACCATCGGCACGCCGCATTCGTCGAACCAGGCGCGCGCCAGGGCGAGCTTGTCGTCCAGCGCCAGCCGGCCTGCAGCCAGGGCGTTGATGCAGCGGGCGCGCCTCGCCTTGCCGGGCTGGGTGCGCAGTAGCCAGCCGTCCAGCCAGCGCTGGCGGGGTGGGGCGCTGGCATTCAGGCCAGCGTCTTCCACGCGCGACAGCAGGGTGTCGTCGAAGGGTGTGTCAGGTGTGTTCATCCCAGCCGTTGCACCATTTCCTTGGCGAATTCGACAAAGGCTAGCGCGCCCTTGGACGCAGGGTCAAAGGTGACGCCGGGCTGGCCGTAGCTGGGGGCTTCGGCCAGGCGCACGTTGCGTGGAATGACGGTGTTGAAGACCTTGTCGCCGAAATGCGCCTTCAGCTGTTCGCTGACCTGCTGCTGCAGGGTGATGCGCGGGTCGAACATCACGCGCAGCAGGCCGATGATCTGCAGGTCGCTGTTCAGGTTGGCGTGTACCTGCTTGATGGTGTTGACCAGGTCGCTCAGGCCTTCGAGCGCAAAGTATTCACATTGCATCGGCACCACGACGCCGTGCGCGGCACACAGGCCGTTTAGGGTGAGCAGGCTGAGTGACGGCGGGCAGTCGATGAGCACGAAGTCGTAGTCGCTGCGCACGGCTTCCAGTGCGCGGCGCAGGCGCTTTTCACGGTGCTCGAGGCGCACCAGTTCGACTTCGGCACCGGCCAGTTCGCGATTGGCCCCGATCACGGCGTAGCCGCCCTTGGGGCTGGATTGCCGTGCTTCAGCAATGCTGGCCGATTCCAGCAGTACGTCGTAGACGCTGAGCGTGAGCTGGCGCTTGTCGACCCCGCTGCCCATGGTGGCGTTGCCTTGCGGGTCCAGGTCGACCACCAGCACGCGTTGGCCGACCTGGGCCAGGCCAGCGGCCAGGTTGACGGTGGTGGTGGTCTTGCCGACCCCGCCCTTTTGGTTGGCGACACAGAAGATGCGCATGGGGTGGGGCGGTGGTCAGTGCTGGGGTTTCACGTGGAACATCTCATGCCAGGCATCAGGGCGCAGCCAGGCGGATGCCGAAGGCCACCAGGCAGACGCCGGCCAGCTTTTCCAGGCCTCGGGCCAGACGTGGATGCGCGCGCACGCTGTTGGCGGCGGCCTGCGCGAAGGCACAGAGCAGAAGACAGTAGACCGCTGTGATGGCGGCGATGGTGACCGCCATGGCTGCAAAGCTGACCAGCCCGCGGTGCTGGGCGGGGTCGATGAACAACGGGAAGAAGGCCATGTAGAAGACGATGGCCTTTGGGTTGAGCAGGGTGATCAGAAGGGCCTGGCGCAGATAGTGGCGTGGTTGGATGTTCACCGGCGACGCGTTCTGGCCAGGGCGGGCGAAGATGAGCTTCAGTCCTATCCAGGCCAGGTAGGCGGCGCCCAGGTACTGCACGGCCTTGAAGAGTAGCGGGTGGGCGGCCAGCAGGGCCGCCACGCCGGCCACGGCCAGCCAGAGCAAGACCTGGTCGCCCAGGATGACCCCTGCCGTGGCGGCGGCTCCGGCGCGAAAGCCTCCCTTGCCGGTGCTGGCCACCAGGCAGAAGGTGCCGGGCCCCGGTAGTGCCAGGAACAACACGATCGCGCTGCAGAAGGCGCCGTAGTCGGCAATGCCCAGGAAGGTCATGGTGTCAGGCTCCTGGCGTCAGGGCTTTGCGGCGCTGTGGCTATGGGCCTGCCAGCGGCTCAGGTCGTAGCCCAGCGGCGTGAGGAAAGCGCGGATGCTGGCCTCGTCGGCAGGTTGCAGTTGTGGCTGCCGGGCCAGCACCCACAGGTATTCGCGGGTGGGTTCGCCCACGACGGCATAGCGCCCGTCGTCAGCCAGTTTCAGCACCCAATAGCTGCCCCAGATCGGTAGCCAGCGGAGCGCGGCCGGCAGGAAGCTGACTTCGAGCTGAGCGGGTTTCAGCAGGGCGCCTTGCAGGTCTGACTTCGCAGGGCGGGCCAGCCCCTGGGCGTCTTCGAAGCTGCCGTTGGCTATCTTGCAGCGGTTCAGCACGTCGACCTTGCCGTCAGGGCGCTGTCGGTAGCTCGCTGTGGTGTCACTGACGCACTGTTTCTGAAATCGGTTCGGAAACCAGGCGACTTGATACCAGGTACCCATGTAGCGCGGCACGTCCAGGCTGGGCAGAGCAGCGACGGTGCTGGGTGTCAGCGCAGGCTGGGTCCCAGTGGAAGTGCTGGTTTGTGCCGTGGCGGTGACGGTCAGGCCGTTGGCTGCCAGCAGGACGGCAAACAGGTGGCGGAGGTTCATGGAGGTGTCTCAGGTTTGTGGTCAGGCGCGGGCTTCATCCAGACCAGGCAGCGCTGCGCGTCCAGGCCGGCTACCTGCAGGGGTTCCACGTGAAACACCTCGACATCGTGCGGCAAGGCTTGCAGTTCATCGTCGGGTTGCTTGCCCTTCATGGCCAGCCACGCGCCCTGGGGCGCCAGCTGGGCGCGGGTCAGGTGGGTGAAGTCCGCCAGTGAAGCGAATGCCCGGGAAGTGACCAGGTTGTAGGTCGGACCGCGCAACGCTTCAACGCGGGCGTGGACGGCACGAAGGCCGGGCAAGGCCAGTTCAGCTGCGACCTGGCGCACAAAGGCTGCTTTCTTGGCTACCGTGTCCACACAGGTAATTTCGCACTGCGGTAGGCAAGCCGCGAGCACTACGCCCGGCAACCCACCCCCGCTGCCCACGTCCAGGATGCGCCAGGGGCCCGTGTGTCGGGCAGCTTGGCTTGCCAGGTAACGGCGCACGTGCGGGACGACCGCCAGACAGTCGGCCAAGTGCTGGGTCAGCATGCCTTCCCGGGTGCGGACAGCGGTCAGGTTGTAGGTGCCGTTCCAGCGCGCCAGCAGGTCCAGGAAGTGGAAGAGTTGTTGCGCCAGTGCCGGGGGCAAGGGCTCACCCAGTGCCGCGGCGAGAGCGGCCGATTCAGCCGCCTGCGTAGGGCTCAAGCGGCCTGGTCCTGTGGCGTGGCTGGCATCGCGAAGCCCTTGAAGCGGCCCTTCTTCAGATGTACCAGCAGCAAGCTCACAGCTGCTGGTGTGACGCCGGATAGGCGGGATGCCTGGCCCAGGGTCAGCGGCCGGTGGCGCTGCAGTTTCTGCCGGACTTCGAAGGACAGCGCGGTCACCTGGGCATAGTCCAAGTCTTCCGGCAGGCGCAGGTGTTCGAAGGCCGACGCGCGTTCAACCTCGTCGTTCTGCTTGTCGATGTAGCCGGCGTATTTGATGGCGATTTCGGCCTGCTCGATGACGGTGTCGGCTTCGTTGGCGCCCCAGGCCGTACGCAAGGTTTCACGTGAAACAGCGCGCGGCCCCAGCGCCACACCCTCGACTGCTGCCACCGTGTCCCAGCCCACGCCAGGCCGGCGCAGCAAGTCGGCCAGTGGGTATTCGTGCTCCAGCGCCTTGCCCAGCAAGCGCTCGGCCGCTTCCGCGGGCAGGGTCGCGGGCCGCACCCAGGTGGCACGCAGGCGTTGCAGCTCGCGTTCCAGGCGTTCGCGCTTGGTGTCGAATGCTGCCCAGCGCAGGTCGTCCACCAGGCCCAGCGTGCGGCCGATGGCCGTCAGCCGCAGGTCAGCGTTGTCTTCGCGCAGCTGCAACCGGTATTCAGCCCGGCTCGTGAACATGCGGTAGGGTTCGGTCACGCCCTTGGTCACCAGGTCGTCCACCAGCACGCCCAGGTAGGCCTGGTCGCGGCGCGGCAGCCAGGGCTCGCGCCCCTGCACCTGCAGCGCGGCGTTGATGCCGGCATACAGCCCCTGCGCGGCGGCTTCTTCGTAGCCGGTGGTGCCGTTGATCTGCCCGGCAAAGAACAGCCCGCCCAGCGCCCGGGTCTCGAAGCTGGGCTTCAGTTCGCGCGGGTCGAAGTAGTCGTATTCGATCGCATAGCCCGGGCGCAGGATGTGCGCGTTCTCCAGACCCTGCATCGACCGCACCGCCGCCAGCTGGACGTCGAAGGGCAGGGAAGTGGAAATGCCGTTCGGGTAGAACTCGTGCGTCGTCAGCCCTTCGGGTTCCAGAAACACCTGGTGCGCGGTCTTGTCGGCGAAGCGGCTGACCTTGTCTTCGATGCTGGGGCAGTAGCGCGGCCCCACGCCTTCGATGACGCCGGTGAACATCGGGCTGCGGTCGAAACCGCTGCGGATGATCTCGTGCGTGCGCTCGTTCGTGTGCGTGATCCAGCACGGCACCTGGCGCGGGTGTTGTTCGGCCCGGCCCATGAAGCTGAACACCGGTACCGGGTGGCTGGCAAGCGTTCCGTCGGCTGACGGTACGCCGTCGCCGGGCTGTTCGGTCAGGCGGCTGAAGTCGATGCTGCGCCCGTCGATACGCGGCGGCGTGCCGGTCTTCAGCCGGCCCTGCGGCAGCTTCAGTTCCTTCAGCCGGGCCGACAGCTGCACGGCAGGCGGGTCGCCCGCCCGGCCGGCGCTGTGGTTCTGCAGGCCCACGTGCACCCGCCCGTCCAGGAAGGTGCCAGCCGTCAGCACCACGGCGCGGGCGTGAAAACGCAGCCCCATCTGGGTGATGGCACCCACCACGCGGTCGCCCGTCAGCAGCAGGTCGTCCACCGCTTGCTGGAACAGCCACAGGTTCGGCTGGTTTTCCAGTCGCTGGCGGATGGCGGCGCGGTACAGCACTCGGTCGGCCTGGGCGCGGGTGGCGCGCACGGCCGGGCCCTTGCTGCCGTTCAGGATGCGAAACTGGATGCCTGCTTCGTCAGTGGCCGCCGCCATGGCGCCGCCCAGCGCATCCACCTCCTTCACCAGGTGGCCTTTGCCGATGCCGCCGATGCTGGGGTTGCAGCTCATCTGCCCCAGGGTTTCGATGTTGTGCGTCAGCAGCAGGGTGGTGCAGCCCATGCGCGCGGCGGCCAGCGCGGCTTCGGTGCCGGCGTGGCCGCCACCGATGACGATCACATCGAAGTGCTGAGGGTGGTCCATACCCCGCGGATTTTACGAGGCCGCCCCCTGCAGCGCGCGGGTTTCGCCAGGTGTTCGCGCCCCGGCGGCCCGGCTTTCCGCGCGCCGGGTCCACCAGCGGTCGAAGAAGTAGTGCGCCACCGTGTTGGCCAGCGGTTCCACCAGGGTCAGCGCGCCGGCCACGGCCCAGCTGCCCGTCAAGGCATAGCCCAGTGTGAAGGCGATGACGAGGTGCAGCGCCCCGAAAGCAGCGGACTTGGCCATGGCGTGGACTTCCCTTCGGCAGAAAGTGAGAATAGTTCTTATTATCAAAGACCTTCAGGGCGTTCAGCATGAAGCCCCGCGATGGCCGCGATAGCATGCCCGGCATGAACTGCCGGCCTGGCTGCGGCGCCTGCTGCGTGGCGCCTTCGATCTCAACGCCCATTCCAGCCAGCCCGGGTCACCGCGGCATGCCGGCGGGCAAGCCCGCGGGCGTGCGCTGCGCGCAGCTGGACGAGCAACAGGCCTGCCGCCTGTTCGGCCAGGCAGCGCGGCCGGCGGTGTGCGTGTCGCTGCGGCCTGAACCCGCCATGTGCGGCACTGGCCCGGCCCAGGCCCTGGCCTGGCTGCAGCACCTGGAAAGCTGCACGGCACCCTGAAGCCCCAGGACCTGAAACGCTTCAGCCGGCGGCGGGCAGGTCTGCCAACGCCCGCACGCAGTCTTGCGCTGCATCAAGACTTGCGTGCCCCAGGTCCACGACGGCGGCCTTCCAGGGGCGCACACTGCTGTTCACCGGTCGCCTTGACCGCAGCCACGACAGGAGTGAATTCATGAGAACCAATGTAGGCGGCATCGACCGCGTGCTGCGCATCGTCCTCGGCTTGGCCCTGATCGGCCTGACCCTGGCCGGCACCATCGGCGTGTGGGGCTGGATCGGCCTGGTACCCCTGGCCACGGCGGCCATCGGCTTCTGCCCGCTGTACCCGCTGCTGGGCATCAACACCTGCCCGATGAAGAAGGCCTGAGCGGCCGTCACGTTGCGGCGCTGTTCCGCCGCCACGTCACGTCATCAAGCGGTCAGCCCTGCGGCGGCGGCCCCCCGTTGGCCACGCTGCGCAGGTCTTGCGCCACGCGGCCTTCGTGCAGGGCCACGACACGGCCCGCGCTGGCAATGGTTTCGGGCCGGTGGGCCACGATCACGCGCGTCAGCGCCAGGCCGCGCACGGCCTGGTTGACGCTGCGCTCGCGGTCCACGTCCAGGTGGCTGGTGGCTTCGTCCAGCAGCAGGATGCGCGGCCGCTTGTACAGTGCGCGGGCCAGCAACAGACGCTGCTTCTGCCCACCTGACAGGGCCGTGCCCAGTTCGCCGATCAGGGTGTTGTATTGCATCGGCATGGCCATGATGTCGTCGTGCACCGCGGCCAGCCGCGCGCACTGCTGCAGCCAGTCCAGGTCGGGTTCGGCGCTGAAAAAGCAGATGTTGTCGGCCACGCTGCCGGTGAACAGCGGTTCTTCCTGCATCACCACGCCCACCATGTCGCGCCAGGCGCTCAGGCCCAGCTGTGCCATCGGCACGCCGCCCACGCGCACTTCGCCACTGTTGGGGGCGTGCACGCCCAGCATCAGCTTCAGCAACGTGGTCTTGCCGCAGCCTGAAGGGCCGACGATGGCCACTGACTCACCCGGCTCGATGCGCAGGTTCACGCCCTGCAGCACCGGCGGTTCGCCGTCGGCATAGCGAAAGCTCACGTCGCGCAGTTCGATGCTGGCCGGCAGCGGCGGCCGGTCGGCCGGCAGCGCGCCCGGCCCTTCGTCTTCCGGCGCGGCCAGCACGATGTCGGCCAGGCGTTCGCCCTGCAGCCGCAGCATCTTCAGCTCGACGGTCTTGTCGATCAGGCTGCTCACGCGCAGCGCGAAGGTTTCCTTGTAGGCGAAGAACGCGAACAGCATGCCCACGCTCAGCCGCTGGTCCAGCACCAGCAGCGCGCCCAGCCAGATCACGGCCACGCGTTCCAGCCCGAACAGGCCGCGGTGCAGCACGCTGAACAGCAGGTCCAGCTTGCGGATGGCGATGCCCGCGTTCATGGTGTCCACCACCAGGCTGGCGAAGCGTTGGCGCCGGTCGGCCTGCGCATTGAACAGCTTGATGGCTTGCACGCCGCGCAGGCTTTCCAGGAAGTGGCTGTTCTGCTTGGCTTCGAACACCAGGGCCTCTTCGCTGGCTTCGCGCAGCGGGCGGAAAAAGGCCCAGCGCAGCAGCCCGTACAGCGCCACCGCGGCCACCGCCACGGCTGTCAGCCGCAGGCTGTAGAAGGCCATCAGGGCCAGGGTCAGCAGCACCAGCAGGCCGTCCAGCAGGGCTTCGATGAAGTGCGTGGACAGCGTGCGCTGGATCTGCTGCACGCTGCCGAAGCGCGACCAGATGTCGCCCGCGTGGCGCTTTTCAAACCAGCCCACTGGCAGACGCAGCATGTGGGTGAAGACGTTCACCAGCCACTGCAGGTTGAGCGTGGACGACAGCACCAGCACCGCCCAGGCGCGCGCCGCGGCCGTGCCCACCTGCACCAGCACCAGCAGGCCGAAGCCCAGGCCCAGTGTCAGTAGCAGGTCGGTGTCGGCGCTGAGCAGCACGCCGTCGACCACCCACTGCATGAAGAAGGGGGTCAACAGCACGAAGGCTTCCAGCGCCAGCGCCAGTACCGCGATCTGCGCCAGCGACCGCTTCAGCCCGCTCACCGGCCCCAGCAGCTGGCGCAGCGTCACGCGCTGGCGCTGGCGCGCGGGTACGAAGCCCGGGTTGGGCTGCAGTTCCAGCAGCACGCCGCTGAAGCGGCGAGACAGCTCATCCAGCTTCACGCGGCGCAGGCCCTGAGCCGGGTCGTGGATCAGCGCCACGCCGCGCTGGAAGCCCACCAGCACGACGAAGTGGTTCAGGTCCCAGTGCAGGATGCAGGGCAGCTGCAGTGCCGGCAGGTCGGCGGGTTCGGCCCGCAGCGCGCGCGCCCCCAGGTTCAGCGCCCCGGCGATGCGCACCAGTTCGGCCAGGGTCACACCTTTCATCGACACCGAAAAGCGCAAGCGCAGCGTGGGCAGGTCGATGTCCAGCCGGTGCGCGGCGGCCACCATGGCCAGGCAGGCCAGGCCACATTCGGCGGCTTCGGTCTGCAGCACCACGGGCACGCGCGGCCCGCCACCAGAACCGCCCTGGCCCAGACCCAGCCCCGGCCCCAGCCCCAGGCGCAAGCGGGCCAGCAGCTGCGCGCTGAAGTTGTTGCCGCCGTTGCGGCCCTGGTTGCTGCGGTTCATGGGGCGCGGTGGTGGCTCAGGGCTGGCGGCTGCGCCAGCCCAGCACGGGTTCGAACAGCCACTCGACCAGACGCCGGTGTTCCAGCATCACGTCGCCCGACAGCTGCATCCCGGCAGTCAATGGCAGGGCAGCGACGCCATCACCCGGCTGCAGCGCCACGGTGATGCGAAACAGCGGCTGCTGCGCTGCCCCGCCGCCCGCGCCTGCCTGCAGGTCGCCGCCCGGTGCCAGCGCCAGCGCCGCCAGTTCGCTGGCCGCCAGCGGCGTACGCGACACCTGCAGCACGCGGCCGGGCAGGTGGCCGTACTTCTGGTACGGATAGGCCGCCAGCCGCAGCTGCACCGGCTGGTCGGGCCGCACAAAGCCGATGGCGCTGGACGGCGCGTACAGGTGCGCCTGCAGCGTGGCCCCGGCCGGCACCAGGCTGGCCAGGGCCGACGCTGGCGACACCGCCTGCCCGGCTTCGGCCAGCACCGCGCTGACGGTACCGTCCTGCGGGGCGCGCACCAGCAGGCGGCGGTCGGCGTCGAGCTCGGCGCTCTCGCGCGACAGCAGGGCCAGGTCGCGTGCGATGCTGCCAGCCGCACCCTGGGCCTGCAGGGGCAGGGCGCGCCGATCGCCTTCCAGTTCGGCACGTTCGCGGTCCAGGGCGGCGCGCTGGCGCGCCAGCGTCTGCGTGGCCGCCTGCAGGGCCAGCACGTCTTCGGCCTTGGCCTGCACCTGCGCGGCTGACACGAACTGGTCGCGCTGCAGCGACTCCAGCCGTGCCTGCGCTTGCTGCGCCAGCACCAGGCGCTGCTGCTGCAGGCGGGCTTCGGTGTCGATCTGGGTGGCTTCCGTTGCCAACGCGGCAAGCCGCCGGTCCAGCGCGGCCTGCTGGCTGCTGACCAGGGCCTGTTGCTGTTCGGCGCTGCCCTGCAGGCTGCGGCGCCGGTCGTCCAGGCTGCGTTGCACGCGGGCCTGCACGTCGGCGTCGAAAGAAGGGCGTTCCAGCGCCAGCACGAACAGCACGTCGCCAGCGCGCACGGCTTGCCCTTCGGCCACGTGCCTTTCCAGCACGGTGCCCGCCGCGCTGGGCACCAGGCGAATCAGGCCGCGGTCGGGCATCAGCACGCCGCTGGTGGTGGCCTTACGGGTGTAGCCCGCGGTGGTGATGAACGCCCCTACCGCAACGGCGGTGGCGATGACGCCAGCTGTCAGCAGGCCCAGCGACAACGGGCGCACCAGCTGGATGCTGCCCAGCCACGATTGCCGGGCGGCCTGCAGCGCCTCAGCGCGGTACAGCGGGTGCATCTTCAGCGCCCGACCCCTGCAGCCGCGTGACGGCTGCCAAGCAAAAAGCGGGTTGGACAAGCCAACCCGCAAGCGCCCGGGAACTGGAGGGACGCGCTCCCGGGCGCGGACAAGGAACGACCGGCTGGCTTACCAGCTCTTGCCGGGCAGCGACGTGACGCCACCGTCGTTCGACGTGGCATTCTGGGCTTCGGGCACTGTCCAGTTCCCGCCCGGCAGTCCGCCGGCAACTTGCTGCAGTTCATCGATCGTCAGTTCGCGCAGGGTGGGCGCTGGGGTGGCCGTGTGGGGTGTGACAGCCTGTGCGGCATTACCGAAAACAGTGGATTGGTTCGTCATGGGAAGTTCTCCATCGCGGCTTGCGTGCAAAACAGCACGTTTGGATGGCATTGAACCAGCCCGTCTACGCCCGGGTAACTGTCAGCTCTTACAGGTCTTGCGTCCGGCCGGGGCCGCCCCGGGGCGTCAGCTGATCAACCCCAGCCGCAGGGCCTTCAACACCGCCTGGTGCTTGGTCGTGCAGCCCAGCTTGTGCATGGCGTTGTTGACGTGCAGCACGGCCGTGCGTTCGCTGATGCCCAACAGCGCGCCCACTTCCCAGGCCGTCTTGCCGTCCATCGTCCAGCGCAGGGCTTCCAGTTCCCGCGGCGTGAGTTTGGGCCGTTCGGGCTGCAGCAGCGGCGGCACCAGCAAGCGCATGGCGGCGTCCTGGGCATGCACGGCAAACAGCTGCACGTCGGCCACCACGCGCTGCAGTTCGGCGGTGTCGTCGGGCAGCGGCTGGTCGCGGTCGACACCGAACATGAAGTGCCGGCCTTCGGGCATGTGCAGCGCCATCGCGATGCCGGTGCGGTAGCCGAAGCGCGCCTGGTGTTCCCACTTCGGGCCAGCGCCCTGCGAGACATAAGTTTCCTGGTCCCAGATGATGGGAACCGTGGCGCGCTTGCAGTGCTGCATGACCGGGTCTCGCCGGTTGGCGAACTCGTCGGCGTACGCGTCCAGGTAGGCGCGCGGCGTGTTGTCGATGTTGATGAACTCGCTTTTGCCCAGGCCCTGGTCGATGACGGTCACGGCAGACACGGTCTCGAAGCCCAGTTGCTGGGTGAAACGAATGATTTCGTCGCGAAACTCGTCGCGATTGCGCGCCTGCATCACCGACTGATAGCTACCAGAGATCATCGGCCTCCTCGTTAGACCGGACAGACTGGGACCCTCGTGGGGCCCTGACAGGGTTTACAGCTTTCTTCCGTTGCGGTCCTGCCGAACACTACCGGCATGCAACACGCTCTCGTCAGTACCTTCGCGCCGCCCTTGTCCCCTGCTGTCACTCCCTGGGTTTTGCGCACTTGGCCGCCCGTATTGTGGCAGGCCAGTGCCGGGGCGCCGGCACGCTTCCACCACATCGGCACGCGCATCATCTTCTCTGGCGACCCGTTGTACCCGCCGGCCGGCCAGACGGTCTGGGCGGCGTCGGCCAACGAAGGCGAAGCCGGCATGGCCTGGGACTGGGTGCAGATCGCCCGCGGCGTGGTGGCCATCGCCGACCCGATGTCGGTGGTGACCAACTTGCGCCTGGTGGGGGGCGAAGGCGAGGTGCTGACGGCCCATCAGGCCGCGCTATTCCTCAATGAACTGGTGCGCACACTGCCATGGCAGACCGAGGTACAGCGCGCCCTGCGCCGCGGCGACCACTGACAGTGTGCACAGCCCCCGCAGGGGGTGGCCCCGACCTGCGGATAGGCCCGTGCCCGCCTGGGGTCGGCGGCGTCTACTTCAGTGCCGCGCTCTTCAGCATGCGCACCACGAAGCCCAGCGCCAGCACGGTGATGGCCGTGCTGACGCCCAGCGTCAGCAGCAGGTCCCCCGGCGGCAGCACTTCGCCCTTCAGCACCCTGCCCATCAACGTGGACTGGGCCAGGGCCGGAACCCACAGGTGCCAAGGGGCGGTGCCTTCCTGGTTGAACACCGTCATCAGCGGCATCAGCGAAACGGCCAGGATCACCACGGTCGAATTGGCCTGGGCTTCCTTGAAGCTCTTGCAGCGGATGGCAATCGCCATCAGCAGCGCCGAGATCAGCGCCGCCAGCGGCGCCAGGATGCCGATGAACCACAGCGCTTCGCGCAGGCCCAACTGGAACACCGCCGCCAGCGTCTCGCTGCGCAGCAGCCACTGCGCGGGCAGGAAGCTCATGCAGGCCAGCACGGCGATCAGCATGCCCACGCTGGCCACCGCGCCCCACTTGCCCAGCACCAGGCCCCAGCGCGGCGCCGGGTTCATCAAGAGCGGTTCCAGGCTGCCGCGTTCGCGTTCGCCGGCGGTGGTGTCCAGCGCGGCGTTCAGCGCGCCGTAGAGCACGGCCATCAGCACGAAGTAAGGCACCATGACGGCGAACTGCGCCGCGCGTGCGCTGGGGTCGGCCAGGTCGCGGTCTTCCACCTGCACAGCCGTCAGCATGGCCGGTGGCACGCCGCGCACGGCCAGGCGCAGGCTGGCCTGTTCCTGGTTGTAGGCCTGCAGCAGGCGTTCGATGCGGCCGCTGCCGCTTTGCGCGCGCTGGTTGCCGCTGCTGCTGAGCAGTTCCAGCACCGGGGCTTCGCCGCGTGCGATGTCGGCCGCATAGCTGGCCGGGATCACCAGCACCGGGTCGCCGAGTTTGCTGTCCTTCAGCTTCTGTTCGTAGTCCGCCGGCGCGGCCTGCACGGTGTAGGTCTGGCGCTCCAGGAAGTTGCGCAGCGCCGGCGCGTGCTCGATGCCCTGCACGACGATGACGCGTTCCTCGGCGCGCTTTTCCATCTTGCCCACCAGGCTGCTGAAGAGCACCAGGACCAGCGGCCCCAGGGCCACCGAGCTGGCCAGCACCACCACCAGCGTGCGGCGGTCGCGCAGCGCGTCCAGCAGTTCCTTCACGTACACGCGCCAGGCGCTGTTCATCAAGCCGGCCTTCATGGCTGCCCTCCCTTTTCCGCGTCGGCCGGGCCGAAGGCCAGCTGCACGAAGCTTTCTTCGAAGTCCTGCTGGCCGGTGCGCGCCAGCAGTTCAGGCACGCTGCCGTGCGCCACGGTGCGGCCATGCGAGACCACCACCACCTCGTCGCACAGGCGTTCCACCTCTTGCATGATGTGGCTGGAAAAGACGATGCACTTGCCCTGCTCGTCGCGCAGCCGGCGCAGGGCCGTGCGCAGCGCGCGCGTGGCCAGCACGTCCAGGCCGTTGGTGGGCTCGTCCAGGATGATGTTCGGCGGGTCGTGGATCAGCGCCCGTGCCAGCGCCGTCTTCATGCGCTCACCCTGGCTGAAGCCTTCGGTGCGGCGGTCCAGCAGCGGCGTCATGTCCAGCATCTGCGCCAGCACCTGCACACGGGCCTGCGCGGCGTCCATGTTCATGCCGTGCAGGCGGCCGTAGTAGACGATGTTTTCGCGCGCCGTCAGCCGTGGGTACAGGCCGCGCGCGTCGCTCAGCACGCCCATGCGCGCCAGGGCCTGCTGCGGCTGCGCGACCACGTCCAGCCCGTCGACGCGGATGCGCCCGGCGTCAGGCGGCAGCAGGGCGGCCACCATGCGCAGCGTCGTCGTCTTGCCGGCGCCGTTCGGCCCCAGCAGGCCGGTGATGCGGGCGTCGGGCGCGATGAAGCTCACGCCCTGCACGGCTGGCACCACGCGCGCCTTGCGCCCGCTGCCCTGGGTGAACTGCTTGGCCAGGTCCTGTACGTCGATCATGGTTGGCCCCCGGCGGCGGCGATAGGCAGGAAGGCGCCGGGGCGCGGGACGCCCGTGGCACAGCTGGCGTCCACCTTCAGCGCTTCAGCGTCGGTGGGTGCGTCGACGAAGCGGAAGACCACGTCGCGCATGCAGCCGATGCCCATCACCCCATGCCCGGCCTGCGGCAACACCACGTGCCGGGCCTGCGGGCCCAGGGCCTTTGCCACACGTTCGCCATGGCGTGGCGGTGTGGCCGGGTCGGCGCCGCCGGACAGCAGCAGCGTGGGCGTCTTGGCGGCGGGCAGGCTGTAGAAGGCCGCGGGCACGCTGCCGCGCGGCCAGTCGGCGCACAGGCGGCCGTAGACGTCGCTGAAGGCGCTGCCGAAGTCGCGCGCGGGCGCGTCGCCTTGTGCCAGCCGCGGCAGGTCTTCGGCGCAGACCACCGACAGGTGCATGCCCATGGCCATGGCCGTCTGGCGTGAACCGCCCAGCGCCATGCCCAGCCCGAACAGTGGCTGGAAGCGGCCGGCCGCGGCTTCGTGCAGCGCCAGCGGCAGCGCAGACGCCAGCGCCGGGTTGTATAGCGGGGTGCGGGCCAGGTTCAGCAGGGTTTCGCGCGTGAGCATCAGTGTCTCGGGGCGAGCCGTCACCGGGTGCAGCACGGTCACCTGGCGCGGCAGATTGGCCAGCAGGGCCTGCCAGTCGGCACGCAGCCGCGGGAAACGCTGCGTGCAGGTGGGCTCGGCTTCGCAGGCGGCGATGCTGGCGTCCAGTGCGGCCTGCGAATCGGCCGAGAAGCTGGCTGGCAGCACCATGTCCGGCGGCGCCAGGCCGTCCAGCACGGCGCGGCGCACGGCCTGCGGGAACAGGCGCATGTATTCCAGCCCGGCGCGCGTGCCGTACGAGCCCCCCACCAGGTTCACCTGCTGCACACCTAGCGCCTGGCGCACGGCATCGGCGTCCTGCATGGCGATGGTGGTGGTGAAGAAGCGCAGGTCGCCGTGCGGCAGCTTTTCCAGGTTCTCGCGGCAGCTGCGCAGCATGGCCTGCTGGCGCGCCGGTTCGATGTCGGCCAGCGGCCGCGTGGGCTCGTCGTCGTCGCACTTCAGCGGGGCGCTGCGGCCGGTGCCGCGCTGATCGATGAGGATGATGTCGCGCCGGTTCGACACTCGCGCCATCAGCCGGCTGACGCTGCCGGCCAGGGAGATGGCGCTCTGGCCCGGCCCGCCGGCAAAGAACAGCACCGGGTCGGGTTTCTTGTTGCGCGCCAGGGCCGGCAGCACCGCGTAATGCAGCTCGATCTGGCGGCCTTGCGGCTGTGCCGGGTCCAGCGGGCGCTGCAGCACGCCACAAAGGGCGCTGGTCTCGACGCCGGCCAGCCGGCAGGGCTGGGTCACGGGCGGCGCGTCGGCCGCCCGCGCGGGGCCTGCGGCCAGCCAGGCGGCAGCCAGGGCGGCAGCTAGGGCGGCCAGGGCAGAGAAGGCAGGGAGGGGGATGGACAGTCTCATGCCGCCATTGTGGAAGGCAGCCTGCCCGGCGTGCACCTGCTGACGGGCGAATGGCAGCCCGGTGCGACGGATGGCGCGGGCGGCCGCCTGGCTGGCAGCGGGCGCTGTCGCAGGGGCCGTGGCCCGTGCCGGCCGTGGCCTGGCCCTTCAGGGCGTGGCGGGGTCCTGCGCCAGCAGACGCTTCAGTTCGCCGCTGGCTTGCAGCCGGGCCAGGTCGTCGGCTCCGCCCACCAGCACGCCGCGCACGAACACCATCGGGAAGGTGGGCCAGCCCGACCACATCTTCAGCGCGTTGCGCCGCCGCCATTGGCTGAGGTAATTGCCGTGGTCGATGTCGTGATGGGCGATGCCGGCGGCGTCCAGCAGCCGGCGCGCCTTTTTCACGAAGGGGTTGCCAGCCATGCCGAACACCACCACCGGGTGGCGGGCGATGGCCTGCTGCGCGGCCGCCAGCACGTCGCCGTGGTGACCGGCCACAGCCAGGCGGATGGCCGGGTGCAGCTGGGCTTCGGCCAGCAGTGGGCGCGGCATCAGGCGGCCTTCTTCGGCTCGGCCTTGGCCGCGGGTTTCAGCACCGCCTGGCAGGCGGCGCGCTGGCCGTCGGCGGTGTCGAGCTTGCTGCACACCCCGTCCAGCTGGGCCTGCAGCTTCTTCAGCACCGGCGCCTGCTTGCCGTCGCCGTTCCAGGCCGCCAGCTTGGCGCCGGCGCGCTGCAGCGACCGGGCGCTGCGGCCCTCGAAAGCCGCGCGGTCCTTGGCCGCTTCGGCCAGCAGCGTGCTGGCGAGTTTTTCGATGCGCGCGGTCTGGGTGGGCGCCAGGTCCACCAGTGCATTCAGGTAGCCCGCGCCCCACTGCAGCCGGGTGGCCGGGCCTTCGGCCTTCTCGAAGGACTGCTGGTACCACTTCAGCGCCTCGTCGTTGCGGCCCTGCTTGCGCAGGTTGCTGCCAAGCTGGCTCATCAGGTAGTACGGCGAATGGCTCTTGGCCAGGTTCGCCTGCAGCAGGGCGTCGCTGTCGGCCCACAGGCCGGCGCGGCCCAGGGCGTAGGCGCCGGCGGTGATGACGGCCTGGCGTTCGTAGCCGTCGGTGATCTCGCGGTCGTCGCGCTGCACGTGTGCGCGCACTTCGGCTACCAGCGCAGCGGGCAGCGTTACCTGCACCTGGTCCTTCGGCGTGCCCAGGCGCGCCAGGTCGATGCGCGCGATGACGGCGCCCAGCCGGTCGTTGCGCGACAGCGTGCTGTCCTGTTCAAAACGCTTGAGCGCCGCTTCGAAGGCCGCCACCAGCGGCGCGCGGCGTGGCGAATCGTCGGCTTCCAGCGTGCGCACGATGTCGGCGGCGCCGTTCGTCAGCACGTCCATCTGCAGCCGTGCCTGGGCCGGGTCGGCCAGCACGCGCAGCACGCGGTCGCGCAGCGCGGCGTCGGGCTTCAGGCCCTGGCCGTCGTCGCTGGCGGCCAGGGCCTTCAGCCACAGGCGGTGGCCGGTTTCGCTGTCGCCGGGGTTGGCCGTGTTCTGCGCCGCGGCCAGCGTGGCCAACAGGCCCGGCAGTTCGGCCTTGGGCACGACCTGCTGTTCGTCGATCTCCCAGCCGTAAAAGGCCAGCAGCCGCCAGTCGCCGGCCGACAGCGGCTTGCCGGCCACGGCGTCGGCCAGCACAGCCTTCACCGCGCGGCCGCCGTTCAGGCCCTGCTGCAGCACGGCCAGGGCCTGCGGCGCGTCGACTTCGCCCGGCAGCCGGGTGATTTCCTGGCCTTCGGGCGTGAACAGCACCGTGGTGGGGTAGCCGCTGACCTTGAAGCGCGCGCCCAGCTTCTGCGCGCCGGGGCGGTCGCCGTCCACGTGCACGGCGATGAAGTTCTTCGACAGCGCAGCGAAGTCCTGCCGATTGAAGAGCGTGGCCTTCAGCTGGTTGCACGGCGGGCACCAGGTGGCGCCCCAGTACAGCAGCACGGGTTTCTTTTCGGCGCGGGCGCGCTGGAAGGCGCGGTCGATGTCGGCGTCCACCGCCGCGGCCTGCCAGGCCACATTCGTGGACGGCAGCTTCACAGCGGCGGCCTGCGCCGGCTGCCCCGCCAGCAGCGCCAGGCAGATGGCCAGGGCCATGGCGGGGGCGATCGTTGGGGCCGTCGTTCGGGCTGTCGTTTGGGTGACTCTGCGTAGGGTCATGAGCGTTCTCCGGGTGGCTGGGCGGGGCATGACCCCCACACCACCATTGTGCGGCGGCTGCAGCCGGAAGCACGAATTGCGCCTTCTGCACGGACCTTCTGCACACACCGCCTGTCTGGCCATCGGCCGCCTGTCCACGAAAACGCCGTCGCGGCCTAGCATTCGCGCGTGAACAAGCCCGCCCCCCCTGTCTGCGCCCGGCGCAGCCCTGCCTGGCGCCTGGCGCTGGCCCTTTCGTTTTCGGTGTCGCTGGCCCTGCCGCTGGCCGCCATGGCCGCCGGCGACCCCAAGGCCGCCCGCCTGTACGAAGACGCGCTGCAGCGCTTCGAAAAACGCGACGTCAACGGCGCCATCGTGCAGCTGAAGAATGCCCTGCAAGTCGACAAGACCCTGCTGCCGGTGCACGTGCTGTTGGGCCGCGCCCTGCTGGCCAACAGCGACGTCATCGGCGCCGAGGTCGCTTTCAACGAAGCCCTACGCCTGGGCGTGAACCGGGCCGAAGTGGTGGTGCCGCTGTCGCGGGCCGTCCTGGGGCAGGGCAAGCGCCAGCAGCTGTTCGACGACCCTCGCTTTGCCACCAGCGGCCTGCCGCCAGGCGTGCGTGCGCCGCTGCTGCTGCAGCTGGCCAGCGCGCACGCCGACCTGGGCCGTGCACGCGAAGCCCTGGCCGCGGTGGAAGAGGCGCGCGCGATCGAGCCCGCCAGCGCCGATTCCTACCTGGCCGAGGTGCCGATCCGCATCCGCGCGCGCCAGTTCACCGAGGCCGCCGCCGCTGCCGACCGCGCCATCGCCCTGGCACCGGGCCTGGCCGAGGCGCTGTACCTGCGGGCTTCGGTGGCGCATGCGCAGTCGAACCTGGTGGAAGCCCAGGCCGGCTATTCGCGCGCGCTGCGCAGCCAGCCTGACCATTTCGAGTCGCTGCTGGCCCGCGCCGGCATCGCGCTGGACCAGAACCGCCTGCCCGAAGCCAAGCTCGACGTCAGCGCTGCGCGCCGCAGCCAGCCCCGGGACCCGCGCGCCGTCTACCTGAGCGCGCTGATCGCCGAACGCGAAGGCGACCCGAAGGCCGCGCGCGCCGCGCTGGCCGAGATCACCACGCTCATCGACCCGCTGCTCCCGGCTTTCCTGCGCTACCGGCCGCAGCTGCTGATCCTGGGCGGGCTGGCGCACCACGGCCTGGGACAGTTCGAAAAGGCCCGGCCCTATTTCGAGATCATCCAGCGCGACCAGCCCGGCAGCCCGGTGGCCAAGCTGCTGGCGCAGATCCACCTGAACGAGAAGAACGCTGACCGCGCCGTGGAGGTGCTGGACACCTACCTGCGCAGCCACCCGCGCGACGTGCAGGCGCTGAACCTGCTGGCTTCGGCCCACATGTCTGCCGGCCGGCACGCGCGGGCGTCGCAGATCCTGCAGGACGCCCTGGCCACGCGCGACGACCCGCAGCTGCGCACCCTGCTGGGCCTGAGCCTGGCGTCGGCCGGCAGAACCACCGACGCCCTGGCGCCGCTGGAAGCCGCCTACGCCCGCGACCCTGGCCAGCTGCAGGCCGGCGTGGCCCTGGTGGGCCTGTACCTGCGCGACCGCACCCCGCGCGGCGGCCGCCGCGCCATCGAGGTGGCCGAGGCCCTGGTCAAGCGCCAGCCCACCCAGCCGGGGCTGCACAACCTGCTGGGGCAGGCGCGGTTGCAGACCGGCGACCTGGCCCGCGCCCGCGCGTCTTTCGACGAAGCCGCGCGGCTGGACCCGGCCTTCGTGGCGCCGCGCCTGAACCTGGCGCGGCTGGACATGCGCAACAACCAGCTCGACAGCGCCGCCACGCGCCTGGCCATGCTGCTGAAGGCTGACGACAAGAACGTCGACGTGCTGACCGAGCTCGGCCGCCTGGCCGAACGCCGCGGCCAGACCGACGAGGCCACGCGCTACTTCAGCAAGGCCGCCGACCACAGCGCCCCCAACGACCTGCAGCCCAGCCTGACGCTGCTGGACTACCACCTGCGTGGCGACCGGGTGGAAGGTGCGCAGGAAGCGCTGAAGCGCCTGAACGGCAAGGCGCCCGACGACCTGCAGACCCTGGTGGCGAACGCGCGCGTGTCGCTGGCGGCGAAGAACCCCGAAGCCGCCCGCGGCGCGCTGGTGCGGGCGTCGCGTCAGGCCAACTTCGACGCGCCGGCGCAGACCAGCATCGCGCTGCTGCAGCTGGCCGCGGGCGACCCGCGCAACGCCGCCTACAGCGTCGAAAAGGCGCTGCAGGGCGACCCGGCGCACCTGCCGGCGCAGGCCCTGCAGGTCGACGCCCTTGTGCAGCAGGGCGAACTGGCCCCGGCCGAGGCGAAGGCGCGCGAAATCATCAGCACGCGCCCGCAGGCGTCTGTGGGCCATGCGCTGCTGGGCGACGTGGCCGCGGCGCGTGGCGACGCCGCTGCTGCGCTGGAAGCCTACCGCCGCGCGCACCAGATGGAACCCAGCAGCCAGAGCCTGCTGCGCCTGATGCGGGTGCAGGCCACGCAAGACCCGCAGGCCGCCGCGGCGCTGGCCGAGCAGTGGCTGCGCAGCCGCCCGCAAGACCTGGCCGTGCGCCGCGCCCTGGCCGACGGCTACGCCAGCCGCGGCAACATGCCAGCGGCCCGCACGGCCTACGAACAGCTGCTGAAGCAGGCCCCCAACAACGCCGAGGCCCTGAACAACTACGCCCATGTGCTGCTGCGGCTGAAGGACGTGGCCGGCGCACAGCGTGCCGCGGCCCAGGCGCTGGCCGCGCGGCCAGACGCCCCGCACATCGTGGGCACGGCCGGCTGGATGGCCTTCCAGGGCGGGCAGACCGACCGCGCACTGCAGCTGCTGCGCGACGCGCGCCTGCGCGACCCGTCCAACCCCGAAACGCGCTTCTACCTGGCCAGCGTGCTGGCCAGCGCCGGGCGCGGCAGCGAAGCGCGCGAAGAGCTGCAGGCGGCCCTGCGCACCGGCGGCGGCAGCTTCGCCAGTGCGCGCGAGGCGCAGGCCCTGCTGGACACCCTTCGATAAGGGGGATAAGGGCTGTCGCGCTTCCTTACACGGCGCGCCGGCAGCACCCCCCCAGAATCACATAAGCTGTTGTTTTGATTGGAGTTTCAGCTGCTGGCCTGGTGATTGCAAACTGTCACGACATTCTCAGGTGCAGCATCGGCACCGCTACTCTCAGAAAGTACGTCATGAACAAGTTCGCATGGGTTTCCGCTGGTTTGACAGTTCTGGCCGTTCTGGCTGCGGCCCCCGCATCGGCCCAGAACACCTGGAATTTCGGGAACGGCGGCAACTGCGACCTCGTCGGGTCGAAGGCCACGCAGACCTGCAGCCTGGGCACGAACAACACCCTGCGCGCTGAAGGCTACGCCGCTTCCGCTGGTGGCACCTATGTTCGCGGCACGCTGACCGATCAGGGCGGCTCGGGCATGGGCTTCACCGCCCCGAGCGAAACCGTCAACCAGCCGCAGCACGCCTTCGACAACGACGGCAAGCACGAACTGCTGCTGCTGAACTTCGGCTTCAACAAGGTCGTGATCACCGGCGTCGCACTGGGCTGGTCCTACAACGACACCGACCTGAGTCTGCTGCGCTGGGCCGGCACGGGTGCCCCCAGCTCGATGCCCAGCATGAACGTCACCACCGCCAGCCTGCTGTCGTCGGGCTGGGTGCTGGTCGGTTCAGGCGACCTGGACGGCACCAACGTCACCGGCAACACTTACGGCCAGAACACCACGGGCACGGGCGTGGCGGCCAACGCGGCCAACAGCTCCAGCTGGTGGATCATCAGCTCGTACTTCGGCCCCACGGTGAACAGCCTGGACGCCGGCAACGATTACTACAAGTTGCTGGCCGTGCACACCACCTGCGTGTCCAACACCAGCGGCGACGCCTGCAACACCGTGCCGCGTGACGTGCCGGAACCCGGCTCGCTGGCCCTGGCCGGCCTGGCGCTGGCTGGCCTGGCCGCCAGCCGCCGCCGCAAGAAGGTCGCCTGATCGGCCTGATATAGACGCCGTTGGCCAGCGCGGGATCTTGCCGCGCTGCGCTCAGCCAGCAAGCCGGTCAACTGACCGGCTTTTTCGTTTCTGGCAAGACGGGCGGCCAGCGCCGCCGATTTCTGCCGCGCAGATGCCTAGCCCGCCGCTGGGCGCGGGCCATCTGCCGGCCCCAGGGCCGCGGCCCAGGCCCAGGCTTCGTCCTGCAGGCCCAGCACCGGTGGCAGGCCACCCCAGCGCGGCGCCAGGGCTTCGGCCCGGGCCAGGTCTTCGTGTTCCAGTGCCTGGGCCAGCTGCAGGTAGTCGGCCCAGGGCCCGCTGCGCTGCAGCAGCGCGGCGCGGGTGGCGTCACCCAGGCGCAGCGGTTCCAGGGCGCGCGCCAGCGGCATTTCCAGCAGCGCTTCCAGCATCGAGAACAGCCCCAGGCTGAACAGCGCTCCGGGCTCGGCTTCGCCCGCGCTGCGGGCCAGCAGTTCCAGCAGCCGGCCGCGGGCCAGGGCCTGTTCCTGCAGCGCCGCGCCGGCCTGCCGGCTGCTGGCCGCCGACAGCAGCAGCAGCGCCAGCCAGCGCGACAGTTCCTGCCGGCCCAGCAGCAGCACCGCCTGCTCGACTGATTCGACGCCGCGCGACAGCGCCAGCGCCGGGCTGTTGGCATAGCGCAGCAGCCGGTAGCTCAGGGCCACGTCGGCGCGCACGGCGTCGGCCACGACGGCCGTGTCGCGGTTCAGCGCCAGGTGGTTCATCAGCTCGCAGATGCGGTGCGCAGCCGCGTTCAGCGGACGTTCGTCGGCGGCGCGACGGCGGTCCAGCCGGCCGCCCACCAGCTGGAAGCCCGACTTCAGCAGCCGTTCGACGTCGTCCACGGTGTCCAGCCCGCTGGCCACGCGCGGTAGCTTCGGCCGCGCTTCCTGCCAGCGCTGGGCCGACAGCAGCAGGGTGTCGAGCTCGCCACTGGCGCGCAGCCAGACGAAGTCGGCTTCCGGTGCGGCTGCGGGCGGGCCGTCGGGCACCCCCAGGCGCACGCCGCGTGCGCGCAGTTCGCGCTGCAGGGGCGGTGGCAGCTCGGCCAGGTCGGGCAGGCACAGCCAGGCGCCGGCGGGCACGGCGTCGGCCACGATGGGGCGGGCCAGCACGGCCGCCGGCAGCTGGGCCAGCGGTTGGCGGCCGCGCGCCAGCAAAGGCTGCAGGGCTGCCATCAGCAGTGCGTGGTGTGCGGCCTGGGCGGTCAATTCGCCGCGCGTGGCCAGCCGCTGCGCCAGGCTGGCCGGCAGCAGACATTCAAAGCCGGCAACGCGCCCGCGCGGGTCGACCAGCGGCAACTGCAGGCCGTATGTGCTGGTGCCGGGCGGGGCTGCCGGGTCGGTGGGAGCCGCCGGCGCGGTGCGCGTTGCAGGAGATGGTGGCGACTTGGGTGCAGACGCGGGCGCAGACGCGGATCTCTTCACCTGCGCGGCCGCAGGCGAACCCCCGCTCAGGCGTTGCCACCAGTTACGCCAGGTCATCGGCTGTGGCCTGCGGCCATGTTGCCATCAGGCCGGCAGCGGGCTGTGCGGTGACAGCGGTGCCTGGTCGATGTCTTCGTCGGGGCTGGTGGCGTCGGGGCTGCTGCGCGCCAGCGCCATCCAGGCCGCGAACGGCAGCCGCAAGGCACGCCGTGGCGCCGGCCGGGCCAGTTGCAGACCGCTGGCGCCGGCCAGCAGCACGCCGTAGTCAGCGGGCACTTCGTCGGGCTGGGCGATGCCTTCGCGCAGCACATACCAGCATTGGCTGGACAAGGCGCGGTAGGCCGCGCCCTTGGCCGGCGTGCGCAGGTCGGACAGCAGGTCGGCGCGGCTGACCTTGATTTCGTGTACCACCGGCTCGGTCATGTCTTCCTGGGTGGTGTGGCGGATAGAAAAAACGTCGGGGCGCGCGATTGCCCAGCGCGTGCTGCCATCCTCCTGCGCCAGCGGCGCACGCAGCGCCAGCCCGCGCCAGACCACGCGGCCGGCGCGCTGCATGTCGGCCGCCAGGCGGGCGACCAGGGCTTCGTGCGCGTTCAGCGCAGCCTGCGCGCGCTGGCGGGCACTGGCCAGCACCTGCAGGCCGGCGTCGCTGACGCGCAGCGTCTCGCGCCCGGCGGCGTCCCACACGCGCTGCAGCAGCCCGGCGGCCAGCAGGTCCAGTTCCAGGGTGTCGTGGCAGGGCCAGCCGGCCGAGCGCCAGACTTCACGCAGCCGGCGCCGGTGGGCTGCGGCCCAGGCAGACTTTTCCATCGGCAGTGCCAGCGCTGCTGTCAGGCGGTGACCTTCACGCCTTTCCAGAAGGCCACGCGGCCGCGGATTTCAGCCGCGGCGTCCTTCGGCTCGGGGTAGAACCAGACCGCGTCGGGGTTGGCGTCGCCGTTCACGAACAGCGTCAGGTAGCTGGCCTGGCCCTTCCACGAACACATGGTGTGGGTGTTGCTGGGCAAGGTGTATTCCGGCTTCAGGGCCGAAGCCGGGAAGTAGTGGTTGCCTTCGACGACCACGGTGTCGTCGCTTTCGGCCACCACGGTGCCGTTCCAGATGGCTTTCATCGCTGCGTGCTCCGGCTCAAACGGAAAAAAGGGGGGGAAGGGAGAAGCGGCATTCTGCCCGCGCATGGGCGCCGCAGCACGTGCAAAGCGGCGGGCCTCACAGGTCGCACGCCAGCCGCAGGCCGCAGAACTGCCAGCGCGTGCCGGGCGGAAAGAAGTTGCGGTAGCTGCTGCGCGCATGCCCATTGGGTGTGGCCGCGCTGCTGCCGCGCAGCACCACCTGGCCGACCATGAACTTGCCGTTGTATTCGCCCACTGCCCCGGGCAGCGGGCGAAAGCGCGGGTAGGGGTCGTAGGAAGAGCGGGTCCACTGCCAGACCTGGCCGAACAGGCCGCTACAGTCGCCCGTGCCCGGGGCTTCGGGCCCGTAGGGCTGCGCTGCAGCGGCGGCGGCTTCCCATTCGAATTCCGTTGGCAGCCGGGCGCCGGCCCATTCGGCAAAGGCCGCGGCTTCGAAAAAGCTCAGGTGGCACACGGGCGCCTGGCTGCGCCAGGGCTGCAGGCCGTGCAGGCCGAATTCGGCCGTGGGCAGACCGTCGGCCGCCAGCTGCCAGTACAGCGGCGCCTGCCAGCCCTGGGCCTGCACCTGGGCCCAGCCTTCGCTGAGCCACAGCCCGGCGCGGCCGTACCCGCCGTCCTGCATGAAGCGCAGGAAGTCGGCGTTCGTGACCAGGTGGCGGGCGATGCCGTGCGGCTGCAGCAGCACACGGTGGCGCGGCGTTTCGTTGTCGAAGGCAAAGCCGGCGCCGGCATGGCCGACTTCGACCACCCCGCCTGGCCGCGGCCACCAGGTGTCGTCGCCAGGCGGCGCCGCTTCAGCGGTAGCGGCAACGGGTGGCGGCGAGCCTTCGCGCAGCGCCGGCAGCAGCGGGTTGAGCGAAAACGCGTGCAGCACGTCGGTCAGCAGCAGTTCCTGGTGCTGCTGTTCGTGCTGGCAGCCCAATTCCAGCAGCGGCGCGGCGGCGGCCAGTGCGTCGGCGTCGGCCTGCGCCACGAAGTCGGCCAGCGCCTGGTCGACCCGGGCGCGGTAGGCCAGAACCTCGTCGGCTGAAGGCCGGCTGAGCAGCCCGCGCTGCGGCCGTGGGTGGCGCGGGCCCAGCGCTTCGTAGTAGGAATTGAAGAGCGGCAGCCAGCGCGCGTCTACCGGCCGGTAGCCCGGCGCATGCGCGGCCAGCACCACGGTTTCGAAGAACCAGGTGGTGTGGGCCAGGTGCCACTTGGCTGGGCTGGTGTCGGGCATCGACTGCAGGCCCATGTCTTCGGGCGACAGCGGGGCGGCCAGCGCCAGCGTGTGGGCGCGTACCTGTACCAGGCGCTGCGCCAGACCCTGGCGGTGGGAGAGAAGGTTCATGGTGTGGCAGTCGCCGTGCAAAGTCGTCGCGCAAAACAGACCCAGCTTACAGGGCCTAAGCTTGCGGGCATGGACGCTCTCAAAAACCCCCGCAAGGTCGAACGCCTGGTGCAGGGCCAGGCCACCAGCGACGGCGCCGGCGTGAAGCTGGTGCGCGTGCTGACGCAGGACCTGCAACGCCGGCTGGACCCCTTCCTGATGCTCGACGCCTTCGGCACCGAAAACCCGGGCGACTACATCGGCGGCTTCCCCGACCACCCGCACCGCGGCTTCGAGACCGTCACCTACATGCTGCAGGGCCGCATGCGACACCGCGACAGCGCGGGCAACGAAGGCCTGCTGGCCCCCGGCGGGCTGCAGTGGATGACGGCCGGCCGCGGCGTCATCCACAGTGAAATGCCCGAGCAGCAGGACGGCGCGATGGAAGGCTTTCAGCTCTGGCTGAACCTGCCGGCGCGCGACAAGATGCGCGCGCCGGGGTATCGCGACATCACCAGCCCTGAAGTACCCGAATGGCAGGCCGAAGGCGTGACGGTGCGCGTGCTCGCCGGCAGCGCGCAAGGCGTGGCCGGCGCAGTGCAGCGCGACGGCACCGAACCCGTGTTCCTCGATGTTCATCTGGCGCCCGAGGCGCGCTTCGAACAGCGTTTGCCGCCGGGCCACAACGCCTTCCTGTACGTCTACCGCGGCGACATGCTGCTGGTGGGCGACACCGCAGTGCGACGCCAGCGCATGGCCATCCTGGCCAACGACCGGGCCGGTGACCCGCCCAGCGACGGCGTGGCCGTGGCGGCCGGCAGCACCGGCGCGCGCTTCATCCTGGTGGCGGGCCAGCCGCTGGGTGAGCCGATCGCGCAGTACGGCCCGTTCGTGATGAACACGCGCGAAGAACTGGTGCAGGCGGTGGAAGACTTCAACGCCGGGCGGCTGGTGGCCTGAAGGCGCTGGGTCGCGGGCTGGCTGGCCCGGGCGGCCCGAGCGGCCTGAGCAGGCGGCCCGGCGGTGGCTAGGGCTTCAGCGGAATCGGCGTGTTGCGGTCCACCGGCACGGCCGTCACGCTGTTCTGCGGCGACCCTTCGATCACCCGGTCGGAATACGTCAGGTAGACCAGGGTGTTGAGCGGCGCGTCGACCATGCGCACCACGCGCAGTTTCTTGAACACCAGCGAGATGCGTTCGCTGTACATCTCTTCCTGCGCCGCGATCGGCTTGGGGAAGGCGATGGGCCCGGTCTGGCGGCAGGCGATCGACGCCTCGGCCTTGTCTTCCGCCAGGCCCAGCCCGCCCTTGATGCCGCCAGTCTTGGCGCGCGACACATAGCAGGTGACGCCGCGCACGCCGGGGTCGTCGTAGGCTTCGACGACGATCCTGTGATCAGGGCCCAGCAGCTTGAACACGGTGTCCACTTCGCCCACGGGCTGCGCCGCAGCACGGGTCGCGGCCACCAGGGTGGTCACCAGGGCGGCCAGGGCTGTGGCAGCCGACCGCCCGTGGGGCAGGAAGGCACAGGACAGGCGGGACAGGGACGGCATGGCGGCTCCGGCAGGGCTGATGGCCTGGATCATGCCCGCAGTGCCGGGCCGGCCGCCGTGCTGCCGGCCAGGTGCCAGGCCAGCCAGGTGTCCAGCGGCAGGTGCTGGGCCACGCGGTCGGGGCTGTCGTGTTCGGTGATGAGCAGCCCGCACTGCAGTTCGTGACTGGAATCGAACCAGCCACAGCCGCGGGGAATCTCGTCATCGGGCGCCAGCGTGGCAGCTGCGGTTTCCGGTGTTCCGCGCCCGGCGTTCGATGAGCCTGGGCGGGGCTGCGCAGCCGACAGGCCGGCCGCGGCGGCAGACGATGGGCGGTGGATGAAGCGGGTGACGATGTCCATGTGGCGGCTCCCAGGCAGTGCCGCCATGCTGGACCGCCGCGCAGCCCCTGGCCATCGCCCCGCGGTGGGCGCCCTGCCGGGGCCCCCGAGTGGGTCACCCGGGGGATCACCCGGGGGATCACCCGGGTGTGGCCCCCCGCATCACCCGAAAGGCCTTACCCCGATCCAGGCACCGTGCGCCCAGAAAGCAAAGCCAGCCCAGGCCGCCAGGCCCACCAGCACCGCGACCACCGTCATCACCGGCCGCCCGGGTGGGTAGACGGTACCGGCGCTGCGGTCGCGGCCGCGCGCGGCCCGGAAGCTCAGCGCCGCCCAGGCCAGAAAGCCGCCAAACAGCAGCAGGTCGGCCAGCGTGCCGTTGGCCAGCAGGTGGGCCAGGGCCCAGAGCTTGACGGCCAGCACCATCGGGTGGTGCAGCGCCGCCTTGATGCCGTTGCTCGGCACATAGGCCGCGGCCAGCAGCACGAAGGCGGGCATGGTCAGCAGGGCCGCCAGGTGGCGCGTCCAGGTGGGGCTGGTCCACAGCACCACCGGCTGCTGGCGCGCCGCGCCATAGCCGTAGATCAACAGCGCGAAGCCCACCACCGACAGCAGGGCATACAGGCCCTTCCAGGCGTTCGCCCCGCGCGCGGCAATGAAGCGCGTGCGCGAGCCGTCGGCGAACACGCGGGTCGAATGCACGCCCAGGAAGAGCACAAGGCCAATGATGAGCAGGGTCATGGTGATGGCAGGCAGGGTGGAGATGGGGCACGACGGGGCACGGCGGCGCAGAAGGGCGACCGGCACGGCAGGGTGTCTGCGCGGCTGGCGGATTGTGGCGCGCCACGCCGCTATCCTGCGCCGCATGAGCCCGTTTACGCCCGCCCCATCCGATCCGGCTGCCCCGCAGCCGAAGCCACCGAGTTCCCCGATTCCCCCCGGCCCGCGGCTGTTCTGGGAAGACTTCCCGGCCGGCCAGCGTCGTGAATTCGGCGCCATGCCGGTGTCGCGCGACGCCGTCATCGCCTTTGCCCGCCAGTTCGACCCCCAGCCTTTCCACTTGGACGACGAGGCGGCCGCAGCTTCCCTGTTCGGCCGGCTGTCGGCCAGCGGCTGGCACACCTGCGCGATGGCCATGCGCATGATGTGCGACGAATACCTGCTGGACGCCGCCAGCCTGGGGTCGCCCGGCATCGACAGCCTGCGCTGGCTGAAGCCCGTGCACCCCGGCGACACGCTGCGCATGCGCATGGACGTGCTGGAAGCCCGCCCCATGAACAGCAAGCCGCACGTGGGCCTGGTGCGCAGCCGCTGGGAACTGCACAACCAGCACGGCGACACCGTGCTGGCGATGGAAGGCTGGGGCATGTTCCGCCGCCGCGAAGTACCCGCGCCATGATGGCCAGCCTGCCCACGGGCTATCGCGCCCTGGTGCTGGGGGCCAGCGGCGCCATTGGCGGCGCCTTGGTGGCGGCCTTGCAGGCCGACCCACGCTGCGCCGGGGTGGTGGGCTTGTCGCGCCGCCCGGGCGCCCGGGGCGAACCTGCCGTCGACCTGGCCGACCCGGCGAGCCTGGCCGCTGCCGCCGCGGCGCTGCGGCCGCAAGCGCCCTTTCATCTGGTGGTCTGCGCCACAGGCGCCCTGCACCTGCCAGTGCAGACAGACCAGGGCCCGGCCCTGCGCGCGCCCGAGAAGCGTCTGGCCGAACTGGACGCGACCAACCTGGCGCAGGCCTTCGCCGTCAACGCCACGGGCCCGGCACTGGTGATCCAGCAGTTCCACGACCTGTTGCCGCTGCGCGAACGCGCGCTGTTCGGGGTGCTGTCGGCGCGCGTGGGCAGCATCAGCGACAACCGCAAAGGCGGCTGGTACAGCTACCGCGCCAGCAAGGCGGCGCTGAACATGCTGCTGCGCACGGCCGCCATCGAAGTGGCGCGCCGGCGCCCGCTGGCCGTGCTGGCGGCGCTGCACCCGGGCACGGTGGCGTCAAAGCTGTCTGCGCCCATCATCGGCGACACCGAGGCCACCACGCCCGACGCCGCAGCCCGCCACCTGCTGGCCGTGCTGGACGGCCTGCCCGCCGAAGGCGCCAGCGGCTGCTTCCGCGCCTGGGACGGCAGCGAAATTCCCTGGTGATTGCAGGTCGGCCAGAATTCGGGTCTCCCGCCACGGGCGCGCCGGCTCTGCCTGCAGACAGGCTCAGGTTGCAGCCCGTTCACTCAAGCCCCCCACCGCCCCTCCACTGCATCAGCCCGAAAGCCTGCCATGAAGCTGCACGCCTTCCGTACCGTTCTTGCTGCCGCCCTGCTGGCGGCCGGCGCCACCGCCTTCGCCCAGGGCGAAAGCAAGGTGCTGAACATCTACAACTGGTCGGACTACATCGCCGAAGACACGATCAAGAACTTCGAAAAAGAGACCGGCATCAAGGTCCGCTACGACAACTACGACAGCAACGAGATCCTGCAGGCCAAGCTGGTGGCCGGCCGCAGCGGCTACGACATCGTCGTGCCCAGCGCGCATTTCGCCAAGACGCAGATCACCAGCGGCCTGTACCAGAAGCTGGACCGCAGCAAGCTCACCAACTGGGGCAATCTGGACACCGCCCTGCTGGGCAAGCTGGCCCAGGTGGACCCGGGCAACGAACACCTGGTGACCTGGATGTGGGGCTACGTGACGGTGGGCATCAACACCGGCAAGGTGAAGGCCGCGCTGGGCAGCATGCCCATGCCCGCCAACCCCTGGGATCTCTTGTTCAAGCCAGAGTACGCCAGCAAGCTGAAGGGCTGCGGCGTGAACGTGCTGGATTCGGCCAGTGAAGTGCTGCCCGTGGCGATGATCTACGCCGGCAAGGAACCGTACAGCAAGACTGCCAAGGACTACGAAGCCGCCGCCGCGGTGCTGAAGGCCGCGCGCCCCAGCGTCACGCGCTTTTCGTCTTCGGGCTACATCAACGACCTGGCCGGCGGCCAGCTGTGCGTGGTGATGGGCTATTCGGGCGACATCAACATCGCCCGCCAGCGTGCCATCGACAACAAGACCGGGCAGGACATCCAGGCCCTGATCCCCGCCACTGGCGCCACGCTGTTCTTCGACACGATGGCCATCCCGAAGGACGCGAAGAACGTGGCCAATGCCCACGCCTTCATCAACTACATCCTGCGCCCCGAGGTGCATGCCTCGCTGACGAACACCGTCTTCTACGCCAACCCGAATGCGGCGTCGAAGAAGTTCGTCAAGAAGACCGTGGCCGACAACCCCACCGTCTTCCTGGGCGCGGCCGACATCGCCAAGCTCACCGTACCTGACGCCGTGCCGCAGGACATCCGCCGCG
This sequence comes from Rubrivivax sp., assembly GCA_027485165.1. Classification (GTDB taxonomy): domain Bacteria; phylum Pseudomonadota; class Gammaproteobacteria; order Burkholderiales; family Burkholderiaceae_C; genus Rubrivivax. The sequence goes on from JAIXRN010000015.1 coordinate 37,590, forward strand.
TTCAGACGCGCGTGTTCACCAGCTTCAAGGCGAACACGAAGTAAGCCCCACCGCCGAGCGGGCGCCATGCCGCCCGGTGCGTCCCGCCTGCCCCCCTGCAGGCGGGGTGCGTGCTTCGCACCTGACGCCAGAATAGATGCCCTATGCGCATCTTCAAATTCCTCGTCCTGCCCCTGCTCGTGCTGGCTCTGCTGGCGGCGCTTTACTTCTGGGCCGCGCTGAGCTGGAGCTATTCCAGCGGCGAACGCGCCGGCTGGGTGCAGAAGCTGTCCAACAAGGGTTGGCTGTGCAAGACCTGGGAAGGCGAGCTGGCCCTGGTGTCCCTGCCGGGCACCACACCCGAGAAGTTCCTGTTCACGATCTGGGACGAAGCCGTCGCGCGCGACATCACGCGCGCCATGGGCAAGCGCGTGGCCCTGCACTACGAAGAAAAGGTGGGCTTGCCGGGCAGCTGCTTCGGCGACACACGCTACTTCGTCACCGGCGTGACGGTCAGCGACGAGATCCCGCTGGGCGCAGGCGTCGTGGTGCCCGTGCCCCCCGCCGCGTCAGCTGCATCCGCCGCATCACAGTAGCCCGGAAAAGCCCCCAAGCCCCCAAGCCCCCAAGCCCCCAAGCCACCCGCCGCGGAACCGGCTTTGCCGGGCCGCTGGCGGGGCGCCCCCTTGGGGGGCAGCGAGCGCCAGCGAGCGTGGGGGCCTACATTCGATACCAGACGATCTTTTTCCGCGACCCTACCCAGCTGTCGTAGTTCTTCGCGAACAGGTCTTCGACCCGGTTGCGCTTGACCTTGAAGGTGGGTGTGATCAGGTCGTTGTCCACCGTCCAGGGCTCGGTCATCAGCACCAGGCAGTCCAGCTGTTCGTGCGGGTCCAGGGTCTCGTTGACATGGGCCAGGTGGGCCGTCAGTGAAGCCTCGATCTCGGCCTTGCCGGCGCTGTCTTGCGCCTTCTTAGCGGCGTCGGCGTTCAGCATCAGCAGGGCCAGAGGCTGGCCCAGGTTGGCGCCGGTGACGCAGCAGGCTTCCACGGCCGCATTCATCACCAGCTTGTCTTCGATCGGCGCCGGGGCCACGTACTTGCCCTTGCTGGTCTTGAACAGGTCCTTCACGCGGCCGGTGATCTTCAGCCGGCCCTGGGCGTCGACCGAGCCCTTGTCGCCGGTGTGCAGCCAGCCGTCGTCCGTCATGGCCTGGCGCGTGAGCTCGGGTTCCTTGTAGTAGCCCAGCATCGTCCACGGCGTCTTGCACTGGATCTCGCCATTGGCCGGGTCGATGCGGCACTGCACCTGTTCGTAGGGCCGGCCGACGGTGCCCGCCGCGTCCAGCCCGCCTTCGGTGATGTGCGTGGCGCCCAGGTTTTCCGTCATGCCGTAGCCCTCGGCCAGGCGCAGGCCCAGGCGTGAATACCAGCGCAGCAGTTCCAGCGGCATGGGCGCGGCCCCGCCGGCGGCAAAGATGCAGTCCTGCAGGCCCAGCGCGCCCAGCACCTTCTTCTTCACCACGCCGTTCAGGATGGGCAGCTTCAGGAACAGGTCCATCTTCTTGGGCGGCATCTTGGCCTGCACGCCCTGCTGGAACTTCACCCACAGCCGGGGCACGCTGAAGAAGACGGTGGGCCGGGCGCGCTGCAGGTCGGCCGTGAAGGTGTCCAGGCTTTCGGCGAAGTACACATGCATGCCCGTGGCCAGCAGCCCGTGTTCGACCAGGGTGCGTTCCACCACGTGCGACAAAGGCAGGTAGCTCAGCATGCGGCCGTCCTGGCGCAAGGGCACGCGCTTCAGGCCGTCCTGCACCGCCAGGGCAAAGTTGCCGAAGGTGTGCATCACGCCCTTGGGCGCGCCGGTGGTGCCCGAGGTGTACATGATCGTGCACAGGTCGTCGGCCGCCCGCACCGGCTGCCCGGCCAGGGGCTGCGTCTTGGCGGTGATGTCTTCCCACTTCGTGTAGCTCTGCAGCGCGTCCGCCGGTGCCAGCGGCAGCACCACGCAGGGCAGCCCGGCGGGAATGCCGGGCTTCATGCCGGCCCAGCCGTCGAGCTTGCCGACGAACAGCAGCTTCGATTCGCTGTGTTCCAGGATCTGGCGGATGGTGCCCGCCGCCAGCGTTGGGTACAGCGGCACCGAGACGTAGCCGGCCATCCAGATGGCGAAGTCGGCCATCAGCCAATGGGCGGTGTTCTTCGACAACAGGGCGATGCGCGAACCGGGCGGCAAACCCAGGCCTTGCAGGTGTGCGGCCATTCGGCGCACCTGGTTCATCAACTCGGAAAAGCTGTAGTCGACGACGGGCCCGCCGCCCTGGGGCTGGGTCAGGGCCACGCGCTCGGGCGTCGTCTTTTCCCAGTGGTACAGGCGTTGCAGGGCCAGGGATTCGGGCTTGGCAATGATGGCCATGGTGTGGGTGGGCGCCTTGTGTGGCGCCAGGGCAGAGAAAGAGCGCGAGGCTACCCAAGCCGCCGGCTCTGTGACAGGCGGGCTTCCCGCAGGCACACCCTTTTGGGTGGGATGGGCTGTGGGGGGTGGGGCGATGAAGGGCGCAGGCGAGCTGGCCCGCGCGCGGCGGGCCGGTGCCGTGGCCGCTTCAGGCGGCAGCTGCTTCGGCTTCGGTTTCGGCCAGCCGGCCACCCGTGCGCTGCAGGGCGCGCAGCACCAGCAGCGGGTCCAGGTCGGCCTGCGGCGCCAGGGTGTTGGCCAGTTCGGTCAGTTCGGCCAGGCTGTCGGGCGCTTCCAGCCAGCGCGCCACCAGCACGCTCAGGGCGCAGATCGGCCGCCGCGCCGGCTGTTCGGGCAGGCGCAGCGTCGCCCGGGCCAAAACATGGTGACGCACGCTGGCCACGGCCGCAGCGCCCAGGCCCCAGCTTTCGCACAAGGCCGCGCCCAGTGCGTCGTGGCTGACACCGAAGCCCGCATGCTCCAGCTGCACCAGTTCGTCGTCGCGGGTGGCCGCGCGCAGCATGCTGCGGTAGTGGTCGGGCGCGTGGCGGAACAGCACCGCCTTGCCGCATTCCTCGAACAGGCCGGCCGAATGCGCAGCCCAGGCGTCCAGCGACAGCTGGCCCGCCAGGCGCCCCATCAGCAGGCCGCGGCGTGCTGCGCGGTCCCAGATCGGTTCGAGTTCGGGCGCCGGCGGGAAGGCCGCGCGCAGACCCATTTCGAATGTGATCGCCGCGACTTCGCGCATGCCCAGGTACGTGACGGCCTGCTGCACGCTCTGCACGCGGCCCTTCAGGCCGTAAAGCGACGAGTTGACGGCCTTCAGCACGGCCGCGGCCAGGGCCATGTCGGTTTCGATCAGGGCCGACGCGGCCTGCAGGTTGATGTTCTCGTCGGCCAGCAGCAGCGAGAGCTGCACCAGCGATTGCGGCTGCGCCGGGATGTCGACGTCCAGCGTGCGGAGTTCAGGGTTCACGGACATGGCATCGGCACCAGGCATCGGCCAAAGCGGCTGTGGCTTCATGCTAGGGGCCGGCCTGCAGCGACGGCGCACAAAAAAGCGCCGTCAGTGCGGCGCTTTTGTCCCCTTGCGGCTTGTGGCCGGGGCAGTGATGCGGGGCATCGTGGGCTGGCCGGCTGACCCCCGTGCAGGCTGCTCGGCCTTGGTGGCCGGGCGCTAGGCGCGGGGGATGCGGCTTGTGTGAGTGTCTCCTCGAACCTCCCGCAGCAGGCCGCTGGGCGACCCGCTGCACGAGTGGCGCGAATGTAGTCCTGAGCGCCGGCGCGGGCATCCGGACTAACCCGCCGGACAGGCGGCGCGCGGGCGGTCAGCGCGCCAGGTGGCTGCCCAGCACGGGGAACAGCTTGGTCAACCCGTCGGCCAGCAACTCGACCGCCATCGCGGCCAGGATCAGGCCCATCAGCCGCGTCATCACATTGATGCCGGTGGTGCCCAGCACCTTGGCGATGCGGCCCGAAGCCGCAAACACGAGGTAGGTGGCCACGCCGATCACCACCCCGTACAGCACCAGCACGGCCAGCTGCCACAGGAAGCGGGTCTTTTCGGCGTAGATGACCATGGTCGAGATGGTGGCCGGCCCGGTCAGCAGCGGGATGGTCAGCGGCACCACGGCGATGCTGGCCCCGGCGTCGACCTTGTCCTGGCCTTCCTTCACGTCGTCGGGCCGCGTTTCGGCCGGCTGGGCATTCAGCATCGCCAGCGAACTGATCAGCAGCAGGCAGCCGCCCCCGACCTGGAAGGAGGCCAGGCTGATGCCGAAGAACTCGATCACCTTCAGCCCGGCCACCGCGCTGACAGCGATCACGACAAAGGCCGAGAAGGCGCTGATGCGCATCGTCCGCAGCCGCTGCTCGCGCGTGAAGTGTTGGGTGAAGTGGATGAAGAACGGCACCACCCCGATCGGGTTGACGATCGCCAGCAGGGCTATCAGCGGTTTCAGCAGGTCCATGCCGGCGATCGTAGGCGCCTGGCCTGCCGTGTGGGGCGCTGCATCAGGCGCTGTATGGCGCGCGCCCCGCGCTGGCACTTCAGGCTTCCAAGGGTTTTTTCGGGGGCGACAAAACAACAACTGACGTGTCGGCGCTTTACAGGCGTGAAAAACTCAACTTCATAATACGCAGACTGTGTCTGGCAGCCGCGCCTTTCGTCTGATGGGTTCACGCAGGGTTCCAAGCTCCACATGGTTACTTCGGTTTTTGATTAAGGGCTCCCCGTGGGAAACAAACTGTACGTCGGCAACTTGGCCTATTCGGTCCGCGATGACTCGCTGCACCAGGCATTTTCGCAATTCGGCACCGTCTCTTCGGCCAAGGTCATGATGGACCGTGACACGGGTCGCTCTAAAGGTTTCGGCTTCGTCGAAATGGGCTCTGACGCTGAAGCCCAGTCGGCCATCAACGGCATGAACGGCCAGGCCCTGGAAGGCCGCGCCATCGTGGTGAACGAAGCTCGTCCGCGCGAAGAGCGGCCGGGTGGCTTTGGCGGTGGCGGCGGCGGCGGTAGCCGTGGCGGCTACGGCGGCGGTGGCGGCACGGGCGGCGGCGGTGGTGGTTACGGCGGCGGCGGCGGTGGTGGTGGCGGTGGCCGCAGCCCCTACGGCGGCGGTGGTGGTGGCGGCGGTGGCCGCAGCCCCTACGGCAGCGGCGGTGGTGGCGGTAGCCGCGGTGGCTACGGTGGCGGCAGCGGTGGCGGCGGCAGCCGCGGCGGCTACGGCGACTGATCTTGCGGCCTGGCGCAGCCTTGCTGCGCCGACTGCCGATCATCCAGCGGCAGCACTGCAGCCCGGCTGCACCAAGCCACGCACTTTTCTAGACAGCAGGCGCCTGCTTCCAAGGAAGCAGGCGCCTTGTTGCTTTGAGCCTGCGTCAGGCTGGGCCTAGAACCTGTCCGGCCGCAGCACGTCTACCGGCACAAAGTACATGGCCACCTGGTAGTGGGCGGCGTACTCGGCCAGCACATGGCCGGCAATCGCGTCCGCGACCTCGGGCTCGCACACCAGCTTGATTTCCACCGTCCGATCGGCCTCCCAGGCGCCTTCACGCTGGCCTTCGCGCCCGGCACTGCGCACCTCGCTCACGGTCCAGGCCTGGGCGCCGCGTTCGCGCGCGTCGCGCAACAGGGCTTTTTCGATCACGGCTTCGGCCGCGATCACCAGCAGGGTCTTCGGGTGTTTGGGGATCATGTCGTCAGCGTCCGGGCCAAACCGATGTACATCGGTATGCCGACCAGGATATTGAAGGGAAAGCTGATGCCCAGCGCGATGGTGATCGACAGCGCGGCGTTCGCTTGCGGCACGGCCATGCGCATGGCCGTGGGCGCAGCGATGTAGCTGGCGCTGGCCGCCAGGGTGGCCAGCAGGGCCACGCCTCCAGTCGACAGGCCCAGCGCCAGGCCAGTGGCCGCGCCCAGCAGCGCCAGCAGGGGCGGCAGCCCCAGCCCCAGCACCAACACCACGGCGCCGAAGCGTCGCACTTCAGCCAGTCGGCCGCCGGCCACCAGACCCAGTTCCAGCAGGAACAGCGCCAGCACGCCCTTGAACGGGTCGATGAAGACGGCCTGGATCGGCTTTACGCCAGCGTCGCCCGCCACGGCGCCGATCAGGATGCCGCCCACCAGCAGCAGCACGCTCTTGCCGAACAGCACTTCATGCGCCAGCCGGCCCCAGCTGCCGGCGGCGGCGCTGGTGTCGGCACGGCGGGCCGACCAGCGCGCCAGCAGGATGCCGGCCGCCAGCCCCGGCGCTTCCATCACCGCCACCCACAGCGCGGCGTGGCTCTCAAAGGCCAGGCCCTGGCGCTGCAAGGTGGCGGTGGCCACCGCAAAAGTGACGACGCTGACCGACCCGAAATGCGCCCCCAGCGCCGCCGCGTCTGCCGCGGCCAGCTTCAGCCAGCGCAGCAGCGGGAACAGCAAGAACGGGATCGCAAAACCCAGGCTGATGCAGGCCAGCACCTGCGGCAGCAGGGTCAGCAGCGGCTGCCGGCTCAGTTCCAGGCCGCCCTTCAGGCCGATGGCCAGCAGCAGGTAGATGGACAGGGTCTCGTACAGCGCCTCGGGCAGGCGCAGGTCGCTCTGCACCAGGCGCGCAAACACGCCCAGCAGGAAAAACAGCACGACGACATCGATGATCATGGTCTGGCCGTCATCCTCGCATGGCCTCAGCCTGGCGGCGCTGCCGTGCGCCGCGGTTTGCGTCCACGCCCGGACACCAGCCGGTCGAACAGCGCGTCGGGCAGCAACCGCATCACCCGCACCACCCAGGCCATCTGCCAGGGAATGACGACCGTGCTGCGCCCGGCCTCGATGGCGCGAAAGGCGCGGTCGGCGAAGTCGGGTGCGGCCATCAGAAATGGCATCGAATACGGGTTGCGCGCCGTCAGTGGTGTGGCGATGTAGCCCGGCAGAACCGTCACCACGCGCACGCCGCTGCCGCGGCATTCGCCGCGCAGGCTTTCGCAATACGCCACCACGCCGGCCTTGCTGGCGCAGTAGGCCCCGTGGCCGGGCAGCCCGCGGATGGCGGCCACGCTGGCGATGCCCACCAGGGTGCCGCTGCCGCGCTGCCGCATCGGGGCCAGGAAGGGGTGGAAGCTGGCAGCCAGGCCCAGGTTGTTGGTGGCGAAGGTGTCGCGCATCACGTCCAGGTCGGCGCGCTCGGCGGTGTCCATGCCCACGCTGATGCCGGCACTGGCCACCACCACGTCGGGCAGGCCCTGGGCGGCCAGGCATTGCCCGGCGGCAGCGATGATGCTGTCGGGTACTGCCACGTCGGCGCCGTACACGGCGCAGCGCTCGGCCGCCAGCCCCTGGGCCTGCGCCCAGGCTTGCAGCTCGGCCGTGCGGCGTGCCACCAGGGCCAGCCGCCAGCCGGCCAGGGCGTAGCGGGCCGCGAGGGCCTGGCCGATGCCGCTGGAAGCGCCCGTGATGAAGACCAGGGGCGCCTTCATGGTGCTCGCCCCCGGGGCGCCAGCGTCAGGCGCGTGGGGCCGTTCAGGTCCAGCTTCTGCGACGGGTGGTCGTAGACCAGCCCGGCAGCGCGCAGTTCGGTGTTGCCGTGCACCACCACCACCGGACGGTTGGACAGCACACGTTCGGTCAGCAGGAAGGCGTGCAGGAACTCGCCCTTCATCACCAGCGGCGTACCGCGGGTGTCAGCGCTCGTGACTTCGGCCTTGCCCAGCAGTTGCACCTCGCTGCCGTCGCCAGTGGCCAGCGCCTTCTGGGCCTGGGCCAGCGTGACGCGGCCCTGCGGGCTGATGGCGCGGATGCGCACGTCTTCGATCTCGATGCGGTCGGTGGTGGGGTAGTGATGCATCACCGCGCCTTCCAGGCGCAGCATGAGCTTGCCCTCGGCGTCGAAGCGTTCGACGGCGAAGCCCGTCATCGTGTAGTCGGGCTCGGTGCGCACGCTGCTGGGTGCTGCCGGACCGGGTGGCTGCGGCGAATTCTTCACCAGCCACCAGGTTCCCAGGGCCAGCAGCAGCATCAGCAGCAGGGGCAGGTAGGTGGTCAGCAGGTTCAGCCCGGCGCGCAGCCACGGCTGGCGACGGCGTTCCGGCGGGCTCACGGGGCTACCCTCCGTGCTGCGCAGTCCAGGATGAGCGCTTGGGAACGGCCCGGCGGTCTCATGCCCCGTCCAGGGTCTGCTGCTGTTGCTGCAGCAAGCCGGCGTAGCGGCCGGCGGCCATCAGCAGCAGGTCGCAGACCTCGCGCGCCGCACCATGCCCGCCTCTTGCAGCCGTCACATGGTGGGCGATGGCTTTCACTTCGGCATGCGCATTGGCCGGTGCGCAGGCCAGCGCCGCACGGGCCAGCAAGGGCAGGTCGGGCCAGTCATCGCCCATCGCGGCCACGTCGGCCCATTCCAGGCCCAGCTGTGCCAGCAGGGGCGTGGCCGCGGCCAGCTTGTCGCTGGCGCCATAGACGGCGTGCGACAGGCCCAGGTCGGCCACGCGCCGGCGCACGGCGGGCGAATCGCGCCCGGTGATGACCAACGGCTCGATGCCGCCAAGCTTCAGCAGCTTCAGGCCATGGCCGTCCAGCGTGGAGAAGGCCTTGAAGGCTTCGCCGCTTTCGCCGATGTAGATGCGTCCGTCGGTCAGCACGCCGTCCACATCGAAGATGGCCGCCTTCAAGGCCAGGCCGCGGCCCTGGGCGCGCAGCAGCAGTTCGGGCGCGAAGTGCAGGGCCGGCATCAGATGACTTTCGCGCGCATCAGGTCGTTGGTGTTCAGCGCGCCCACCAGGCGGCCTTCGGGGTCGACCACCAGCACGCTGGTGATGCGGTGCTGTTCCATCAGCCCGGCCGCGTCCACCGCCAGCGCGCTGGCCGGCACGGTGCGGGGCGACGGGCGCATCACGTCGGCAGCGCGCAGGCTGCGCAGCGAGTTGCCGCTCTCGCCGCGTTCGATCAGGCGGCGCAGGTCGCCGTCGGTGAAGATGCCGGCAGGGCGGCCGTCGGCGTCGGCCACGGCGGTGAAGCCCAGGCCCTTGCTGGTCATTTCGCGCAGCAGGTCGTTGAAGCTGGCTGCGGGCGGCACCACGGGCACGGCAGTGCCGCTGCGCATCAGGTCGTGCACGTGCATCAGCAGCTTGCGGCCCAGCGACCCGCCCGGGTGTGACCGCGCGAAATCGGCTTCGCGGAAGCCGCGTGCGTCCAGCAAGGCCACAGCCAGGGCGTCGCCCAGGGCCATCTGCGCCGTGGTGCTGGCGGTTGGCGCCAGGTTCAAGGGGCAGGCTTCTTCTTCTACCGCGCTGGACAGCACCCAGTCGGCATGCCGGGCCAGGCTGGATTCGGACTTGCCCGTCATCGCCACCAGCGTCACGCCCAGGCGGCGCATGGCTGGCAGGATGGCGGCCAGCTCGTCGCTTTCACCGCTGTTGCTGATGGCCAGCACCACATCGCCGGGCATCACCATGCCCAGGTCGCCATGGCTGGCTTCGGCCGGGTGCACGAAGAAGGCCGGCGTGCCAGTGGACGCCAGCGTGGCTGCGATCTTGCGACCCACGTGCCCGCTCTTGCCCATGCCCATGACGATGACGCGCCCGCGGCAGGCCAGCATGGCCTGCACCGCGCCCGCAAAGCCGGGCCCCTGGCGTGCCGCCAGGCCCAGCAGCGCGCGGGCTTCGATCTCGAAGGTCTGCGCTGCCAGCTGCAGGGCGCGGGCCGGGTCGAAGCCGGCGGTCTGGGGCGGTGACAGGCTCACAGGTGGACCTTCTTGGCTGCTCGGCACAGGGCTGCGCCAGGACCGTCGAATACGATCAGGCATTCTAGGGACCCCATGGCCAGCACCCTCGAAGTTGTCCTCCTGTACCTGATCGCCGCCGTCCTGGGCGTGGTCATCTGCCGTTCGCTCAAGCTGCCGCCGATGCTGGGCTACCTGGTGGTGGGCGTGCTCATCGGCCCCAATGCGCTGGCCGTCGCGCAGGACAGCGCGGGCGTGAAGTACCTGGCCGAATTCGGCGTCGTGTTCCTGATGTTCGTCATCGGGCTCGAATTCAACCTGCCCAAGCTCAAGAGCATGCGCACCCTGGTGTTCGGCCTGGGGCTGTCGCAGGTGGCGCTGACGATGCTGGGCACGCTGGCCGGCCATGCGCTGCTGGTCTGGTCCTACACGCAGTTTGCCGGGCAGCCCTGGCAGATGAGCTGGCAGGGCGCGGTGGTGCTGGGCGGCGCGATCGCGATGAGCAGCACGGCCATCGTCGTGAAGATGATGGCCGAACGGCTGGAACTGGAAAGCGAACACGGCAAGCGCGTGATGGGCGTGCTGCTGTTCCAAGACTTGGCCGTGGTCCCGCTGCTGGTGCTGATCCCGGCCCTGGGCAGCACCGGCCGCGAAATGGCCAGCGAACTGGCCCTGGCCACGCTGAAGGCGATCGGCCTGCTGACGGTGCTGCTGGTGGGCGGCCAGCGCGTGATGCGCTGGTGGCTGACCCTGGTGGCGCGGCGCAAGAGCGAAGAGCTGTTCATCCTGAACCTGCTGCTCATCACCCTGGGCCTGGCCTACCTGACCGAACACGCCGGCCTGAGCCTGGCCCTGGGCGCGTTCGTGGCCGGCATCCTGATCGCCGAGACCGAATACAAGCACCAGGTCGAGACCGACATCCGGCCCTTCCACGACGTGCTGCTGGGGCTGTTCTTCATCACCATCGGCATGAAGCTGGACTGGCGCCCGGTGCTGGACCAGTGGCTGCTGGTGCTGCTGCTCACGCTGCTGCCGGTTTTGGCCAAGTTCGTGCTGGTGGCAGCGCTGGCCCGCGCCTTCAAGGCCACGCCCGGCGTGGCGCTGCGCACCGGCCTGTACCTGGCGCAGGCCGGCGAATTCGGCTTCGTGCTGCTGACCCTGGGCGCCGACCGCGGCATCGTCGCGCCCGAATGGGTGAGCCCGGTGCTGGCCAGCATGGTGCTGAGCATGCTGGCCACGCCGTTTCTCATCCTGCACAGCGACCGCATCGTCAACCGGCTCAGTTCCAGCGACTGGCTGATGCAGTCGGTGGCGCTGACCACCATCGCCAAACGCGCCATCGCCACCGAAGCCCACGTCATCATCTGCGGCTACGGCCGCAGCGGGCAGAACCTGGCGCAGCTGCTGTCAGGCGAAAAGATCCCGTACATGGCGCTGGACCTGGACCCCGACCGCGTGCGCCAGGCGGCCGCAGCCGGCCAGAGCGTGGTCTTCGGCGACGCGGCGCGCCTGCCCAGCCTGATGGCCGCCGGCCTGGCGCGCGCCGCTGCCGTGGTGGTGAGCTACCACGACACCCCCAGCGCGCTGAAGATCCTGCGCCTGGTGCAGGAACACGCGCCCAAGGTGCCGGTGGTGGTGCGCACCATCGACGACAGCGAAATCGACAAGCTGCGCGCCGCCGGCGCCACCGAAGTGGTGCCCGAGGCCATCGAAGGCAGCCTGATGCTGGCGGGCCACGCCCTGGCCCTGGTGGGCGTGCCGATGGCGCGCGTGGTGCGCATCACGCGCGACGCGCGGGACGCGCGCTACGGCCTGCTGCGCGGCTACTTCCACGGCGCCGACGACGACACCGTGGAAGAACTGAACCAAGCCCGGCTGCGCAGCGTGACCCTGCCCGAAGCCGCGCGCTGCGCCGGCCAAAGCCTGGCCCAGCTGGCGCTGCACGCGGTGGGCGTGAGCGTGGTGTCGGTGCGCAAGCACAACGGCGGCGTGCTGCCGGCCAGCGACGACCTGACCCTGGGCGGCGGCGACACCCTGGTGCTGAGCGGCCTGCCGCAAGCCCTGGCACTGGCTGAGGACAAGCTGCTGCGCGGGCGCTGACGGCCGGCTGCTGGGCCAAGATCTCCGCAAAGCTTCACTCTCAGCCCTTTGCCACGCTTTCCGCCCATGCGCCGCCGAACCCTGCTGCTGTCCGCCCTGGCCACACCGCTGGCCGCCCCAGCCGACGAGCGTGCCCTTGCGCTGCTGCGCGAAGGCGCCCTGGTGCTGGCCTTTCGCCATGCGCTGGCGCCGGGCACCTTCGACCCGCCGCAGTTCAAGCTGGGCGACTGCAGCACGCAGCGCAACCTGAGCGAAGAAGGCCGGGCGCAGGCGCGACGCATCGGCGCCTGGCTGGCCGATCGCCAGCTGGTGCCGGCGGCGGTGCGCAGCAGCCCCTGGTGCCGCTGCATGGACACGGCCACGCTCGCTTTCGGCCGCGTCGAGGCCTGGGCCGCGCTGGGGTCGCCGCGCGGTGCCAGCGAAGGCACCAACGCGGCGTCGCTGAAGGCGCTGGCCCAGGCCGTGGCTGCCGCCAGCCGCCAGCCCGGGCGCTTCGAGGTCTGGGTGACGCACCAGTTCGTGCTGAGCGACCTGGTCGGCGTGTCCACCAGCTCCGGTGAAGGCCTGCTGCTGCGGGCGTCTTCGGCGGCCGGCGAACCGCCGCAGGTGCTGGGCCGGCTGGCCGTGGGCTGACCCGCTGCCGCGCCGGGTTGCTGCCCGGCCCCGGCGGGGCGCGACTGTGGCCTAATCGCGGGCTGTCCTAGAATTTCCCGAAAGCCCGTCATGGCCAACAAGATCCGTACCGAAGCCGACCGCAAGGCTACCCCGCGCCCGGCGCCCATCCCCGGCACCAATTCGCGCATCAACGGCGGCGGCCAGCGCGTGAGCCTGGAACGCGGTTCGCACACCCGCAGCAAGAAGAACCCCGGCAAGCGCCCCGGCAAGGGCGGCTGACGCCCCCCGGGCCCCGCCCCGTCGGTGCCCGGCGCCGACATGCCGCGCGAACAGGCTGCGCCGATGTTGCGATTGACCGAACTCCGGCTCCCGCTGGACCACCCGGCCAGTCTGGACGAGGCCGGGCTGCGCCCGCTCGTGTGCACCCGACTGGGCCTGCGCGACGATGAGCTGAAGGGCCTGACTGTCTTCAAGCGCAGCTTCGACGCGCGCAAGAAGTCAGCCATCGTGCTTATCTACACCCTGGACTGCGAACTCGCCCCCGGCGTGGACGAAGCCGATGTCCTGCGCCGCTTCGAACGCGACCCGCATGTGCGGCCCAGCCCTGACACGCGCTACCGCTTCGTCACCCACGCCCCGGCCGACTTCCGCGCGAACGCCGGTTCGGGCCGGCTACGTCCGGTCGTCATCGGCTTCGGGCCCTGCGGCCTGTTTGCGGCCCTGGTGCTGGCGCAGATGGGGCTGGCCCCCATCGTGCTGGAACGCGGCCGCCAGGTGCGCGAACGCACGAAGGACACCTGGGGCCTGTGGCGCCAGGGCGTGCTGGACCCGGACAGCAACGTGCAGTTCGGCGAAGGCGGGGCCGGCACCTTCAGCGACGGCAAGCTCTGGAGCCAGATCAGCGACCCGCGCCACCTGACGCGCAAGGTGCTGACGGAATTCGTGCGTGCCGGCGCGCCGGAAGAGATCCTGTACGTCGCCAAGCCGCATATCGGCACCTTCCGGCTGGTGAGCATGATCGAGAAGATGCGCGCCGACATCGTCGCCCTGGGCGGCGAGGTGCGCTTCGGCCAGCGCGTGACGGACCTGCAGATCGAATCCAGCGCGCTGGGCGGCCGGCGTGTGCGCGGCGTGGTGCTGGCCACGGGCGAGCAGATCGCCGCCAGCCATGTCGTGATGGCCCTGGGCCACAGCGCGCGCGACACCTTCGTGATGCTGGCCGAACGCGGCGTGTACCTGGAAGCCAAGCCGTTCTCGATCGGCTTTCGCATCGAACACCCGCAGGGCGTGATCGACCGGGCCCGCTACGGCCAGAGCGCCGGCCACCCGATGCTGGGCGCGGCCGACTACAAGCTGGTGCACCACGCCAGCAATGGCCGGTCGGTCTACAGCTTCTGCATGTGCCCGGGCGGCACCGTGGTGGCGGCGACCAGCGAAACCGGCCGCGTGGTGACCAACGGCATGAGCCAGTACAGCCGCAACGAACGCAACGCCAACGCCGGCATCGTGGTGGGCATCAGCCCGCAGGATTACCGGCAGGACGGCAAGAAAGACGGCCCGGTGAACCCGCTGGACGGCATGGCTTTCCAGCGCATCTGGGAAAGCCGGGCGTTTGAACTGGGCGGCGGTGGCTACCGCGCGCCGGGGCAGCGCGTAGGCGACTACATCAAGCGCCGGCCTTCCACGGCCTTCGACGCGGTGCAGCCGTCCTACAAGCCCGGCGTCACGCCCACTGACCTGGCCCAGCCTGGCCTCGGCAGCCTGCCCGACTACGCGCTGGACGCGATCCGCGAAGCGCTGCCGGCCTTCGAACGGCAGATCAAGGGTTTCGCGATGCCCGACGCACTGCTGACGGGCGTGGAAACGCGCACCTCATCGCCGCTGCGCATCACGCGCGGGAAGAACTACCAGAGCCTGAACGTCGCCGGCCTGTACCCGGCTGGCGAAGGCGCGGGCTACGCCGGCGGCATCATGTCGGCCGGGGTGGACGGCATCGAAGTGGCCGAGGCCCTGGCGCTGGACCTGCTGGGGCACGTGCAGCCCGCCGCTGCCTAAGTCCCGGCTCTCAGCCCGCCCCCGGGCCCAGGGCTCCGGGCCCCTGGCGTTCGAGCGCGGGTCTGGCGGCACGGCACCGCAGGGGCCGCGTGAGTATTCACAGGCCCTGGACAAGCCGGCGGGCATCTCCTTCAATCGCGCACCAGCTCAGCCGCCAGGTGCCGCCGATGTCCCAGCGATCCATTTTCATCAGCTACCGCCGCGAGGATTCCGAAGGCCAGGCCGGGCGCCTATACGAAGGCCTGGCGGCGCACTTCGGCGAAGACCGGGTCTTCATGGACGTGGCCGCCATCCGCGCCGGGCGCGACTTCCGGCGCGAGATCGAAGAACGCGTGGCCAGCTGCGCCGTGCTGCTGGTGTTGATCGGCCGCCAGTGGCTGGAAGCACGCGACGCCGCCGGCCAGCGCCGGCTGGACGACCCGGCCGACTTCGTGCGCCTGGAAACCGGGGCTGCGCTGGCCAAGCCGCAGATCACGGTGGTGCCGGTACTCGTCAGCGGTGCGCGCATGCCCGAGGCCAAGGACCTGCCGCCCGACCTGAAGGACATGGTGTTCCGCAACGCCGCGCCGCTGAGCCACCAGCGCTGGGACGGCGACCTGGAAGCGCTGATCGCCGACATCGAAGACATCATGAACCCGCCCGAAGACCCGGCCAAGGCCAAGGCTCAGGGCCCGGTGGCCCGGGCCGGCAAGCGGCGCCGCGGGCCCGGTCAGGGCGCCGCGCCCTGGCTGCGCTGGACGGCCGTGGGCCTGGGTCTGACCCTGGTGCTGGCCCTGGGCCTGTTCGGTTTCAACCTGGTGCAAAGCCAGCGCCAGCTGGCCGACTTCCGGGCCCAGGCGCAGGCGGCTTCGGAAGCGGCCAGTGCCGCCGAAGCCGCAGTCCAGGCCGCAAAGGCCAAGGAAGAGGCTGCACTGGCAGACGTCGCAGCAGCCGCCGCGGCGGCGGCCAGTGCCCAGCGTGCGCTGGTGGAAGCCGAGGCCCAGGCGCAGGCGGCTTCCCAGGCCTCGGCCGCAGAACAGGCCCGGGCCGAAGCGGCTGCGGCTGAACTGCGCGCAGCCGAGGACCGCGCCCGCCGCGAAGCCGAAGCCAAGACGGCAGCGGCCGAAGCCACCCGGCTGGCCGCCGAACAGGCGCGCGAAGCCGCCAGCCAGCAGACCCAGCGCAGCGTGGAAGCCCGCCAGCGTCTGCAGCGTGCGGGGGGCGAACCTGCCGGGGGGGCCGCTGCCGCCGGCCGGCTCGACATCCCGAACTGGACCCTGCGCGCCGGTTGCGGCGGTGCTGCCATCGCCATCAACGGCACCGCCAGCTTCCGCATCGTGCCGCAGGGCAACGGGGTGCTGGTGGAACAGCGCTTCAGCGGCAGCGGCGGCGGCTACACCGCCGAATTCGCCGGCCAGCAGGCCTTCGACAGCCCCCAGACCAGCTACGAGGTGACCGCGCGCGGCAAGCTCAGCGGCGAACGCAGCTTCGGCGCGGCCTGGACGGTGCGCGTCGAAGCGCCAGCCGGCACCGCGCCGGCCAGCGCCAGGGGCGTGCGCTTCCGGTCAGAGTGCTGAAGTCGGGCGGCAGCAACCCGCCTGACGCCCGGCCTGACGCCTCGCCTGTTGCGTTCCGCCGTGGCGTGCATCACGCCATGTCGATCTGGCATGACCCCCCACCGGCCCGGTGGTTACGGCGCGATTACATTGGTTCGACAATCGATGCCCCGCTGTTGGCACCGTGCCTGGGCGGGGGGTGGTATGGCGGCATTCGGCCAGGTCCTGCGGGCTGCGGGGCTTGGCCCAATTCCGCATCCCTTTGCCTTTTACTTTCGGAGATCTCCATGAACCGCCCCGCCCTGGAAGGCCTGAAGCTCAATACACCTGCCTACGTACAGCACCACCGCCTGGTGAACTGGGTGGCAGAAGTCGCTGCCCTGACCGAAGCCCGCGACGTCGTCTGGTGCGACGGCAGCCAGGACGAATACGACCGCCTGTGCGCCCAGCTGGTGGCCGCCGGCACGATGAAGAAGCTGAACCCCGAACTGCGGCCGAACAGCTTCCTGGCCGTCAGCGACCCCAGCGACGTGGCGCGCGTGGAAGACCGCACCTTCATCTGCAGCGCTCAGCGCGAAGACGCCGGCCCCACCAACAACTGGATGGCCCCGGCCGAGATGCGCGCCCTGCTGCAGACTAGCGAACAGGCGCTGTTCAAGGGCGCGATGAAGGGCCGCACGATGTACGTCGTGCCGTTCTCGATGGGCCCGCTGGGTTCGCACATCAGCCACATCGGCGTGGAACTGACCGACAGCCCGTACGTGGTGATCAGCATGCGCACGATGACGCGCATGGGCCGCGGCGCGCTGGACGTGCTGGGCGAAGACGGCGACTTCGTGCCTTGCGTGCACACCGTCGGCGCGCCCCTGGCCGAAGGTCAGCAGGACGTGGCCTGGCCCTGCAACAAGACCAAGTACATCGTCCACTACCCCGAAACGCGCGAAATCTGGTCTTACGGCTCGGGCTACGGCGGCAACGCGCTGCTGGGCAAGAAGTGCTTCGCGCTGCGCATCGCGTCCAACATGGGCCGCCAGGCCGCGGCCGTGGACGGCACCGGCTGGCTGGCCGAACACATGCTGATCCTGGGCGTCACCAGCCCGGCGGGCAAGAAATACCACGTGGCGGCGGCCTTCCCCAGCGCCTGCGGCAAGACCAACTTCAGCATGCTGGTGCCACCCGCGGGCTACGCCGGCTGGAAGGTCACGACCATTGGCGACGACATCGCGTGGATCAAGCCGGGTGCTGACGGCAAGCTCTACGCCATCAACCCCGAAGCCGGCTACTTCGGCGTCGCCCCGGGCACCAACGACCTGACGAACCCGAACTGCATGGCTTCGCTCCAGCGCGACACCGTCTTCACCAACGTCGCGCTGACCGACGACGGCGACGTCTGGTGGGAAGGCATGACCGACACGCCCCCGGCGCACCTGATCGACTGGCAAGGGAAGGACTGGACGCCGGCCATCGCCAAGGAAACGGGCGCCAAGGCCGCGCACCCGAACGCCCGCTTCACCGTGGCCGCCACCGCCAACCCCGTGCTCGACGCCGAATGGGACAACCCCGCCGGCGTGCCCATCGACGCCTTCATCTTCGGTGGCCGCCGCAGCACCACCGTGCCACTGGCCACCGAAGCCCGCACCTGGGCCGAAGGCGTGTACATGGCCGCCACCATGGGCAGCGAGACCACGGCCGCGATGGCCGGCGGCAACGGCGCGGTGCGCCGCGACCCGTTCGCGATGCTGCCCTTCATCGGCTACAACATGGCCGACTACTTTCAGCACTGGCTGAACCTGGGCGAACAGCTGGGCAAGAAGACGCCCACGCTGCCGCGCATCTACTGCGTGAACTGGTTCCGCAAGGGCGCTGATGGCAAGTTCGTCTGGCCCGGCTACGGTGAAAACATGCGCGTGCTGGAATGGATCATCGGCCGCCTGGAAGGCAGCGCCAGCGGCGCCGACAACGTCTTCGGCTTCAGCCCGCGCTATGAAGACCTGCGCTGGGACGGCCTGGCCTTCAGCCGCGCGCAGTTCGACAGCGTGATCGGCATCGACAAGGCCGCCTGGCAACAGGAACTGGCCCTGCACACCGATCTGTTCAAGACGCTGGAATACCACCTGCCCGCCGCCCTGCCAGCCACGCAGCAGCAGATCACCCAGCGCCTGTCTGCCGCCGCCTGACCCTGCCACAGCCCCGCCCCGTGCGGGCGCGGCGGGCCGGCCGGACAATGCCGCATGAAACTGCAGCTGCTGTCCGACCTGCACCTGGAAACCGAAGCCTTCGACCCCGAGCCCAGCCCGGGGGCCGAACTGCTGGTATTGGCGGGTGACATCGACGCCACCTGGGCCGGCTACGAACGCTTTGCCGGCTGGCCGGTGCCGGTGCTGGTGGTGGCCGGCAACCACGAATACGACGACCGCGAGACCGAGCGCGTGCCCCAGGCGCTGGCCGCCCATTGCGACCGCTATGGGCTGCAGCTGCTGCACCGTGCGGCCACGACCGTCACCGCTGCCAGCGGCCTGCGCGTGCGCGTGCTGGGCACCACGCGCTGGAGCGACTTCGACCTGTTCGGCGCCGCCCAGCGCCCGCGCGCCGAGCGCGCCGCCGCCTACTTCCTGCGCCTGATGGCCGCCACCCGTGCCGGCGCGCCGCTGGACGCGGCCGGCGTACGCGCCGAAGGCCTGGCCTGCCGCGCCTGGCTGGAAACCGAGCTGCAGCGCCCTGCGCGGGACGAATGGGACCGGACGCTCGTCGTCACCCACTTCGCGCCCAGCCTGCGCAGCGCCGACCCACGCTATGGCCGGCAGCCTGGCACGGCCAGCTTCTGCAATGCCGACGACGACCTGCTGCCGCGCGCCGACCTGTGGCTGCACGGCCACCTGCATTGCCGGCACGACTACAGCCAGCCGCGCCCGGGCCGTGCGCCGGTGCGGGTGGTGTGCCAGGCGCGTGGCCTGGCCGGCAAGGGCGAAGACCAGGGCTTCGACGCGCACAAGCTGATCGAGCTGCTCTGACCCGCATCAAAGCCCCTGCAAGCCGCGGGTGCCACACTCGCCGCCACGGGCCTGCCCTCAGGCGGCCTGCCGGGCCACGGCCCTGGCCTTTGCCCAACCACAACAGGAACACCCCATGAAGATCCTCGCCCCCGTCGACGGCAGTGCCTACACCAAGCGCATGCTGGCCTATATCGCTGCCCATGACGAATGGCTGGGCGGGCAGCACAGCTACACCTTGCTGAACGTGCAGGCCGCCGTGCCGCCGCGTGCCGCTGCCGTCATCGACAAGGCCGACCTGAAGGCCTACTACGAAACCGAATCGGAAAAGGTCTTCAAGCCCATCCGTGCCTTCTTCGCCAAGCAGGGCGTGACGCCGCAGTTCCTGGCCAAGGTGGGGCATGTGGCCGACATCATTTCGCAGCAGGCCGACAAGGGCGGCTACGACCTGGTGGTGCTGGGCTCGCACGGCCAGGGGTCGCTGATGAACCTGGTGATGGGTTCGGTGGCGACCAAGGTGATCGCGCAGTGCAAGCAGCCGGTGCTGCTGATCCGCTGAGACTGGTCGGCCAGCGCGCTGCGCTGGCTGTCAGCCCGCCGGTCGCAGCCCGCGGAAGAAGCTGCCCATCACCCAGGCCACGATCTGCGCGTCGGCGTGCTGGCCGCCGGCCTTCAGGAAGCCCGGCACCGGGTCGCAAGCACGGGCGAAGACGCTGTACAGCACCACTTCGGCTGGCAGGCCGGGGTCGATGTCGCCTTCAGCCTGCGCCTGCACGATCCACGCGCCCAGGTGTTCACTCACCTGCATCAGCAGGTCCAGGTATTCCTTGTGGCCCATCAGTTCGGCGCGCAGCGACGAGTTCTGCGAAGGCAGGCTGGGCATTTCACCGGCCAGCTGCACTTCCAGTGCCCAGCGCACCACGGCCTGCAGGCGCTGGATGGCGGGGGCGCCCACCACCTGGGCTTGTTCGTCCACCACGGCCAGGGTGCGCTGCAGCAGGCGCACCATGGCCGCTGCGGCCAGCGCTTCCTTCGAAGGGAAGTGCTTGTACAGGCTGGCCTTGGCAATGCCGACGTCGGCGGCGACTTCGTCCACCGTCATCAGGTCGAAGCCCTTGTCGGCCAGCAGCCGGTTCACGGCGGCCACGATGGCGTCTTCGCGCACCCGCAGCACTTGTTCTCTGAAAGACAGTCTGGCCATGGCTTCGATTCTAGGTGGCCGGCCGTCGGCCAGCCGGGTGCAGGCCTTCAGGCCCGCGCGCGCCGGCGCGCTGCCCAGCGTTGCACCCAGCCGTGGGGCCGGTCGGCAGCGGCTGGCCGCTCGGCGGGGCCGGGGTCCTGCAGGCTCAGGTCCAGCCCGAAGGCGGTACCCAGGTCGGCTGGGTCCATGGGGGCCAGGGCCTGGGTGCGCCAGGGGGCATACCAGCGAGCGGGTGGGGCGAGCTTGTTCATGGATGCGGGCTCGGCATGGGGGCGGAATCGGCTGGGCGGCAAGGCCCGGATGGCAGCGGCGCGGGGTGGTTCGGGCTTGCGCGGGTGCTGCCCGTGCCTTTGCAGTGTCGGCCCCTGCAGCCCGCTGCAGCAGGGCGAACAAAGGGCGGAAAGCCCGCCGCTGTGCGGCAATTCACGGCCACCCCGTCCGTAGAATCCTCGGCTTTTGGCAGCCCGGCGGACCCGCGTGAACCCCCCTCATGCCAGCCCAGGCCGCCAGGCCGCCGCGCAGACCGATGCACATCGGCCCGCAGCGTCCTTTGCGGCCATCGACTTCGGCACTTCCAATTCCGCCATCGCCCTGCCGGCGGCCGCGGGAAGTGGCGGTGGCGTGCGCCTGGTGCCGCTGGAAGGCCAGCACCCCACCATGCCGACGGCCGTTTTCTACCGCGCCGATACCCCGGCCGGGCAGGTGGAAGCCGAACGCCTGTACGGCCGTGCCGCCATCGCCGCCTATGTCGACGGCGTCGACGGCCGGCTGATGCGGTCGATGAAAAGCATCCTGGGGTCCAGCCTGCTGGACCAGGGCACCGACGTCGGCGGCGGCCGCAGCGTGCGCTACCGCGACGTGGTGGTGGGCTACCTGCGGCACTTGAAGCAGCTGGCCGAAGCAGCGTCCGCTGTGGCCGGCGGGCCCGGCCCCGGGCTGCGCCGGCTGGTGCTGGGACGGCCGGTGTTCTTCGTCGACGACGACCCGGCGCGCGACGCGCAGGCCCAGGCCGCCCTGGAAGCCGCGGCGCGCGCCGTCGGCTTCGAAGACGTGCTGTTCCAGTTTGAGCCGATCGCCGCGGCGCTGGACCACGAAAGCCAGATCGACCACGAACAGCTGGTGCTGGTGGCCGACATCGGCGGCGGCACGTCAGACTTTTCGCTGGTGCGCGTGGGCCCGGACCGCGCGCGGCGCGGCGCCGGCCGGCCGGACCGGCGCGACGACATCCTGGCCAGCCACGGCGTGCACCTGGCCGGCACCGACTTCGACCGCCATGTCGAACTGGCCGCCATCCTGCCGCTGCTGGGCTACCGCGCGCGCCGCGCGCCACGGCGCGGCGAAAGCGCCAGCCAGGCGCCCGAAGTGCCCAGCGGCGTGTACTTCGACCTGGCCAGCTGGCACCTGATCAACACCGTCTACGCCCCGCAGCGCGTGGCCGAAATGCGCCGCCTGCGCGACTGGTACGCCGACCCGCGCCACCACGCGCGGCTGATGACGACGCTGGACGAACGCCTGGGCCATGCCCTGGCCGCCGCGGCCGAGGCGGCGAAGATCGAGGTCGCCACCCAGGGCCAGGCGCTGATCGACCTGTCGCTGGTGGAACGCGGCCTGGCCAGTGCGCTGGCCGAAGACCAGGCCGCTGCTGCCATCGAAGCCGACGTGGCGCGCATCGTGGCCGCGGCGCTGGAAACCGCACGCCTGGCCGGCGTTGCGCCGGCGGCCGTCGACGTGCTGTATTTCACCGGCGGCAGCACCGGCCTGCTGCCGCTGGTTGAACGCATCGGCAGCGGGTTTCCGAATGCAGCGCGGGTGCGGGGCGACCGCTTCGCCAGCGTGGCCCAGGGGCTGGGCCTGCACGCCATGGCAGTGTTTGGATGATGCCCCGCGGCATGCAGCCCCCGGGTCCTCTTGCGTTGAGACCCGCTGCCGTTTGGACGCTTAGATTTTGCCGGTGGCCTTGAAGCGGGCCACGGCCTGCTTCAGGTCGGCGTATTCCTCGCAGCCGCTGGGGCAGAGCTTGGCCAGCACCGTCAGGCGGCCTTCGGCGGTGGGCAGGTCGCCTTTCATCAGGGCCAGTTCGCCTGAGTATTCCAGCGCGCCCTTGTGCTGCGGGTTGATGCGCAAGGCCGCGTCGTAGAAGCGCTGGGCGCCTTCCAGGTCGGGCGTGGCCTGCTTGCGCAGGGCGTAGCCCATCAGGTTGTTCCAGTCGGCGTCGTTCACGGCATTGAGCTTTTTCAGCGTCTCGATCGCTGCTGGCCAGTTCTTGGCCTGGATCTGCGCGCGCGCCGGGGCCAGCGGCGACACCGGGGCTGGTGCGGCGCGCGGTGCCGGGGCGGGCGCGGGTTCGCTGTCGGCGGCCTGTGCGGGCGTGGCGGCCAGCACGGCCAGGAACAGGCCGGTCAAGGCGGCGCGGTGCAGGGTGGGGGCGGGTGGTGTCATCGGGCTGTCCTGTGCAGACGGCGGCATGCCGTGGCGCGGAGTGTGGGGCAGGCAGGCCCAGTCTGCAGGGGCGACGGGTGGAGCGGCCGCCGTCAGAGCCGCCTACGCGGGTCCTGTCAACGCCGCCTACGCGAGTCCTGTCAACGCCGCGTACGCGAGTCCCGTCAACGCCGCGTACGCGGCGGGGGGCCCTTGCGCGGCGCGCCGCCCCGCGGGCCTCGCGGCCGCAAACCCGGCGCTGCAGCCCGTGGGCGTGTGACGTCGGCCATCAGCATCAGCGCGCGCACCAGGTCCTGCACGGCTTCGGCCAGGTCGGCCGGAGGTTCCAGGGTCTCGATCACGGCCAGCAGGGCGTCGGCGTCTTCCAGGTCTTCGGGGTCGAAGTGCAGGTACAGCAAGGCCAGTGGTTCGATCAGCGCCGGGTCGGGGTGGTCCATCAGCGCTGGAAAGGCGTCCATGGCCGCGGCGAAGCCGGCCACCCAGGGCAGCACCGCGTCCTGGGTGGGCGGGTCTTCGTCGGGGCTGTGGTCCAGGCTGTTCTCGTCGTCGTCGAGCGGAAAGATCCACGGGTCGAACCAGTCGCGGCGCGCGATCGCGTGGTCGACTTCGGCATGGCGGCGGCGCACCAGGGCCTGCAGCTCGTCCAGCGCCGGGCCGGCGGGCGCTGGCCGGCCTTCGACGTCGGTCACCCAGCGCAGCCATTGTTCGGGCGGCACGGGCTTGGGCTGCAGCAGCACGCCGGCCAGGAAGCCGTCGAGCGCGCTCACGTCCAGGGCCTCCAGCGGCGCCGGCACTGCGTCCAGCAGCAGCTGCAGGCGTTCGATGTCGGCATCGTCCAGCGGGTGGGGCGCGGTGCGTGGCAGCGGCGCCAGGGCTGCGCGGGGCGGGGCGGGCGTGCGGGGCGGGGTCATGTGCAGATTGTCCGGCATCGCCCAGGCGCACGGCCCTGGGTTGGCCGCAGCCGGCGGCGCGCCCCAATTGACTAGACTGCCCGGCTTCGATGCTTCGCCTCGCCGTCGCCATGGCCGATTCCTCCGCCCGCCCAGGGCCCCGCCCCGCCATCCGCCGCCGTGCGTTGCTGGGCCGCGCCGCCTGCCTGGCGGCGGGCCTGCCAGCGGGCTTCAGCCATGCCCAGGCCCCGGGCGCGGGCCCGTTTGCCCTGCCCCGGTTCGACAGCGCCGACCTGCGCCATGCCGACCGCCTGCGCCAGCTGGCGCAGGCCGACACCCAGGCCTGGACGCTGCTGCAGCAGCTGTGCCGCGACATCGGCGCCCGGCCGGCGGGTTCACCGGCCGACGTGCGCGCCGTGGCCTGGGCGCAGGGCGCGCTGCGCGGCCTGAAGCTGCAGAACGTGCGCGCGGACCCCCTGGCGCTGAAGGTCTGGCAGCGCGGCCCGGCGTCGGCCACGCTGCTGCTGCCGTCCAGCCAGAAGACGGCCGCCGGGCCCGCTGGCGCTACCCCGGCCGACGCGCCCCGCGAAATGCCCCTGGTCATGGCCGCCCTGGGCAACAGCGTGGCCACGCCGCCCGAGGGCATCGAAGCTGAACTCGCCTGGTACCCCAGCCTGGCTGCGCTGCAGGCCGACGACCCCGCCACCAGCCGCGCCCGCGGGCGCATCGTCTTCATCGACCAGAAGATGGAACGTGCCCGCGACGGCAGCGGCTACGGCCCGGCCGTGATGGCGCGCAGCCAGGGCCCGATCGAGGCCGCGCGGCGCGGCGCGCTGGCGCTGGGCATCCGCAGCATCGGCACCGACCGCGCGCCCATCGCCCACACCGGCGCCACGCGCTACGACCTGAGTCTGCCGCGCATCCCGGCCTTCGCGGTGTCGGTGCCAGATGCCGAAGTCATCGCCCAGCAGGTGGCCGCGCTGCCGGCCGCCGGCGCGCCGCTGCGCCTGCGCTTGGCGCTGCAGGCGCGCAGCGACGTGGACGCCACCACGCACAACGTGATCGCGGAAGTGCCGGGCACCGACCTGAAGGACGAGATCGTGCTCATTGGCGCCCACCTGGACAGCTGGGACCTGGGCCAGGGCGCACAGGACGACGGCGCCGGCGTGGCCATCGTCAGCGCCGCCGCAGGCGTGATCGCCGCTGCCGGCCTGGCCCCGCGCCGCACCATTCGCGTGGTGTTGTTCGGCAACGAAGAAAACGGCTTCGACGGTGCCCGGTCCTACAGCGAGACCTACAAGGACGTGGTGCACCAGCTGGTGGGCGAAAGCGACTTCGGCGCCGGCCGCGTCTACCAGCTGAACCACCGCGTGCAGCCGGCGGCGGTGCCGCTGTTCGACGACATCGCCCGCGCGCTGGCGCCGCTGGGCGTGGCCTGGGCGCCCGAAGGCGCCGGGCGCGACGCCCGCAACCGTGGCAACCCCGGGCCTGACGCCGCGCTGCTGATGCGCCGCCACCGCTGGCCCGGCGTCACGCTGGCGCAGGACGGCACCGACTATTTCGACGTGCACCACACCGAACACGACACGCTGGACCGCATCGACCCGCGCACGCTGCCGCAGAACGTGGCCTGCTGGGCCGTCACCGCCTGGCTGGCAGCACAGGCGCCGGTGAGCTTCGGCCCGGCAGTGCTGTAGGCCAGGGTAGGACACGCCGCGAGGCTCAAGTTGCCGATCGAGCAGCCGAGAACGACGGTGTAAGTCCCCCCGTTACGAGACCGACCTGACGCCATGAACGCGCACGGCCGCCTGGCCACTTGCCTGGCCCTGGCCGACCCGGCCGGCAAAAGCCTGCCCGAAGCGGCTTGCGAGGCCGCGCGCGAAGCCATGGCCCTGGCCGAAGCGCAGGGCGACGCCGCTGCTGCAGCGCGGGCCGGCGCCTGGCTGTGCGAACAGCTCTTGCGCCTGGGCCGCCATGCCGACGTGCTGGCCGCCGCGCCGCCAGTGCTGCAGGCCCTGGCGAGGGCGCCGCTGGCGCACGACCTGGCCCCTGAACGCCACCAGCTGATGCGCGTGTACACCATGGCGGCCTGCGAAACCGCGCACTTCGACCGCGCGCTGGACACCGCCCACGAACTGGTGCGCCTGGTGGGCCTGCTGGGCGACGCCACGGCTTCGCTGAAGGCCGGCTTTGCGCTGGGCGTGTGTTTCGAACGCATGGGCGATTCCTGGCAGGCTTCGCGCGTGCTGGGCGACGCGCTGCGCCTGCACGGGCCAGGCGCGCCGCAGGCCCAGCAGGTGGTCATGCGCAACGCTTTGTGCGCCATCTCCATCGGCCTGTTCCACCGCCTGCACGGCGCTGCGCCGGCCGACGAAGTGCAGGACGTGCTGGTGCGCGCCTTGGAAGCCGGCCAACTGGCGCTGCAGGGGCTGTCGGACCCGCCCGAGCCGATGCTGGAAGTGGCCATCTGCGGCAACCTGGGCGAAGTGCTGATGTACCAGGGCCGCGTGGCCGAAGCGCAGGCCCTGCTGAAACGCAGCGAAGCCGCGGCGGTGGCGGGCGGCTTCCGCGCCTACATCTGGCGGCTGCGTACCACGCAGGCCGTGTTCGACCTGCTGCAGGGCCGGCCCGAAGCCAGCCTGGCGCGCATGCAGGCCTTGATCGCCGAGATGGGCAGCGAAGCCCCGCAGCAAACCGCCATTCGCGCCCACCACGCGGCCTATTGCGCCTGCCGCGCGCTGGGGCAGTTCGAAAGCGCCCTGCAGCATTTCGAGACCGTGGAACGGCTGGAACGTGAACGTGCCACGCAGCAGCTGCGCGCGCAGTCCGAGCTGTTCGTCACCCGCACCGAAGCCCAGCACGCGCATTGGCAGGCCGCACAGGCGCGCCAGGACGCCCAGACGCAGCGCGCGCGCGCGGCCGAATTCGCCGCCAGCGCCGAACGCGACCCGCTCACCGGCCTGGGCAACCGTCGCCACTTCGATCGCCGCTGTGCCGAGCTGCTGCCGGTGCTGCGGCGCGACGGCGAACCGGTGGCCCTGGTGCTGATCGACGTCGACCACTTCAAGGCCGTGAACGACGCCCACGGCCATGACATCGGCGACGCCGCCCTCGTGGGGCTGGCCACGCTGCTGCGCGAGAACACGCGTTCGCGCGACGTGCTGGCGCGCTACGGCGGCGAGGAATTCGTCATCGTGCTGCCCGGCATGGCCCTGGCCCAGGCGCGCGAGGTCTGCGAACGCCTGCGTGAGCGCGTGGCCGCCCACACCGGCTTCTGTGCCGCGGTGCCCGAACTGCGCCTGACGCTGAGCCTGGGGCTGGCCTGCAGCCCATCCCCGGGGTCGCCCCCCGAGGCGAGTCTCAGCTCACCAGACAGCCTGCAGGCTCTGCTGAAGGCCGCCGACAAGGCCCTGTACCAGGCCAAGCGCGAAGGCCGCAACCGGCTGCGTGTGGCGCCGGTGGCGCCGGCAGCGCAGCCAGCCTAGGCTTGCCGGGCTGCCGGGCCGGGGCGCGCGGGCCGGCTCAAAGCCGCGCCCAGCCGGGCCCCCCCGTTCAGGCCCCGACCACGCCCCCGTCCTGCCGCCACACTGCCACGGTGGCTGAGCGCGGCCGGCTGCCCGGCCGCTTGTCGGGCCAGTTCGAAAACCGGCTGGGTTCGGCCGGGTCGCTGCGTTCACTGGGGCTTTCGCCCGGGTGCTGGATGTTCAGGAACAGGGTGCGGCCGTCGGGCGTCCAGGTGGCGCCGGTGATCTCGCAGCCCACCGGGCCGGTCAGGAAGCGCCGCACCTCGCCGGTGGCGGGGTTGCAGCACAGCAGGCTGTTGTTGCCCAGCCGGGCGTAGGGGCCCTTGTTCATCGACGAGGTGCTGACATCGGTGCCCACCCACAGCAGGCCGCGCGGGTCGAAGGCGATGGTGTCGGGGCTGCCGAAGGCGTCGCCGCGGACGTTGCCCTGCGTGTGGGCGTCGGCACTGGCCGGGTCGCCGGCCAGCAGCAGGTGATTCCAGACGAAGCCGGCACCGTCGAAGTCGCCGTCTTCCTGCCAGCGGATGATGTGGCCCATCACGTTCTCGGCCCGCGGATTGGCGGCGTCGGGACCTGGAAAGCCGGGCTTGCCGCGGTCGCGGTTGTTGGTCAGCGTGCAATACACCCAGCGGCTGGCTTCGTCGACGGCCAGCCATTCGGGGCGGTCCATCTTCGTGGCGCCCAGCAGGTCGCTGGCCTGGCGCGCCTTGATGAGCACCTCGCCCTGGTCGGCAAAGCCGTTGGCCGGCGTCAGCGGGCCGACGCCGGCCACCAAGGGCAGCCACTGGCCGCGGCCGTCGGCGTCGAAACGCGCCACGTACAGCGTGCCGTGGTCCAGCAAGTCGGCATTTGCCTGCGCGGCGCTGACGCCCGGACGTGCCGGGCGGATGGCGTCGCGCGAGACGAACTTGTAGATGTATTCAAACCGCGCGTCTTCGCCGGAATACACCACGGCACGGCCGCTTCTCGTGACGGCGACCCAGGCGCCTTCGTGCGCGGCACGGCCCAGCGCGGTGCGCTTCACCGGCGTGCTGCTGGGGTCCATCGGGTCGACTTCCACCACCCAGCCGAAGCGGTTGGGTTCGTTCGGGTGGCGTACGGTGTCGAAGCGTTCGTCGTGTTCGGGCCAGCGGTACCAGTTGGCCTTGCGGATGCCCCAGCGGCGCTCGTGCGCGGTGGGCGTGTCGGCGGCGGTGAAGTAGTTGGCCCAGTTTTCTTCGCCGCTGAGGTAGGTGCCCCAGGGCGTCTTGCCGCTGGCGCAGTTGCCGATCGTGCCCAGCACGGTGCGGCCTGCGGGGTCGGCGGCGGTCTTCATCAGCGCGTGGCCGGCGGCCGGCCCGCCGATGGCAAACGGCGTGTTGGCCGTGATGCGCCGCGCATAGCGCGACGGCCGCACCATCTGCCAGCCGTCGGCCTGCCTTTCGACTTCGATCACCGCAATGCCGTGTGCGGCCTGGGCCTTCTTCACTTTCTCGGGCGTCCAGGGCGCCAGGCCGTCGGCGTGCAGCAGGCCGTCGTCGGTGTATTCGTGGTTGATGGCCAGCAGCCCGCGGCGGGCGCCCTGGCGGCTGCCGGGCGCGGTGTCCAGCGCGTAGAAGTGCAGGCCGTCGTGGTGCATGCCCATCTGCAGCGCCTGCTCAGATGCGCTGTTGCTGGCGTCGGGCTTCCAGGCCGGCATCGGCGCGCCGGCGATGCCAGCGGCTTCGCCCCAGGGCGCCAGGGTCTGCGCCACATAGCCCAGCGGCACGCGCACGGTGTCGGCGGTGGACACCGGCAAGGCGTCGAAGCCCATCTTCAGCGCCGCCGTGGCGCTGGCGGGGCCGCTGCCAGCGCTGCTGCCGGCGCCCAGTGCGCAGCCCCCCAGCCCCAGCGTGGCCAGCCAGCCCATGCCCGCGGCACCGGCGCCGGCCCGCAGCCACAGCCGGCGTGCGGGGTCGGACACGTCGTGGATGCTCGGGTTCGACGAGCGGTTGCTGTCTTCCATTTCGCTGAAGTCTTTGGCCATGGCGTGCAGGTGTTGATGAGCCACTCTAGCCCAGGGCTAAAGTGCCGGCATGGACAAAAGCCTTTTGATCACTGGCGGCAGCCGCGGCATTGGCGCAGCCACCGCGCTGCGGGCCGCCCGCGCGGGCTGGCACGTGGCCGTGAACTACACCCGCGACGCCGCTGCAGCGCAGGCCGTGGTGGCCCAGGTGCAGGCCCTGGGCCGGCAGGCGCTGGCGCTGCAGGCCGACGTGGCCGACGAAGCCCAGGTGCAGGCGATGTTCGCGCGGCTCGACGCCGCCCTGCCCCCGCTGGGTGGCCTGGTGAACAACGCCGGCGTGGTGGACGTGGCCGCGCGTGTGGACGAGATGGGCGCGGCGCGGCTGCAGCGCATGTTTGCCGTCAACGTGTTCGGCAGCTTCCTGTGCGCGCGCGAAGCCGTGCGCCGCATGAGCACCGTGCACGGCGGGCGCGGGGGCGCGATCGTCAACCTGTCATCCGCCGCGGCGCGGCTGGGTTCGCCCGGGCAGTACGTGGACTACGCCGCCGCCAAGGGCGCCATCGACAGCTTCACGCTGGGCCTGGCGCGCGAAGTGGCGGCCGAAGGCGTGCGCGTGAACGCGGTGCGCCCGGGCATCATCGAGACAGACATCCACGCCAGCGGCGGCCAGCCCGACCGCGCCCAGCGCCTGGCCCCGCAGGTGCCGATGCAGCGCGCCGGCAGCGCCGCCGAAGTGGCCGCGGCCATCGTCTGGCTGCTGTCGGAAGAAGCCGGCTACACCACCGGTGCGATCCTGGACGTGAGCGGCGGGCGCTGATTCAGCGAGTCGCAGGGCAGCTGATCATCAGGTCGATGCTGCGGTATTCGGTCAGCTGGCGGACTTCGTCGTCCAGCAGCGCCGCCAGTTCTGACGCGTTCAGCGGCGGGCCGAACTGACCGTGGTGTATCGCGCGCACGCTGCCCCCCAGGGCCAGAACGCTGCGTACCGCATCGGCCGGGTCCAGGCCCATGCGCTGCATGCCCCAGGGCCAGAATTCGACGATGACGAGCGCGGCGCGCTGCAGGGTCTGCATACCGCCCTTCATGACCTCGGGTTCGGCGCCCTGGGTGTCGATCTTCACCACCAGAGGGCCGCTGCCCAGGTCCAGGCTGTCCAGCGCCACCGCCTGAACCGCGCGGCCGCCGCTGCTGGCGATGTGGTGGTCGCCAGCGTTGTAGGGGTTTTGCGCGAACTGCAGCACGCGCGCTTCCGACCACGCCGCCTGCTTCAGGCAGCGCACGTTGCTGCGCCCCTGCAGGGCGGCATTGGCGCTGAGGTAGGCGAAGTTTTCTTCGTCGGGTTCCAGCGCCACGACCTGCACGCCGGGCAGCCGCGCCACTGACAGCGACACCAGGCCGACATTGGCGCCCACGTCCAGGAAGGTACCGCCTTGCGCCAGCGCCTGCTGCAGCGGTTCGACGATGTCCATCGACCAGGCGCGCTCCAGCAGGTAGGTGCGCATGATCGCCCTGTCACCCGTGGCGCCCAGGAACGGGCCCTGGTTGCCACGAGCGACAAAGGCTTCCACACCCAGCACCCGGCTGAATTGGTAGAAAACCTCGTACTTGAAGTTCAGCGGCAGGCGCTGCAGCGCTGCCTTGGCAAGGCGGGTGAACATGATGGTGAAGCGGGTGGAAGCTCGGGCGTCCGTGGCGGCCGGCGCTTGCCGGGCCGCGCGAGTGTCCCCACAACTCTATGCCTTGGCCGCCCCTGTCTGGGCCATCCCCCGCCCCGCGCGTTCGTTCAGCCAGGCCAGCAGCCGGTCGGCAGCCCGGGCTTCGGCGCCCCCGTGCGCTTTGGCATGCGGGGTCAGCAGGAAGTCGCCCTGGTCGGCCACCGACGACCACAGGTGGCGCGAAGGCACGCGCGTGTGCAGGTCAGCATAGCGGTCGATCAGGCTGTCGACACTGCGCGCCAGCTGGCGCGCGGCCAGGGCCTGCAGCATGTCGGCTTCCACCAGGCCGGCGTAGCACCAGAAGTCGGGGTCGGCCTGGGCCTTGGTCTTCAGCTGGCGCGTGGCGGCGTCCAGCAGCGCTGCGTCCAGCACCGCACGGCGCGCCGGCGTCTGCAGCACCAGGCTGATGGCCAGTTCGTTCATCGCCGGGTAGTACAGGTTCGGTGCCTGGCCGGCCTGTGCCAGCGCGGTGGCCGCGGCATAGGCCTGGCGCGACGATTCCAGGCTGCCGGCTTCGGCCGGTGCGTCGCCGCTTTGCCGGGCCAGCAGGGCCAGGCGCTTGTAGGCTGAACCCACCAGGCTGTGGCGTTCGACCGTGGGCTGCAGGTCGGTCAGGGTGCTGAGCTTGCCCAGCGCGCTGGCGATGTTGGTGCGGGCGTCGGACACGGCTGCGGGGTCGGCGCGCGCATGGTCCCAGGCGCGCCTGACCAGCAGGTTGCCCAGCTGTTCCTGCGCCTTCATCGACGCACTGGCGTCGTCGCAGGCGATGGCGGCCTGGTACCAGGCGATGGCTTTGTCCGGCTCTCCGCCTTCCTGGTAGCCCAGCGCGAAGGCCTCGGCCACCGCACCCATGCCGCCCCACAGCGCGGCGAAGCGGGCTTCCAGGTGGCGCACCTTTTCCAGCTGGGCTTCGCGGCTGGCGCCCATGTAGCGCCGCGCCACCACCACTTCTTCGAGCGCCAGCGCCAGACCCATGGGCGACGCCACGCCGTCGAATTCGTCGCGCGGGGTCAGCGGCGCGGCCAGGGGGTCGCTGGCGCCCTGGCGGTAGGTCCAGTTCGGGTCGCCGTAGCACTGGTAGGCGGCCCAGGTGTTGCTGCTGGGGTCGGCGGCCCAGGCGGCTTCGCGCGCCCGCGCCACGGCGGTGATGAAGGGCTGGCGGTTCAGCAGCTGGGTGTAGAAGGTGGTGGCGAAGACTTCGGCCGGCCCGTCGTCCACGGCCCAGCCGGCGGCGATCACGCAGCGCACGCCGGTTTCGATCAGCGCGTCGGCCAGGCCGTAGGCGAATTCGGCGCGGTCGAAGCCCTGGCGGCGCTTGTCCTGCAGCGCCTGCATCTCGTCCATGTGTGCCAGGTGGCAGCAGTTGACGAACACCAGCTCGGGCACGGTGCGCATGCTGCGCACTTCGTCCGGCCCCAGGAAGGTGCCGTCGGACAGCACCACGCCGCCCTTGTGTTCGATGACCTTCGGGTCGCCTTCCCTGCGCTTCACGGGTTCGCCGTGGCCGGCGATGTGCACGATGCGGTAGCGTCGTTCGAACAGCGCGTTGATGACTTCCGAAGCGCTGGGTGATGCCAGCAGCGCGTTCACGCGCCCGGGGGCCAGCGCGCCCGATTCGGCCAGCGCCCTGGCCACGGCCTGCGCTTCGCGCTTCGCGCCGGGTAGTGGGCCGTACAGGTCGCTGGTCATCAGCGGTTCGCCCACCACCAGCACGGCGTCGTCGGGGCTGGCGTCCTGCACCTGCTGGCGGTAGTTTTCCTTGCGCAGCTTGCGCAGCAGCTGGGTGCGGATGGCCCAGGGGCGGTCGCTGCTGGTGCCTTGCTGCCCCTGGCGGTCGCCCTGGGTGTCCAGCAGTTCCCAGGGGATGGGCGCGGTGCGTTCGTCCAGCTCCAGCAGCATGCGGCTGGTGCCGCTCAGGAAGGGTTCCACCTCCGGCGGCACCAGCAGCTGGAACAGCGTGCGCCCCAGCTGGCTGTCGCTGCGGCCGGCCTGCGATGCCTTCTTCACCAGTTCGCGCAGCAGCTTGCCCTGCGTGCTTTGCGCGCGCACTTCGGTGCGGGCGCGCTTGGTGTCCAGCGTGAAGGCGATGCTGTCGTCGACGTTGGACGTGGCGGTGATGAAGTCGTAGTCGGTGCCGCGGTAGCCGCTGTCGATCTGGCGCCGCAGCGCACCCACGCCGCTGCTGATGGTGGGGACGATGGCGAAGTCGCCCGGCGCGGCTTCGGCCAGCACCTGCAGGCCGTTCCAGGCGTCGGACGCGCGTTCCAGGTACAGCTCGACCAGCGTCAGCTCGGTCACCACCGGCCAGCCGCGTTCGGCCTGGCCGGCGTATAGGCGCAGGTTGGCGTCGCGCACGCCGGTGGCGATGGCGCGCGCGGCGTTGCTGGCGTTCATGCCGGCGCCGCCGCTGCCCATCAGCGTGGCGGCCAGCGCCATGTGGGTGGGCGCGCCGCCGGGGGCTTCGGCCTGGCGCTGGGCCCAGGCCATCACGCCCTGGCGCACGCTGCGGCTCAGGCGTTCCTCGGTCAGCTTGCCTTCGTCGCCCAGGCCCACCACCACCACCGCGTCGGGCCGCGGCGCGGCCCAAGGGTTGTCGGGGTCGCGGCGGGCGTTCAGGAAGATCTGGTGCGAACCCGGCTCGTCCGGGTACAGACCGGCTTCCAGCGAAGCGCGCATGGCCCCGCCGATGAGCTGGTTCACCACCTTTTCCGTGCCCGTGAGGATGAGTGAACGCGAATGCCCCACCATCAGCGGCGCGCGCACGAAGCTGAGGTTGCCGTTCAGCACCGTCACTTTCAGCGAGGCGCTGGCCGCGCGCAGCTGCCCGGGGTCGGCGGCGTCGGCCTGCAGGAAGACGTCCCGTTCACTGCTGGCCGGCCAGGCGGCCTGCGGTGCGCGCGAAGGCCGCATCGGCACATGCTGCACCACGGGCATCGCGCTGGCCGCTTCGGCGCTGCCACTGCGCGCGGCCGGGGCGTGGCGCGTCAGCCGCGCGGTTTCGCCCTTTTCGAGCAGTTCGACGAACGCGTCGAAAGCGGCTTCCTTGTCGGGCAGGCCGCCGTGTTCGCAGTCCAGCAGCCAGGTGCGCACGCCCGGCAGCAGGGCCGAACCCAGGGTCACGCGGCCGTCACCGCCGTCCACCGCGGCCTGGTAGACGAAGCCTTCGCTGCCAAAGCTGTAGCCGTCGGGCGTGAACTTGGCCTTGCCCACCACCAGCAGCGTCTTGTCGGCGAAGACTTTCAAGTCCTTGTCGCGCTGCGCGTCGAGCTTGCGGCGCAGTGCGCGCGCCTGGTCCAGCACGCGCTGCGGCGGCACGCCCCAGGTGTAGGTGGCCTGGGCCTGTTCGCCGTTGCTGGTGTGCCACCAGTTGCGGTCTTCGATGAACTTCAGGTCAGCCGTGGCCAGTTCGCGCCATTTTTCTTCCTGGTCCAGGCCCTGGTCCAGCAGCCCGGCCTGCAGCTGGATGAAGCCCGGGAATTCGGCCATCCACTGTCGCGCCTGCTTGTCGCGCAGCGGGCTGCCGAAGCTGGCCAGCGCGTTGCCGAAGGTGTCGTCGCCCGACAGGCACTGCATCGGCGCCCAGCTGCCGCCGTTGGGCGTGCCCAGCATCACGAAGCGCGCGCCGGGGCGCTGCATCAGCCGCGCCCAGACCTGCGGGCGTTCGATCTGCATCGTGCGCGCCACCAGCCCGCCCATCGAATGCGCCAGCAGCCGCACCGGCTGGCCGCTGGCGTTGCGTGCGTCCAGTGCGGCCGTCACGGCTTCGGCCAGGCGGCGCGACTCTTCTTCGATCGGGCGCCGCCAGTCGTAGCTGAATTCGAACACCTCGTGCGTGGCCGCCAGGTGTTCGATCAGGTCGTCGTAGCTCAGGCCGATCGGGCCGTCGGGCTGCACGCCGTCGGCGCGGCCAGGTTCAAAGCGCAGCTTGGACAGGCCGCCGATCAGCCGCAGGCTGAGCCAGATGCGCTTGTCGCCCACGCGCAGGTGGCTGCCCAGGATGCCGGGCAGCACGAACACGGCCGGCCGCTCGCTGGCCGGGCGGCCGTCCTTGGCGGCGCGGCTGGCCTGCGCAGCGCGGGTGCCGCTGCTGTCCTGCCCGGCCCAGGACAGCGGCCCGATGCTGCCGAAGCCCGGCGGCTGTGCCTGCGTCAGCGCCGCGGCCACGGCCTGCACGGTGCGTTCGTTGGCGAAGTAGGCGAAGTGCGTGACCTTGCCACCGCGGTCCAGCAGGAACTGCGCCCCGCCGGCGCGCGGCGCGCCGCCGTACATCGAGCGCGTCTGCACGACGATGTCGTTGTCGGTCCAGTAGAAGGCGTCGGCCAGCAGGGTCTTCAGCCAGGTGCCCACGCTGTCGCCCTGCAGGTCGCCGGCCACCACGCGCAGTTCGCCGGGGATCGGGTCTTCAGCTTCGTTCAGCCAGTTCAGCAGCGGCGCGTCGGGGATCATCGCCGCCAGGCCGGGCAGTTCCTGCGGGTCGGCGCGGCGGCGCGCCACTTCGCCCAGGAAGTCCACCAGGCTGGGCGCCACCGGCACCGCCGCCACTTCCAGCGTCCACTTCAGCACCGACAGGTAGGCGTCCAGCCGGCCGCTGGCCAGCAGGGTGCCACGCGCCGGGCAGGCCACGCGCACCACACGGTCCACGCGGATGCCCTTGGCCGCCACGGCGCGGCCCAGGGCGCGCAGTTCCTGCGCCTGGGTCTCGTAGCCCTTGGCGGCGAAGTAGGCCAGGTCCTGCGCCGACACCTGGTGCGTGGCGCAGACGCGGGCCAGCACTTCGGCCACCAGGCCGCCGCGCGAATGCGTCACCAGGTGTAGCCGCGCGCCTTTCGGCAGGGCCTGCACCAAGGTCAGCGCGTTGGCGATCGGGCTGGCGCCCACGGTGGGGTGGTCCAGCGCGTAGACGCGGTCGCCATAGTGCGTGAACAGCTCGCGCACGGTCTGCGGGTGCTGCGCCCAGAGCTTGCCGAAGGTGCTGACGGTCTCGACGAAGGTGCCGTGCACCAGCACCAGCAGCGGCTGGCGTTCGGGGTCGGCGGCGGCGGGCACGGCTTCCAGCCGCTGGCCGCTGCCTTTCAGCGGTGCCAGCACGGTGGGCGAAAGGCGGTAGACGCCGGCTTCCACCTGGCCGTCCACGCGCTGCACCACCTGGCTGGCGGCGAACTTCACAGCGCGCTCGCGCACGTTGCCGGTGATGACTTCAAAGGCCGACAGCAGCACATCGCCCAGGAAGCCGCGGCTGGCACCGCCACGCGAAGGCGCGGCCTGCTCCAGCCCCTGCCAGCGCAGCTGCGCGACCACCTGCACGTCGCCTTCGTCGCTGCCGGCCGCGCGCGCGGCGCTGCGCGTGGCTCCGCCCTGGCCGCGCAGCAGCGCCGCTGCGGTGGCCGGGTGCAGGGTGAGCGCAGGCCCGCCGGCAATGTGCAGCACCACCACGTCTTCGCCGGGCACGGCGGTCACGCGCACGCTGTCTTGCGGGCCGCTGCTGCGGCGGGCCGAGACCTGCACGCGCGCCTTCACTTGGCCACCCTGGCTGCCCTGGCTGTCGCTGCTGGCGGCGCTGCGGCTGCCGCCAGCGCGGCGGCGGCCCGGTGTGGCCCCGGGTGCAGACCCCGGCGATGCCGCAGTGTCCAGCCGCTGGCCAGGGACGACGAAGGTGATGGGGGCTTCAGCTTGGGGCATCGCGGCGCGGTCTGTTTTGCGGGGTTCTGCGGGGCGTTGAGGATCAGCGCAAACGCCCGGCGCGGCAAGCCCGCGCCGGCCGGTAGCAGCGGACCTAGGGGTTGGACGCCAGCAGCGGCGGGCGCTGCGGCACAGGCGTGGACACGGATGCCGGCACCGGCATAGGCACATTCACAGACCCAGGCGCGGCCGCGTCGCGCCAGAAGCCGCTGCGGATTTCGGCATGCGTCAGGCGCAGCACTTCCACCGGGGCGACGCCGCGCAGCAGGCCCAGCTTGGCGGCGGCGGCATAGCTCAGGTCGATCACGCGGCCGGGCACGAAGGGGCCGCGGTCGTTCACGCGCACCACCACTTCGCGCCCGTTGGCCGGGTTGCGCACCCGTGCGTAGCTGGGGATGGGCATGGTGGTGTGCGCTGCCGTCATCGCCAGCATGTCGTAGGGCTCGCCGCTGCTGGTGGGCTTGCCGTGAAACTTCGTGCCGTACCAGGAAGCGCCGCCCACCTGGCGCAGCGGCAGGTCTTCGGTGAAGGGGACATAGCGCCGGCCCTGCACTTCGTAGGGCTTGTTCGGCCCCCCGGCGCGGATGGGTTCGACCCGGGGCTGCGCGTCGGGCAGGCGTTCCAGCCCGGCCGGGGGGTTGGCCGGCGGGCCGTCGCGTTCAGGCGCGCGGGTGGCGCAGGCGCCCAGCAGGGCCAGCGCGGCCAGCAGGGGGAGCCGGGCCAGCCGGGCCGGGCCACGGCGTGCGCGGTGCAGGGTGTGGGCCGGGGAGACAGCCGGGGTGCGGTGCTGCGGCATGCGGGAAGGACGAAGCAGGGGCAGGGGGAGCGGCACGCCGGCCTTCATGGCGGGCCGGGTTCGGTCGCCAGCAGCCGGGCATGCAGGCGCAGGCTGCCCCCGGGGCCGCGGTCGGCCTGCAGCAGGCCGCCGTAGGCCTGGGCCTGGGCGCGGGCCAGTGTCAGGGCAGGGCTGGCCCGGTCGGCCAGCGGGCCGGCGGCATGGGCCTGCGCTTCCCAGTGCACCAGGCCCTGCGCGCCATCGACCTGCACCCGCAGCTGCAGGTCTGCGGCCGGCGCCAGCGCCGTCAGGTGGCGCAGGGCCTGTTCGCTGAGCCGGTACACCGCCTGTATCAGGGGCGCGGGCAGCGGCAGGCCGTCGTCGCTGTAGCGCAGCTGGCAGCGCCTGGCCTGGCCTTCGGGCGCGGCCAGGCTGTCGGCCAGCGCCTGCAGCGCGTCGCCCAGGCGGTGCGGGGGCCAGGGCGTGGTGTTGTCTGCGCTGCCTTGCAGTGCCTCGGGCAGGGCCAGGGGCTGCAGCAGCCGGCCCCAGGCGCGCGACAGCGCCGTCAGCTGGTGCAGCAGGTTGGCCAGCACCGGGGCCGTGCGTTCGTCGCCCTGCAGGTGGCGGCGCAGCCAGATCGTGTCTACCCGCAGCAGGCTCAGCTGCTGGCCCAGGCGGTCCATCAGCTGGCGCGCCAGCTGGCTGTTTTCGGCCGCTTGCGCCGCCAGCAGCTGCCGGGTGGCCGCGCGGCTGGCGGCGTCAGCGCGCTGCAGGCTGTCGGCTGCCGGCCGTGTCGCGGCGGCCTGGCGCAGCAAGGCCCAGCCCAGCGCGGCCAGCACCACCGCCGCGCCGAATAGA
The DNA here is from genome assembly GCA_027485165.1 of Rubrivivax sp. Lineage (GTDB taxonomy): Bacteria > Pseudomonadota > Gammaproteobacteria > Burkholderiales > Burkholderiaceae_C > Rubrivivax. The sequence goes on from JAIXRN010000015.1 coordinate 75,588, forward strand.
AACCACAACAGGCTGCGCAGGCTGGCCTGCAGTGCGCCCGACCAGTGGCTTTCGGGCGTGGCCACCAGGGCCACTGTCCAGGGCGTGCCATCGGGCCGCAGCACCGTCCAGGCCACCGAACGTTCAGTGGCCGACACCGGCAGTTCCGCGCCGATGCGCACTTCGCCCCAGCCGTCGGTCACGCGCAGCCGCAGCGGGTGCAGTTCGTCGTGGTGGCGCAGCACGGCCAGCGCCTGCGTGTCGCTGAGCTGCGACAGGTTGCCCAGGTAGCGCGACAGCCGCGCCGCCGCCAGGGCGTTGTCGATCTCGTCGCTGGCTTCGCGCTGGGCTGCGGGCACTGCCAGCAGCAGCACCAGCAGCCCGCCCGCCAGCACCGCCTGCAGGCCACGGCGCAGCAGCAGGTGCGTCAGCGCCCCCTGCACGGCCAGCGGCAACGTGCTGGCAGGGGAACTGTCCGGGGGCAGCTGGGGGGACCGTGCTTCGACGACAGGCATGCTGGAAGTCCGGTAGCGTCCGATAACGGCTGGCCTGGAACCATAAGCCCTGCTGCCGGTACCGACACTGGCACAAACGAGAGGGTGGGGACAGGGCGGGGAGAGGCGCCCCTGAGGGCAGACCCGGTGCAGCCCGCACGGCCAAAGTCAGAGCCCGACGGCCGCCAGGTGCCCGGCAAAGGCCTTGACCTTGCCCGACTGCCGCCGCTGGCTGGGGCTGATCAGGTGCACGGGCATCGAAGGCGCAGGCCAGTCGGGCAGCAGCACCTGCAAGTCGCCTCGCGCCATTTCTTCTTCGAACAGCCAGGTGGGTGAGAAGCCCACGCCCATGCCCGACAGCACCGCGGCGCGGATCACCTCGCTGCTGTTGGTCTGCAGGTTGCCCTGCGCGCGGACCGTGACGGCGGTGCCGACTGCCACCGGCGCACCCGCCCCGGCGGTAAAGGTCCACGCGTTCTGGGTGGCCAGCTCGGTGTAGACGATGCAGTTCAGCTGCAGCAGGTCCTGCGGTACGCGGGGTGGCTTCACGCCCCTGGGCAGCTGGCGCAGGTATTGGCGGCTGGCCACCAGCACACGCTGGCTGGTGCCGATGCGCTGGGCCACCAGGCTGCTGTCGGACAGGGCGCCGATGCGCACGGCCACGTCGATGCCCTGCTCGACCAGGTCGATGAAGCCGTCGTTCAGCCGCAGGTCGACTTTCACGCCAGGGTGCGCGGCCAGGAAGCTCTTCACCACCGGCATCAGCTTCAGGCGCCCGAAGCCCACCGAAGCCGCCACGCGCAGCCAGCCCGTGAGCTGCTGCTCACCCTGGCGCAGGCTGCTCTCAGCCTCGGCGACTTCGGCCACCAGGCGCCGCGCCTGTTCGAAGTAGCGCTCGCCTTCTTCGGTCAGCGCCAGCGACCGTGTGGTGCGGCTGAGCAAACGCGCGCCCAACAGCTTTTCCAGTGCGGCCACCTGCTTGCTGACCGCGCTTTGCGTGGCTTGCGATTCGCGTGCGACGGCCGAAAAGCTGCCGCTTTCGACAACCCGCACAAAGGTCTGCATGGCGGTCAGGCGGTCCATGGTGCGCTCTCATTCATTCCGGCCTGGACTGGATATTAGGCCGCTTCACGCTCTAGTGCGAACCAGTGGCACCAATCACAGTTCATCCCATCGCAACCCCAACCACCACCCGGAGCCCACCATGAACACCCGCCCACCCGTCGTCCTGATCACCGGCGCCCTCACGGGCATTGGCCGTGCAACCGCCCTGGCCTTTGCCCGCGAAGGCGCCACCGTTGTTGTTTCTGGCCGCCGCGACGAAGCCGGCCATGCACTGGCCGCCGAGCTGCGCCAGCTGGGCGTGCAGGCCGAATACCTGCGTGCCGATGTGCGCCAGGAAGCCGACGTGCGCAGCCTGGTCGAGCAGACCGCGGAACGCTTCGGCCGGCTGGACGTGGCCGTCAACAACGCCGGCACCGAAGGCCAGCTGGGCCCCCTGGCCGAGCAAACCGAAGCCAACTACCACAGCACCTTCGACACCAATGTGCTGGGCACGCTGCTGGCCCTAAAGCACGAGCTGCGCGTGATGCTGAAACAAGGCGCCGGCGCGATCGTCAACCTGTCGTCGGTGGCCGGGCAGGTGGGCATCGCCGGCGCTTCGGTCTACGTCGCCAGCAAGCACGCCGTGGAAGGCCTGACCAAGAGCGCCGCACTGGAAGGTGCTGCGGCCGGCGTGCGCGTCAATGCCGTCGCGCCAGGGCCTGTGCAGACCGACATGCTCGACCGCTTCACCGGCGGCAGCGCAGACGCCAAGAGCGGCTTCCTGGCCAGCCTGCCGGCGCGCCGAGCGGGCACGCCCGAAGAGATCGCCCAGACCATCGTTTTCCTCGCCAGCGACAAGGCGCGCTTCCTCACGGGGCAGTGCCTGGCCGTCGATGGCGGCTTCACCGCGCAATAGGCCGGCTTTCACCGGTAACGCTGCGCGCCTTCCCCCGACTGAGCTTCAACCCTAGACCCCTGGAGAACTGCCATGACCACCATCCACGTCCCCACCCGCGACGAAGTTTCCCCCGCCAACCAGGCCCACTTCGACACCCTGAAGAAGGCCCTGGGCATGGTGCCCAACCTGTATGCCACGCTGGCGCTGTCCGAGCACGCGCTGGGCAATTACCTGTCCTTCCAGAACGGCAAGAGCAGCATCACTGGCAAGGCCCGCGAGGTGGTGAACCTGGTCGTCAGCCAGGTCAACGGCTGCCAGTACTGCCTGGCGGCGCACACCCTCATCGGCGGCATGGTGGGCTTCACGCCCGGGCAGATCATCGACATCCGCCGCGGTGGCGCCAGCTTCGACGCCAAGCTGGACGCGCTGGCCCACCTGGTGAAGAACATTGCCAGCGAACGCGGCCACGCCGACCCGGCCCGCCTTCAGGCGTTCTTTGACGCCGGCTGGACGCAGGAAAACCTGGTCGACGTCATCGCTGTCATCGGCGACAAGACCGTCACCAACTACCTGCATGCCACCACGCAGGTGCCGGTGGACTTTCCGGCCGCTCCGGCGCTGGCGAACTAGCCCGCACCGAACCCGCGCACCACCGCCCGGACCCACCACCATGAACGCTGCCCACCCCGCACTGGCCATGCCCGCCGTGACGGCCCTGCCCGTCAACCCTGCGATCGCTGGTGTGGCTGCCGCCGCCAGCGCCAGCGCCAGCGGCAGTGCCGCCACTGTCGCCACGACCCCCGTGAGCGCCGGCCAGGGCGACCGTTCCCGGCTTCTGTCTGGGGTGGCCGTGGGGCTGCTGGCGGCCAGCATCGGCGCGCTGTACACCGTCTTTGCCCGCTGGGGCATCGCGCATGGGCTGCAGTCGCCCGACCTCACCGTGCTGCGCTTCGGCGTCGCCGGTGTGCTGACCCTGCCCATCTTGTGGTGGGCATGGCGGCGTGACGCCGCCCAGTTCGTCACCCGCTGGCGGGTCTGGGCGTTGGTGGCCTTGCTCGCGGGTACCCCGTTTGGCCTGCTGATGTTCGGTGCCTTGCAGTTCGCCCCCGCCAGCCACGCGGTGGTGTTTCCGTTCATGGCGATGAGCCTGATGGGCATGGTGCTGGGGGCTGTGGTGCTGGGCGAAAAACTCAGCCGGCGCAAGCTGGCAGGCATTGGCGTTGTGCTGATGGGGCTGGTGCTGGTGTCGGGCCTGGACGCCGCCAGCTTCACGCTGCGTGCGGCCCTGGGCGACCTGATGTTCCTGGCCGCGGGCACCCTGTGGGCGGGCTTCGGCATCGTGCTGCGCAAGCACCGGCTGGACCCGCTGCTGGCCACGGCCGTGGTGTCGCTGTCGGCGCTGCTGACCTACGTACCGGTCTACTTCCTGTCGGTCGGCGCCGCCCGGCTGATGGCGGTGCTGCCCCAGGTCTTCTGGACCGAAGTGCTGGTGCAGGGCGTGGTTGCCGGTGCTGGCACCTTGTTCACCTACGCCAAGATGGTGTCGCTGCTGGGCTCGGGCCGTGCGGCCATCTTCCCGGCCCTGGCGCCAGGCTTGGCCGCCCTGATCGCCTGGCCCGTTCTGGGGCATGTGCCCACCGGTGCTGAAGCCGCCGGCCTGGCGCTGGCCATGGGCGGGCTGATCGTGGCCGTGACCGCGCCGGCCCGCCGCTGATGGCTTGCCTGCCCGCCCCCGCATCGACAACCCCACAGCCCGGCTGCGCGACACGGGCATCGCGTCCAGCGCCTTGCAGTGCGGTGCGCAGGCGCCGGACCTGACGCTGCCGGACGCGCTGGGCCGCCCGTTCAGGCTGGCTGAAGCCTGGCAACGAGGCCCGCTGGTGCTGATCTTCTATCGCGGGGGCTGGTGCCCCTACTGCAACCTGGAACTGCGGGCCTGGCAACGCGAACTGGCAACGCTGCAGCTGCTGGGTGCCCAGCTGGTGGCGGTGTCGCCGCAGACGCCCGACCATTGGCTGACCACGGCAGAGAAGAACGAACTGGCCTTCCCCGTCCTCAGCGACTCGAGCCTGGCAGCCGCCACCACCTTCGGCCTGGCGTTCGAGATGCCGCCCAAGCTGATCGATCTGTATGGCCGCGCTGGCAACGACCTGTCGGTCGTCAACGGCAATGGGCGCTGGGTGCTGCCGGTTCCGGCCACTTACGTGATCGATCGCCAGGGCCGCATCGCGTTCGCACATGTCGAGGCCGACTACCGCGAACGGGCTGAGCCCCGGCAGGTGCTGGCAGCCGTGGCGGCCTTGGGCCGTTGACGTTTCGCCTGCCGCGACATGCGGCAGCGGGAAAGCAAAAAAGCCGCATGGCGGGCCGCTGTGGGCGGCCTGATGCGGTTGCTTTTGTCAATGTACGCCGAGGTGCCCAGGCATTGGGCCAACGCCGATTCCTGGGCAGGCGTCAGGTTCAACATGTAGCCCGTAGAGCCGTGAAACTGCCGGTGCCGCGCAACACAGTCCGCATCGCTCGGAAACGCCTTATCCCATCCACCAGGCCCGAACGAGTAGTTGCTGCCGTTGATGTTGGTAGACACATGCCCGAAAGCTGAAGAACCACGCTCGACGCCGTTCCAAATGATCACCTCCGTGAAGCGCCCGTCGGATCGACGTACGAGACCGAGTTCCCACCCCCATATGCGTCAGGATTGATCCTGCCGGCGAGCTCGATGGGATCAGGCGGGGTGCAGATCCCGCCAGACGCGGGTTCACGAGGACGAACGGGTGGAAGAACACGGCCTCCGGCAGCGGCTAAGGGATCGGATCGAGGAGCGCTCTCACGGACAGGCGCGCACGCGAGAAGCCACGCGAGAAGCCAGGCGAGAAGCGCTCCCCGGCGAACAAGCCCAGGGCCCCTCACAGCACCGGCCGGGCCGGTGCGGGCGGCACCAGCCGCCAGTGTTTTCTTCCTAGACGCCAGCAGTTCGTCAGCGACATGTTGCGCAACGTTCTCGGCCAGCGGTTGATCGTCGATGCCGACCTCGCCGCGCTCTACGACGCGGATGCCAAGCGTTTCAATGAGGTGGTCAAGCGCAATCTGGCCAGGTTCTTGGCTGACTGTTGGCACAGCATCGCAAAGGCAGGACCGGAGCGCTGACCCGTGACATCGGTCAAGGGCGGCAGGCCCGCCAGCGCCAGTGCAATCGTATCCCCCCCAACCAGGGGCATGCGGGCGTACATACTGGGTAATCGCTCTGTATGGGGCGCCGATCGCGAAACAACAGGCGCGAGATTTCGCATTTGTGGCCGCGTCGCGGCACGTTGTCTTGCACCATAACCTCTCAGTTAGGGGCACATATCCGCACCCGGCCCCGTGGGTCTGACCCTGACGCCTTGAGAAGCTTGCCGATGACACGCAGCCTGCCCTCTGCTTCCATGCCCGGATCCTGCCGAGCGCTGCTGTTGGCAGCCGCCCTGGCTTGTGGAGCCGCCCACGCTGGTGCGCAAGGCCTGCTGCTAACCCCGACCGCAAGGCCTGAAGCCGCCCAGCCAGGGGTAGCCAGCGAGCCCTGCGCCGCCGGTAAGGCCGGAACGCGCCTAAACGAACGCATGGCTGCGAACAACGCTCGCAACTTGGGTGAAGACGACTTGTTGCCTGAAATGCCGGTGTGGCTTCTGCAACAAGGGCGCTGCATCGCCATGGCCGGCGGCACGCTCTCAGGTGCTGTGAGCCAGTCCGAGCGCCTGCAGGCGGGCCTGATTGGGCCAAACCTGTTGCATATCGATCGCTGCCAGGCCATCGCCCTGACCAACGCCGAAGCCCCGCCAGTGGTGACGCCGCACAGCGCGCCGACCTACGGGCTTTCGATGAAATCGTCGCTGCGGGTGAGCCATCGGTTCATGCGGATTTCGCAAGCCTGGGTCGAACGTGCACAGGGTGGATCAGTGTCGTCGTCGTCGCTCGCTCTGGGCCCCGCATACGCGTTGTGGCCGCGCCATTTGCTGCACACGAGCCACACCAAAAGCCAGAGCGAAAAGTGCGGATCGCAAACCAGCTTCGCGCTGCCGCGTGAACTGAGCTTGGCCTCTCCAGCGCTGAACAGCGTCGAACAAGCTCTTGACTCTTCATGCGGCGCGGTAGCCCTGAAGGTCATCGCTCATCCTGACGCCGGATTACCACGTCTGAGTCGTGGGCCTTGCTCGCAATCGGGTTGGTCTGAAAGCAGAGAAGGGAAGAGCGGACAGTCCCTTTGCACGTGGCATTGCCAGGGCAACGACGAAACGGAACGTACCAAGGTTTAAGCCTTTGGCGCTCAAGGTGGTGGGAAAGACGTGGAATACAGAATCGAAATAGAGCTGTTGGGTCGCCCGAGGTGCCGAATGGGCACAGCTGATTGGAAAGTTGTGGACCGAAAGACAGCTGCTGCTATGTTTCTAGCAGCGACTGGGGGAGGGGGTACTCGGGAGCGGGTTGCGCAGTGGCTGTGGCCTAACTCAAAAGAATCGACCGCGCGGGCTAACCTTCGGGTGCTGGTGCACCGCTTGAAGGAATCTGTAGGCGCACCGATGATCGATGCAGGCCCAGGCTGGAACTTGGCGCCGGGGGTGGCGGTGGATCTTTCAGCCATGTTGACGGCGAACATGTCCGAGACTCAGGCATCGGCTGCACTGACCCGCGCGCTGATGGTGGGGTACCAATACGACGAGCTTGAAACATTGCAGTCGCTCTTGCGCCAGGCGCATGCCCAGCTCAACGCGCGTGCAGTCGAAGCCTCGATAGCACATGCCGAACGGCATCTGTTGCGCGGATCGTTGCGGCAGGCTGCCACGACGGCGCTGATGGTCCTCCATAAACACCCCGCGCACGAAGGCGCCTGCAGGCTGCGCATGCAGGCTCTGGCTGCGATGGGCGACCAGGCGGGTGCATTGAGCGCCTACGAAGCCTGCCGCCAGGCCATTGCCGAGTCGCTGGGCGCATCGCCAGACCAGAAGACCCGCATGCTCCACTTGGCGCTTTTGCAGGCCAATGGCAAACCCTTGCAAGACGAGCCCGCTACCGCAGTTGACGGAGTGCATAAGCCGACGTGTTCAGTGGGCCGAAGCGACCTGCTCAAGGCACTGGGTAGCCTGGTCCGGCTACGGCACTCGGTGTGGCTTGAAGGGGACCCCGGACAGGGCAAGTCGCAACTGGTCAAGGAGCTGTGCAGCCAGTTGCGGGCCGTATGCCTGTCCTGTCGACCATCGGACGAGACCCGGCCCGAGAGTCTCATCCAGCGGCTCATTGGTGCAGTTGAACTCCGTGCCTGCTCGACTGAGGATATGGCAATGGTCGAACTGCTGGCGCTTAATAAAGGCGCCCATACCGACCAGCAGAGAGTGGTAGATGCCACGATCGATGCACTGCGGCGCCTGGGCCGAGATGGGCTGGAACTGCTGGTCATCGACGATATGCAATACATCGACACAGCCTCATCGCGAGTGCTGTCCGAGATTTGCGAATGGCTGAATCGCGATACCCGGCTGGGCTTGCCGGTATTGCTGCTTGCCGCCCGACCCCGGAAGCAGAACGACAGCCCCGAGTGCGAGCGTGTTCGCCGCGCTGCACAGGCCGGCCGCGCCTTCGAACTGGTTCTGCTACAGCCACTCGATCTTGTTTCCACCGCCCGGTTGGTGGCTGCCGTCAACCCGCCCTGGCCCGACGCGCAGCTGTGTGTGCCGCACCTGCATCGGCTGTCGGGCGGCAACCCTTTCTTCATGTTGGAGATCCTGCGCGCGGCAAGGCACTGCGAACGCCCGAATGACCTCGATGTTGAAGTGCGGGGCATCGTCGAGATGATTCGGGCGCGGCTCACTGACGTGCAGGCTGATGTCGGCGCACTGGCCGCTTTGTTGGCAGTGGCGCAGGATGACTTTGATCCCCGCATGCCCCAGTCGATCTTGCACATGCAGCCCCCAGCACTCCTGGCCGCATGGCGCGAGCTGATCCAGGTTGGCCTGTTCAACGCCCAGGGCTTTGCGCACGGACTGGCGCTGTTGGCGGCAAAGGCACAGTTGATCGGTCCGCAGGCTCAGATGTTGCACTGCGGGATAGCCGCTTTCTTGGACGAGCACGGCGCGGTGCCGCAGCGCGTGGCAGTGCACTTCCTGGCCAGCCACCAGCCACAGCGCGCGGTCAAGCCCGCGTGCAAGGCCATGCGCGACCTGTCTCGCAATGGCCTGATAGAGCAGGCGGTTGCGCTGGGCGACTTGACGGTGGCGCGGGTGCCGCAGCCCGCGGACTCCGACTCGGGCTTCGATTTGTTGTGGCTGCGTCACTACCTGCTGGTGGTACTCAAACGTTACGACCGGATGGACGAGAGCCTGCGCCTTCTGTGGTCCAGCGTTCGCACCGACGAACAGCGCCTCATCAGCGCCTACATGAGCATGCGCAGCCTACGGCAGGGCAAGTCGCTTGCGCAGCTGGCTGATATCGGGCGCGAGGCCTTTGAGTCGAACCTACGGGCCAGCGGGTGGTGGCATGCCTGTGCGGCCGCCTACGCCCGCTTGCTGGTGATGGCCGATGAGGTGGTGCCGGCGAGCCGGGTGTTCGACTTGCTGCAACAAGGGAGAGGGCCTGATGCTTGTGAACCCCAGTTTGTCAGCGTGCAGGCCGACTTGTCGATGGTGGCGTGTTGTCTGAAGCGCCAAGAGCAGGCCAGCCGGCATATGGCCCATTTCATCGAAGACCTGGACAGCTCTGGATTGTTTCCCGACCGCATTGCCGGCCGCTTACGGGCCGCTGAGCTGCAGTCCAGGCAAGGCCTACTCACTTCCGCGGTGGTGTACGCCACCCAGGCACTCGACCTGAGCAAGCGCCGTGGCACGCCGGTGACCTTGCGGATCCAGGCGCTAACGGCATTGATGCGTCATTGCAGCGCTGCGGCAGATTTGGTGCGCGCAGCCCCTCTCCCGGGGCTGCTCAGCAGGGCCGTCGACGAGTGTGATGGCGTGCAAAGCGCTGTCGACCTGCACGCTTGCGCGCTCAGCGCGGCCATGACCTGGCATGCCTTGGGCAACAACGACCAGTACCAGCAGCAACTCGTCTGCGCCACCGACTACGCACAAGCTGCGGGCTTGCGAAACCATAGCGCCTGCTTGCGTGCCCTGACAGCCCTGTCGGCGCTGCTGGACGGCGAACTCGACGGGACTGCGTTTCTGGCGTCTCGCTCTGACTGCCTGGGTGCGGATATCGAACCCGATGAACTGCAGCTCGGCCACCTGCTGGACCTGACGGCTTGCATGGTGTTGCCGGCATCCCAGGCTCTCGACCTGGCGTCTGCCATTCGCACGCGGGCTCAGTCAGCGGGGCAGCGACATGCCGAACTCGGTGCGATGACCGAGATGGCGGTGGCCTTGACTGCCCTAGAGGAGCACGATCTAGCCCGACAGCTCATCGATGAGATGGTCTCCGATATCGACCGCCTGACCGCTCCCAGCCTGTGCAGGGCTGACTTTGCGCGACGGGTGTGGCATGCCATGCATGGCTGTGCGCACCGGCAGGCTGCATCCTGGCGCTGCGGATGGCAGACGTGGCGCACTGTGACCGCCAGTGCCCTACCCGAGAACCTCAGGCCAGGCTTCTTGCGCCGCCATGCCTGGGTTTCGCACGAGGTGGGCCATGCGCCGGCGCTGCCGCCGCATGGTGCGACCTGAGCAGCAACGAGCTTCCACAGCTCATCCTCCGGGCCGCTGGCCATCGGCGATCGGCTATCTCGCAACGGGATCTGTCGTGCCAATCAACGGCAGCGCGGCGATGATCGTGGTGTCCACGATCGTGCCGGTGCCGACCTTCAGGCCATGGGCCTGCAGCACTTCGCCCACCTTGGCGAACAGCGCTTCACCCGGCTGGTGGTCTTCAAGCAGGCGGCGAAACTTCAACAGCGTCGTGGCGTCCGGCACGCGCTGGCGGCCCAGGCCGATGCCCACGAAGCGGCGCAGCGCCGGGCTGTCCAGCAAGGCGTCTTCACGGGCCTCATCGGCCAGGGTACCAAGGCCTCCATCTTCGTGAGAGACGTGTCGCGACGCGTGGGCTTACGAAACCACTCGTACTGAGCGTTGTGGTCCATGGCTACCGCGAGGGTCAGTTGCTTCACGCCTGAAGCCGGCGCGTGCCGCGTGCCCGTAGGCTTACTTGATCAGCGTTGCCTTAAAGGGGTACCTCAATCTTGCGCTTGCCAGTAAAAGTCACACTGTGCTCATCAACCCGAGTCAATCTGTAGCCGCTCAAAGAGTCACCCACGTACAGCCGCTGTCCATCGCTGGTCACCACACTCGCCGTGGCACCGCCATGCACCTCCTGCACGCGAAAAGGCAACAGTTCCTCGATCGACTTCACTGTGGCACGGATCGAAACCGAGGGCGTGTGTTCTTGCCAGAACGCTGCTATGACCCGACCCAGGTGTCGTTCGTCTTTGGGCCCCAGGTGAGCTTCGAGGGTCCACTGGCTATCGCCGAAATCGGCTTTAAGCGAACCCCACAGCCCGGCGGTTTTGAGTTGGTCAGTGAATCTTGCCTGTAGCTCGTTCAAGCCAGGCTTGTTCGCCAGTGGCGACGACGCAGGGGCTGCGGCTTCCAGCGCCGCTGATACGGCAGTGGCACTGGCGGAGAATTCCTTCGCAGTTAGCGTGACAGACCCTGAGTCGCTGACTGCCGCAGGGGTGCTACCGGCATCGGTGCCGAGAGGGGCGACCGTTTGAACCTGTAGCGCCTTATCGTCTGAGCGGGGCGGGGTGATAGCAAGAGAGATCGAGTACGAGGCCAGTGCCAGCGTGCCCAGGGCCACAAGGCGCGGCCGCCGTGGCCAGCGCAATCGTCTTCTGCCGTCACCGTCCACCGAAGCCGCCGAGGTTGTGCTCCCAGATGCATCGGTCATAAGCTGCCTGCGAACACGAGAAACCGCTGATCGAGGTCGAGCGGTTTGGGTGCCGGAAATGCGACGATTCTTGATGCGCTGGGGATGTTCACTGCCCTCGTCGGTGGCTTTAGTTGCCGGGTCAGCGGTCACCTTGATTGCGTCGTCTCCGAGTTGCAGACTCCAGTATGCGTCCCGCTCACACACTGTGATTCGCAGTCCATTGCACTCGACGACCTCACCCAGACGGCGTGCTTGGCTTGTGGTGTCCGCAGAGCCACGCGGCAGCATCAGCCAATCGTGTGAGGTGCAGACCAAGTGCCAAACTTGGCGGCTGAAAGCGGGGTCTTCCAGCACGACATCACAGCGCTTGTCCTGCCCCACACGGAGTACTTCGTAAGGACTAATCGGAACGCACGCACCACGCTGCGGCCCGCTGAGTATTCGAAGTTCGATGCTCATGGTGTCTCCGGTGTGAGGTCGAAACGTGACGATGACCGGTAAGCCAGTTCAAACGGCAACGTTCTACGTGAGTGACACTGCAGCCGTATTGGTTCGGTGCCAGGGGTACCCGTGGTGCGGCTGAAGTTCATGACTGGGCGGGACCGGTGCTGCGGGGCCGACCCAAGGGCCCCGTAGCCGCGTGGGTTCATTTGTTTGTAGGCCCGCCACATCGACGGCAAGGACGGCGCGCTGTGTTCCATCGAACCATTTCTCACGCAAGCACCACACACCGCAAGCACTAGCACCAGAACCGGCCCCAGCACTCAGTCCAGCCTGGCTGGGGGACAAAACCAATCGTTCTGCCGAAGCCCCTCAACATTCGCTCGATCGGAGGCCCACATGGGTGACCTAAGCTTGTCTAATGTATCTGCGTGGAGTAACGCCGCCAGCTTTCATCCACATACGCCTTTGGCCACGCCACAGGGGCTGCAGTTCAGCACCAAAGTCATCGAAGGGGTGACTGACGACGGGGCGATCGACGACGAACAGGATGAGGTGTCGTTGGACCCCTTCGCGCCAGAGCTCTCCATGCAATCGAGCGCTTGCTCTGGCGAAATGCCAACCGACAGCCAATTGCAGGCCTCTGCTGAAGCGTCAGCAGATACTGTCTCAACGCTACTGAGACACCAAGACAAGTTGGAGGGCGATCTCAGCCGAGAGTCCTTAGAAAAGATGCTCGCCGAAAAGAAGGATTTGCCGGATGACCTTCGACAAGCAGTCAATTCTCTTTTGGCAAACCCTGAGCTTTACAACACGCTTGACGCGCAACGCGATGGCGGAAAACTCGACGGCGTCTTGGGCGTAAAGGATCTGCTCGACCTGGCAAAGAACGATCCCGCTTATCAACAGCGAGAGCTGAACAAGTCCGAGTCCTATACCCACAACTATGTGCCTTCGGATGCACCTGCCGACGCCAAGCCAAGGGAAATCACGACCCAGGACGCCGTTCGCGAGCTGTACATGTACTCGGACAGCCTCCCCAAGAAGATCGACCTGGATTCACTGAAAGCCATCGCTGATGGCACCGCAGAGGGCGGCAAGATCCCCGCCCAGGTCCGTGCGGCGGCTAAGCACCTCGTAGACAACCCTGAAGAATGGCGCTCAATGATGGGCGGCGATCGTGTGAAACGCGGGGATTTCTGCGACCGAGCCGCTAGCAATATCAACTTGTCGCCAGACAGCAGACAAGTAGCAGAAGACCTCAAGAAAGACTCTGACTTCTTCTTCAGTGAGGGCGCGATCACACGCGACCAACTAAACAAGTGGAAAGAGGACCCCAACGTCAGCGATGAACGCAAAAAGACCATCGATGCACTCCTGAAAGACGACATGCTGTTTGGCATGCTGGACAACGCCAAAAATGGGCATTCTGGCGGCGGTTTCTTCAGCAAGTACAAGGCTGACGACGGTAAGATCGGCAAGGGGGATCTGGACCATTTTCTGGGCAACATGACGGAGGCCAATCGAACAAGCCCGAAGCCCCCACCGCCACATGGGCCAGAAACAAAAGCCGATGCCAACGCCGTGAACGACATGCGCGCAGGGTGGGCTGACGATCCCGATGCGAAACGACCCAAGGGGAATGGCGGATTCTTCAAAATCACGGCAAAGATTCTGGAGATTGGCAGTCGGATCGCCGACATCCAATCGGTCGTGCTCGGCGCCTTGGCCAAGATCCCGGTCTTTGGTGTGATCGCGGCTGCCGCCTCCGTCGCCATGAGCGCGTACGCCGGGGCTCTCCGCGTCGGTAAAACCGCCATTGAAGGCGGAGATGTGAAAGAAGCACTGAAGAACATGGGGCTCGACATCGCTGGGGCCGCAATAGGCGCAGTCGCCGCGCCGGGCAGTGGCAAAGCCCTCATTACCGCAGCAAGAGAGATCACCGAAGTCGCGGTAAAGGCTGGTGCACAGAAAGGCGCCAAGGCCGGGGCATCCGAGATCGCAGACCACACTGTTTTCGCAGCGGCCCCGCCTCCTCCGCCCGCTGCAGCGCCACGCGGCAGGGCCGACACATTCGAGTCCTACACCCCGCAGGCATACTCCGATCAAGAAGATGGCGCCATTGGATAACCTCAGTAGTCCGCTTTCAATAACCCCAGGATCCGTATTAATCCCAGCGATTTACGCGGATGCCGATGGTTCTAACGACGTGCTTGAGGCGCCATTGAGGCAGTTCCCTGCAATGCGCATCGAGGTGGCTAATGGGTCCGAAGCCTGAGAAGTCGACGGGCGCCCATGGCCTGTTCCGCACGGGAGGGGTCAACCTGAGGCAGTGGCGTCACGAACTTGGTCAGCTGGCCGAACTGATCGACCGGCAGGCCTTTGCCAATGAGGGGAGCCGCCCCAGGCGCACAAGTCCTTGGCTTGGTCCTCTTCGGCCTGCCTGACTTCTGGCGGACCTCGGCGTGAATGGCGCGCTTCTTTGCCGGCCAGGCCTCGTCACTCAGACGCCCCGAGCCCGGCTGGCTGGGCCGGCGCGGCTCCTGGCGACGCCTGTGCTCGAAGTACGCGCTGACGCTCACGCCCAGCACCCAGAATCTCAGGCTCACCGGCCAGCTCTCGTTCATCGTGCAGATACGGGCGTACTTTGCAGAACTTCCTGCGCAAAGGACTCCGCCGCTCTCTTCGCCGTGTCGCCCACCATCGTCGCGCGCGCCAATTCCGCACGCAGCCTGGCCAGCTCCATCTGCCACGGCGTCACCTGACGAGAGCCCTCGCCGCCAAGCTGCCTCTGCTTGCTAGTACGCACCCGGTTGCTCGGGCTGGCCGTCGGGATGCCCAGCACCTTGGCCGTCATTTCACCCGACGGCTCCATCTTGACCCGTCTGACGGCCCCCTGCGGCTTTCGCCCCTGGCGGTAAGGGCGATTCATCCAGCACCAAGTAGCTTGCTTCGCATTCGAGCATGTAATCGACTACCGCGAACAAAAGCGCCGTCGCTGATAACGTAGGGGCGGGAACAAACCGCCCCGCCTTGCCCGTGGCAAACAAGGTTCTGGCCAGCCACACATGACGAATCACCGGGATGCCCAATGACTGAGCGCGCGCGATCATCGCCTTGGCGGTTTCGGCATGCCCCTTGGCGCACACCATCGGTACTGTCACCTCGCCTGCCTTGTAGAACAAAGCCACGGCAAAGTGAGTGGGGTTGACCACCACCGCGTTGGCTGTGCCGGTGGCCTGAACGGGGTCGGAGTTCAGGATTTCCATCGCAATCTGCTTGCGTTGGCCCTTGATCATCGGGTCACCTTCGCTCTGCTTGTACTCCTTGATGATTTCGTCCAGGCTCATCTTTAGGCTCTTGTTGTGTGCATGACGCTGCAGAAACACGTCGATCACCGCAAATCCCAACGTGGCTCCCATCAGCGTGCGAAAGAGGCCATGCACTACCGCCACGCACGAGTCGTAAATGTGGGAGACATCGCTCCCGGCCAGGGACACCATGCCAGCCAGCTCCGAGCGCACCACCAGCCAGCTCAGTGTGCAGATCAGTGCCAGCTTGAGCAGACTCAAGCCGATCTCCTTGAGCTTCTTGGGTGAGAACAGGTTCTTGGCCGCGCCCAACGGGTCAAGCTTCTTGAGGTCGGGTGTAAGCGACTCGGGTGCCATCAGCACCCCAAACTGGCCCCAAAACCCCATGGTCGCCAGCAGCGGCACCATCAAGGCAAACACTGCCGCTGGCAGCAGAAGCACGAATAAGCTACTGGGCAGGGTTTGCAGCAGCAGCGACTGAAAGTTGCTTTCGTTCCAGCGCAGCGACAGATCGAACAACTGCGCCAAGCTGCGTCGGCAGCCGGCCTCCATCGCAAAGGCCACTTCGGCCACCGGCCAGATGATCAGACACTTAGCGAAGTCCTTGCTACTGGGCACTTGCCCCTTCTTGCGCGCATCTTCGATCTTCTTTGGCGTTGGGTCGTGGGTTTTCTCGCTCATCGCGGCACCGGCAGCTGGCCGAACAAGATCGCGATCAGGTCCAGTTGCCGGGCAAAGTCGTTGCCCGCGTGGTAGGCCAGGGTTGGCCAATACAACAGCAGCACCACGAGGCCGACCAGGCACTTGATGGGGTTGGCGGCGGTGGTCAGCTGCAGGTTGGGCGCAGCCACCGAGAACACCCCAAAGGCCGCATCCACCAGCAACAGCGGCAAAAGCACCGGAACCGAATAGATCACGATGTGCGACATGAACTGCCCAAACCGAAGCATCAACTCAGCGGTTGGCAGGTCGAGCATGGGCGACACAAGGGTGCTGGCAGGCCACCCGGCGTAGCTGTCGAGCAGAACCCGGCAAAAGTTCAAGTACAGCCCGGCCTCGACCATTACCATGATCAAGGCATTGATCAGTAAGCCGCCCGTTGCGCTAGCGTCCTGATCGAGCGAGGCATTGCTGTTCTGCACCTGCACCGTTGTGCGTTGGTTATCAAACAAGGCGCCCACCGACTGCACGGCCCAGATTGGCAAGGCCAACATCACCCCCAGAGCGGCACCAATGGCAGCCTCCTTGAAGGCCAGCACTGCCAACAGGGCCGGGTCGAGCGATGCTTGCTTGAGGGCAAAAAAAGTCGGCACCACCGCGGGCAGCGCCAGGCCGATGCACACCGCACTGCGTGCAAACCCGGTGAGCGAACGCGTCCCAAAACCGGGCAGGATCGCCAGGCATACAAAGGCCCGCGGCGTGATCAGCGCCAGTGCCATCAAGGCGATATTGATATCGACAATCATCGGCTGCGCGCTTTGGGAGGCCGATGCAACAGAGGCTGGGACCTCAACGGCCGACGCTACTGATGAGGTCCAAACAGCGTACTGTCAGCGCGAGCACCTCGCCCCCGATCCAGCGCCCGGTGCCTATCAGCACCACCGACACCACCACCACCTTGATCACATAGGGCAGGGTCTGGTCCTGAATCTGCGTCAGCGCCTGTACCAGCGAGATGGCCACGCCAGTGAGCGTGGCCGCCAGCAGCGCCGGGGCCGACAGAACCACGGTCAGCCAGAGGGCCTGCTTGAACAACACCAGGGATTCAGCCATGTTGCCCGCTACTCATACGACTTGGTACGACAAGGCCAGCGCATGCAGCAGCCGGCTCCAGCCGTCCACCATGATGAACAGCAGCATTTTTAGCGGAACCGTCAACACCGTGGCCTGCACCGACTGCATCCCGATTGCCATCAACAGATTGGAAACCAGCAAGTCGATTACCACGAAGGGGATGTAGATCAAGAACCCGATCTCAAAGCCCGCTTGCAATTCGCTGATGACGAAAGCCGGCAGCAGAATCAGAAAGTCTGAGCTGGTTGCGGCCTTGGCCATATCCGGGGGCCACAGCCGGCGGGCGTTGTCCAACATCGCCTCGCGCTGGCTGGGCCCTGCATAGCGCAGCATGAAGGCGCGGATGGGCTCGGCCACCGTCTGCATCTGCTTGAGCATGGTGCCCGCCGTGCGGGGCTGGCCCGCCCCTGGCGTCGAATCGGCGCTCGAAAACGCTACCAACTCTGTGGCGACGGCCTGCAGGGTGGGCGCCATCACGAAAGCCGTCATGGCCAACGCGATGCCGTAGATCGCCAAGGTGGGAGGCACCTGCTGCACGCCGATGGCATTGCGCAACACGACCAGTACAAGCGCAATCTTCAAGAACGAGGTGGTTGTCACCACGGTCAACGGCACCAGGGACAGCGCGGCAATGGCCAGCGCCATGCCGAGCAGGTCAGGGCTCCCAGTCGGATTCATCCGGCCGCATTCCAGTGGAGCAGCTGCACGGCAGCCTGGCCGTCTACATCCACCAGCTCACCCAGCCCGACCGGCCGACCGCCGATGCGCACCGTGACCCTCCCCGCTGCAGGCCGCTGAGCGATTTCGAGCACCGATCCCGGGCCGAGACGGGCCAGTTCGCCCAGGCTCAGGCGCAGCATGCCCACGTCGAACTGCAGGCACAGGGGCACGCTGTCCAGCGTGTGCAGCGTGTGCTCTGCATCGGGATCGGCATCGGGATCGGCAAAGTTCTCCTCGTCCGTGTCAGGCGTATCCGGCGCATCGAAGTCTTGTTCGTTCATCAACAGTCCTTGTTCGGTCAAAGTCACGTGCCAGGCGTAACGGCCGATCCGCCAACGGCCCTGGCCATGCACATCGAACAGGCCATCGCTGGGCAGGATCAACGTACCCGCGCACAAATCGGCCACCCGGCCACGCGGCAGCACGTGGCGGGCAACCACCGCCGGGCGGCACAGGTGGGCCAGTTCAAACACGGGTTGCCAGCGCAACACGCCGCTGGTCGATTGCGCAAGCCACACTTGCCAGGTGTCAGCCAAGGCCCAGGCATGGGTGGTGAGCCGGTGGTCTTCGGTTCGCAGACTCAGCTGGAGTGCACACCATGGACCTGCTGGCTTCGGGGGGTCCAGTGCGCCGAGGTTCGGTGTGCCAGCGTTCAGCAGCGCGGGGTCGGGCTCGATCTGCGAAAAGGTGCTGCCCCATGCCTCGGGCAGGGCCGCGGCCGCGCTTTCGTGCAACCACGCTGTCAAGCCCGGGTCGCTGGGAGCGGCGTCGAGTGCTACGCCAGTCAGCGCCAGGATCCAACGCAGTCCGTCCGCCAGCAGCAAGGTGCCGGCTTGGCCATGCAGTGCCAGGCAGCATGCCGGCGGACCCTCGTGGGCAGTAGCGGTGGCCAGTCTGAAGTCGAGGCGGCCCTGCAACTCGGGCAGGTCTTTCGACAGGCCCACCCCCACCACGCGGCTGAGAGCCGCGGTGGAAGCATCGACACGGCGCGCAGGCCAGGCTGGCCAGCGCGGTGCAGCAGTGGCGGCGTCGACGGACGTTGGCGGGTTCATCTGTCGCTCAGTCCAGGCTCAGGTCGACCGGCTTGCCACATCGATGCGACAGGTACTGCTCAATGTGCCGACGAGAAGCGCCAAGACGTGCCTCGAGCTTGAACTGCGGGCTGCTAAGGAACACCAGCGCACGCTGCGCATCCTGATGAAACACCGCATTGATGCGCGCACCTCCAGGCATCAACAGATCAAAGCCAGCCTCCGTGGGTGCGCCTTGCAGCTCCTTGGCCAGGCGCTGGGCCAACAGTTCTGCTTCGGTCTGTACCGCGGCGTCGGTGTGCTGCAGCATCTGCAGGGCGTTTGCCGCGGGCTGCCCCGCGCGGTCTGCCTCGGGGCTGGAAGCAAGGTCGGGGTCAGGTGGGCAGTGATGGCCGCCCTGGCCGTCGTGCTCCTGTTGGTCCTGATGCAAGCGGGTGCGGAATGGCTCGCGCCAATCGTCTGCGGGCCCGCCCAGGTCGGCGTCCTGGCGGCTTGGCGGCTCAGTCGCCTCGCCACGACGTGCAAGCGCTGTCGCTGCCTGGCGTGCCATCGCGCGCTGGTGGGCATGGAGGGCGGCGCGAAAGGCCTGCTGATCCTGGCCCGCCGGCGGCTGCACCGGACGGGGCGGAATCGGGGGCAGGGCTGCAAGCTTCAAGGTACTCACCGGAGCCGCCATCGTCATTCCTTGGGTTGGAGGGCCAGCAGCTCATCGCGCCACAGGCTGAGTTTTTCGCAGGCCCGCTGGGCCAGACGCAGGTTCTGCTGGGTGGTGCGCCGGTCCTGGCGCGCCTGGCGAAGACGGTGTACGGCCTGCCGGGCTGCGGCACGTCGCTCGTCGGTGTGGTCGCGGCGGCGCTGGTAGTCGGCCTTGGCCCGCAGCAGTTCGGCGGAGCTGATCCACATCTGCTTGAAGGCGGTCATCGTGTCGCGCCAGAAGCGGGTCGCCTGCTCGCTCGCCGCGCGCACTTCGGCGATGGCGGCATGCACGGCCGCCTTGGCGTCTTCGCAGGTGCGGCGGGCCCGCACGCAGTCGGCCTCGGCACGCTGCACCCTTTGGCTGCGGATGCTCATCAGCGTGCCCAGGGTGCGGTCGGGCCGGGGCAGCTCGGCCACTTCGACTGGCTCGCGGCGCGACCTGCGCGGCTTGTGCCCAGAGTCTGCAGCGGTCCGGGCCAAGGTCACGATCCATTGCCCAGGCGGGCGAGCCGGTCCAGTGTGTCGGCCAGGGGCACACTGTCGCGAGTGTCTTGCTGCAAGAACGCCAGGTGTTGCGCCCGCTCGGCCACCGCGCGGTCAGACAGCGGATCCGCACCGGGCTTGAACTCGCCCAGGCGAATGAGCATTTCCAGTTCCTGGTAGCGCGACAACAGCCGGCGCAGGCCACCAGCCGCCCGCCGATGCGCGCTTTCAGTCACATTGCCCATGGTTCGACTGATCGAGGCCAGCACATCGATTGCCGGGTAGTGGCCCTGTTCGGCCAGCTTCTTGCTGAGCACGAAGTGTCCGTCTAGCAGCGAACGCGCCTCGTCACCAATGGGGTCAGACGAGTTGTCGCCATCCACCAGCACGGTGTACATCGCCGAGATCGCGCCCTCGTCGGTGCGCCCGGCACGCTCGATCAGGCGCGGCAGCATGGTGTACACCGAAGGCGTGAATCCCCCGCGCGCAGGGGGTTCACCAGCGGCCAGCCCAATCTCGCGCTGTGCACGTGCAAAGCGGGTCAGCGAATCGACCAGCAGCAGCACGCGCAGGCCCTTGCTTCGAAAGGCCTCGGCTACTGCCGTGGCCGAGAAGGCCGCTCGAGAGCGCTCCATCGAGGTCCGGTCCGAGGTGGCCACCACGATGATGGTCTTGCGCACCAGAGCAGGGTCGAGCTCGTGTTCCAGAAACTCATTCAGCTCGCGCCCGCGTTCTCCGATGAGACCGAACACGATGACATCGGCCTGGCAGCCCCGGGCAATCGCGGCCATCAGCGTGGTCTTCCCGCAGCCCGGGCCGGCGAACACCCCCACGCGCTGACCCACCCCCATGGTCAGAAGGCTGTCGAGGGCGCGGATTCCAGTGGGCAGGGGCTCATCGATGCGTGGCCGCTCGTGCGCGGCCGGGGCGTCGCGCACCACGGGCACCCGCATGCGCCAGCCAGCGTCTTCGCTCGCCGGCGGCGCATCTTTGGCCCGAAACTGAAAGCGCCCGAAACCATCGAGAACGGTGCCCAACAGATGAGGACCCACCTCGATGTCCAGACTGCGCCGCAAGGGCACGACCCGGGTTCGGCTCGACACGCCTTCAAGCGGGCTCAACGCCGCCAGCAAGGTGGCGTGGGCCGTGAAACCCACCACCTCGGCCAGCATGATTTGCTTGCTCTGCGCTGCAGTGGCTGTGCCGCGACGGGCGGCTTCGAGCGCGGCCGCTCCATCGTCGCTGCCCAGCGCGCAAAGCTCGCCCACCTGCACCGCCGGCACGCTGGCCTCGATCAGCGTACCCAAAACCTGGGTCACACGGCCCCACTCGCGTAACCCGGGCCGCGGCGTCAGGCGCTCGCGCAGCCGCGCCGCCAGCGCCGCTGGTGCCAGTTCTGGTGCGACGGACAGCCCAGGCGAGACGCATGCGCCTGACGGTGGTAACGACCCTGGCGCGGCCATCGGCACCGGCACTGCCAGTACCGCCTCGGCGTTCAAAGGGGCACCTCGATCTTGCGTTTGCCCGTAAAGGTCACGCTGCGCGCGCCGACCTTGGCCAGCGTGTAGCCCGCATGCGAATCACCCACGTAGAGCCGTCGACCCTCGCTGGTGACCACGCTCGCCGTCGCACCGCCGCTCACCTCCTGAATACGGAAGGGCAACAGCTCTTCGGCCGATTTCACCGAGACGCGGATATCGACCAGGGGAGCGTGCTCTTGGGAAAAGGCCGCAATCACGCGTCCCAGTCGTCGCTCATCGTCGGGCCCCAGGTTGCCTGCCAGTATCCACTGGCTGTCGCCAAGCTCGGCATCGACCAAGGTCCACAGCTCAGCCGCTTTCAGGCGAGCAGTGAACTTGAGTTTCAGCTCCTGCAGGGCGGGCGCGGTCGCAGAGGCCGACGAGGCCGCCACTGCGGCCGTCAACACCCCTGGGGCGCTGGCAGCACGCTCCACCGCAGTACTTGCGGCATGGTCTGGCCCGCCCCCGGACGCAAGACTGTCACGAGCTTCGGCGCCGGGCCCGTCAACGCTGGGCGAGCGCGGGGTCAGGCCGCCGTGTTTCGGCGGGATGATCGCCAATGACACCGAGTACGAGGCCAGCGCCAGACTGCCTAGCGCCACCAGCCGCAGCCGCCATGGCCAGCGCTTCATGCGGCTCGCACCACGGCGCAGCACAGCCGCCCGGGTGGAAGCCAAAGCCCCATCTTCGAAGGGCTGCTGCGAGGTGGTGGACGCCGCCTCTGCGGGCCCGCCGCTACGGACGCTGGCGCCGCCAGTGTCGCTGTCGCTGCAGGCGGCACTGGCGGCGTCTTCGATAGCGGCGCTTGCCGGGTCAGCCGCCGCGCCGCTGGTCCCGTCACTCACCTGAAAGCGCCAAGGCGCGTCATGCTCGCAAACCGTCATGCGTAAGCCGTTGAAATCGGCCACCTCGCCCAGCAGGTGCGGCCTGCCAGGGGACTCGGCATCGCCGCTTGGCTGCAGCAACCAATCGCGTGGGGTGCAGACCAGGTGCCACACCTGCTGACTCCACTCCGGGTCGACCAACATCACATCGCAGCTGTCGTCCGCGCCCAGGCTGAGCACTTCGTCAGCGCTGACGGGGACGCAGGCACCGCGGTGCAGCCCGCTGAGGATTCGCAGTTCGATGCTCACAGCATCTCCGGTGTGAAGTAGAGCAGGGGAAGAGGGGGGGGGGGACAGACCCACATGGGCAGACTGACGGTCAATGGGTGGCGGTCTGCGCCCTGTTGGTTCGATGCCAGCAGCGCGGGCTTGCACCGAACCAACTTCACCGTGCCCACGACTCACAGCCGTAGAGACAGACTTATCGACAGCCGTAGGGCGCAACCTCCAGCTGTTTGCTGTGGCCACGCTGCTTGATCTCAAGCGATCAGAGGCTCAGGAACGTCCCGTCAGCGGGACTTGAATGGGCCTGAAGTGGCATGAATCTCGACCTCTTAGCGACTCAATACCCAAGCGGGTTGCGGTCACCCACACGGGAAGCTGCCGCCGTACCTGTCAGCCCCATTTGCTTCAGCGCTCAGGGTGTTCCGTCGCCATCGCGGCTTTAACGCAAGGCCCCGGTGGGGCAGGAACACACCCACGAAAGGTCGTTCATGTTCCCGCAAATCCCATTACGCCCCAAGTTGCTGGGTAAAGAGCACAGAGAACTCAAACTCAACATGACCCAGAGGGGCTTCAACACCGACGTCGATGCCCGGTCGAAGGCGTATCCCGAGACTTTGCGCGATGAAAAACACCGCATCATTGCCAATCACATGGGGCAATGCACCAATGCCCATTCGGGACAGGTGGTCAATGTTCCCTACCTTATTCAGGACGTCAAGGGCAGCGTTCATCGGTTTGAGTCCAAGCTGATTTGGGCCATGGACGATAGCGGTAACGTCTATATCGACATCTCGAACGACACTGCTGGCGTCTTCCACTCGACGATGATGGGTGGCTATCGGCCCGTTGCCGCTGGCGAGATGGTGATGGTTGACGGTCGTATTGCCATGCTCAACGAAGAGTCTGGCCACTATGCGCCCAGCCAACGATTGAATTTGGTCGTCGACGCACTGAAGGCACAGGGTTTCGATATGTCGAAGGTAAAGCTCCAACATTCCCATCACGACAACGAGCTGCCCCGGGTCGACAAGCTCACAGTGCGGAAGGAGCTGTTTCAGCGCGATCAGCTGGCCGCCGGTCTCAAGAAGGAGAAGTGGCCAAAGGACGCGGTGTAGATCAGAAGCAAGATCCCCGAGGACGGATGCCCTTTCAGCGGCTGTCCCACAGCGTTTGGTGAACACCCGTCTGGGCGCAGCCCCAGTTGAGCTTACGCGCCCGTCAAGCTGGTCCCAGGCGCAAGGCTCCGCGCGTCAAGACAGACCCGACGCAGCCTGATCGCGCCGCTGCCGATTTCTACTGCTCGGTCGCGCGCCTTCCTTACATTTCCAGCATGCCCACCGGCTGCACGCGGTAGTGTTGCGAGAGTTCGGGAAAGGCCATGACCGAGAGCGAGAAGAATTCTTCTTCCACTAGCTTGCGCACCTGCCGTCGGATGTCGCCGGTGGTGACCAGCACAGGCTGGGCCTTGCGGCTGCCACCGGTGCCGCAGAGCGCGCCGATCTGGTCGAGCATGCTTTGTTCGAGCGCCGGGTCGATGTCCAGGTAGTCGCCCATCGCGGTGCGACGGATCGAGCTGCGAATGGTCTCCTCGACTTCGGGCGACAGCAGCACCACGCTGATCAGCCCATCGTTGGCAACCTGGTGGCACAGCTGCCGACGCATGGCCAGACGCACATGGTCGCAAATCACGTCCGGGTCGCGCTCCTTTTGAGACCACTCCAGGATGGCCTCCATCAGCTGACGCACATTGCGCAGTGACACGCCTTCGCGGGCCAGGCGCTGCACGATCTCGGCGATGCGGGGTAGGGGTACACAGCGCGCCAACTCCTTGCCCAGCTCGGGCAACAAAGACTCAGCCCAGTCCATAAACCGGCTGGCCTCCTGCACGCCCATGAACATCTGGCAGTTGCGAAGCAGCTCGTTTTCTACGTCAGCGGCGAACACCTCTTCCCAGGTCGACCACTGCACCCCGGCTTCGATCAGAGCAGCCGACTGCTCCAGGTTGACCCAGCAGCGCTTGCGCCGGCTGCCCTCCACAGCGTCCAGCTCGGCGTCGTGAAAGCCCAGCTCATGCAGTTGCTCAAGGGCCTCGTTGGTGGCGCCCCAGCCGCTGCGCACCTGCGAAGTCAGCTGGGGCACTTCGACCATACAAAACTGCACAGTCCCCTCTGGCAGGGTCGCTGAGTAGACCATCTCGAGTGCCGGAAAGTCAGGAATCCCACGCTCCAGAATGATCTTGTTGCGCTGGCTGCGTAGGGCCATCGACAGCGACTCGCCTGCCGGGGTGTCCTTCATCGAACTCGGCATCACCAACTGCATCGGCCGGGTCGATCGGAACGAGGTGACGTCCTTGAATGCTGGCACCGTAGCATCCGTGCGCGTCTTGCCTTCAGACTCTTGCTTGCTCTTGATCTGCGGCGCCTGCATGCCCACATAGCCGGCCCCGACCAGCAACAGCGCCAAGCTCAGGAATACCAGCCAGGGCATGCCAGGCACGGCTGCAAACACCACCATGATGCCTGCGGCGGTCACCAACGCCTTGGGCTCGCCGAGCAGCTCGCGAACAATTTCGCGGCCGACGTTGGTGGCCGCTGCAGCTGCCTCAGGCGTACCTGGAGCGTGGTCGCTGTCATGCGATACACGAGTGGTGATCATGCCCGCCGTGAGCGAAATCAGCAGGCCTGGGATCTGCTGGATCAAGGCGTCACCGATGGTGAGCACCGAATACACCTGGACGGCCTCACCGGCCGACATGCCGCGCTGAATGATGCCGATGGCGATGCCGCCCACCAAGTTGACCAGTACGATGAAGATGCCGGCAATCGCATCGCCCTTGACGAATTTCATCGCGCCGTCCATGGCGCCATGCATCTGGCTTTCCATCTGCAGTTCGACCCGTTTACGCTTTGCGTCGTCGGCACTGATCAGCCCGGCGCGCAGATCGCTATCGATGGACATCTGCTTGCCCGGCATTGCATCCAGTGTGAAACGGGCCGTCACTTCGGAGACGCGCTCGGAGCCCTTGGTGATCACGATGAACTGCACCACCGTCAGGATCAGGAAGATCACCAACCCCACCACGATGTTGCCACCCACCACGAAGTTGCCGAAGGTCTCCACGATGTGACCAGCGTCGGCCTCCAGCAAGATCAACCGGGTGGTCGACACCGCGATCGCCAGGCGGAACAGCGTGGTCAACAACAGCACCGCGGGAAAGGTGGAAAACGCCGTGGGCGTGGCCATGTACATGGACACCACGACGATCAGGCCCGACATACACAGGTTGACTGCGATCAAGAGATCGAGCAGCCAGATCGGCATGGGCAACACGAGCATGAAGACGATCGCCACAACCACGGCGGTGATCATCAACTCGGCCCGCTGGGCCATCTTTCGACCAGCGAGCGCCAGCGACAGGATCAGCTTTTCCATGGCTCAGGGTCCCTGCCAAGGGTTGAGGGCAGGCTTGAGTCTTGTGGCTGCGCCCCGGCGCAGTACCCGGCGTTTGAGCAGCGTCTCGAGCAGCGCCTGCCAGCGCTGCCGTGCCTGGGGTGCCAGCACCGGCTCCTGACTGTCTTCAAGCGGCAGCAACTCGGCACACACAGCGCCCAGCACTTCCAGATCAGGGTGACGTGGCCATAGGTGACGGGCTGCCCGAAGCAGCACCGAGGCGTCGTTGACGTGACCCGCTTCAAGCTGGCCCCAGATCAGGCCTACAGCCGTTTGCAACAGCGCCTGAGGTGAAGCGGCGCGGGTCACGACGCGCCCCCGCCCGCAGTCTTTGCCGTGCGCCCGGGCTCGTCGCGCATGTCGGGCAGGGGCTCTGCCAACTGCGCCATCCGCAGCCTCAGCTGCACCTGGCGCTCGATCACTTGAACACCGGCCAGCAGTTCGCCCCGCTCTTCTGCGCGCTGCTGGATGGCGGCTTCGAGCAGCGCTTTCTGCAGGTCGCGCAACAAGCGCAGCGCCATTGGGGTCCACACGGGGTTGTGGCGCGTCCAATCGAGCCCCAGATGGTCGCACAGGCGCTGAGTTAGGTCGGGGCCGGATCCCGGCTCTGTCCCCGTGCGGTGCCAGGCTGCGTCGTCCTCGTCGGGGGGCAAAGGCACAGCGGGCTCCGCTGCGCGCTTGGCACGCAACTGCAGGTCGGCGGCTGCGATGTGCGGTGAGCCCAACGGCGGTGTGGGCGCGCGGGCGGGCGCGCCAGCGGAGCCGGGAAGAGGCGCTTGGCCTGCGCCGCTGAACAGGTTTCGCAGTTTCACTTTAAGGCTTCCAGGGCCACGAGGGCAGACTCGGCAACTCCGTTCAGGTCGGTGCTGGCATGCGCTGCCTCAACGCGGCAGTGCAGGGCCAGGGCGCCGTCGTTCAGCCGCGCTGGCTGCCAACGGCCTAGGGCTTGCGGGCGTTGCCAGCGTGCCTGGAGCAGGGCCTCCAGGCTCACGCCAGGCGCAGCCCGGAACACGGTGAGCAGCAGCGCATCGCCCAGGTGGTGGGCCACCAGGCAGGCACCGTCAGTCCCGGCGATCTGGTGTGCACCTGCCTCTTTCCAGACCACTGCCATCAGTTGTCGAACATCGTTAGATGTCGTCATGGTTGACAGTCAAGCTGCGATGTTGGCCAAAGGGCGTGGTGAGCTCGGTTGGTGGCAGCTCGCCGATGCTGTCCACCCCTGCCACGCGCGGGCTCGGAGCTTCGGGAGCTGCATGGATACCAGCAGCGCTGTCGGTATCGGCGCCCCACTGGGCGCGCATGTCGGCCACCGTATTCGCGACTCCGACGTTTGTGCTCGGACGCTGGGTGGGCAATGGCGGCGATCCATCAAGTGCCATGCGACGACCCAGTGCCTGCCGGGACTGCCGGGCCTGAAACACCGATGCTTCATGGACCCGTCTGGTTGCAGTGGCCTGCGGCTGCTGGGGCAGGGCGTCGACACCCATCGCCGGGACCGGGCGCTCAGCTGACGGCAGGACCGCTGGCCGACGGTGGGAATCTGCCGTTCGATCTGGCGGTGACATCGGGGAGAGCTTCTTGCGAGAGTAGCTCGGCTTGGGCGGCGCAGTCTCCATGGACCCCTATCCGAATTGAAGGTAAACAAGCGGTCGGCTTAGATCGCGGCGGTAGCCAGAGCCGGGGCGGATTTCAGTGCGCGCGCTTCGTGCTGCTGCGGCGTTATGGCTATCTGACGTGTATCGATGTCGCCCAGCAATTGCAGCCTGTCGGGCAGCGCCACAGGGGGCCACAGTGACAAGGGCACGCACTCGACCAGCCGACGCAGGGCGCCGAGTCCGCTGGCGCTCGACAACAAATAACCCGCCTGGGTGTCGCCCAACAGTTGGGTCGCCCAGTCTTGCGCGCGAGACTGGCCGGCAGCGCTGAGCCGCAACACATTCGGCACCATGTTGCCCGCTGCAGCCAGGTCGGTGCACACTGTTTGCGCCGCCTGGCTGAACTTGCGGGTCAAAGACACCACCTCGCGCACCAGGGCACAGGCCGACGAGTCGGCCATGGCCATCAACACCCGGGGGCCAATGGGTGACTTCGTGGGCGACCTGATGTCTTGAAGGGCTCCGTCATGCAAGCGCTTGAGCGCCGACTCGAAGCCCTCCGCGCCAAAGCGTTGTAGCAGCTCGCTGGCCAGCCCATCTGACTTGAGGGGTTCGCGCAGGCTGCCCGCAGGCGGCGCAAAGGCAGCGAAGACCTGGCGCAGCGCACCGGCATCGTCAGCGGCCTGCGGGCCTACCTTGCCCTGGCCAGCCAAAGCCCCAGCGGCGTTGGCCAAGCCCTTCAAGGCGTCAGCGCTGTCGCGCTCATCGGTCTCGGCAAGGGCTTGCAGGTCGGCCAGCAGCGAGTCGCCGGAATCCATGCTTTCGAGCAAGTTGCGCAGTAAGGCCTGGCGTTCGAGCGGATCGCGCGTGGCGATGCTCTGCTGCAGAGCGGTTACCCCTTGAGTCTTCAGTAACGCCTGGAGCTCGGGCATCACAGTGGCGAGGTGTCGCCTTGCAGCCGGACCCCACACGCGCTGCGCCATGCTGGCTGCTGTGGCGCGCTGGGTACCCTGGCGCGCCGCTTGGCTCGCCGCCCCATTGGCATGACTTTGCAGCATCTCCTTGAAGATGTCGGGCTCGGTACCCGCTGCCCGATCGGTCCACTTCGATGCGTTCAGCGCTGTCGGCGCAGAAGGCAAGGCCAACCCAGGCTGTGCGGAAGGCGCTGGCACCGCATGAATAGGCGGGCTGTTCGGTGTGACCTTGACTGTCATGCCACCTGAGTGGTGGCTGGGCATCGATCGGTTCGGCGCCTTGCCCGCGTCGCGGGCTGACCCAGCTTGCGGTCGTCACCCGCCCCACCGATCGACTTCGCGATCCGCTGCGTTGCACCATGCAACAGGAAAGCCGAGTGCGTTGCAAAGGGGCATCGTTTTCTGAAACGCCACTGAAACGCTGGGGCTTCTAGGCTTTGTCCCACTGATGCAAGTCATCAGGACTCCCGTGCACGCCGCCGGTCACGCCCCCGCTTCAGGGCTGGGTATGGACAGGTTTTCGAAGACTCCTCCGCAAACTTGATCTCATTCATGAACACTTTCAACGAACCTCGGGCAGCAGAACTTTCGGGCCCAGTCACCTCAGCCATCAACATCGACCAGCTCTACCGAGAGCATCACAAGCACGTCAAGTTTTTTGTGATGCGCTACGTGCGCAGCAACGAAGATGCAGAAGATGTGACACAGGCCACCTTCATGGAGGCGTCGCGGTGTGCAGGCGGCTTCTCAGGCTTGTCCAAGCCTTCGACCTGGCTGTTCGGAATCGCACTGAACATGGCCCGCAGCCATCTTCGGCAACGGCTCAGCCGCGAGGACAACCTCGACATCAACGACTTCGCGGAAATCCTGCCGGCCACCAATGCCGACCCGGCGCGGCTGTGTGAAGCACGCGACCTGATGCGAAAAAGCCTGGTGATGCTGAGCAAGATGAGCCAGGACATGCAAGATACCTTCGAGGCGGTGATCGAATCGGGCATGACCTACGAGCTGGCGGCGCACTCACTGGATGTTCCAGTGGGTACTGTGCGATCACGGTTGGCCCGCATACGCAGCCAGATCCGTGATCTGAAGCCCGAATGAAGCGGACGCTCGCCCTGCGTCAATCAGGGCACAGTGGCAAGCTTGCGAGCAGTTCAGCAGATTCGCCGCGTCGCGTAGTGCCCTGGGGGCCGGGCTGAGGCGCTGGCGCGAGTGGTGGCGCCAGCGTTGCGCACCCCCCGCCGAGGCCTCCGTGGGCTGGTCCTGTGGCAGCCGCGTGCCGATGGGGCCATTGCCGCTGGGGGGCATGCCGGTGAGCATGTGTGGCGGGCTCCGTAAAGCTGAAGAGAAGATCACTGGTGGCCCTGCCGCAAAGCGCAGTTCGCACCGCGAGCCATGTCGTGGCATGCAAACTGACCTTGAATCCCGTGGCGCGTGGCGCCGTTTGCTGCACGGTATTTTTGAGCAGTGCCCCAACCGAAGTTGAAGGTGAACTCAGCTGCCCGTTCCCTCGTGGCCTGGCATCGGGCGCAGGCTGCCCAAGGAAGGGGGTTCGCCTGGAATCGAAGCCCTGTCGTCCCCCGGCACGATCTGATGGCTCAACCGATGCCCGTCTAGCACCACAGCTTCCTCCAGCATCTCCTCCACCTGCACTCGCAATTCGCGCGGCTTGGTCAGCTTTGGCGTGCGGCCCAGCTCGCCCAGCCGAAGGCCCTCTTGCACCAGCTGGCTTGCCAAGGCGCTGGCTTGCAGCACGGGCATCCCCAAGCGGCGCGAAACGGCATGCGCGGCCAACTCGGGCACCACGCTCCGCCGGTAGTGACGGGCAGCCTCTGCGGCGGACAGGTTTACATGGGGCTCTGCTGGTTCGCGCTCCACCCCCGCGGCCAGTGCTGCCGCGAGCCGAGGGTCCCAATGGGTGGGCCGGTCGTATTTCGGCAGTGGCAGCAAGTTGCCTTCCAGCATCAAGCTGATCACCTCTCTGCGTGCAACATTGGGCGAGGTGGAATCGCCCAACTCGCGCTTCCGCCTCTGGTAGCGCTCCATCAACGCTGGCCCATCGACGGCGCGTAGCACGCTGTCCAGCGTACGGTCGGGCGCATGGGTGAGCCGTGAGTCCTCCGCCAGCAGGGCAGGCGGTTCGGCCCAGGCATCGACCACCCAGCGACGTTCTTCACCCGTATCGGTGGTCTGCACGAATTCGGGCCAAACGTGGTCAGCAACGGGTGCGTCCATCAACTCCAGGCGTTCAGCGGCCTGCAATTCGGGCGTGAGGTGTACGGCCAACAGCGCCGTATATTCCCTGCAGTTTCCGGCTTCCATGAAAACGGCCCCGGCAGCGTCCAGTGCCACGCGGTCGTGCACAAGCTGGCCGCTGCTGGGTAGTGCGGTTTTCGGCAGGTGTTTGCGCCCGGCTTCCACAGAAACGGCGCTCAGTTCAGTTGACCCGTGGCCACCACGTCTGCCGACACATTGCCGCGGCCCAGAGGCAGGTCATCCCGCGTGCGCTCCATGGCCGCTTGCAGACGCAGGAAGGTACTGACATCGGCCTCGTCCAAGCTGCCCTGGCGAAGACAGCGCGTCCAGAGATAGGCCGCAGAGGACAGGCTTACTCGCAGTTCAGCCGGCTCGCCGCCGCGTGCAGCACCCTGGGGGCCAGGCTCAGGCTCAAGCCCGGGCTGCGGCGCTTGTTCCGGGCGCGCCCCCAAGGGCGCGACGGGCTGGCTCTGTGGCAGCGTTGTGCTGATGCGCCCAGCGCCGCGTCGCTGGGGTCCGGCTAGACCAACTTCGTCGACGGGTGGTACGTGCAATCTTCATCGTGCGCACCATGCCTGATGCGTACTCCGCGGTCACCGTGACTTGGCTTGGCGCTCACCGTGCAGCGCCAGAAGGCACTGCCGGACATCGAACGCGGCTTCACGATGCTCAAGACCGACTTGCGGGCCACATGAGTTCCCCTTGGTCGCCGTCACTGCATACCCGCAGATGGCATCAACACCGTAATTTTGATCTGGCTCGCCTGCGCCAGAAAGTGCTGAACCCTCGTCAGCCAAGCTGGTGTGTCGTCTTGTACGCTCACTGTCAGGGTGAGCCAGAGAGTGTCATCCAGCACGAGAGGCTGTCCTGCCTGCGCGCCCCCGAATTGGCTGGACCAAGCGCGGACGAGTTCAGCCCAGTGCGTCGCTGTCAGGTTCGCGGTGTTGCCCATCTCGATCAAGATTCGCAGCAGGTTTTTTTCTTCCAGAAAGACCATCACTTGGCTTTGCCCGCGCACGCCGAAATACAGTGAATCGTCAACCCGGGTTTCAGATCCGAGCTGAAGTGCTTGCTGTAACGCAGTCAGCGGATCGGGTTGGTGTGGCTGGCCGTCAGGAAGCGTCATGTTGCGAAAAGGGATTGCGAAGATGGTCTCCGCAGGTGTCATGCACCGGGTCAGGGACGCTTGGACAAGTCAATGGATAGGAACCTTGCCATAAGTGGAGGGCACACACACGGTAGTTCACTTTGTATCGCCTCTGTACGGGTGCCGATTCTGCAAAAGCCTGGCGGCTTCAAGCTCAAAGTGAGGCAAGAAAATCAATCAACAGAATCAGTATGCCTGCGGAAGCTGACCCATATCAGCGCGTGCCCTGCAAGCAAGGCTTCGGGTTCGAGAACAAGGCTGACGTCGACTGCTTCCTCGAGCACGCGAAGGTGCGGTTCACCAACTTCAGGCTGACGCCCCACGAGAGCAAGATGCGCCTGCTGCGGTCCGACCGCTTCGCGACGCAGGCACAGGCGAAACGGGGGCTGCCGAAGCCTCCGACGTTCGACTTCTTTGGGTTCACCCAAATCTGTGGTTGGAACCGGTCGAACGGGTGATTCCAGTTGAAGCGGCTGACCCTGACGAAGCGGATGCGCGCCAGCCCTAAGGCGCACGGAAGTGGCACGAGCCTGGTTGCATGCCCTTCGGCGGCGCGGCCAGCGTAGACGGATGCCGTGGCACGACTTGGGCGCCACCTTGGCCTTGAATGCCGGCGACTGGTTCCGGCGGGGTGTTCTGTTCATCTGCTCTGCTCCTGTCGTCTCGGGCTCTATCCTCGCCCAGCGGAGCAGCCTTCCCACTTTAGGCCGTATTCACATTTACGCAGCTGGCTCTTGAGCTGGGGTTGACTTCTGCCAATCTCGCTATCTCTTTTGCGGTGGCCACTGGCTGATACCGCGCTGGGTTTCGGCGACGACCGTGGTTTCGGCCACCACACCCAGTCCGAGGCCCAAACCGCTGACCGGAGCCTTGATGCTTTGCTTGACTATCAGGCGCTTCTCTTCGAAGGCTGAAGGGCTGTTCTGCAGCGCCAGCAGGCTTGCGACTGCGATCTGCATCGCGTCATTGTCCTGGTTGTTGCGGGCCGTCGTCATGGCAGCACGAAAGTGGTCGAGTTGTGGCAGCAACGCGTCGTCCAACTGGGTACCCACGGTGTAGGCCATATCTTCGCGGGCGTTGTGCTGCAATTCGTCTAACCAGGCGGTCAGGTCTTGCTGTGCGGCCAGCAGGTTCTGTGGCAAGGTCTCGCCGCCGGGCATTTCTTTGGCGCGAGCCTTCACCCAGGCATCCTTTTTCGCCTCTACGGTTTGCCTGAATTCCTTGAACGAACTGAATTCAGTGTTGCTCTGCACCTGACCTTTCACTGCTTCGTTGTTGATGGTGACCATCTTGTAGCTACGTTCGATCGCGTTGACCGACGTCCTGATGCTCACTTCCCCGCGTTGCAGGTTGGCGCGTAAGTTGGTCTCACTACCTATGGCCACCCCAGGGCTGGATAAGCCCACGCCCATGCGCATGAGCGTGCTCTGAGCAGCGCCAATGCGGACCGCCTGGGAGTTCTGCACGCCAGGCCGCTCGCTGGCCACCCGGGATGCCACCTGAGAACCCGAAGCACCTGCGACACCGCCCGAGACCTTCGGCGTCTCCCCGCTGCCCACCGAGCCACTAACCGACACCCCGATCGACATATCGGTCTTCTTGGCCGACTTGTGGTCGGCATCAACCTGGGTCAGCACCAGGCCAGGGTGGTTGGCCAACAGGTGGTCGAGTACGTTGGGAGTGTCGCTGCTGCGCGGCAAGGCGTCGGTGCCGAAGCGCACCAGATCGCGTACCGCCTGTTCCATCTTGGCCTGGGGCAGAAGCTCGTTTTCCCGGTCGCGACTGAAGCGCATGATCACGCCTTCGGTGTCTTCAGACTCCCATGCCCATTTGGCGTCCACCACGGTGGCATCGAGCCGGGCCTGCGCGCCCAGGCCCACCTGGGGTCCGACGGCCAGACCCAGCCGCGTCTGCTTGGTGTTCCTTGTACCGATGAGCACGGTGGGGCCCTGCGAAGGCCGTCCCATTTCGATCACCGCTTCGCGTCCTACGGTACGGTTGGCCTCAGGCCGCAAGCCCAGACCCACTTGCGACAGAGCGGTCGACACCCCAAGCCCCGACAGGCCCAAGCCCACGCGACCGCCTTGAGCGATTCGCACCTTGTCGCGCGGGTCCAGCGTACCGGCAGCAGTGCCCAACATGTGAGCCAGTTCACTGGCACCGACGTCGCCGCTGCGTTTCCACAGCCCGGTCAGGCGCGCCTGATCAGCGTGGGCTTGCGCCTTGCGCAGCGGATTCTCCTGCTCATCGGTGGATACGCCTGCATCGGGGGCCTGCGAATCGGCGAGTTCAAACAGCGCCAAAACCTGGTTTAGCGCCGTGCCCACGTCAGTTCGTGTTTCCTTGAGCGTACTCAGCACGGCTTGGGCGCGGGAGTCGAGTACGGTTGTTTGGGTGCGCGCAATTTCAATGGCTCGATCGATCAACGCCGGGCTGACTGTGAGTGTCTTGAGCTGTTGGTTCGTGGCCCGGGCTTGCTCTGCTTCCGTGCGGGTGTGGCCGGTAGCGCGGCCCAGACGTGAGGTCAGGGTGTTGTTGGTCTTGCGCTGGGCCTTTTCGTCGATGGCCTGCACCAGCCCTTGAAGCACCGCGCGGGCTTGCTGATTGGTGTTGGTAGCCATCCAGGCTTCTGCGTTCTCCGTCAGTGCCCGCGCGCTGGTCATCGCTGCACCGAATGCGGCTGAGCGGCTGGGCTGAGCACCTGTTTGTTGGGCCTGCCGAAAGGCGTTGAGCATCGCCCGGGCCTTGAACGGCGACTTGTCGATCGAGCCTTTCTCGATGTTGTTGGCGCGGGCGACCCAGGTCTGTACTTTCTCCAGGCGCTCAAGTGCGGCCTGGTGCAGCGTACCTGGGCCAACAGCGGTGAAGCCATTGCGTACACCGTGATACGCCGCGCGTCGTTCCGGGCTCAAGTGGCTTGCCTGCAGCGGCTCTCCTCGCACATCGCCTTGCGCTACTTCAAGGGCTCGGGTCAGCCACTGGCGGCTGTCTCTGTGTTCTGGGCCGTCAGGTGTCTGGTGGAGCGCGTGGCGCGCGCTGATGTAAACCCGCAGTGCGCTGTCAAACCCGCTTTCGTTTGGCGACGCACGTGAGGCGTCAACTTCGATAGCGCCTGCTGCCGGCATCCACGCCGGGGCCATGCGCTGAAGGGTTTCCATCCCGCGCGGCAATTTCAACAGCGCGTCGGTAAAGGCGATCACCTGTTCCTGCACGTCGCGGTCAGGTTCGCCGTCAGCCATTGGGGCGGCGCTCAAAAGGCTGCTGTCGGTCACCAGTTTTTGCAGCACTGCCGCAGCGCGGTCTGCAGCGCTTGGGCTGTTGTCCTGCATGTCGTGCACCGCGGTGAGCAGAGTGTTCTTGATGGTTTCCAGTGCCAGCGGCGTAGGCACCTTGCTGGCCGATGTCGTCTCATTCAATTTCTCCGCAAGCCCACCCAGCGCACTGCGCAGACTTTCCGTCATCGGTGCTGTTGGGCTCAGCGGGCTGTCCAGCAGCCGTTGGATGTGGGTTTCGCTGGCTTGTGTGAGAGCGTTTTGATGCTCGTCTTGCTTGGCCTGCAAGCTGCTCAGCCTGGCCTGCAAGACCGGCGCTTCAGCGCGTAGCAGCGCGATGGCGCCGGACACGTCGGGCCGGTCGTCCCCGGCCGCGTTGGTGGTCAGTGCAGTCCGTCCTTCTTCATCGATCTTCGCAAGGGCTGTGAGCGTTTCCAGCCGCTTATTCAAGTGCTCGGTGCGGTCAAGCCGCTGGCTCGCTGCATGCAGATCGATGGCAGCCTGGCTCAGGGGGTGCAAGGCGGAACGGTTGTGGGCAGGGCTGCCGGCAGGTTGGAGGGCCAGCTGTCTCAGTGCCTCGCTGCTCGGCACGGGCGGACGCATCTGGCCCAGCAATTGGGCGGCGCCCCTGAACACTTGGCCTGCGGTGCGTTGGCCTGCTGCCAGGACGCCCGCTTTGGGCTTTGCGTTGATCGGGGCGGCATCGCGCTGAGCATCGCGCGCTGCTGCTGCGCTCAGCTCGGCCACCATCGTGCCCAGCTGGCTCAAGACTTCCTCATCCGGCAGTTCTGGGATGGGCTCAAGGTAAGAGGGGGCGGTGACGGCGTCGGGAGGCTTCCCATAAGGCAAGGGCTTGCTGATTGCCGCAAAACCACTGCCCCTCACTTCCACTTCCCGATGTTTGAGGACACTGCCCAGCCAAGTGTCCTTCCGCGTCGCCGGCAACACGGGGGCTGGCTCCGATTCGGGTGCCGTGGTGCTGGACGAGTCAGCAGACGCGGCATACCCACTGGAAGTGCCCTCCTCTTGTATTTCTGTCACGGAACTGCCCAGCGTGACGGGTCTCGGTTCCTCGCCTGACCCAGTGACAACGCCCTCCCCAGACGCCCATGAAAGCCCGGTGACAACGTCCTCCCCAGACGCCCACGAAAGCCCTGGCGCCGTCTCGCTGCCGGCCTCGGACCGGATTTCTGGGTCTCTCCCCCGCGCGTTTTCGGATGAGCGTGCAACTTCCAGGTCGGCGATGTGCTTTTTGAGATTGGCCAGACTCGTTCGCTGCGTTCGTAGTCTTTCCAGGTTGGATGTGAGGGCGGCGCTACCGTTCTGCGCGCCCACCGTGGCGCCGGACCCGGTGACCAAGGCGCTCTCGGCCTGCTTCACTGCCGCTTCGGCTGGACCAAGCTTCGCCTTTGCTGCTGCGAGTTGGGTCTGAATTTCACTGCCGCCAGCGCCCGAAAGCGTGTCTGCGGGGCGGCCAGCGATCGGCGCGGCGCTTGCCCGGGACGCCTCGGTGCGCGGCGCGAACGGGCGTGCAAAGCGCCCTAGTGCTAGCCACGATTTGCCTTCTCCGCGCGCTTTGGGGCTCGCTTGCAGCGGGCCGTCTGCCGAAGGCGGGCCACCTCGGCTCTCGCGCCTGGCCTGTGTTGCCAAGTCTTTGGCCTGTTGCCCGGCCATGCTTGCGCGCGAGGATGGAGACGCCGAGCCGGCTGGCAGCAGCGGAGCTACCAGTGGGCTGCCCGACGGCGGTGCCAGTGCTTTGGGCAGCTGCCTGCCGGTGCTGGGCGGCGGGGTGACATCGCGTCCGGCTACGGTTGAAGTCGAACCAAGGGCACGGAGCAAACCGCCTAAGGTGCCCGTGGGGGACGGAACCATGTCGCCTGCCGCCCGCTTCAGTTAAACGAACGGTCTGGCTGACGACTCAAGGCCGTGGCCAGGAAGCCCAGGGCGTTCTTCGTGTTGCTGTCGGTCGAAGCGCCAGGCTCGGCCTTCCAGGTCATCCACAGGTGGTCGTCGCGCACCATCAGACGGCCTGCCCAGGGAAGGTCAAACAGCTCGGCCATGTGGCCCATCAGCGTCAGCCAGTCGTCGGCCTTCAGGCGCAGGGCGCTACCCAGGTCACAAACCACCGCCAACGAGCCGTCGGCGCTAGGCAGTACCGCGACGTCGACACGGTTGCGCAGCGTGAAATCCATGCCGTCCGCGTTCAGCACGCTTTGCGGGAGTCCCAACTCGTTACGGATGGCGTCCATCAGCACGGCTGTCTGCTCGCGCAGGGCGGTGGTCGGGTTCACAACCGAGCCGCGCGCGCGGAGCGACGATGAGTGGTCGAACACGGAGGTGGTCATGGTGTGGTGGCAACTCAGAGGGCTTGACTCATGAGTGGCACCTTCATCGTGATGGTTCGCTCCCTTGAGCTGTTCGCGGCAAGATGCGTGGGCTCCAAACCCCGCCACCAGACTGTGCCCGAGCGCCTGGAACGCCTGGAGGACCGCCACGTCCAAGGCAAGTGCGCCTGCCTCCGCGTGACCAGGTTTGATGCCGCGCGTGACCTTGTTGCGCCCCCCCTCCGCGGCTGGCCCCCAACGCCGTATCGGCGGCTAGCTGCTGGCTTTGGACCGGATTTCGGGGTCTCGCTCCCCCGCGCTCCGGGATGCGATCGCCAGCTCGAACCTGGCGACATCCGCTTCGAGCTTGGCCTTCCGGGCCCGCTGCTGTTGTAGGCTTTGCAGGTCGGAACGAAGGACGCCTCCGTCGTTCGGCAGGTCCTCCCCAGGGCCTGACCTGGCTGGCAAGGCCCGCTCGGCCCGCTTCACCGCTGCTGCGACTACGCCAAGCGACGCCTTTGCTGCTGCGAGTTTGGCGTGAAGTTCACTGCCGCGCGCGACCGAAGGCGCGTCCGCGGAGCGGCCAACGACCCGCGTGCCGCTCAATGGTGCTGGTCCACGACCTGTGGCTGCCGGCGCTCTGCCGGGTACCCTTGCAGCCTGGACAGCCGACCGAGGCGGATCAGGCAAAGGTGGGGAGTCTCGCGCAGGGGTCACCCTTGACGATGGCAGTGCCGATGACGCGCTCGTGATCTCACCAACGGGGTCGATTGCGGCTCTTGACGGGCTTGGTCCGCTGACCGACGAGGCCGTTGAGCCTGATGCTCCGGGAGGCGGTGGCTCGTCCGCTTCGCGTGTACCACCTTCAGACAACAGCGGGAACTCCATCAGGCGCCGGCTGCTGGTGGCGGTCCGGCTCCGTTGCTGCACGTACAGCAGCTCAAAACTGGTGCCCTTGCCGCTGACTGCGTCCGCGTCCACACCGGTTTCAAGAACGCGCCAGCTTTCAGGGTCGGCCAGCAATGCGCTTGCCGTCTGTTCGATTTTCCGCACGTCGTCGTCGCGCTTGTCCTGCATCGCCTGTTGCACCCGGATCGACGCGGCGCGCAGGTGCACACGCACGTCCTCATGCAGCTGTTCGCGCACCACGAATCGGATCCGACCATTGTTCTTGAAGCCGCCGGCCAAGGTCGCAGCCTGGGCCAGGTGGGCGTCTAGCTGCTTGCCCAAATCAACGGGCGAGGGCGTGGTGTCAGCACTGTCGGCTGCAGTGTTCTTCACACGGACTTGCGCGCGGGCCAGGTAGCGGTCCCGGTCGGCAGTCAGCGCCTGCTTGTAGGCGCCGAAGTTCGCAAAGCTGAGATTGCGTTCAGCGCCGATGAAAGCCCCATCCTTGGCCGCGACATCTATCGCCACGGATTTGCCACCCACATGCACATTGCCACCAATCGCGACCACGGGCAGCCCCAATCCACCAGCGCCCACCGGTGCAAGACCAGCGCCTCCTGCGACAGCAGCCGACGCAGTGACCGCCGTCGCTACCCTATTGGCGACTCCGTCGATACGTTCTGCCCCACCGGTTTCGCTGCCCCGCGACCGGGCCTGCAGCCGGTTGGCATCGAAACCTCCGCCCACCGAACCCGATACGCCTGCCACGACCTTCCCGAGGTTCAACCCGGCGAAGCTGAACCCGGCAGAGGCGCTGACGCGCACACCTGCGCCCACGTTCATGCCCGACAGCGTCGACTCGAACGGGGCGATCACGATCGCAGGGTGCTGCGCCAGCAATTTGCCGACGATCGTGGTGTGGGGAGCCTGGTCGCTTTGATGCGGTGCGGCTTGAAGAACGGTCGACAGCACGTCCCGCATTTGCTGCTCCGCGCTATCCGCGCCCGGTAGCTGCCCGGCGCGGCGCGGTACCCGAATCCTGATTTCGTCGACCTTTTCATGCAGCTTCTGCACGCTGCCCTGCGCGGTACCGCTCATCTTAACCACGGGCAGAAACTGCGGAATACCGACCGACAGGCGGCCGGTGAGCCTGCCGTCTTTGCGCGTCTGGCGCCGCAGGCTCATGGCCGTTTCGTCAAGACCGCCGTCGATCGTCAGCTGGGTGGTGAGCGCGCGCGTTGCACGCAGGTTAACCCCCGCTGTGACTGCGGGCACCGCGGCCACAGGCGCTTCTCCCAAGCCGCCCGAGCTGAGTCCGTGGATAACCGTTTTGTTCAGCACGGTGTGGCTGCCCGGGCTCAAGTCGTGTGCCTGAGAAAGCGCCATGAACGGTGGGTTCTCGGGGTTGGCCGCGCCCGACGCTTCGGCCACCGCGGCGGCTGGCGCTTCAAAGCCCACGTTGGCCAGCGACTTCTGCGCCAGAGCAAATAGCTCGTCTTGGTGCTGCGTCAACTCGGCGAGCATCGACGAGAGCTTCTGGTTAACGACATCCAATTGACTGCCGGGTTCGGCCGTCACGTAGCCGTTGCGCACGCCGTTAAAGGCGGCCCTTTCCATGTCCTGTACTTCGGGGTCGGCTAAGTTGCGCAGTGCTTCGTCTTGCGGCACGACGGTATGGCGCGCGCCTTGCATCGCCATGTCTAGCCAGGCCAGGCTGCGCTCAGGAACTGGACTACCGGCAGGCGCGGCGGCCACCGCTTCTCTCAACCGCGCCAATTCGTTCTTGGCAGTGAAGAACACACCGATGGCGCTCGCTTCGTCTTCGGTCACCTGGGGGCAAAGCTCGTGGACCAGATCCACGCCGCCGGGCAGGGCAGCCAGGTTACACGCTGTCGCAAGGGCCTGCTGCTTGGCTCGCTCCGGCGCCTGCGCCCCTTCACCAGTGCTTGTCCCAGGCTGAGCGAGCTGATCAGCGTGGCTGAGCAAGTCTGCAGCCGTGAGGGTCTTGAGCTGCTCCAGCGCGTCGACGGCCTCATGCGGCGCACAGGGGCCGAGCTCGCCCTTTGTGGCCTTGGCCAGGCAGCGCAGCACCACATCGCCAGCGTCCAACAGCATCGGGGTGTCCAGCACCTCAATAGCTGCACTGCGCAGGACGGCCCGCGAAACGGGTGTGTGTTCGGCCGCGAAACCCAATTGCTCTGGCTGCGCCAGCCAGTCGTCGCGCAGTGACTCGCGCGCCGCCGTCACATCCTTCTGCGCGCCGAGGCGGCGGTCATTGGCTGCGCCGAGCGCCAACGCGGCGCCTTCCTTTGCAGTGGCCAGCTTGGCGAGGCTGTGCTGCACCCTGGCCAGCAGATCCTCGGGCGTAGCGTCTGCCTGTTTCAACTCGTCGTCGACCGCCTTCAGCTGACTCTCAAGTCGGCCCAGTGCTTCCAGCTGGAACTCGCCGGCGGCGTGCTTCGAGTTTGTCTTGACTAACTGAACCAACCCGGCCTCAATGGGCGGATGAACCGTCAGCTCGCTGATCGGGCGTTGGGCTTCTTCTGCCATGCTTGCATGGAGTGCCTTGATGTCTGCAGCCAAGGCGTCTATTCGCTCGGCCGACGCCATCGCCAGGGTCATGGCTTCCCTGAATTTATCCGAAGGCACAAGCACTGCATTCCGCTGAGCGGCGTTGTCGACGCCGCCGGGATTGAGTCTCTCTTGTAGCTTGGCGATGGCCGCGTTGAGAGAGGCCAGTCGGTGCTGGCTCTGATCGTGAGCGCGTAGGGCAAAGCCCTTGCGCACGGTGTTCATCCGGGCCACCGACTCAGGTGCTACCGACTGCTCGGCTGCCTCTACGGCTCTCTGCGCAGCGGGCAGGTCTTTCTGCAGCGTTTCGAGTGCGGCTTCGAGTGTCTTCCGGAGATCCTCCGGTAGCGCACCCGCAGGCCGCTGTAGGCTCATCTGCCCTTGGGCAGACAGCAGTTCCGCGGTTTGCCGGTGCGCGGCGAACTGTTCTTGCTCATGGGCCAGTTCGCCCTCCTTCGCTGCCAGCTCGGTGTGCAGCCCTTGCCGAAGCTGCAGCGACTTGAGCTGGTCGAGCTGGGACTGCGCTTGCGCCAAGTCTTTTTGGACCTGGACCTTCGCGTGCTGCAAGCGGGCACCCGCCTGCGAGCCATGTGGTTCAGCCAGTTCCCGGTCGATGGCAGCCAGAGTATTTTTAAAGCCTTCAAGTCGGACTGTGAGGTTCTCTATCGTCTGGGCTGGGGGCCTGGCCGCGCCCTCTTGGGCCAGAGGCCGGGCGGTGGGCAAATATGCGGCCTGAATGCCGCCCACCCGCTTCTCGTCGGCGTGCCGAGTCAGCTGTCGAAGCGTATGACGGAACCACGATTCGCCTTCTCTGCGCTGTCTGGGGTGCGCCTGCAGATCGCCGCCTGGTGCGGGCGGGTCGCCACCGGTCAAGGCGTTGGCGTGGGCTACCAGCGCCTGAGCCTGAGACATTGCCGTGCTCAGGGGTGAGGAAGGCGACCCCGAACCCGCAGGGAGATTGGGAGCCACCTGCCCCTGGCGGGCTGGGCGTGTAGCCTGCGCGGCCTCGCTGGGTTGTTGGGATGTCTGGGTGTGGAAAAGGAGCTGCGTTGACGTCAAGCCCTTGGGCCACAGGTTGCTGAGCGTTTTTGAGATGGTGGCCATGCCGGTGCTGCCCGCTTCAGTTGGACGAGAGGCCTGGCTGAATGGACAAGGCTGTGGCCAGGAAGCCCAGGGCGTTCTTCGTGTTGCTATCGGTCGAAGCGCCAGGCTCGG
The DNA here is from genome assembly GCA_027485165.1 of Rubrivivax sp. Classification (GTDB taxonomy): domain Bacteria; phylum Pseudomonadota; class Gammaproteobacteria; order Burkholderiales; family Burkholderiaceae_C; genus Rubrivivax. The sequence continues at coordinate 117,683 of JAIXRN010000015.1, forward strand.
CCTTCCAGGTCATCCACAGGTGGTCGTCGCGCACCATCAGACGGCCTGCCCAGGGAAGGTCAAACAGCTCGGCCATGTGGCTCATCAGCGTCAGCCAGTCGTCGGCCTTCAGGCGCAGGGCGCTACCCAGGTCACAAACCACCGCCAGCAAGCCGTCGGCGCCAGGTAGTACCGCGACGTCGACACGGTTGCGCAGCGTGAAATCCATGCCGTCCGGGTTCAGCACGCTTTGCGGGAGGGCCAGCGCGTTGCGAATGGCTTCCATCAGCCTGGCGGTCTCTTCGGGCAAAGCAGGGGTCTGGTGCATGACGGGACCGCGCTTGCCGTGGGCGGGTGCGGTGTCGAACGCGGGATGGGTCATGGCGTGTCGGCGGTTAGATGTGACTGCTCCATGAGTGGTACCGGCATCGAATTGGTTCGTTCGGCTCATTGAGCGCTCGGGTCAGTCTGCGCAAACCCCCAACTGTTTCAGCAAGGGCAGCCGGTGGCGGAGGATCTGCGCCACCAGCGCGGGCAGCGCGTCACCCTCCAGCGAGGCGAGTTCGGTCGGGTCAATGTCGGTGCAGGCGTCGAGCACCGGCCGCAATTCGGCGCTGAGGCGCGCTGCATCTGACGTTGCCGGGTCCTGCAACAGCCGGGCCGTTACCAGGCGAACCAGCCGGCCACAATGAAATCCGTTGCCAGTGACGGGCGAGCACAGGGAAGTGAAGTGGTTGTGCAGGTGGGCCAAGCGGGTGATCTCGGTGTTGAGCCGGCGCGCGGGTTCCGGGTCTGCAGCGGGCAGCGTGGGATCAAGCAGCGTCAGGTCGCCGTACTCTTGCAGGGTGATGCAAAACCGCAGGGCGTCACCGTCAACGCCGCCTTGCACGCTGGGCAGCTGGCTCAGGGTCGACAAGCGGGTCGGCCCCGTCTCCAGCGCATCCAGCACGGCCGGCCACTGCGCTGGGGCCAGGGCTTTCGGCGGGTTGTCATAGGCCTCGGGGGTGATCGTCACGCGGGGTGCTACCAATGCGGCCTGGGCCTCTGAGAGCCAAGCCGTCCGGTCGCGCGCCGACAGGGGCCGGGCACCGCGTACAAACACATCCTTGCGAAACTTGGTATTGCAGATCAGGTCGCGCGTCGCTTCGCGCACCACGGGGTTGCCGATGCTGTTGATCAGTGCCACCTGCTCGGGGCTCAGGGTGGCTTGCCAGAAAGACTGCGAGAGGGCCGCCGAGCCCACGTAGTCCAGCTTGGCCTCTGAGAGGTCGCGCACCAGGTCGGCGTGGTAGATCGGTTGCCAGTGTTCGTTCAGATACTCGTGGGCCAGGTAGGCGGCGTTGTCGTTGAACCCGCGGGCCAGGCGGCCCACGTCGGGGTGGCCTGTTACGAAGTCGGCCTTGACGTCGACCAAGGCCGCCATCAGTGACTTGAAGTCGGTCATCTTCTGCAGGCTGTTGCCAGGGTGCACGGCCGCCAGTTCGCGCACCAGCCGCTGGATGGGAAAGGCCGTGGCCCAGCCCGGCAGGGTGTTGTAGCCCACGTAGACGACGCCGCCGGGCTTGAGATAACGCGCCAGGAACTGGACGATGTGCTGCTGATTGGCGCGCGACACCCAGGTGTAAACACCGTGCAGGGTGATGAAGTCGAACTCGGGCAGCGCGACCTCGCCGTTGGCGAGCTGCTCGAAGCTCTTCTCGAGCAGTGTGAGGTTACTCAAGCCTGCGCTGTGTGCCAGTTCGCGTGCGCCGCTCACGTGGGCTGGCATGAAGTCAGCGCCAAAGAACTCGGCGTGCGGGTGTGCCGCCGCCAGGACGGTCAGAGTCTGCCCGAGCCCAAAGCCCAGCTCGAAGTACTTGAACGGTGAAGCCAGCGACACGGGCTTGTAGCCATTCAACACACAGCTGAAGTTCAGCTGCGATGGGGCCATCGCAGTAAAGACGCCATTGGGATAAGGCGTGTCGGTGACGTAGCCATCGTTCCAGCTCATGGGGATCCTTCGAGGGGTGTGGGGAGTTGTGGTGGCCCGACCGTGATCTGTCGCAAGCTGGCTGACAGCCGCCGCGCGCGTCGGTCACCGTAGGTGGAGAACCGCGCGGCAGGGGTTCGCTATCGCCTGGCGCTTTGCGCGTGAACGGCTGACAGGCCACAAATTTCTGCAACCCGTCGGCGAACCGTCATGTCGCAAACCACCACTCAACGACGTCTGGTTTGGATAAACGATACCCAGCCAGCGCGGTGTTCAAATTTCAACCCAACGCGAAAGAACGAATCATGGCGACGATTTCTCCGTTTGCTAACCTCTTCAAAACCTCTATGCCCCCCGGGGGGCAACCAAAAACCCCCGGCGACGATCCCTCTGGTGGTGTCAACTCTTCGAAGAAGATGTCGAAAGTTGCGGACCAGACAGAGGCTGAATCAGCAGCACTCTACGAGCAGAGTGCGAAAGACGGTATCGAAAGCTTGAAGCGCAAGATGTCCGAGGCCAATATCAAGCGGGCGGGTGCGGGCATTGACACCATGGGTGGTCTGTAACCCCACTTGGTGCTGAAACGTTCTTCGTGTGGCAAAGGCAGGGCTTGTCTGCCTTGCCGCCGCAGAATCAACGCAGGCCCGTGGTGGGCGAGTTTGTGTCTTGGCGCTGCAAACTTCGACTGGCGTGGTGAAAAACCCCACGGGCTTCCCCAGGCTTTCAATGAGGTGATCGATATGTCTAATTCGTCGAATTGGCCAGCGGGCAGTGATCTTCCATGGGCCGCCGGCCCGAACAGCGCACAAGCGGGTGGCCCGATGGGTCAAGCCGCCAAGGATATGGCAGGGTATTCAGCGCAAATGTACGAACAGGCTGTGAACGATGCCAAGGCGAGCTTGACGAGAAAATTGACCGAGGCAAACATCAAACGCGCCTCCGCATCGCTGGACGCGTTGGCAAGTCTTTAGGCCAGACCTGCGGCGGAGCGCCGCGCTCACTCGTTAGGAAAGTGGTTGGATCATGAATCGCGCCCGGCCCCCATTTCGCGCAGTCAGGGCATCACCCGTTCCCTTCCAATGGCGTCGGTCACATCGTGCGGCGGGTGGCGCGCTTCGACGGCCCGTCTGAACTTTGTGCCTGAACAAGGCAAGGAATTGAGGTACAGATCATGGTGGACAAAATTGGCGCTATCGGACGCATTCCGTCGGGTCCCAATGACGCGCTGGAGCATGTCCGGCTCAGCCCCTCGGCTGAGCAGGCGCGTGCCTTCGACGCGGCGCTTGAACATAGCCGACTGACACTGACAGGCGATGCTCCGCAAAAGCTTGTGAGTTCTAGCGCGTCCAACCCGGAAACGGGCCTGGGCGGCAAAGTGATGGCCGGGCTCAGCGACCTGAGCGAGCGGCTGCGGGCGGATCAGCGCCACATTTCCAGTTTGATCGAGAAGGCCACGGTCGGTGGCGATATGGCCATGATGATCAAGGCCTCGATGGCCGTGGGCGACTACCAGAGCCGGGTCCAGTTGACGGCGCGTGCCGTGTCCAAGGCGGCCACCTCGCTCGACCAGTTGACGCGCTTGCAGTGATGGTTGCCGCGTCGTGGTGGCGCGCTGCGGCGCGCCGCTTGCATCAATTGTCGGTGTGGGGTCTATTCGGCCTGCTGTTGCTGCTGGCCGCTTGCAGCAGCGAAATCACCTTGCAAGCCAACCTCAACGACGCCGAAGCCAACGAGATCATGACACTGCTGCAGCGCGCTGGCCTGCATGTGTCCAAGCAACGGCAAAAGGTGGGGGTGTCGATCCTGGTGCGCGAGGCAGACCTGCCGCGCGCTTCGAGCCTGATGCAGGCCAACGGCTTGCCTCGGCGCGCTGCGGTGAACCTGGGAGAGGTGTTCAAGAAGGACGGCATGATTTCAACGCCGCTGGAAGAGCGCGCCCGCTATCTGTACGGATTGACGCAGGAGCTCGAGTTCACCCTGACCAAGATCGACCGGGTGGTGGTAGCGCGGGTGCATGTCGTTTTGCCCGAGCGTGTGGCGCCAGGCGAGCCGGTAAAGCCGTCTTCTGCATCGGTGTTCATCAAGTACCTGGCGCCGCTGGATGAAGAAACTATCCTGCCGCGAATCCGGCGCTTGGTGAGCACCAGCATTCCTGGCCTGACGGAGGACGTCGACGGCCGGAAGCTGTCCATCGTGCTGTTGCCAGGCGAACCGGCTGACACCACCGTTCCCTTTGAAGACGTAGGCCCGCTCAGGCTCACCGTGGATTCGGCGGCGCTGCTTCGTCAGCTGCTTTGGGGTGCCCTGGCCGTTGTATTGGCGGCGGTTCTGGCGGGCGCAGCATTCCTCTACCTGCGCAGTAAACGCAAGTTGGTTGACGCGCAGCCACTGGCCAAAGCCACCTGATGACCGGACTAAGCGCACCTGCGCCAGTTCAGCGCACACGTGCATTGCCCGCACCCGTTGGCGGCTTTGCCACTTGGTGGTTTGATGGTGGTCTGGATGTTGGCTTTGGCGCGCCGCATGGCCCGCGCGCCCGGCTGCAATCAAACTCTACGCTGGCACCAGCCAGCCTGGTTGCCAGCCGCTTATTCAGCGCGGGCCGATCTGCGACCACTGGCAGTTCGCTGCAACGTGTGCTGGACTGGCGTTGGTGCGTGACCCAGACCCTCGACCCCGCCCATCGCCTGGCTGCGTGCCAGCGTCTGGCGGGTGTGTGGCTGGCCCGCCATGAGCCGGCTTGGCTTCGGCGCTGGCCGCTGACCCTGCAGCGCTGGGCGCGCGCGCTGGCCAGCACGCAGAACTTCCAGGCACGGCATGACTTCTCAGCCGTCTTGGCTGATGCGTCCACCGGCGCCAACGCAGCCCCGGACGGCACGCCCGCCGAAGCGGCAGCCTGGGCCTGGATAGAGCTGCGCCCCCGCATGGAGACGGGCTTTCCCGACCTGTGGGCGCGCTGCGATGGCGAGCCGCTGACACAAGACTCTGCGCGCCTCCCGCTGTTGAGCAGCCCCGGCGGCCCGGGCGAAGCGGGGGTAGTCAGCCAGGGCGAAAGCTTGAGGGCGCTGCGCGCTTGGCTGGCGTGCATCGATTCATTGGAAACTCGCCGATGAGTTTCACCGCCCGCAGCATGCAGTTGCCAGACCGGGCCCTGTTGCTTGACGGCTGCGTCACGCCGTCGGCCCTGCACTGCTTCAGCGACGCGCGCACGGTTGCGCAGGCAATCGAGGACGACGCCCGTGCCCAGGCCGACGAGATCCTGGCGCTGGCCCAACGTGATGCAACTGCCTGCCTGGATGCCGCCCGCGCCGAGGGCGACCGCATTCGCGCCACCAGCCACGCCCAGGCAGTCGACCTGATCGCCCAGATTCAGCGGCAATGGCAGGTTTGCATTGGCCAGCTGGAAGCAGCGGCCGTCGCCGTCGCTAGAGAAGCGCTACGCGACTTCGGCACAGAGTTGTCGGAAAGCGAACGCCTGCTGGCCGCGGTGCGCATGGCCGTTGCGCAGTTGCCGGGCGACCCGGTGTCGCTTTCTCTGCCCCACGGTTGTAACTGGGAGCCCGTTCTGCCGGAGTTGGCCAGTACCAAGGTCAGCCATGTTGACCGCGAAGGTCGTGACATCGAACTGGGCAGCGACTCATTGACGGTAGCCGTCAACGTCGACGAGGGCTGGGCGCAGGTGGTCAACGAGCTCGGGTTGTGGATGGCTTCGCTGGCGCCTGTGCCAGCCAACGCGGTGCAGGGCGAACCAACTGGGGGCGGCTGACGACTCATGGCAGTGGGTAGCTTCTCCGACCCTGCCAAACCGCAACGACCCAAGGACCGCCATGACCCTCAGCCAAGACCCCAAAGCGCTGCTGTTTCGCCGCCATGCGCAGCGCATGCAAGAGTTCGATGCTGCTGCTCCCGAGATGGCCGAGGCGATGGTCAAGGGTCAGCACGGCGACTTTCAGCAAATGATGAAACAACAGGCGCTCGAGTCGAAGGGCTTCAACCTGTTGTTGCGCCTGCACAAGAAGCCTAAGCAGAGCGTGGTTGATGAGATCAAGTGACCCGGTTGCGCGCAGCGCGGCGAACGAGGGGAGATGAATGCTCACCAGCGTTTGTCGCGTGGGTCGCGGCGCGTGGTTGAGCGCCTGCCTATCGCCTTCCCCTTCGCCAGCCGATGTCGAGGCTGCGCTGCGGCACGCTTACCACGCCGCCCGTCGGGACGCGATTGGCCTGGCCATGAATGAGACTGGCGCCCTGGTGGCTTGTTGCTGGATAGAAGAATTCCGGGACGAAGCACCCCCGGCGCTGTTGCTGAAGCTCACTCGGTTCGCGAGCGTGTGGCAGCAGGTGGCGACGCCGGTGACGCGGCCCAGCGCTGCAGCGGATAGACATTCCCTTGAAAACCGGATCCGACATGCCATCCTCCAACAGCGTTGATCCTGGCCATCGGGCTGGCCAGGCCGCCGGTGCGAGAACCTGTCGGGTTAGCTACCCGTCCCAGGGCCTGCGTGCCATTGCGGCGTTGCTTGCCTTGGTGTGGGGTCTGAGCACCACGCCCGGCGCCCGCGCCGCAACGCCCGCCGGCTGGAAAGAAGCCGGCACCTACACATACCGGGCCGAGCGCACCGCAGTCAACAAAATGCTGGCGGACTTTGCTCGCACCTTCGGCACAAGCCTGGTGGGTGGAGTTTCTGCGTCGGCCGTCGCCCACGGCCGCTTTACCGCCGACAGCCCTGAGCTGTACCTCGACCGTCTGGCAAGCGAGTACCGCTTTAGCTGGTTCGTCTTCAACAACCAGCTTTTCGTTTCGCCCTTGGCCGACCGCGTGTCAGACCGACTTGATGTTGGCGAGATGACCGGCGCCGACGTCAAGCAGGCGCTAATTGGCCTGGGCTTGTACGAAGCCAAGTTTGGCTGGGGCGAACTGCAGGAGGAGGGGGCGGTGTTGGTGGCCGGCCCGCGCGAATACGTGAAGCAGGTGCGTATGGCCATCTCCAAGGACCTTGATAGCGACGAGGTTCGGACCATGACCTTCAAGGTGCGACACGGCTTCGTAGAAGACCGTGAAATTGGTTTTCGAGGCAGCAAGCTGGTGGTGCCTGGCCTGGTGACCATCCTGCGTAATTTGGCGAAGGATGTGCGGGCTGAATCGCCGCTGAGCAACGGGTCGGTACCGTCCAGCGCGGTGACGCGGTCGCTCGTGGGCCCGGCGTTGAACAGCAGCGTGGTACCTACGGCGCGGGCGCTCGAGGCACGGATCAACCCGACCGAGCGGCTCAAGGCACTTCGACGCGATCAACCGGCGCTGATCGAAGGCGACGTCCGTACCAATATGGTTATCGTGCGCGACCTGCCCCGCAAGCGCGAGTACTACCAGGCACTGCTGCGCGAGCTCGATGTGCCGCTGCAGCTGGTGGAAATCGAGGCGGTGATCATCGATATCGAACGCAAACGCCTGAAGGAGCTGGGTATCGACTGGGCGGGCACCTTTGGTGGTGGCCAGAGTCGCACCGAATTCAGCGTCTCGCCCTCGGGCCAGGGGCTGGGGCCCGCCGGCCTGGTGGCCTCGCCAGGCACGCTGCTGGTGAGTAACCTGAGCGGCTTCATGGCACAAATCCGCGCTCTGGAAGGCGAGGGGCAGGCCAGCATCGTCGCCAAGCCGGCCGTCATGACGATGGACAACCTGGCCGCGGTGATCGATATGAGCGAAACCCGCTACATCAAGCTGGTAGGAGAACGTACGGCGGGCGTAGAGGCCGTGACGGCAGGCACGATGCTAAAAGTGACGCCCAAGATCATCACCGAGGGCGCGGAGACCGTGGTGCGGCTGATGATCGACATAGAAGACGGCAAGCTACTCGACAACGGCAGCGGAGAGGCGCCTTCGGTATCTCGCAGCACTGTGGCTACGCAGACTGAGGTGCAAAACCAGCAATCGCTGATGATCGGCGGCTTGCAGGTGCAGACCGATTCTGTGAGCGAACGCGGAGTGCCTGGCCTCTCAAGGCTGCCATTGATAGGCGCCATGTTTCGGGGGTCCAACCGGGCGGCTTCGACGCGCGACCGCTTGTTCCTGATCACGCCACGCATCATTAACCGGCCCATCGAGCAAACGCGGGCGGCGGCGCTTGCCCAACGCCTGTCATCAGGTCATTCAACGACAGCAGTGGATGACGGCAACACGACTGCCAGCGTAGAGGCCAAACCCTGGAGATCGACGCCAAGCGTCCGTCCTTGACGTTTCCAAGATTGGCGCTTTCAAGGTCCCAACACCGGCGTAAGCAAAGCCTCGTCGTTTGAATCGCCATAGGTAAGACGGTCTGCGATTGGCAGTGCGACGTGTCGCTGGTGCAGCGCAAACCCGGCGCCTTGCGGAACGGCGCACCCTTCAAGGACCTGCCCGATCCGCTGACGAATCTACCTCAGGCCCTGCTGAAGCACGCGGGCGGTGACCGGTTCAGGGTGGAGTTGGACCCCGCTCTTCGGAATTCGCCCGCGGGGGGCGTGGGTTGTCACCGACCGCCATATAGGAGCCAGTCCGTGATCGGCATGTAGGAGCCATCTGCGGATCGGCGTATTGGATCCACTGCGTGATCGGCGTAATGGAGCCAGTGGCGGATCGGCATATA
>JAIXRN010000024.1 GCA_027485165.1 Rubrivivax sp.
ACAACGTCGGAGATATTGGTTCAGGCCCCGTAGAAGGCGTTCTCCGGAACGCATCTCGGATTCCATCCTCTCGGGCAACCGGACCACCTTGATCGCGCGGTAGAGCCCCAGCAGACGATCCTGGGCCAACCAGACTTCCCCGAAGGCCCCACGACCGACGACGCGGAGCAGATGGTAACCGGCGATCTCGGGAGGGCGGTTGTGGGCCACGGGAAGATGCTAACGGAAGGCCCATCGCGGCGTGAAACCCGAATCGACCTTCGCCGACACGAGAACGGGAGAAACCGGTACGACAAGCCGCCGGACGGCTGGAGACGACCCCGGGGTTCAGCGCAGTTGGGGACGCCACGCGGAAGCGCGGAGGAGTGAGGGACTCGGATTCCGGGGCATGGAGTCCCGGCTTCAGCCGGAGCGATTCAGCCGGAACAAGGACCGTACTCACGCAAACCCGCCATGACGCGACGGGAAGCACGGAATCCGGGACGAACGCCGCCGCTCACTGATCTGTTCCGGTCCCGCGTCGCCCAATTTGTAGCCTCCACCTTCTCCTCCGCGGCTTTGCGGCTTCGCGTGCCGATCCCTTCGGCCTCGTCTTGGATCAGGCGTGGTCTTCCCGTCCGAGTTCCCGCAGGACCTCGCGGCAGAGACGGTCGCGATGGCGGCTGGCGATCTGGTGTACGTTGGCCTCCGAAAGACCCAGGCTCCGGGCGACCTCCGCGGCCGGGCAACCTCGGGCGAAGTACAGGTCCAGCACTTGGACATCCCGCGGACGTAGGTCGGCGGCACAACGCCCCATGGCGCGGGTGACCGCCTCCTGGAACGTTCCCGTGTCGAAGTACAGGGATTCCATCGGCGGTTCCGGCAACGCCTCGGGCGGCACTGCGTTCTCCCGACGCCGCGAACGGCTTCGCAAGGCCTCGATGCCGCGACTGCGGACGACGCGGTCGAGAAAACGTCGGAAGGCTCCCACCCGACCGTTGTGGGTTAAGTTCGGCAACGCAGTCCCGAGCGTCCGGAAGGCGTTCTGAACCACGTCCTCCGCATCGTGATGATCCAGGCCGCAGTTGCGGGCCATGGCCATCATCAGGCCGCGGTACCGCCGATCCAACCGATCCCAGTCGAGGGGCTTCCCGGGATCATTCAGACTCTCGATCAGGCTCGGCCGGGTGCGGGACGAGTCGTCGGAAGCGGTCGAGGATCCATCGTTCGGCCCCATGGCGAATTCCATCGTCGGTCGGTGACGGGATGGCAAACCCCAATTCCGAAGCTCGGGCTCACAGGCGCCGCAGGATCTCCCGCAGCAGCCGCAGCTTGTGCCGATGGGCGATGGTGAACACGGTCGCCGACGGCATCCCGAGGATCTCCCCGACGGCCTTGGCTGGGAGCTCCTTGCAGAAGTACAGGTCCAACAGTTGGACATGCTTCGGCGCGAGTTCCCTAGAGAGGACCATCAGCGCCTGGGTCACGGCCTTCCGGAAGTCCACCTCGTCCCGTTCCGACGGCCCCATCGGGGCCTCGATCGCACCGACCTCGGAGTCCGGGTCGTCCGGGAACACGGCCTCGAAGACCTTCGGCCCCTTGCGCGCCAACCGCGTGGCGATGCGCCAGCGGACGAGGTTGCACAGGAATCGCCGGAAGGAACCCGGACGACTCCGGGTCTCGAAGTGGGCGAGGGAACGGACCAGATCGCGAAAGACGTCCTGGGTGAGATCCTCGGAGTCGTGGTGGTTCAGGCCGGCCCTGCGGGCCATGCCAAAGACCAGTCGCCGGTAGATCCGGTCGAATTCCTCCCATCGTGAGACGGCTCCCGGATCCGCGATGGCGCGGAGCAGACTGCTGCGGGTGGCGAGCGAATTGGTGTCGGGTTCAAGGCCCTCCAAGGTGGCGATCATGCCGGGAGAACGAACCGGACCGGTGTCGCCTGACGGAAATCGCAGGAATTCTTCGTCTGGGTTGCCGAAAAAGCCTCCCATGAAAGGTCCGAAGACGGAATTCGTGGATGACCTACGGATTTCCGAAAGGATTCCCGTGCCCGGTGGTTGTGGAAATCGGAGGCGGTCGTTGTGGCCTTGGGATGTCCCCGAGGCCGACGCCCGCTGAAACCGCAACACCCATCATGAACCGGCACCCCGCATCCGCTCCTCGTCGTTCCCATCCCCTCCTCCGAGACCTCGTCCGACTCGCTTGTCTGGCGGCCCTCGCACTCCCCGCCCTGCGCGCCGCGGAGGCGCCGGCCCCCGTTCCGCCGCCAGTGCCCCCCGCGGTACCGAAAACCGCCACCAACAATGGATTGTGGAACGTCAGCCTGATCAGCGGCGCGCGCCTTCAGAACCCCTACTCGATCGAGAATGGACTCCTGAAGCCCAACAACTCGACCACCGACGGCTTCATCGAGCTTTCGTTCAATCACCTCTTCGTGAACACCTACAAGGCCAAGAAGAACGAATTCAAATTCCATACAAGCGAACGCGCAAAACGGCGCCCCGATGGCGAAACCAAGGAATACAGGGGACAATGGTACCAACCCTTCCACCACATCCCCGACCTGGACTTCCGCGTAGGCTATGTCTTCGGGGGACAATCGACCCCCAACGAGATCACCCAATCCACGTTGGTCGGCGGCTCCGACATCTACGGTGAATCCTCCATCGGACTTCCCTTCTGGCGTCACACCGACCTGGATTCCTCCGGCGACAGTCCCACATGGTTCCAACAGGCAACCCTGGAGTTCTCCGGTGGATTCGTGACCGACAAGAAGGCCCTGGACATCCATCCGAACTACTTCGCTGGCGTGGGGCACCAGTTGAGCGACGGGGCCTGGACTTGGACCTCGCGTCTGGGACTCGGCGGCATCGACATCCCGGAGATCACCACCGGCAACACAGTGGTCGTCGGCGGTGACGGTCTGCCGGAGTACGCGAACAAGGCGGCGCTCACCTCTGGGACGCGGATCTTCTACAAACTTTCCGAAGGCACCTCGATCCAGTTGGCGGCCAATGTCTATTTCGGCGACCGCCCCACCTGGAACCTGTCTGCCGGCGTGAGCCTCAATCCAGGCAAGATCTTCGAGGCCCTCAAAAAGTAGCGAAGCCCTTTGAAACGCAGGGCGGGAGGGATGGTTCGCGAACGACGGAACGCGACATCCCTCTTTCGTTTCTGGGGCTGGTACGAAGGCGCACCATTGATATCCATCTAGGAGGGCCGGATAGGAAGTCGGTGAAGCATCGGAGCAGCCCAGCGCTCCCGGAAAGATCAAACCGCTTGTCTCAGCAACCTGCTGAAGCGGGCCTACTCGAGACCTACCACTTCGGCCGCAGTGTCGAGTTCCGTTTAGCGAACGAGGACTATCCACCGCCGACCGCTCTACGCCGGAAGAATCCCAAACCAGGCTGCCGCCTGTCCGGGGGCACCAACTCCCGGTAGTGGCGGAAGATCATCGCCGAGGAATTGCCAGCCTCCAGGGCCGTCTTTGCTGCGTCGCCTGTCTGGGCGAGGCGATAGGAGCAAAAGGAATGGCGTAGGCCGTTCTTGACCCAAGCGACCTTGCCCTTGGCTGCCGGTCCCCGGACCAGGCGGTGATTGAGGAAAGCCTTCACCGCCATCTCGAGCGAAGTTCCCGCCGGGAGAATCGACCGGGCGTTGCGCCATTCGGACATGGCGGCGAGGGGGCCCATGCCGAACTCGTCGGCGATGCGGGTCAGCTCCTTGAAGGTGGAAACCTCCACCCCGTTCAGGGTGGT
>JAIXRN010000097.1 GCA_027485165.1 Rubrivivax sp.
ACCTGACTCATACACCTCAGACCAGCAACCTCTCAGTCACTAACCCTCAGCACACTCGTCTGGCACTCGCCTTCAAACGCCCACGCTTATCGGCTGTATGTTGTTAAAGAGCTGCTCGCCTGTCGCCTTGCGTTTGCAGCAAGAAGTGATCAGCGAAGCCCTGGACTATGACACGGTAGTCAGGGGTCGTCAAGCACCCGGCCCAACTTTTTTTTCTGGGGACGGAAACACGCCCCATCCGAACCGCTCGGTCTGCCCGCCCTTCCAGAGCTGCGGACTTGTCTGGGCCTCGGTGCTCACGCCGCTTCGAAGTCGGCACAGAGCTCATCGATGGCCGCCGCCGCGATGATGCGGGACACCTAGCTAACCGGCCAAGCTGGCTTCGCAGCCAGCCAACGACAGAACACCGACGCCTAACCGGTCAGGATTCACCCGCAAGCCACCAGTTGTGGGCCATCGGCTATGAACCGCAGCACGGCACGCGTTGGCGGAAGCCACCGTGTGCCGTACGCGACCTTCTGTCTGTTCGCTTTGCGCGATGCTACCTAGCCGAACTGGCCGCGGCCTCAGCCAAGCGCTGCATCGTCCCAACCTGCCTGCATCCGTCCACAAACAACCGCTGCTTCAACTGCTTGTGCTCCATCACCATCTACCGGTCGCTTCCCATGCAGCCGATACGCAGTCAAGCGGCTCCGCAAACGATGCCGCGCACCTCTTGCGCTATCGCCAAGCTGGCCGTCAGGCCGGGCGACTCGATGCCAAATAGCTGCACCACCCCGGCACAGCCGTGCTGCTCTGGCCCGGCAATATGGAAGTCTTTTGCCGGCTCCCCAGGCCCCGACAGCTTGGGCCGAATACCGCTGTACCCAGGCATCAAGCTGTTTTCGGGCAACTGCGGCCAATACCGACGGACCTCCTGCTCGAAGACCGCGCGCCTCGTGGCTGGCACGCTGTAGTCCAACGCATCGGCTTGCGCGTCGGTCACGAGCCATTCAACGTCGGGCCCGAATCGCGCCTGACCCGCCAGATCCAGCGTCAGGTGTATGCCCAGTCCTCCATCGACCGGCAGGGGATAGATCAGGCGCTGAAAGGGCGCGCAGCGCGCAAGACTGAAATAGTGGCCACGGGCCAGGAAGCGCTGTGGCACTGCCGCCGGTGGAAACCCCCGCATCCTGCCCGCGACCGCTTGGGCGTCCAAGCCGGCCGCATTCACCAGCCAACCCGTACGCAGCCGACAGACGCCGTCGCCCGTGGCCAGCGCCACGAGCCAGCCCGGTTGCACGCCTACATTCAAGCCCGCAGGCCATGGCTCGGCCAGCAGCAATTCCGTGCGGCAGACGAGGACGGCGCCATGCGCCTCGGCGTCGGCCAGCAGGGCCGTCATCAGGCCATGGCTGTCGACGATGCCACTGCTGGGCGACAGCAAAGCCGCGCTGCAATGCAACGCGGGTTCCAATGCCTGGGCTGCGCGCCCGCTCAGCCATTGCACGTCGTCCACACCATTGGCGCGCGCCGCCAGGGCCAGATCGCCGAGCCGCGCTTCGTCTTCCTCGCGCGTCGCCACCACCAATTTGCCGCTGCGGCGATGCTCAACACCATGACGCTGGCAGAAGTCCATCAGCAAGGCGCGCCCGCTGACACACAGCCGTGCCTTCAGGCTGCTGGGGTCGCCATGCAGCCCGGCGTGGATGACTTCGCTGCTGCGTGACGAAACGCCACTGCCGTAGCGCGCAGCACGCTCGATCACCAGCACCTGGCAGCCGGCACGCGCCAACGCACGCGCACAAGCCAGGCCGATCACCCCTGCGCCCACCACCACGACGTCAAATTGGTCCATCCCGGCCCGTATCACTCAACACCATGCCTAACCAATGGACGCAGACCGTCCCACGCCAGGCGTCCAGCCCTACTGCCTGGGGCATCTGGGCCGCGACTGGGACCAGCACTCTTGTGCAGGCCCGACGCGCGCCAGCACCCCATCGCATGACGAAGTGGCTGGCCCGTGGATGCCCGAACCGACCGCTGAGACACCGCCCCGCCATCATCAGGACGACAGCGCCGCCACTTCCGCCGTGAGCCTGACCGTGGTGTCACCCAATGCGCAGACCATGTTGTGCAAGAGCCGCACCATCAGGCCAGGCTGTGTGCGGGCCAGATCTGCAAAGGCATCGGCGCTGAGGCGGGCGCAGTGAACGGCTGTGTCTGCACGCACATCCGCGCTACGCCGCCCGCCCTGCACCAGGGCCAGTTCACCAAAGCTCATGCCTGCTGACAGCGTGGCCAGGCGCTGCTGGCCGCCCTGCGGCCGGTCGACCAGCACACTCACTTCACCAGCCAGCAGGAAGTAAAGACCGTCAGCCTGGTCACCGCGCCGCAGCACCAGGCTGCCTTGTTCGAAGTGCAGGGTCTGCAGCGTATCCACCAGCGGCCGCCACTCCGCTTCGCGCATGCCCGCGCACAGCGGCTGGCTGCGCAGCTGCTGCACCAGGTCGCCCTGCACCGCTGTGACGCCACCGCTTACAGGCCGCACGTGGCGCAGCAGCAGCTGACGTTCGGCCCATTCCAGACCCAGGTCCAGCTGGGGCTGGAAAACCAGGGCCAGCGCAGCACGCGGGTCGAGTTCCTGACCCAAGCCAGCCAGCAGGTCGCCGCGCCGCACGCGCGTGAGCACCAGATGCTGGTCACGGGCCGCACAAGTGGCCACCAGCCCTTCCAGCAGGCGCAGTGCCGCATCGTCGGCATGCTGCACGCGTTCAAAGTCCAGAACGGCAATGTCCATGTCGTGCCGAGCATGAACGACCGCGCGCACCACGGGTTCCAGGGTCGAAAACCGCAGGTCGCCTTGCAGCTCGAACACCTGCACGCGGCTGCCCTGAGCCTGCAGCACGGCTTCGTCAGCAGCCGCACGTCGGCGTTTCGACCGCAGTTCCGCCAGACTGTATCGGGCCCGCAGCCCTGCTGCCACGGGGCGCGGCGGCTTCAGGAAATGCAGGCCCAAGTCGCGTGACAGCGCTTCGCAGGCCCTGACGCCACGCACGCTGTTGCCGCGTTCGTCCAGCAGGGGAGAAAACACGCCGATCCCCAGCTGCCCCGGCAGCACGGCCAGGATGCCGCCACCCACGCCGCTCTTGGCCGGCAGGCCCACACGCCAGGCCCATTCGCCCGAGAAGTCGTACATGCCGCAGGTCGTCATCACGCTCAGCATCGGCCCGATGACATCGGCAGACAGCACCCGTTGCCCGCTGTGTGGATGCACACCGCCGTTGGCCAAGGTTGCCGCCATCAGGGCCAGATCGCGACAGTCCACGCGCACCGAGCACTGGCGAAAGTACAGTGCCAGCGCGGGTTCGGGGTCGCCCTGCAGGATGTCGTAATTGCGCAGCAGGTGGCCGATGGCACGGTTGCGGTGGCCGGTGCTGCGTTCAGATTCGAACACCGCCTCGTCCACGTCCAATGCGCGCCCGGCGCAGGCCGACAGCGTTTCCAGAATGCGCTGCCAAGCTGGGGCATCGCCTTGGCCGCGCACCAGGGCGGCGGTGGCGATGGCGCCGGCATTGATCATCGGGTTGCGCGGGCGCCCGGTGCCAGGTTCCAGGCTGATGCTGTTGAAAGCATCGCCAGACGGTTCCACGCCAATGGCCTGCGCCACACGGCCGGCGCCCTGGTCTTCCAGAGCCATGCCATAGACCAGCGCTTTCGATATCGACTGCATGGTGAAGAGCACGCGGCTGTCGCCAACCTCGTAGACCTGTCCGTCAACGGTGGCCACAACAATGCCGAAGTGCGCCGGATCGGCCTTGGACAGCTCGGGGATGTAGCTGGCCACGCGGCCTTGGGTAACGGCGGCCAGACGGGCATGCAACCTTTGCAGGTTGTCAAAGATGGGGCAATCTACAGGCATGGCGAAAAGGGCCGGACGGAAGCTGTGCGGAAAAGCTTCAAGGAGTTTGCGATAGCCCCGGCAGACCGCGCCGGGCGTTCAGACCAGTAGCACTTGGCTGCGATAGCGGTTCCGCTCGCGGCCGGTACACAGCCAGATCAAAGCCAAATCTAGGCCGGCACACACCGAACCCAAGGCTACTAGCAGGTTCTGTGCGCGAGCTTACCGTTCCAGCCGGCCCACGGCCTCAAGCGCTGGCCTCAGCGGCCGATACCTCAGCACGGGTGCAGTCACCAGCGGCTGCTAAACATCTGGGGGAATTTCCTTGAGCAAAGTCACGTCCTCGCCGTGGTCAGTCCTGACGCGACCTGGCTTGGCGCTCATGCGCCGGCTCGGCTTTGCGCAGCGGCTGACGTTCATGGCCCTGGTGCTGCTCTTGCCCTTGGGCGGGCTGATGGTCTTCACCATCGACAACCTGCGCGGCCGCCTGCAAGAAACCAAGGCGGAAATACGGGGTAGCGCCGTGGTGTCGGCCACGCTCGAAGTCGCCTTGCTGACGCAGAAACACCGCGGCCTGGTGCGCCTGGCCCAGGCTGGCGGCACGGGCCTGGACGAGACGATCAAGACCGTGCGCCAGGACCTGGCCGCCCGGCTGGCCAGCCTGGACAGCCAGGTGCAAGCCAGCCCCGCGCTGCAGCTCCAGTCGCAGTGGCAACCGCTGCAGCAGGCACTGTCCGGCCTGGCCGCTGGCCAGCATCCCGCAGACCCCGCTGCCAGCTTTGCGCTGCACACCCAGCAGGTGCAAGGGCTGATGGTGCTGGTGATGCGCAGCGCCGAAGCCAGCGGCCTGCTGCTGGACCCGGAGGCCAAGACCTTCCACCTGATGCACCTGGCGGTGGAAGATCTGCTGCCCTGGACCGAAGCGTTGGGCCGCCTGCGCGGCCAGGGTTCTGCCCTGGTACAGCTGCAGGAAACCGACCTGCGCGCCTGGCTGCCTATGGCCGAACAGCTGGCCGTGCTGGACCGCGTACTGGCCGGTGCGCGCGACAAGGTCGAAGCTGCGTCGCGCGCGGGCGAAGCAGCGCCGACCGGCTTCGACGAAGCGATCACCCAGGCTCAGACCTTTGCCGCGCAGGTGCGTGGCCTGCTGAAGCAAGGTACTGCCGGCGTGGACGCGAAAAGCTACTTCGCTGCCGGCACGGCTGCCATCGACGCGGCATCGGCCAGCGGGCGCGCCGCCAGCGCCCGGCTGGAGAGCCTGCTGGACGAACGCGCACAGCGGCTGCAGATCCTTTTCATGGCCGCTTGTCTGGCGGGAGGTTTCGCGCTGTTGGCCATCGCCTACTTGTCCTACAGTTTTTACAGGGCCACCGGCGGCGCCCTGCTCGCCCTGCAGCGCAACGTGGCGGCCCTGACGGCCGGCAACTTCAGCGCGCAAACCGTGCTGCTGGGCCACGACGAAGTGGCCGATGTGGGCCACAAGCTGGACGGCATGGCAGCCCGGCTGTCAGAGATCGTGGCTGACATCCGCAGCAACGCCAGCATGGTCACCAACGCCGGCATGCGCCTGGCCGCCGATACCAAGGCGCTGAACGAACGTACGGAGTCGCAGGCCGCCAGCCTGGAAGAGACTTCGGCCAGCGTGCAAGAGCTGACCGAGGCACTTTCTGCCATGGCCAGCTCGGCGCAGGCCGCAGACCATTTGGCCAAACGCGTGCACGCCATGGCCGAAGAAGGCGGCCAAGCCATCGGCACGTCCGTGACCACGATGAAGGACATCCAGAGCAGTTCGCGCCGTGTGCATGACATCGTGGGCGTGATCGAAGGCATCGCCTTCCAGACCAACCTGCTGGCCCTGAATGCCGCGGTCGAAGCCGCGCGGGCGGGCGACCAGGGCCGCGGCTTTGCCGTCGTGGCCAGCGAGGTCCGCACCCTGGCGCAGCGCAGCTCGGCCGCAGCGCGCGAGATCAAGGCGCTGATCAACGAATCCGTGCGCCATGTCGACCAGGGCGTGCACCAGGTGGCAGGTGCCAGCGACGCCTTCAGTGGCATCGTCCAGGGCATCGGCCAGGTGGCTGAACAGGTGCGCGCCATTGCCGGCAGCGCCGGCCAGCAAAGCAGCGGCGTGCAGCAGATTTCGCAGGCTGTGGCCCAGATCGACGCCCTGACACAGCAGAACGCGCAGATGGTGGAACAGGCAATGCAGAGTTCAGACCTGTTGAGCCAGCGCGCCGGCCGCCTGTCGGGCGCGGTAGCCAACTTCACGCTGCGCCAGGGCAGTGCCGACGAGGCTTTGTCGCTGGTGCAGCGCGCGGTCGCCCTGTACCGCCAACAGGGCAACCCGGCGCTGGCAGAGATCACCGGCAACGGCGAGGCCTGGACCGACCGCGACATGTACGTCTTCGCGCTGGACCGCCAGGGCGTTTACCGCGCCTTCGGCGGCAACCCGGCGCGCTGCGGCACGTCGGTGCGCGACGTGCCGGGGGTCAACGGCGAACAGCTGGTACGGGACGCCTTCGAACGCGCCGAACAGGGCGGCGGCTGGGTGGACTACCGCTACACCCACCCCAGCACCGGCGAAGTGGCCATGAAGACGTCCTACGTCGAAGGCGTGGAACGCGACCTGGTGCTGGGCTGCGGCGTCTACAAGCGCGACGGCGGCGCCATGCCCGCACAGCCGCGCCCGGCAGATGTGGCGCAGGCCGCCCTGGGGCAGGCCGCCAGGGCCGCGGCAGGCTCACGCGCCACGCTGAAGGCAACGCAGCGGGCCTAGAAGACCGCAGGGCACGGGGTACGGGCACGCGCCAGGCCGTATCGCACCGGCTGGCAGAATGCCCGGCAAGGGGCCGGCAGCCCACGGGGCTGCACGTTTTCCCGCCTTGTTCCAGCCGCTTCTCGTCGTCCACCTTGCCCCTGCCGCCGCTGCGTGTGCTGTCTGTCATCCCGCCGATGACGCAGCTCAACACGCCCTACCCTTCCACCGCCTACCTGACCGGCTTCCTGCGCTCGCGCGGCGTGGCGGCGCAGCAGGTGGACCTGGCGCTGGGCCTGGTGCTGGCGTTGTTTTCACCCACGGGGCTGCAGGCTCTGCAGGCCGCCGTGCAGGCGCTGGCACCCGCGCGGCGCGGGCCCAGCCTGCTGGCCTTCGACGAACAGTTCGACCGCTACGCCGCCACGCTGGCGCCGACACTGGGCTTTCTGCAGGGGCGGGACCCGACGCTGGCGCACCGCATTGCCGCACGCGGCTGGCTGCCGGAAGGCCCACGCTTTGCCACCCTGGACCACTATGTGCACAGCCCCGAAGGCGGCGACCCGCTGGCCTGGGCCTTCGGCGCGCTGGGCCAGCAAGACCGCGCACGCCACCTGGCCACGCTGTACCTGAACGACCTGGCCGACGTCGTGCGCCAGGCTGTGGACGAACGCTTCGAATTCGTGCGCTACGGCGAAAGCCTGGCCAGCAGCCAGCCCAGCTTCGACCCCCTGGCCCAGGCCCTGGCCGCACCGCCCACGCTGGTAGACGAGTTGCTGCAGGGCCTGGCCCGCGAAGCGCTGGCCATGCACAAGCCCGACGTGTTGCTGCTGTCGGTGCCCTTTCCGGGCGCGGTCTATGGTGCCTTGCGCATCGCGCAGGCCGCGAAGGCGGTGCAGCCGCAAGTACGCATCGTGCTGGGCGGCGGCTACGTGAACACCGAACTGCGCGAACTGGCCGAACCCCGCGTCTTCGACTTCGTCGACGCCGTGACGCTGGACGCCGGTGAACGCCCGCTGCTGGCGCTGCTGGAACACTTCGCCGGCCAGCGTTCGGCAGGCCGCCTGGTGCGCACCTTTCTGCGCCAGGAAGGCGCCGTGCGCTACATCGACATCGGCGAAACCGACATCCCGTTCGAAGACGTGGGCACCCCCACCTGGGACGGCCTGCCGATGGGCCAGTACCTGTCGCTGCTGGACATGCTCAACCCCATGCACCGGCTGTGGAGCGACGGCCGCTGGAACAAGCTGACGGTGGCGCACGGCTGCTACTGGAAGAAGTGCAGCTTCTGCGACGTCAGCCTGGACTACATCTCGCGCTTCGACGCGGCCAGTGCCGAAACCCTGGCCGACCGCATCGAGGCCATCGTGAAGGAAACCGGCCAGACCGGGTTTCACTTCGTCGACGAAGCCGCACCGCCGAAGTCGCTGAAGGCGCTGGCAGCGGAGATCCAGAAACGCCAGCTGCAGATCAGCTGGTGGGGCAACATCCGCTTCGAAAAAACCTTCACGCCCGAACTCTGCCTGCAGCTGGCCGACAGCGGCTGCATCGCCATTTCAGGCGGTCTGGAAGTGGCGTCTGACCGGCTGCTGAAGCTGATGAAAAAAGGCGTTTCGGTCGACCAGGTGGCGCGCGTCACCAAGGGCTTTGCCGACGCCGGCGTGCTGGTGCATGCCTACCTGATGTACGGATTCCCCACCCAGACCGTACAGGACACGGTGGACGCGCTGGAATACGTGCGCCAGCTGTTCGAAGCCGGCTGCATCCACAGCGGCTATTTCCACCGCTTTGCCTGCACCGTGCATTCGCCGGTGGGCAAGGCACCGCAGGACTACGGCGTCACGCTGCTGCCGCTGCCGCCCGGCCAGTTCGCGAAGAACGACATCGGCTTCGTCGACCCCACTGGCACCGACCACACGGCGCTGGGCCAGGGGCTGAAGAAGGCGCTCTACAACTACATGCACGGCATCGGGCTGGACGAGGACGTGCGCAGCTGGTTTCCCATGCGCGTGCCGCGGCCCACCGTAGCGCGACACCGCATTGCGCGGGCACTGGGCTGACCCGGGCTGCACCGCTGGCGCAGGGCTGATCAGGGCCGGGCTGCGGACGCGGACGCGGACGCGGCAGGCTGACTGGCCGGCGCCACGATCACGGCAGCCACCCCACCGACACAGGCCGTGGTCTGGCCCGCGGTGCAGCGCTGTCGGTCGGGCTGCGGCGGCGGCTTGAAGTCGGCTGCCCCGGGCCGGCCCATCACGTGGCTCAGGATCAGGTAGGCCGTGCCCAGCGCACACACCAGCACCAGCAGCCGCCGGCGCCAGGACATGGCCGGAAAACGATCGACGTCATACATGCGGCGATTCTGCCGCCAGGTTGGCGGGGTCGAAGTTCGCGCCACACAGCACCAGGGCCAGGCGTTCGTGCGCGGCAGGCTGCACGACACCGCTCATCAGGGCGGCCAGGGGCAGCGCGGCGGCAGGCTCCACGGCCAGTCGCAGTTCACGCCACAGCAGCGCCTGTGCCGCGTGGATGGCGGCGTCCGGCACCAGGTGGGCCGCCGCGATGTGATGGTTCAGTGCCCAGGCCACGGCGCCCACGCGGCGCGCGCCCAGGGCGTCGGCAGCCACGCCGCCCACCGCCACGTCCACTGGCCGGCCGGCAGCGCGCGCGGCGTGCAGGGTGGGCGCACCCCGCGGTTCCAGCGCCTCCACGCGGCAGCGGCCCTCGCACCAGGCCGCGATGCCGCCGATCAGGCCGCCACCGCCCACGCTCACCAGCACACGGTCGGGCAGGCCGGCTTCGGCTTCGATCTCCAGCGCCAGGGTGCCGGCGCCAGCCACCACGTCGGGCTGGTCATATGCATGCATCCACAGTGCACCGCTGGCCTGCTGGCGGGCTTCGCAGGCGGCCAGCGCCTGGGCGTAGCTGTCGCCCTGGGCCACCACATGGGCGCCCAGGGCCAGCAGGCGCGCCCGCTTGGCCGCCGGCACGCTGGCGGGCACGAACACTTCGCAGCGCAGGCCCAGCGCGGCCGCGGCGTCGGCCACCGCAATGCCGGCGTTGCCGCCTGATGCCACCACCACCCCCGCGGCGGGCAGCTGGCCCTCCTGCTGGCACTGCAGCAGGCGGTTGAACATGCCGCGCGCCTTGAAGCTGCCGCTGCGCTGCAGGTGTTCCAGCTTCAGCCAGAGCTCGGCCACGGGCACACCCAGCGCCGCGCCCGGCAGCCGCAGCAGCGGGGTTTGCCGCACATGGCGCCGGATGCGCAGGGCCGCAGCCTGCACGGCGTCGCGGTCGGGGGGCACAGCGTCGATCAGTGTCATGCCGCCGATGCTAGTGCGCGGTGCCAGGCGCAAGCGCCTAGCGGCCGCAGGGGCAGAACAGCCGGTCTGCGCAGCCGCTTTTCAGGCCATGGCAGAGGCAAGTTCTCGTAAAGCGCTAAAGCTTTGCGCTGTGGCGACGAAAAAGGCTTCAACGTACTTCAGGTCTCGGCCTGGGGTACGGGGTCCGGACCATCACGGGTCGCGCGGCCGCCGCCAGACGGAACCAGGGGCGGTGGCATGCCGGCAGCGGGAGGCCCGGGCGAGATCCGCCCCGTGCGGGGCGACATGCCCGCACGGGGCGGAACGGCAGACAGGCAGCACAGGGCGCAACCAGACGAATGCCCGAAGGCGAGCCTATCGAGGCCGCTGCTGCTTGTCAGGCGTACTGCCTGTGGTCACCAACCGAACGGAGTTTTTTCATGCCCCAAACCATCAATACCAACCTGGTGTCTTTGAATGCGCAACGCAATCTGAGCGCCAGCCAGGCGTCGCTCTCGACGTCGATGCAGCGCCTG
Source organism: Rubrivivax sp. (assembly GCA_027485165.1). Classification (GTDB taxonomy): domain Bacteria; phylum Pseudomonadota; class Gammaproteobacteria; order Burkholderiales; family Burkholderiaceae_C; genus Rubrivivax. The sequence goes on from JAIXRN010000097.1 coordinate 10,468, forward strand.
TCTTCGGGCTTGCGCGTCAACGGCGCCAAGGACGACGCCGCCGGCCTGGCGATTGCCGAGCGCATGTCGGCACAAGCCCGCGGCATGAACGTCGCGATGCGCAACGCCAACGACGCGATCTCGCTGTCGCAGACGGCTGAAGGCGCGCTGGGCAAGGTCGGCGACATCTTCCAGCGCATGCGTGAACTGGCCGTGCAGGCCAGCAACGGCACCAACAGCGAAGACGACCGCACCAGCCTGAACGAGGAATACGTGCAGCTGGCCCAGGAAGCCACGCGTACGCTGGGCGGCACGCAGTTCAACGGCGAAAACATCCTGGCTTCGACCACGGACTACGAGTTCCAGATCGGCGCCAACAACGACGCCGACCTGGACCGCATCTCCGTCACCGGCTTCGACTGGACCGCCAACGCCGACATCACGGCGCTGACGGGGGCGGCCGTGCTGACCGGTACCGACACGCCCACGCTGCAGATCGAAGGCACCGATGGCACCGCTGCGCAGGCCGCGATCGAGGCCATCGACACCGCGCTGGACGCCATCAACAGCCAGCGCGCGACCTTCGGTGCGGTGCAGAACCGCTTCGACAACGTGGTGGCCAACCTGATGGTGTCGTCGGAAAACCAGAGCGCTGCCCGCAGCCGCATCATGGACGCCGACTACGCTGCCGAAACGGCCAACCTGTCGCGCGCCAGCATCCTGCAGCAGGCCGGCAACGCGATGGTCGCGCAGGCCAACCAGCTGCCCCAGCAGGTGCTGGCCCTGCTGCGCTGAACCCGCGCGAAGGCAAGCGCTGCAGCCCCGGCTGCAGCAGGAACAGGGCCTGCCGGCGACGGCAGGCCCTTTTTGCTTGCCGCAGGCCAGGGGCGCGAACTGGGCGGTTTTGATGTGGTTTATCGGGCCAATGCCGCACGGCGAGCGGCCGTAATCTCCATTTCAGCGTTTCGGTACCCAGTCGGTTCGAACCGCCGACCAGAACCGACCGCCGTCCCAGTTGGGACACCGCCCTCAGGACTAGGAGATCCGCCGTGCCCCAGACCATCAACACGAACCTGGTTTCGCTCAATGCCCAGCGCAATCTGGCCACTAGCCAGAATTCGCTGTCCACGTCGATGCAGCGCCTGTCATCGGGCCTGCGCGTCAACAGCGCCAAGGACGACGCCGCCGGCCTGGCCATTGCCGAACGCATGAACACCCAGGCCCGCGGCATGAACGTCGCGATGCGCAATGCCAACGACGGCATCTCGATGGCGCAGGTCGGCGAAGGCGCACTGGGCAAGGTGGGCGACATCTTCCAGCGCATGCGTGAACTGGCCGTGCAAGCCAGCAACGGCACCAACAGCGAAGCCGACCGCACCAGCCTGAACCAAGAATACGTGCAGCTGGCGCAGGAAGCCACGCGTACGCTGGGCGGCACGCAGTTCAACGGCGCCAACATCCTGGCCTCGACCACGGCGTACGAATTCCAGATCGGCGCCAACAACGACGCCGCGCTGGACCGCATCACCGTCGATGCCTTCGACTGGACCGCCAGTGGCGACATCACCGGTCTACTGGGCGCGGCCGTACTGACCGGCACCGGCGGCGTGCCGCCGCAGGAAATCGCCGGCACTGACGGCCTGAACGCCCAGGCTGCGATCGGTCTCATCGACACCGCCATCAACGCCGTCAACAGCCAGCGCGCCACCTTCGGCGCGGTGCAGAACCGCTTCGACAACGTCATCGCCAACCTGATGGTGGCGTCGGAAAACCAGAGCGCCGCCCGCAGCCGCATCATGGACGCCGACTACGCTGCCGAGACCGCCAACCTGTCGCGTGCGCAGATCCTGCAGCAGGCCGGCAACGCGATGGTGGCGCAGGCCAATCAGCTGCCCCAGCAGGTCTTGTCGCTCTTGCAGCGCTGACCGGAAGATACACATCTCGCGGAGGCTGACGCTCAAGTCCCGCCACAGCCAGCCGAAGAAGGGTCCAAGTGGGTGGTTCCGGCCGCTCGATGGGCCCTTTTTGCATTGTCTGGGGGCCCGGCAACGTCGTCGTTTCATCCGCCATCTCATCGGCCAGGCGCGCGCAGCGCGGCGCTGGCACACCAGGGAGCACCTGACCATGGCCACCATCACATCGCTCGGCATCGGCAGCGGTCTGGACATCAACAGCATCGTCACCCAGCTCGTCGCACTGGAACGCCGGCCGCTGGACCAGATGCGCAGCGAAGCCACGCGGCTGCAGACGCAGGTGTCTTCCTACGGCCAGCTGAAAAGCCTGTTCAGCGGCCTGCAAGACGCCAGCAACGCGCTGACGGCCGCGCCGCTATGGCAGCGTTCGCTGGCCAGCAGCAGCGACGAATCCGCGGTGCTGGCCACGGGCGGTGCTAACGCGACGGCCGGCAATTACAGCGTTTCGGTGCAAAAGCTGGCGCAGAGCCAGACCCTGGTGTCGGGCAGCCCGCTCGGCGCAGCCGACAGCCTGGCTGGCGGCGGCACGCTGACTCTGCAGCTGGGCAGCTGGCAAGGCAGCCCGGCAGCCTTCACGGCCAAGGACGGCAGCTCGCCGGTGGCCGTGACCATCAGCGACACCGACACCCTGGCCGAGGCCCGAGACAAGATCAACGCCGCCAGTGCCGGCGTCACCGCCACCCTGGTGACCGACAGCACCGGCACGCGCCTGAGCCTGCGGTCCACCAGCACGGGCGCGGAAAACGGCTTTCGTGTCCAGGTCAGCGACAACGACGGCGACGTTGGCGACAACGCCGGCCTGTCGCGCCTGGCTTTCGACCCGCCGGCCGGCACCGCCGGCCTGACCAGCAAGCTGGCAGCCCGGAATGCAGAACTGACGGTGAACGGCATCCCGATCGAATCGGCCAGCAACGAGGTCACCGATGTCATCGAAGGGCTGACCCTGCGCCTGCGCAAGGAGACCGGGACCGATGAAGTCAACATCGGCCTGGCCAGCGACCGCGCCAGCGTCGAAACCGCCATCAAAGGCTTTGTCGAGGCCTACAACGCGCTGGCCAAGTTCATCGGCACCCAGACCCGCTACGACGAGGCCAGCCAGCAGGCCGGCACGCTGCAGGGCGACAGCGCGGTGACCGCCGTGCAGGCGCGGCTGCGTGCGGTGCTGACCATGCCTTCGGCGGCTGCAGCGGCCTTCCCGCGCATCTCGGACGTGGGGCTGCAGGCGCAGCGCGACGGCACGCTGAAGATCGACCAGGACAAGCTCAACAGCGCGCTGGACAAGCTGCCTGAACTGAAGGCGGCCTTCAGCAACAGCAGCGCCGACGACCCGGCGCAGCAGGGCTTCATGCGCCGCTTCTCGGTGCTGGCGTCGCAGCTGCTGGACATCGACGGGTCGCTGAGCACGCGCACCGAAGGTCTGCAGAAAGCCATCAGCAAGAACAGCGACAGCCAGGCCCGGCTGGAAAGCCGCGTCTCACGCTTCCAGGAACGCCTGGTGGCGCAATACACGGCGATGGACAGCAACTTGTCGCGCCTGAACGCGCTGAGCTCGTACGTGAACCAGCAGTTCAACCCCGGCAACAGCACCAACCAGCGTTAGGCATTCACGCCTGGCGCGCTGGCCGAACAGAGGGGTTTTCCAGCGGCCGCAGCAGCTCAAGTCGCGCAGGCCGGGGGCCGATAAACAAGCATCGCAGCCTGACCCTTCAAGCCCCCGATGTACGCCAGCCCCCCCATGGCCAGACCCTTCTCCCAACGCCGATTGACGGCCGGGCTTTACCAGCAGGTGGGGGTTGAATCCCAGCTGGCTGGCGCTTCCCCGCACGCCCTGGTGGCGATGCTGTTCGACGGCTTCGTCGAGTCCCTGGCCCAGGCCCGCGGGGCCATCCGCCAGGGCGACGCCGCCGCCAAGGGGCAAGCCATCGGCCGCGCCGTGCGCATCCTGGAAGAAGGCCTGCGCGCCGGTCTGGACGTGCGCGCCGGCGGCACCCTGGCGCAGGACCTGGACGATCTGTACAGCTACATCGCCCAGCGCCTGACGCTGGCCAATCTGCACAGCGACGAAGCCGCGCTGGCCGAATGCCTGCGCCTGGTGCAGCCGCTGCGCGAAGCCTGGACGTCCATCGGCCCGGCCACCAGCGCCGCTGCCACCAGCCGCCCCCGCTGAGCCCATGCCGCGCCACCCACGGCCCCAGCCCCGAACCCGCCCGCAATCCCAGCCCCGACTGCCGATGGACCCGCAACTGCTCAGCTACTACGAAGCCATCGAACGCGCCAGCGCCGAGATGCTGGCCGCCGCCCGCGCTGGCCAATGGGACGAGGTCGTGCGTCTGGAAGGCGCCTGCGTGCTGCTCATCAGCCAGCTGAAGACCGAGGCCCTGCGGCGCGACGGCGACGACATCAGGCCCGCCGAACCGCGCCTGCCGCGCAGCGCCGACCAGGAAGAAGCCGCGCGCGTGAAGTCACGCATCATGCAGCGCATCCTGGTCAACGACGCCGAGATCCGCCAGCTCGCCGAACCCTGGCTGCAGGACCTGGACGACACCCTGGCCGGCCGGCGCCACGTCGTGCACTGAAGGCGGCAGGTCGAGCCATGTTCCAAGACACCCGGCCCGCCGACATCGACGCTGCAGGCGGCAGCGACCCCTACGCTGAGTTCCGCGTCACCCAGACGACCGAACGCCTGGCCCTGCTGCGGCAGCTGCGCGACGGCAACACGCCCGTGATCCTGAACGCGCCAGACGGCACGTCGCTCACCACCGCGCTGTGGGCGCTGGACGACGTGCGCAGCCGCCTGAGCTTCAGCGCCGACGCCAGCCACCCGCAGCTGCCAGGCCTGGTCGACGCCGACGAGGTGGTGGCCGTGGCCTACCTGGAAAGCGTCAAGCTGCAGTTCGACCTGCCTGGCCTGGTGCTGGTGCGCAGCTTCAACGCCTGCACGCTGCAGGCCACGATGCCGCGCGACATCTACCGCTTCCAGCGCCGCAACGCCTACCGCGTGCGCACGCCGGAACGCAACGCGCCCACCGCCCGCTTTCGCCACCCGTCGATGCCCGAGATGGTGCTGGCACTGCGGGTACTGGACGTCAGCGTTGGTGGCTGCGCGCTGTGGCTTCCGCACGACGTGCCGACGCTGCAGGCCGGCACCCGGCTGGCCGAAGTGCAGGTGGAACTGGACGATCTGACGCGCTTTGCCGCCGCGCTGACGCTGCAGCATGTCACCGTGCTGCAGACCGGCGACCGTGGCGTGCGTCTGGGCTGTGCCTGGCAGCCGCTGAGCGGCGGTGCCGAACGCCAGCTGCAGCGCTGGATCGACCAGGCGCAAAAGCGCCGTCGCCTGCTGTCGCTAGGGTGAGCCCGCTGCCCAGCCGTCTGCCGCCAGCCGAACAACACCCAGGCCACGCCTTGCCATGAACCCGCCGCCAACGCCCGCCCGTGGCGCCCTGCTGGCGCGCGGCTTCACCCTGGTCGAACTGGCCGTCGTCTGCGCGCTGGCCGGCGTCCTGGCAGCGCTGGCCTGGCCCAACCTGCAGCCGCAGCTGGCACGCGCCGGCCGGGCCGACGCCGTGCAGGCGCTGACCCAGGTGCAGCAGGCCCAGGCCCGGCATCACGCCCTGCACGGCCTGTACGCACACGACTTGCGTGCCCTGGGTGCGCCGGGCACGGGCAGCAGCCCGCAAGGCCTGTACAGCCTGGTGCTGGACGAAGCTGGTGGCGACAGCTACCACGCCAGCGCCGTCGCCCGCCCCGGCAGCCCCCAGGCCGGTGACCGCGACTGTGCCCGCCTGACGCTGGCCGTGCAGCGGGGCTTTGCCACCCTGGGCCCCAGCGTGCGCTGCTGGCAGCCCTGATACCCGAACCCGCCATGCCCACCCCACCCGCTGCGCATGGCGGCCCGAGCCCGACCACCCAGCGCGGGCTGACGCTGCTGGAAGTGCTGGCCGCCCTGGCTGTGCTGGCGGTGCTGGCTGCGATGGCGCTGCCTTCGCTGGGCGCGGCGGCCCAACGCGGGCAGCTGGCCGCCGCCGCCGAAGGCCTGGCGGCCGACCTGGCCGAGGCCAGGCTGGAAGCTGCACGCAGCGGCCAGACGCTGTATGTGCAGTCGCAGGGCAGCATCGGCCAGGCCAGCGGTTGGTGCTGGAGCGTCGCCACCCAGCCAGGATGCGACTGCCAGGCCAGCGCTGCCCCGGCCTGCCGGCTGAAGGCGGTGCGCGCGCACGACCACCCAGGCATCGTGCTGCTGCAGCCGCTGCGGGCGCAACTGGCACCGCAAGGCGCGGCACAGGGCACGGCGCAAGGCGGCGTGCAGGCCACCGAACTGCAGTCGCGCCAGGGCGACCGCCTGCGCGTGGAACTGGCCGCACTGGGGCGCAGCCGGGTGTGCGCGCCGGCCGCTTCGGCAGCCGGGCTGCACGGACGCTTTGCGGCATGCTGACAGCAGATGCCATGGCACCGCCCGCGGCTGACCTGCCACCGCCTGCACTGCCCCATTTCCACCGGCTGTTCTGGGTCGCCGGTGGCCTGCTGGCCCTGGTCGCGGTGCTGCTGGGCATCGACCGCCTGGCGCTGCGGCACCTGAACGTCGACGCTGAGCGCTCGGCCATCGAACTGGCCGACCACCTGCTGCGCGCCGCGCCTGAAGTGGTGCCGGCCATGGCAGGCGGCCAGCCCATCAAGCTGTCAGCCCAGGCGCATGGCGCCCTGGGGGCGCTGCAGGGCATCGCCGGCCTGTTCCACTTCCAGGCTTACGACGTCCGCGGCCAGGCGCTGCTGCTGCCCGACACCGTGGCCGCAGGCCCGGCGACCCTGCCGTGGGGCGCGCTGACGGGGGCGATCACCGAACACGACACGCATGCCGACACCCCCACGCCGGCCGCTGCGCTGTCGGGTGTGCCGCAGCTGGCGCTGAAGCACGGCAACGGCCTGACCCTGCCCCTGGTCTACAGCGTGGCCTACGTGCCAGTGCAGCGCGGCGACCAGGTGGTGGGCGTCGTCAGCGTCTATCTGGACCAAACCGAGCGTGCCGACCTGACGGCGGCATCGTTCCGCGGTGCCGCCCTGCTGGCCAGCGGCGCGCTGATGGCCAGCTTTGCGCTGGGCGCCACGCTGTGGCGCCGGCGTCTGCTGGCCGAACGTGCCAACGTCGAAAAGCTGAACTACCTGGCCGAGCACGACAGCCTGACCGGCACCCTGAACCTGGCCAGCTTCCGCCGCCGCGCACAGGCGGCCTGCGACCAGCCTGGCGGCGCGCCCGACACCCCGGCTGCGGGCGAAGCCGATGGCCTGGCGCTGCTGGTGGTGGACGTCGACCACTTCAAGGACGTGAACGACCACCACGGCCAGGCCGTGGGCGACCGCCTGCTGGCCCAGGTGGCCGACCGGCTGCGCAGCGTGCTGCGCGGCAGCGACTGCCTGGGCCGTCTGGGTGGCGACCGCTTTGCCGTACTGCAGACCGGCGTGGCCGGCAGCGAAGACGTGAAGGCCTTGACCGAACGCATCCTGCGCGCGCTGGCCCAGCCCTACGCGCTGGGCGACGTCACGGTGCAGGTGACGGCCAGCCTGGGCGCAGCCATCCACGGCGTCGACGGCCTGGACGCCGAAAACCTGAGCCAGCATGCCGAAGTCGCCCTGTTGCGCGCGCGCGCCGCCGGCCGCGGCACCTACAGCTTCTACGACCCGGCGCTGGACGCAGCCCTGCAGCGCCGGCGCCAGCTGGCCCTGGACCTGGCTCAGGCCCTGGCCGAAGGCGGCCTGCAGCTGCATTACCAGCCGCTGTTTGCCAGCGGCAGCGGCGCGCTGCTGGGCTACGAAGCCCTGGCGCGCTGGCAACACCCGCTGCACGGCCCCATCAGCCCCGGCGAATTCATCCCGCTGGCCGAGGAATGCGGGCTCATCTGCGCCCTGGGCCAGTGGGTGCTGAACAGCGCCTGCCGCCAGGCGGCCGGCTGGCCGGGCAGCCTGTCGGTGGCAGTGAACCTGTCGGCGGCCCAGTTCAGCGACGGGCCCGGTCTGGTGCAGGAAGTGCGGCAGGCCATGCAGGCCGCGCGGCTGCCGGCGCAACGGCTGGAACTGGAGATCACGGAATCGCTGTTGATGAGCGACACCGACCAGGTGCTGGGCACACTGCGCGAACTGAAGGCGCTCGGGGTGAAGATCGGCATGGACGACTTCGGCACCGGCTTCTCCAGCCTGGCCTACCTGTGGCGCTTCCCCTTCGACAAACTGAAGATCGACCGCGCCTTCACCCAGGGCCTGGAACGCGACGCCAAGGCCGAACTGATCGTGCAGTCCATCGTCTCCCTGGCCCACGCCCTGGGTATGCGCGTGAACGCCGAAGGCGTGGAAACCGAAGCCCAGCGCCGGGCACTGCAGCGGCATGGTTGCGACGAACTGCAAGGCTTCCTGCTGGGCCGCCCGCAACCCACAGGCAAGCTGGCGCACGAAGCTTCCGCGCAGACCTATCCAGAGGCCGTGACTTAACCAAGGACAGGCGCGGAACCGGCTTTGCCGGGCCGCTGCCTGAGCCCGCGGCGAGGACGCCGCGGGCCTTCGCAGGCGAAGAACAGTCCGCAGGGACTGTTCTTCGTCCAGCTCAGCCCCCTCGGGGAGTGCTCCTAGACTTGCATGTTCATGATCTCGCTGTAAGCCTGCGCCAGCCGGTTGCGCACCTGCAGCGTGGCCTGGAAGCCGATCTGCGCCTTGGTCATGGCCAGCATCGTCTGTTCGACGCTGACGTTCGGGTTGCCCAGCTGCAGTTCCTTCTGCAGCGCACCGGCTTCGTTCTGCGCCTGGCTCACCGATTTCAAGGCATCGGCCATCGCCGCCTGAAAGCCACCGGGCGCGGTCGGCTGGGCTGCCGGCTGGCCGTCCAGCCGCAGGCCGGCGCGCGCCAGCGCCTGGTTGAAGTCGAACGGGGCCAGCTTCAAGCCGGAGAGTGGGTCCATGGTGCCTCCAAGCTTCGCACTCTAGGCGGCGGCCAGCACCTCGATGGTGCGAACAGCGCAGCCAAGGGCTGGCTTCTCGCGCCACCGTTCACGCCAGCAGGACTCAAGAATGGGCGTATCGCGGCTGCACCCTGGCCGCCAAGTTCCCGCCGTCACCGCCCCCATGGACAACGCAGTCGTATCGGCCGCCTCCCCCGCCCTCGCCCCGCTGACCCCGGGCAACCCGCTGGTTCCCGCCCCTACGGGCCTGGCTTTGCGCTGGCAGGCCTTGCCCGCCCGCACCCAGCTGATGGCCCTGCTGGGCGCAGCAGCCCTGGTGGCCGTGCTGGTGCTGCTGGGCCTGAGCAGCCGCGACAGCGACTACCGCGTGCTGTTTCCAGGCCTCGGCGAAAAAGACGGCGGCCAGGTCGTCGACCGGCTGGTGCAGATGAACGTGCCCTACCGCATCGCCGACGGTGGCAGCAGCATCCTGGTGCCTGCTGGCCGCGTGGCCGAACTGCGCATGAAGATGGCCGCCGCCGGGCTGCCCAGTGCCGGCTACAGCAGCAACGGCAGCGCCAGCGGCCCAGGCTATGAACTGCTGGACAACAACAGTTTTGGCCAGACCCAGGGCGCCGAACGCATGAAGTTCCAGCGCGCCAAGGAAGGCGAGCTGGTGCGTTCGATCCAGTCGCTGGAATCGGTGAAGAGCGCCCGCGTGCACCTGGCCCTGCCGAACCAGAACGGCTTCTTCCGCGAACAGCAGAAGCCTTCGGCTTCCGTCATCCTCAGCCTGCACCCGGGCCGCGCACTGGACCGCGGGCAGATTGCCGGCATCGTGAGCCTGGTGTCGTCCAGCGTGCCCGAAATGACCCCCAAGGCGGTGAGCGTGATCGACAGCAGCGGCACCCTGCTGTCGGGCGCGAAGGAAGACGACCAGGCCGGCGAGCTGAGTTCGCAGCAGCTGCAGTACCGCCGCGACATCGAAGCCCAGCATCTGAAGCGCGTGCTGGCCCTGCTGGAACCCGTGGTGGGGCGCGACAACGTGCGCGCCACCGTCACCGCCGAAGTGGACTTCGCCCGCGTCGAACAGACGGCCGAGGCTTACCGCCCCAACCAGGGCCCCGACGCCCCGGTGGCCGTGCGCGAACAGCGCTCTGAAGAGAGCAGCGGCCCGGGCAACGCCCCGGCCGCCGGCGTGCCCGGCGCTGCCACCAACCAGCCGCAGGCCCCGGCCAGCGCCCCCATCAACGGCCCGGCGCAGGCGCTGCAGACCGCTGGCGGCGGCGCGGCAGGGGGCGCCACCCGACGCGAAGCCGCCACGCGCTACGAAGTCGACCGCACCGTGACCGTGACGCGCAACGCCGTGGGCAACGTCAAGCGCCTGAACGCTGCCGTGGTGGTGAACCACCGCACCAGCACCGACGCCAAGGGCAAGACCAGCACCGTGCCCTTGACCGAAAAGGAAATCGAACAGCTCACGGCCCTGGTGCAGCAGGGCATCGGCTTCAATGCCGAACGCGGCGACGCCGTGCGCGTCATCAACGCCCCCTTCCGCACCGAAGCGCCGCCGCCCGAGGAAAGCACGCCGCTGTGGCAGCAACCCTGGCTGCTGGACCTGTTGAAGACTGCCACCGCCCCGCTGGCCCTGGCCGCGGTGGCCCTGGTGATCGTGTTCAGCCTCATCCGCCCGGCCGTGCAGCAGATGCTGGCCCCGCCCCCACCGCCGCCACCCGGCAGTGAAGTGAACACCGTGGTGGACGACGGCGCCGCTCTGCCCGGCCTGGAAGCCCGCGCCCCGCCGCAGCTGGCCGCGCCCGCCAACAACGACAAGCTGGAAGCCGCGCGCGCCATGGCCAAGCAGAACCCTGCCGCGGTGGCGAACATCGTGCGCGGCTGGGTTTCCGGGGAAGCCTGACCATGGCCGGCAGCATGGACGAAAAGGGCCTGGAAAGCGCAGCCATCCTGCTGATGAGCCTGGGCGAGGAAGAAGCCGCCGAGGTCTTCAAGCACCTGGCGCCCAAGGAAGTGCAGCGCCTGGGCGAGACCATCGCGCGCATGAAGGCCGTCACGCGCGAACGCGTGGAAGAGGTGCTGGACGACTTCGAGAAGGTGGCCGCCAGCGAACACATGCTGGTGGCCGACAGCAACGAATACGTCAAGAGCGTGCTGCGCAAGGCCCTGGGCGACGAGAAGGCGGGCCTGCTGATCGACCGCATCCTGCAGGGCAGCGACGTCACCGGCATCGAAAGCCTGAAGTGGATGGACCCCACGTCGGTGGCCGAACTGCTGCGCAACGAACACCCGCAGATCGCCGCAGCCATCCTGGTGCACCTGGAATTCGACCAGGCGTCCGACGTGCTGAAGCTGTTCACCGAACGCCAGCGCAACGAGGTGATGGTGCGCATTGCCACGCTGGACGGCATCCAGCCGATGGCGCTGCGCGACCTGAACGAGGTGATGAGCAAGGTGCTGGCCGGCGGCGACCGCAGCCGCAAGAGCAGCCTGGGCGGCGTGAAGACGGCAGCCGAGATCCTGAACATGCTGGGTTCGGCCGTGGAAACCAGCGTGCTGGACTTCGTGCGCGAAGCCGACAGCGACCTGGCGCAAAAGATCATGGACAACATGTTCACCTTCGACGACGTCGAGAAGATCGACGACAAGGGCATCCAGGCCCTGATGAAGGAAGTGCAGAGCGAATCGTTGGTGCTGGCGCTGAAGGGCTCCACGCCCGAGCTGAAGGAAAAGATCTTCCGCAACATGAGCAGCCGTGCAGCCGAGACGCTGAAGGAAGACCTGGACTCGCGCGGCCCGGTACGGCTGTCGGAAGTGGAAGCCGAACAGAAGGAAATCCTGAAGATCGTGCGCCGCCTGGTCGATGAAGGACAGATCGTGTTGGCTGGAGGCGGTGATGAGCAATTCGTCTAAGGGCTTTAAGAACATCCCGCCGCCGCCCGGCAGCAAGGCCGGCACGCCGCTGTCGCGCTTCATCCCGCGCGAAGAGCTGGGCGACTTCGCCAGCTGGAAGCCCGGCGCCATTGGCGACCGCCGGCAGGAACAGCGCAGCGCCCACCCGTCAGGCGGCCAGGCGGGTGCGCCGGAACAGCCCGCGCAGGTGACGGAAGAAGAATGGCGCGCTCGGCTGGCCACAGCACGCCAGCAGGGCTACCAGGACGGCTACCGCGACGGCACGGCTGCGCTGGAAGGCTTCAAGCTCAGCTTCACCAGCCAGGCCACGGCGCAAATCGGCGCGCTGCTGGACGGCTTCGACGCCCAGTTCGCGGCGCTGGACCGGCGCCTGGCGCAGTCCGTCAGCCAGGTGGCGGTGCAGCTGGCGCAGCAGGTGCTGCGCGCAGAACTGCAGCAGAACCCCGCCGTGGTGGCGCGCGTGGCGGCCGAAGCCGTCAACGGCGTGATGCTCAGCGCGCGGCACATCAGCGTGCACGTGCACCCGTCCGACCTGCCCCTGGTGGCCGAAGGCGCCGAGGAAGCGCTGCGTGCCCGGGGCGCCCGGCTGCTGCCCGACGCCGCGCTGGAACGCGGCGGCGTGCGCGTGGTGTCCGACGCCGGCAGCGTGGACGCCAGCCTGCCCGCACGCTGGGCCCAGGCCGCTGCCGCCCTGGGGGCGGACGTCCCCTGGCCGCAACCGGCGCCGAAGAACGACCGCGACGAGCCCGCGGAAACGCAGTTCTGAAGGCCCACCTGCCCGATCCCGCCACTGCCCGCCCCCCACTGCCGGACTGCCTTGACACGCCCGATGCCCCAGACCCCTGCCGCCGCGCCCAAGCGCCCACTGGCCACGGCCGAACGCGTGGAACGCCGCGACCGCCACTGGCTGCGCTACCTGGCCGACCTGCAGGAACACGCCGCGCAGCCGCAAGCGCTGGCCACGGAAGGCGCGCTGCTGCGCGTCACCGGTCTGGTGCTGGAAGCCGCGGGCGTGCGCGTGCCGGTGGGCAGCGTCTGCGAAGTGCACAGCCCCGGCCAGCGCGCCGTGCTGGCCGAAGTGGTGGGCTTCAGCGGCGACCGCGCCTACCTGATGCCCACCGGCGAACTGCACGGCCTGACCAGCGGTGCCCGCGTGCTGCCGCGCGAGGCGCCCAAGGTGCCGCCGCGCTTCGGCACCGACCGCCACCCCTGGCGCCGGCGCGAAGACCGCGGCCTGCACCTGCCCATGGGCAACGGGCTGCTGGGCCGCGTGGTCGACAGCCAGGGGCACCCGATCGACCGCCAGGGCGCACTCAGCGACGTGCAGCCTGAACCCATGGCCCGTCGCGCCATCAACGCCATGGACCGCGACCCGGTGCGCCAGCCGCTGGACACGGGCGTACGCGCCATCAACGCGTTGTTGACGGTGGGCCGCGGCCAGCGCATCGGCCTGTTTGCCGGCACCGGCGTGGGCAAGAGCGTGCTGCTGGGGATGATGGCGCGCTACACCGCGGCCGATGTCATCGTCGTCGGGCTGATCGGTGAACGCGGGCGCGAGGTGAAAGAATTCATCGAAGACATCCTGGGCCCGGCCGGCCGCCAGCGCAGCGTGGTGGTGGCCGCGCCGGCCGATGCCCCGCCCCTGATGCGGCTGCAAGGCGCCAGCTACGCCACCGCGATTGCCGAGCACTTCCGCGACAAAGGCCAGCACGTGCTGCTGCTGATGGACAGCCTGACGCGCTACGCCATGGCACAGCGCGAAATCGCCCTGGCCATCGGCGAGCCGCCGGCCACCAAGGGCTACCCGCCCAGCGTGTTTGCCAAGCTGCCCCAGCTGGTGGAACGCAGCGGCAACGGCCTGCACGGCGTGGGCAGCATCACCGCGTTCTACACCGTGCTGAGCGAAGGCGACGACCCGCAGGATCCGATCGCCGACGCCGCGCGCGGCATCCTGGACGGGCACATCGTGCTGAGCCGTGAACTGGCAGAAAGCGGCCACTTCCCGGCCATCGACGTGGAAAAGAGCGTTTCACGCGTGATGGGCGCCGTGGTGCCGCCCGACCAGGTGCTGGCCGCACGCCGGCTGCGCCAATGGCTGGCGAAGGTGAACCGGGCACGCGACCTCATCCAGCTGGGGGCCTACACCCCCGGCAGCGACGCCGACCTGGACACTGCCGTGCGCCAGCAGCCGCAGATCGAAGCCCTGCTGCAGCAGGACATGCACGACCGCGCCAGCCTGGACGCCAGCCGCGCCCAGTTGCGCCAGGTCACCGGCATGTGAGCGCGCGATGACCGCACACGCCCACGCCGCCCTGGCCACGCTGCTGGCGCAGGCCGAACGCGAACGCGACGCCGCCATGGCGGCACTGGCCCAGGCCGACCGGCATGCCCAGCGCCTGCAGCTTCAGGCCGAGCAGCTGCACCAGTACCGCAGCGAACTGCGCCAGCGCCAGCCCGGCAGCCAGGGCCAGGCCACAGGCATCGACCGCCTGCAGGTGCACCAGGGCTTCACAGGACGGCTGGAAGACGCGATCGACCAGCAGCAGGCCCAGCGCCTGGCGGCCATCGCCCAGGCAGACCGCCAGCGCCAGGCCCTGCTGGCGCTGGAACTGCGCGTGGCCTCGGTGCGCAAGCTGCTGGGCCGCCGCGCCGAACAGCAGCGCCTGGTGCAACAGCAACGCGACCAGCGCCAGACCGACGACAACGCCCAGCGCCAGCACTGCCACGGCGGCCAAGACTTCGCCCTGCCCCACGCCAAGGACACACCATGAGCCCGAACCTGCTGAATGCCAGCCCGAACGCCGCGCGTCACGCCCCACGCAACGCCCTGGCCCCTGCCAGCAGCCTGCAGCCCGTGCGCGGTGTGGACGCACCGCGGCCCGCCAACACTGCCGGCCAGGCCTTCAGCGACGACCCCTTCGCCCGCGTGCTGGAACAGAACCGCCAGACCGCGCGGCTACAGGCGCGGCGCGACGCTGAGCGCCAGACGGAGCGCAAGGCCGAAAGCCAGGCCGATGGCGTGCGACCGACCGAAGCAACGACTGCAGCCGAAACAGCCGGGCAGACGGCCCCGACCGCGCCCAGTGCGAGGGCTGCGGCCCCTACAGCGGCAGCCAAGCGCCTGGCTACGGCAACGGGCGCAAGCGCTGATGCCGGCAGCGACAGCCCCGCGGCGCCGGACAGCGATGCAGGCGCGAACCGCCTGGCTGCCAACCGCAAGGCTGCGCCCGACGGCCGCGCCGTTGCGGCGCGCACGACGGCGACACGACAGACCGCCAGCAGTGCCGCCACAGCCGGCACGTCCGAAGCCGCGGGCGAAGCCGACGGCGCGGCAAACGAAGCCGGCCGCCCGGCGCGTGGCGTGCCCCGCGGCGGCCCTGGCGACGCCGAAGACACCAGCGCCAGGCAGGCTGCAGACAGCCAGCACGCCAAAGCCGCGGCGGACCACGCTGCCGCCCCCCCCGTGCCCGGGCGCCCCGGCGGGCGGCCCAGCGCCAGCCGCAGCACCCTGGGTGCCAGCGCACCGGCAGGCAGCGCCAGCAGCGCTGCGGCGGCTGCTGCCGCTGCCCCGCCAGACACTCCGCTGCTGGGTGGCGGCCCGGCCCTGAACAACGCGCTGAACAACGCGCTCAGCCCGGCAGACGCCCAGGCCAGCCGCAAGGTCGATCCGACCGACAACCCAGCCACCGCGGCCCTGGGCGCGGCCGCTGCCCAGGGCAGCACCGACGCCGACAGCACGCGCACGGCCATGCGCAGCTTCGAGTGCCAGTTCGACCCATTCGGCCCCGTGCTGGGCCTGCCGATCGACACCCTGCCGCCCAACGGCTTGCCACCGGCTGCGCTGCCCGTGGCGCCGCCCCAGCACACGCTCGCTGCCCGTCCGGGCAGCGAAGCTTTCGGCCCGCAGCTGGGCGCGCAGGTGACCTTGTGGCTGCAGGACGGCGTGCAGGAAGCGCAGCTGCAGCTGAACCCGGCCGACCTGGGCCCGGTACAGGTCAGCATCGTGCTGGAAGGCGCTGCCGCGCAGGTCAGCTTCGCGGCCGAGCATGCGCTCACCCGGCAGGCCCTGGAACAGGCCATGCCCACGCTGGCCGGCACCCTGGCCGATGCCGGCTTCACCCTGGCCGGTGGTGGGGTGTTCGACCAGGCGCCCACGCCGCAGCGCCAGGCCGAGAACTCACCGCAAGGCAGCACGCGCACAGGCGCTGCAGCCAGCGGCATCGCGACTGCCGGCCAGGGCCTGGCCACAACCCTGGGTCGCACCCGTGGCCTGGTCGACCTGATCGCCTGATTGGGCTGATTCGGCCCTCGGCACGCGCGCAGCAGCAGCGCTTAACAAGGGGTTTCGGCGCCGCTTTTCGCGGCATGGCCAGCGGCAGGCGGTCTCAATAATGGTTTGAACAGGCCGAAGCGCCTGCGGCGCGCACTCCCGGCGGGCCGCGGCGGCCCGGCCTCAAGGAGCCCACATGTCCGCCGCCGCCGCTGAAGCCGCACCGCCGAAAAAAGGCAACAAGAAGCTGTTCATCATCATCGGTGCGGTCGTCGCCGTACTGCTGCTAGGCGGTATCGGCGCCGTGGTGATGATGAAGAAGAGCGCCGCTGCAGCTGCCGCTGCTGAAGAAGGCGGAGAACAAGCAGACGGCGAAGCCGCACCGAAGAAAGCCAAGATGGCCAAGCACGACCCCAAAGCCGTGCCCAGCTTCGTGCCCCTGGACCCCTTCACCGTCAACCTGGCCGACCGCGACAGCGAACGCTATGCCCAGGTCGGCATCACGCTGGAACTGGCCGACCCGACACTGGAAGCGCAGATCAAGGCCTTCATGCCCGTGATCCGCAACAACATCCTGCTGGCACTGGCCGACAGCACCGCCGGCGACCTGATGGCGCGCGACGGCAAGGCCCGGCTGGCGGCGCGCATCCAGCGCGAAACCTCGCGCGCCCTGGGCGTCGACGTGCCCGAAGAGGAGCCCGCCGACGCGGAAGCCGAAGACCCGCCGAAGAAAAAGCGCAAGAAGCCGGCCCCGCCCGACCTGCCCATCACGGCCGTGCACTTCTCGAACTTCATCATTCAATGAACGTGAGCCCCCAAGCTCGCTGGCGCTCGCTACCCCCCGAGGGGGCCGTCCGCCAGCGGCCCGGCAGAGCCGGTTCCGCGGCGGGAAGCTTGGATCGCTTCGCCGCGCGGCGGTCGTACCCAGGGGTGGTGCCGGCATGAATCAGCAAATACTTTCGCAGGACGAAGTCGATGCCCTGCTGCAGGGCATCACGGGCGAGAGCCAGAAGCTCGAGCAGGAAGAGACATCGTCCGAAGGCGTACGCGACTACGACCTGTCCAGCCAGGAACGCATCGTCCGCGGCCGCATGCCGACGATGGAGGTCATCAACGAGCGCTTCGCACGCAACATCCGCATCGGCCTGTTCAACTTCATCCGCAAGAGCCCGGAAGTCAGCATCGGCGGCATCAAGGTGCAGAAGTTCAGCGCCTTCCTGCGCGAGATCGTGGTGCCCACGAACTTCAACATCGTCAACGTCAAGCCGCTGCGCGGCAACGGGCTCATCGTCTGCGACCCGAGCCTGGTGTTCGCCGTCATCGACGCGCTGTTCGGCGGCATCGGCAAGTACCACACGCGCATCGAAGGCCGCGACTTCAGCCCCACCGAACTGCGCGTGATCCTGCGCCTGGTGGAAGTCATCACGGCCGAATTCAAAAAGGCCTGGACGGGCATCTACCCGGTCGAACTGGAATACGTGCGCAGCGAAATGCAGCCACAGTTCGCCAGCATCGCCACGCCCAGCGAGATCGTGGTGGCCACCAACTTCACGCTGGAGATCGGCGAAACCACGGGCTCGGTGCACTTCTGCATTCCGTACAGCACGCTGGAACCCATCCGCGACGTGCTCTACAGCACCATCCAGGGCGATTCGGCCGAACCCGACCGACGCTGGATCAACCTGCTGAAGACGCAGATCCAGTCGGCCGAGGTCGACCTGGTGGCCGAACTGGCCACGGCACCGGCCACGGTGGAGCAGCTGCTGTCCTTCAAGCCCGGCGACTTCATCGAACTGGACCTGGACCCGATGATCCAGGTGAAGGTCGACGGCGTGCCCGTGCTCGACTGCCACTACGGCACCAGCAACAACCGCTACGCCCTGAAGGTGGACCGGCTGATCACGAGTTCCAACCTGTCCTGGATTGGCGAGTCACAGAACCATGGCTGACACCGACGACACCGCAGGCATGTCCGAAGAGGACAAGATGGCCGCCGAATGGGCGGCTGCCCTGGCCGAAAGCAAGCCCGCCGCCAGCAACACCGCCAGCGAAGTGGCGATACCGGCCGAAAGCGTGGCGCCGGCGCAGTTCGCGAACTTCTCTGCCGGCACGCCGGCCGGCAACACCGGCAACGACCTGAACATGATCCTGGACATCCCCGTCCAGCTGACCGTGGAACTGGGCCGCACGCGCATTCCCATCAAACACATCCTGCAGCTCGCGCAGGGTTCAGTGGTGGAACTGGAAACCATGGCCGGCGAACCGATGGACGTGCTGGTGAACGGCTACCTGATCGCCCAGGGCGAAGTGGTGGTGGTGAACGACAAGTTCGGCATCCGGTTGACCGACATCGTCACGCCCAGCGAACGCATGCGGCGTCTGTCCAGAACATGACACAAGGTTCCAGCATCAGCGCACTGCTGTGGTTCGTGGCCGTCATCGCGGCCATTCCGCTGTGCCTGTGGCTGCTCAAGCGCACGCCGCTGGGCCAGGGCAGCGGCGTGGCCGGCACGCCGCGCACGGTGGCGGTGCTGCCGCTGTCGGCCCAGCAGAAGCTGGTGACGGTGGAAGTGGGCCAGGGCGAAGAACGGCTGTGGCTGGTGCTGGGCGTCAGCGCCCAGGGCATCCACACCCTGCACACCATGGCGCCGCAGACGACCGAGGCACCGCCGCCACCGCCGCCGCCTGCGGCAGCGTTTGCGCAGCTGCTGGGCCGCTTGCGTGAAGGTTCGGGTCAAGGTTCGGGTCAAGGTTCAAGAAACGGGCCTGGGGCTGCATGAGGCTGAAGCTGTCATCGCGCTTGTCACGGCCGCTGGCCGCAGGCGGCGCTGTCGCGCTGGCCCTGTGCCTGGCGGCGCCCGCCTGGGCCCAGCAGGCTGGTGGCCTGCCGCTGATCACGGCTCAGGGCCCGGGCGGCACCAGCTATTCGGTGCCGATCCAGACCCTGATCTTCTTCACCGCGCTGTCCTTCCTGCCCGCGGTGCTGCTGCTAATGACGGGCTTCACGCGCATCGTCATCGTGCTCAGCCTGCTGCGCCAGGCCCTGGGCACGCAGGCTGCGCCGCCGAACCAGGTGATCGTGGGCCTGAGCCTGTTCCTGACCTTCTTCGTCATGGCGCCCACCTTCGACCGCGTCTACGAACAGGCCTACGCGCCCTTTGCCGCCGGCACGCTGCCAGCCGAAGAAGCCTTCACGCGCGGCATGGTGCCGATGCGCGAGTTCATGCTGAAGCAGACGCGCCAGAGCGACGTGCAGCTGTTCGCCCGCCTGGCCAAGCTGCCGGCCGAAGTGAAGGGTGAAGACGTGCCCCTGCGCGTGCTGGTACCGGCCTTCGTGACGAGCGAACTGAAGAGCGCCTTCCAGATCGGCTTCATGATTTTCATCCCCTTCCTCATCATCGACATGATCGTGGCCAGCGTCCTGATGAGCCTGGGCATGATGATGTTGAGCCCGGTGCTGGTGGCCCTGCCCTTCAAGCTGATGCTGTTCGTGCTGGCCGATGGCTGGAACCTGCTGCTGGGGTCACTGGCAGCCTCATTCGTCACCTGAGCCGGCACACACCATGGATGCACAACAAGTCCTGGCCGAGGGCCAGAACGCGCTGCTGATGCTTCTGCTGGTCAGCGCCCCGGTGCTACTGGTGGTACTGGTGGTGGGGCTGGTCGTCAGCATCTTTCAGGCCGCCACGCAGATCAACGAGGCCACGCTCAGCTTCGTGCCCAAGATCGTGGCTGCGGTCGCGGTGATGATCTTCGCCGGGCCCTGGATGATGAGCACGCTGGTGGAATTCCTGCAGCGCACGCTGCAGTCCATTCCCGCTGCTGTCGGCTGAAACACCGCCGATGATCAGCTTCAGCGAAGCCCAGATCCTGGGCTGGGTGACGCCGCTGATCTGGCCCTTCCTGCGCGCGCTGTTCCTGTTTGCGGCCCTGCCGGTGCTGGGCTCGCGCGCGGTGCCGGCGCGGGTGCGCGTGGGCCTGGCGGCCTTCATCGCGCTGGCAGCCCAGCCTTCGTTGCCCGATGTGGCACCGGTGCCGCTGGACAGCCCGCTGGCCCTGTTGCTGGTGGCGCAGCAAGCGGTCATCGGCCTGGCGCTGGGTTTTGCGGTGCGGGTGGTGTTTGCGGCGGTGGAATTCGCCGGCGAAATCATCGGCCTGCAGATGGGCCTGAACTTCGCCGGCTACTTCGACCCGCTGTCGGCCAGCACCGCCACGGCCACCAGCCGGCTGTTCGGCACCCTAGTGTCCTGGCTGTTCGTCGTCATCAACGGGCACCTGCTGGTTATCATGGCGCTGGCCGACAGCTTCCAGGCCTTCCCCATCGGGCCCGAGCCCTTCGCCTTCGTGCGCGCGACGCTGCCGCATCAGTGGGGCGCCGAGGTCTTCGCCACCGGGCTGTGGATCGCCCTGCCGCTGGTCAGCATGCTGCTGTTCGTGAACCTGGTGCTGGGCGCCATCACGCGCGTGGCGCCGCAGATCAACATCTTTGCGGTCGGCTTTCCCATCACCCTGGGCGTGGGCCTGCTGGGGCTGCTGGCGGTGCTACCGGCGCTGGACGCGCCGTTCACGATGGCGCTGGAAAGGCTGCTGGACCCGTTCCGCTGACGCCGGCTGGCTTCAGCCCGGCGCGCCCGCCATCGCCGCCGCCGCGGCCTTGATGGCGGCGCGGATACGGCCATAGGTACCGCAGCGGCAGATGTTCTCGATCGCGTCGATGTCGGCGTCGCTGGGGTTGGGCCTGCGCCGCAGCAGGTCCACCGCGGCCATGATCTGCCCGGGCTGGCAGAAGCCGCACTGCGCCACGTCACGGTCCAGCCAGGCCTGCTGCACCGGGTGCAGGGTGTCGCTGCCGGGCGCGGCGCCCGCCAGCGCGGCCAGGCCTTCGATGGTGGTGACGGTCTTGCCGGCCACGGCCGAGACGCGCGTGGCGCAGGTGGTGACGGCCACGCCGTCCACCAGGCAGGTGCAGGCCTTGCAGACGTTCACGCCGCAGCCGTACTTGGGGCCGGTGACGCCGAGCTTGTCGCGCAGCACCCAGAGCAGGGCCATGTCGGCAGGGGCGTCCACGCTGACGGCCTGGCCGTTGACGGTGAAGCTGTGTTGGGGCATGTCGTGTCTCCTTGTTTTGGCGGCGGGGTTGTCAGACGAACACCGGTTCAGGTAGGCGGCCAGGCGGCACGGGCGTGAACACGGCCGGCGCGTTCAGCGGGAACTTGCGCGGCTTGCGCCCCGTGGCGCGGGCCCAGGCATTGGCGATGGCGCCAGACGCAGCCGACAGCCCCACTTCCCCCAGCCCGCCGATGGCGTCGCCGGTGGCGGGCATCACGATCACCTGCACGTCCTTCGGGTAGTCCTTCATCTTCGCCACGCGGTACTGCGCGTAGCTGCCTTCCAGCGGCAGGCCGTCGCGGATCGTCAGCCCGGCCTGCAGCACCAGGGTGATGGCGTCGGCCAGGCCGCCCTGCATCTGCGCTTCGATGCCCGACAGGTTCAGCGGCTGGCCCACGTCGATGGCGATGACGGCCTTCACCAGCTTGGCGTTCAGCGGGTCGCGCGCGTCGATTTCCACCAGGCAGGCCGTGAACGAACGCGTTTCCTGGTGCACCGCGATGCCCTGCGCAAAGCCGGCAGGCATGGCGCGGCCCCAGTTGCCGGCCGCGGCCACGCGCTGCAGAACGGCGCGGGCGCGCGGCAGGCGCAAGTGCGCCAGGCGGAAGGCCAGCGGGTCGGTGTTCAGCCGCGCGGCGACTTCGTCGACGATGATTTCTTCCACGCTGCGCGCCGGCTGGATGTGCACGCTGCGGAAGGACACGGTGTTCATGTCCAGCGCCACCGGCGTGATGAACTTGCTGCTGATGCCGAAGTGGTAGGGCGACGCCACCATGGTCTTGAAGAACACTTCTTCATAAGCCAGGTTGCCGATGCTCTGCTGCACGCCGCCGGGCGCAGCGCCGGCGATGGCGGTGAACAGTTCGCCGAAGCCATGCCGCGCGTCCAGCCGCACCGCGGCCACGCGCTGTTCATAGCTGATGACGCGGCCAGCCAGCACGGTGGCACGCGCACGGTGCACCTGGGGTGGGCGCAGGCGCGTCTGGCGCATGTCGTCGGTGCGGTGGTACATCAGCTTGCAGGGTCGGCCCGTGGCCTTCGACACCTGCACCGCCACCTGCACCGGGTCCCAGAACAAGCGGCGGCCGAAGCTGCCGCCAGTGGTGATGACGTGCGCCTTCACCGCGCTTGGCGGCAGACCCAGGTCGGCAGCGATGGCCTGCACAGCAATGATGGGCGTCTGCATGCCGGCCCAGATCTCGCAGCGGCCCGGGCGCACGTCGGCAATGGCGGTTTCCACTTCCAGCGGGGCGTGCGCGGCGGCCGGGAATTCGAACTCGCCTTCCACTGTCAGTGCGCCCAGCGGCGGCACGGCCATCGGCAACAGGGCCTGCTTCAGGCGCTGCTGGATGCTGGCGTCGCTCTGGCCCTGCATGGGCCCGTCGCCCCAGGTGATGTCCAGCGCATTGCAGGCCGCCCAGGCCTGGCCGAAGGTTTCGGCCATCACCGCCACGCCAGGCGGGAAGGGCACGATGTTGCCGCCGGAAGGCAAGGTGACGACGGCGATCACGCCCGGCATCGCCCGCACCATGGCAGCGTTGTTGACGCTGAGCACACGGCCGCGGATCTGCGAAGGCATGCGCAGCATGGTGGGCTTCGCATCGGGCACGGGCAGGTCCATCGCGAACTGCTTGCGGCCAGTGACGATGGCGCGCGCGTCCAGCCGGCGCACGGCGCGGCCCAGCACGGTGTACTGCGACGGCGCCTTGGGCAGCACGCCCGACACCGCCGGCAGCGTGGCCGCCAGGGCCGTGAGCGACCCGTAGCTCAGCGTGCGCCCGTCGGCCGCGCCGCATGGAAGCAGCGCACCGCGGCCGACGCACCGCTGATCTGGTTGAACAACAGCTCGGGCCGCGCGTCGGCCAGGGTCACGTCCACCTGCGACAGCGGCAGGTCCAGTTCTTCGGCCACCATCATCCCGCAGACGGTGTCGATGCCCTGCCCGCTTTCCAGGCGCGGCAGGTCCAGCCGCACGCGGCCGTTCGCGCCCACTTCCAGCTGCACCAAGGGCATGGTGGGCAGGGCTGTCTGCACCAGGCTGTCGCCCAGGTCGTAGAAGTCCACCGTGTCTGGCGGTGTCAACGGCAGCGGGGGCAAAAGCTGCGGCAGCAGGTTGCCCAGCAACTGGGCCTGGGCGGCGTCCGGCGCGGCCACGCCGGTGGCCAGGGTCAGCACCGGGGCCGACACGGCATAGGTCAGCAGACCCCGGCGGCTGAGGCGGGGGCCTTCGGGCGACGCGGGGGCAGACGGCGGGGCAGCGAGGGTGGCGTCGGGGATAGCACCGGGGGTGGTGCCAGGGCTGGTACCGGGGGCGTGGTCGGTCATCTCGGTCTCCTGTGGTCGTGTGGGGGCGCCGATTGCTGCACTGGCGGGGCAGGCGCACAGGTCATGCTGCAGGCGCTGTACGGTCAGGGTTGTCGTCCGGATGACATCTGCGATCAGGGTTTCCCGCCGCATCCGAAACGCGCCGCTCTGCGCACCGCTGATGCAAGGAGCACCCCACCCCATGCAGACCCTGGCATCGATGCTGCGCAGCAGCCCCTGGGCCGGCACGCTGGCGCCTGACGCGCTGGACGCCGTGCTGGCCGATTGCTTTGAACGCCAGCTGCCCGCCGGCGCGCTGGCCATCCGCTGTGGCGACCCGGCCCTGCACTGGGTGGGGGTAATCGAGGGCCTGGTGAAGATGTCGGTGTCGCTGCCCGACGGCCGCGTGTCCACCTTCACGGGCGTGATGGCCGGTGGCTGGGCCGGCGAAGGCACCCTGCTGCGGCGCGGGCCCGACCCGCGCTGGCGCTACGACGGCGTGGCCGTGCGGCCCACCCGGCTGGCCTGCATGCCGCGCCACACCTTCGAACGCCTGGTGGCCAGCAGCATGGGCTTCAACCACTTCCTGCTGCAGCAGCTGAACGCGCGCCTGAGCCTGTTCGTCGGCCTGGTCGAAGGCGGCCGCCTGCTGGGGCCGGACGCACGCGTTGCCCGCTGCCTGGCCAGCCTGTTCGACCCCGACCTGCACCCCAGCCCCGGCGGCACGGCCGCGGGCGGCCCGCTGTACGTGCGGCTGAGCCAGGACGAGATCGGCCTGCTGGCCGGCGTCTCGCGCCAGCGCGCCCACCGGGCCCTGCACGCGCTGGAACGCGCCGGGCTGCTGCGCGTGGAATTCGGTGGCGTCACCGTGCTGGACCTGCCGGCGCTGCGCCAGCACACCGACACCGGGCCAGCGCCGGGGCCCTCGATGCCGTCTGGCGCATCGCCGGCGGCGGCACGCCAGGAAGCACAGCGCCGGATGGCGTAGCCTCCAGCGCCATGCCACTGCCGCACCCCACCTGCACATGAGCCTGCCGCGCCGCGTCCAGGCATTCATCCCGCTGCGCGCAGCGCTCAGGGGCGCACGGTGACGGCTCTGCTGGCTGGCGCCACGGGCCTGGTGGGGCGCGAACTGGCCCGCCACTGGACCGGCCCGGGCGACCTGCTGCTGCTGCTGCGCCGGCCCGCTGGCGCGCCCAGCGGCCCGCGCCTGCGGTCGCTGCAGGTGGACTATGCCGCCCTGCCCGGGCCGCCCGACTTGCCAGTGGCGCAAGAAGCCTTCTGCTGCCTGGGCACGACGATCGCCCAGGCTGGGTCGCAGGCAGCGTTCCGCGCCGTCGACTTCGACGCCGTGCTGGCCTTTGCGCGCGCTGCGCAAGCCGCAGGCGTGCGGCGCTTCGGCCTGGTCTCGGCCCTGGGGGCAGACCCTGCCGCGCGCGGCTTCTACCCGCGCGTGAAGGGCCAGGCCGAAGCGGCGCTGGCCGAACTGGGCTTCGACAGCCTGGTGCTGGCCCGGCCTTCACTGCTGGCCGGCGACCGCAGCCTGCTGGGCCAGCCCGCACGCCCCGGTGAACGCCTGGCGCTGGCCGTGGCCACGCCGCTGGGCCGGCTCGTGCCGGCGGCCTGGCGGCCGATCCCGGCGGCCTTTGTGGCCCGTTCGCTGCTGCGTGCCGTGCGCGAAGGTCGGCCCGGCATGCGGGTGCTGACATCGGCCGAGATGCACAGCCTGGGCAGCCCTTGAACTGACCTGTCCAAGCCGCCGCAGCGGGCGCGGCGGGCGGGTGGGGCGGGGCCGAGAGCCTGCGCGGCGCGCAGCCGCCCAATCCCCCAAGAGGGGGGAAAAGCCCCCCATTGGGGTCGACCGGGATCGGCCGCACCGGGCCCCAGGGCTAGCATCTAACGAACGAACTACGCATCAGGAAGGCGACATGCCAGGTATCCCCATCCGTCCAGGTCACGGTCTCCGTTCTGCCCGCGCCACAGCTGTCTCGCTGCTGGCCGGCTTCGCCTTTGGTCTGGCTTTCGCGCAGGGCAAAGCCGAGCCCGATGTCGCACCGCCCGTGCCGCAGGCGGTGCCCTACTTCAACGCGCCGCGCATCGCGCACGTCCAGGTGTCGCCATCGAACACGCATGCCGCCTTCCTGTGGGTCGGCAAAGAAGGCGAGCGGCTGCTGGCCGTGATCGACCTGAGCAACCCGAAGGACGTGCGCACGCTGGCTGGCTCGCGCACCCTGGGCGTGCAGCGTTTCCACTGGGTGAATGACCGCCGTCTGGTGTTCGACCTCGAACCGCCCACCCTGGAATTCTATGAAGGCGAAGCCGGCACCTTCGCCATCGACATCGACGGCAAGCGCCAGCAGCTGCTGGTGCTGTGGACGCGTGAGGCCCGGCAGGAACTGGGCACATCGATGCGCACCCGGGTGCTGCCCTACGGCTGGGCGTTTTACAGGGCGCTGGCCGGCCGCGGCGACCAGGCCCTGTTCTACCAGGTGGACGGCATTGCGTCGGGCCAGCGCCTGATCCGGTCCATCGCCCGGCTGAATACCGAAACCGGTGGCCTCGAGCGCGTCAGCGAGGGCATGCCCGACGACGCCATCAGCCACGTCACCGACGCCGCTGGCGACCTGCGCATCGTCGTCACCGAAAGCGGCGGCCGGGGCCGCGTCCACTTCCGCGCGCCGGGCTCGCGCGCCTGGGAAGTGATCGAAGACCTGCCGATGCTGGACGGCAACCGCATGTTCCCGCTCTACATCGAGGCCGACGGCAGCTGGATCGTGCGCAGCCGCCGCGGGCGCGAGACCGATGCCCTGTTCGTCTTCGACCCGAAGGCCCGCAAGCTCGACCCCGAACCGCTGGCCGCGGTGGCCGGCTTCGACGTTGACGGCGGCCTTGAAACCGATGCCGTCAAGCAAACGGTGGTGGGCGTGCACATCCTGACCGCGCGGCCGCAGACGGTGTGGTTCGATGAACGCCTGGGGCAGCTGCAGAAGGCCATCGACAGTGTGCTGCCCGGGCGCATGAACAAGCTGCTGTGCGGCGACTGCCTCACGGCGCAGCGCTTCGTCGTGCATTCACAGAGCGACCGCATGCCAGGCGAGTACTTCGTCTTCGATGCCCAGGCCAAACGGCTGACCGCCATCGCGCAGCGGGTGCCAGGCCTGCCGGAAGCATCGCAGGGCCGGCGCAGCTTTCACCGCGTGGCCGCGCGCGACGGCCTGAGCCTGCCCGTGGTGGTGACGCACCCGGTGGGCGTGGCGCCGACGACACCGCGCCCGCTGGTGGTGCTGGTGCACGGCGGCCCGCATCTGCGCGGCAGCTCGCTGGCCTGGGACAACGAGGCGCAGTTCCTGGCCGCGCGCGGCTACCGCGTGCTGGAAGTGGAATACCGCGGCTCCACCGGCTTTGGCGACCAGCATTTCCGCGCCGGCTTCAAGCAGTGGGGCCAGGCCATGCAGGACGACCTGGCCGACGCCGTGGCCTGGGCCGTGCGCGAAAAGATGGGTGAGCCCGGCCGCGCCTGC
Organism: Rubrivivax sp.; assembly: GCA_027485165.1. GTDB lineage: Bacteria > Pseudomonadota > Gammaproteobacteria > Burkholderiales > Burkholderiaceae_C > Rubrivivax. The sequence continues at coordinate 37,475 of JAIXRN010000097.1, forward strand.
ATCGTGGGCGGCAGCTACGGTGGCTATGCGGCACTGATGGGGCCGGTGCGACACCCGGACCTGTACCGCTGCGCCGCCAGCCTGAACGGCGTCACCGACCTCACCAAGTTGTTCAGTCGCTTCTGGACCGACATCCCCGAGCGCTACCGCCACCACAGCTTCAACGAGACGCTGGGCGACCCGGTGGCGGACAAGGCGATGCTGGAGCGCTTTTCGCCCATCAACCGGGTTGCCGACATCAAGGTGCCGGTGCTGGTGACCCTGGGTGCCCAGGACACGCGTGTCGACCCCGCGCATTCGCGCCGCTTCGTCGCCGCGGCGCGTGCTGCCGGAGTGGCCGTGGCGTCGCATGAATACGTGGGCGAAGGCCACGGGCTGCAACTGGTGGAAAACCGCGTCGACCATGCCGAACGGCTGGCGCAGTTTCTGCAGATCCACCTGCCGCCTGGCAAGCCCTGAAGGGCGCCTGGCTAGACGAACACCCCCTGCCGCAGCCACTTCGTGGCCACCCACTTTTCACCCGCTGTCACGGGCGCGCCACCATGCAGGGTGCGGGTGCTGGGGTGGGCGCGGTCGTAGCTGAAGAAGACGGCATTGCCGCGCACCGGGCCCACTTCCAGCCCGACATCGGGGAAGGTCGTGGCACCGCCGCCTTCAGGCGTGTTCAGGTACATCACCAGGGTGCCCACGCGCTGGCCACCCCGTTCCAGGATCTTGGCCGTGCCGGGGTGTACCGGGTCGAAGTAGTCGTGGTGCGGGCGGTATTCCGCGCCCGGCCGGTAGCGCAGGATCTGCAGGCCTTCGCCGTGGTTCACGGGCCAGCGCAGCAGGCCGGCAATGCGGGCTTCGATGCGGGTGATGAGTGCCGTTTCGCCGCGCTCGAAAAACATGCCGTCGCTGGTGCGCGAGGCATTGACTTCGTCGCCACCGGTGGCGTTGTCGACCGTCTTGCTGCGTTCCAGACGCGGGCGCGACAGGGCCATGAGTTCTTCGCACTCGGTGTCGGTCAGCAGGCCGCCGAAGACGATCACGCGCGGGTGGCGCATGGTGGTCAGCAGGCGCACGGGGTGGCCTTCGATGTGCAGCACGGTGGGCGCGTCGCCCAGCGCCGGCTCGGGCAGCGGGGTGGCGGCGCCCAAGGGCACCACGCTGGCCGCGGGGCGCAGTTCGGCCAGGCGTTCGCTCAGCGTCTGTTCCAGCGCGGCGATGGCCACTTCCTCGCCCCAGCCGCTGGCCTTCATGGCCTGCAGCACGTCTTCAGGTCGGCAGCCGGCTTCAGCCTGGGCCACGATCCAGCGGCGCAGCTCGGGGGTGATGGTCTGGGCGAGAGCGGTCATGCGCTTATTTTGATGCGACCGGCACGCGCCGGCGGAACACCAGCCGGTCGGGTTCGCAGGCCCCGGGCGCCAGTGCATAGCCTTCGCTGGCAAAGCTTTCCAGCGCCTTCAGGCCGCGGGCGCGCTGCTGCACCGCGTGGCGGGCCATCAGCCCGCGCGCACGCTTGGCGAAGAAGCTGATGACCTTGTAGCGGCCGTCCTTCCAGTCTTCGAACACGCAGTCCACCACGCGCGCCTGCAGCGCCGGTCGCAGGGCCACGCGCGCGTATTCGACCGAAGCCAGGTTGACGACGATGCGGCTGCGTTCGCTGGCCAGGCGCTGGTTCAGGTGCTCGGCCACGGTGTCGCCCCACCAGGCGTACAGGTCGCGTCCGCGCGGGTTGGCCAGTGCGGTGCCCATTTCCAGCCGGTAGGGCTGCAGCTTGTCCAGCGGGCGCAGGGCGCCGTACAGGCCCGACAGCAGCACCAGGTGCTGTTGCGCCCAGTCCAGGTCGGCGGTGCCCAGGCTGCTGGCGTCCAGGCCGCCGTAGACGTCGCCGTCGAAGGCCAGCACCGCGGGCTTGCTGTTGCCGGGCGTGGCTTCGGGCTGCCAGGCCTGGTAGCGCGTGGCGTTCAGTTCGGCCAGTGGGGCCGACAGGTCCATCAGCGCCGAGATGTCGGCCGGCGACTTTCTCTTCAGCAGGTCGATCAGTTCGGCCGCCTGCGGCACAAACAGCGGGTCGGTGGCGCGGCGCAGCACCGGGCGGGGCACGGGGCGCTCGTAGTCCAGGGTCTTGGCGGGTGACAGCAGGAACAGCATGCGGTGCTCAGGGCGGTGGGGTCGGTTTCACGCCAGGCGGCGGGGTGGGCAGGCGTGCGGCTGGCGCCAGCACCTGGCGACGGGCTCAGCCGTCCTGCGCCTGCGCGCCAGCCGCCGCCCCCATGGCGGCCTGCCAGGTGCGCAGCGGGATGTGGCTGGTCAGCCGGTGCAGGGCGCAGTCGATCAGGGCCGGGTGCAGTTCATGCCCCACGCCTTCGGCGATGTCCAGCGTGGCGTCGCCCTGCAGCGCGGCCAGGTGTTCCAGCGCGTCGCGCGAGCCCTGGGCGGGAATCACCCGGTCAGCGCCGCCATGAAACAGATGGATGGTGGTGTGGCGCGGCGCGGCCAGCGGCACTTCGGCGTAGCGGCCGCCGAAGGCCAGCACGCGGCCGCACAGCCCGTCGTCCAGGCTGGCCAGGGCCAGCGACACGATGGCGCCCTGCGAAAACCCGCCCAGGCACGTGGCGGCCCGCCCCACCCCCAGGCGCTGCTGCTGCGCCTGCACCCACTGGTGCAGGGCTGGCAGCGCGGCGGCCACGCGGGCTGGCCAGTTTGCGTCGTTCAGGCCTTCGATGTCGTACCACTGGCGCCCGCCCGGGCTGGGCCGGCCGATGATGGAAGCACCGGCCTGCAAGGGCGAATCGGGCGCGATCACCGCCGCCTGCGGGAACTGCTGGCGCAGCGCCTGCGCCAGCGGCGCCAGGTGGGTGGCATAACTGCCCCAGCCGTGCAGCAGCAGGATCAGTTGTTGCGGGGCGCCGGCGGCGGGCAGCCATTCGATGGGCAATTGCATGCCAAGGATTGTCCCGCAGCGCCCGCCGCGGCGCTGGGCTCAAGGCATCGGCCCCAGGGTGCGGCGCAGGAAATCGAAGCTCTTGCCCCAGGCCTCAGCCTGGGCGCGGGCGTTGGCTTCGGGTGTGCCGCCGCTCTTGCTGGGGCCGGCGTTGTACTGCGTGGTGGGCGCCCAGCCGCTGCCACCCAGGAAGTGCCCGGCATCGCGGTAGACCAGGGCCACGGTCTCGCGGCCCGCGGCGCTGCGCGTGCGGGCGATGTTTTCGGCCATGCCGCCGCTGTCCCAGATCTGGTCGTCGTGGCCGCCCACCACCATCACCGGCGCGGCAATGTCTTCCACGCGGATGCGTGCCGGCGCCACGCGTTCGGGGTTCGCAGCGCGGCCGGCGTCCTGCGGGCGGCGGATCTTCACTTCGGCGCCAGTGGCAAAGCCAGCGAATTCCTTGTCGAAGTCCTTGTACGGCACGAAGGGCAGCGGCTGGCCATGCCAGGCGAAGCTGGACCGTTCACCGGGCTTGATGCCTTCGCCCCAGCCTTCCCAGACCACGTCGCTGGGCACCACAGCCAGGACGCTCTTGATCCAGGGCATGCGGCTGGCGGCCAGCAGGGCGAATTCAGCACCCTTGCTGGTGCCCACCACGCCAATGCGTTGGGCGTCCACGCCCGGCTGTCTGGCCAGCCAGTCGCGCACGGCGGCCAGGCGGTCGACGGGGATGTCGGCGAAAGCGCGCGGCAGTTCGGGCACCTCGGGCGGCAGCGAGCCCGCCGGGCCCCATTGCGAGGGCGAGTAGTACGGCAGCGCCAGTACGGCAAAGCCGCGCGACGCGTACACCGGGCCGCTGCTGGTGATGGCCGCCCCGCCTTCGCTGCCGCCCAGCAGGATGAGCGCCGGCCGCGGCTTGCTGCCCGGCAGGCTGCTGAAGACCGCGCCGGGGAAGCCTTCGGCCGGGCGCGAGACGACTTCGGGCAGCGCGCGCTGGAAGCTCAGCGTGCGCGTGGCGAGCGGGGCACCCGGCTGGCCAGCGGCATCGATGGCACGCACCTCGATCTGCACCTGACCTTCGGCCAGAGCGATGGCGCCAGCAGCCTTGGCGGCCGCGCTGGGCAAGGGCTGCATGGCCCAGAACAGGCCGCGCAGGTCAGCACCGCTGTAGCTGCCACCCGGCAGAGGCGCGGCAGTGGCCAGGTCCAGGGTGCCGCCGGCACTGGCGCGGTAGCGTGCCTGTGCGGCATAGGGCCGCTGCGCGCCGGTGAATTCACGCACCGCGCGGCGCGTGGCCACCTGCACTTCTGCCCCTGCGGGCAGGCCGGTGAAACGGATGGCCAACGGTTCGCCTGCCAGCACGGTGTCGGCTGGTTCCAGCACGATCTGCTGGGCCCAGGCTGGCGTGGCCAACGGCGTGAAAGGGCCGGCCAGAGCGGCCAGGAAGGCGGCAGATGCCAGGCGGCGGCGGGTGTATGTGGCGCGTTGGGTGTCGAGGCTGCGTTCCATCATCGGCTCCTGCAAGGGCGGGTGTGTCGGCCGGCGTCGAACTGGACACCAGCGATGACCGCCACATTAGGCGTGCCGGGGCAGCCCGGCCGGCTGCGGGCGACGGATCGCCAGTTCAAGCGACGGGTCGCCAGAACCCGGGGTCAACTTTCAGCCCGCCGGCGCCAGCGACAGCGCCATGAAGGCGCTGTGCGGGTTGTCTTCGTAGTCGGCAAAGGGGCCACAAGGCTGGAAGCCGAAGCTGGCGTACAGCGCCTTCGCCGGGTCGAACCCGGGGTGGGTGCCGGTTTCCAGGCTCAGCGTGCGGTAGCCGCGCTGCCGGGCCGTGGCGATGATGTGGGCCAGCAGTGCGCGCCCGGCACCACAGCGGCGCCGCGCGGCCGGGGTGCGCATGGACTTGATCTCACCCTGCAGCGGCGACAGTTCCTTCAGCGCGCCGCAGCCCAGCAGCAGGTCGTCCTGCCAGGCGGTCCACACGCTGATGCCCGGCGCCTGGAGCTTGCGCAGGTCCAGCGCGAACACCCGGTCGGCGGGCGACATCTCGTGCATGTGGCGCAGGTGCTCGTGCAGCAGGGCGTGCACCTGCGGGCGCGAAAGGTCGTCGAGTTCGATGCGCATGGCCAGGGCGGGCGCTGGGCGGCGGGCCGCTCATCGGCGCCGCCCCCAGCGCAGGCATGTAGATGGACAGCGGATCGTGCCGCAGCCGCGTCGCCGCCGGCATACGCCGAAAGCCGTAGCCGTTCTGGGGCTGGCCCGAGGGTGGGCCCAGGGTCCGTCCGTCCTCAGCGGAAGTTACGGCTGGTGGTGGCCAGGCCCTGCAGCAGTTCGCTGTGGTCCACCAGGGTCTTGGCCACCAGGTGGCGCACTTCGCCTTCGCGCTGCCAGATGCCGTAGACCGTCAGCAGCCGCGCGGCCAGCAGCGGGCGGCGCTGCTTTTCCACCAGCGCCGGCCAGACGATGACGTTGACGAAGCCGGTCTCGTCTTCCAGCGTCACGAACACCACGCCCTTGGCCGTGCCCGGGCGCTGGCGGTGGGTGACGATGCCGCTGGCCCGCGCCAGCCGGCCGTGCGGATAGCCGCGCAGCACCGCCGCCGGCTGCACCTGGAAGGCCGCCAGCCGCGCGCGCAGCAGGCCCACGGGGTGCTGCGTCAGGCTCAGGCCCTGGCTGCGGTAGTCGGCCAGCACGGTGATGGCTTCGCTGGGGGCGGGCAGATCGGCCGGCGCTTCGTGTGTGCGCGTTTCCCGCAGCATGGGCGTGGCGCGCGTGTCCACCCCGGCCACGGCCCAGGCGGCCTGGTGGCGGTGGCCGACCCGTCGGACCGCCGGGCCGCCCCCCAGGTCCGACGGCGCCCCCTCGGGGGGCCGACGCGAAGCGTCGTGGGGGCCAACAGGCAGACTGACCAAGGCATCGGCTTGGGCCAGCAGGGTGAGCTGGTGCGCGTCCAGCACCGCGCGGCGGGCCAGGTCTTCGGGTGATGCGAAGGGGGCCTGGGCGCGCGCGGCCTGCAGGCGTTCTGCGGCTTCCTTCTGAAAGCCGCTGATGCGGTTGAAGCCCAGGCGCACGGGGCGCAGGGCAGCGCCATCGGCCACGGGGGCGTCTTCCAGCGTGCTGTCCCATTCGCTGCGCAGCACGCACACCGGCAGCACGCGCACGCCATGTTCCTTCGCGTCGCGCACCAGTTGGGCCGGGGCGTAGAAGCCCATGGGCTGGCTGTTCAGCAGCGCGGCCAAAAAGGCGTCGGGGTGGTGGCACTTCAACCAGGCGCTGACGTACACCAGCAGCGCGAAGCTGGCGGCATGGCTTTCCGGGAAGCCGTATTCGCCGAAGCCCTGTATCTGCTTGAAGATGCGTTCGGCGTATTCAGGTTCATAGCCCTTGGCCACCATGCGGCCCACCAGCTTTTCGTGGAAGGGGCCCAGGCCGCCCTTGCGCTTCCAGGCGGCCATGGCGCGGCGCAGCTGGTCGGCTTCGCCGGGGGTGAAGTCGGCCGCCAGGATCGCCAGCTGCATCACCTGTTCCTGGAAGATGGGCACGCCCAGGGTGCGTTCCAGCGCCTGGCGCACTTCGCTGCTGGGGTAGTCCACCGGCTCTTCGCCGTTGCGGCGCTTCAGGTACGGGTGGACCATGCCGCCCTGGATGGGCCCGGGCCGCACGATGGCGACTTCGATCACCAGGTCGTAGAACTTGCGCGGCTGCAGCCGCGGCAGCATGCTCATCTGCGCCCGGCTTTCCACCTGAAAGGTGCCCACGCTGTCGCCCCGGCACAGCATGGCGTAGGTGGCCGGGTCTTCTGCCGGCACCTGGTGCAGGGCCAGCGGCTGGCCCAGCTTGTCGCCCACCAGGGTGAGCGCTCGGCGGATGGCGCTGAGCATGCCGAGCGCCAGGATGTCCACCTTCAGCAGGCCCAGGATGTCCAGGTCGTCCTTGTCCCACTGGATCACGCTGCGCCCGGGCATGCTGGCGTTTTCCACCGGCACCAGCTGGGCCAGGCTTTCGCGGGCGATCACGAAGCCGCCGGGGTGCTGGCTCAGGTGGCGCGGAAAGCCCACCAGCTGGCGCGTCAGGTCCAGCCACAGCTGGCACAACGGGGCTTCGGGGTCGAAGCCGGTTTCGCGCAGGCGTTCGGCCTGGGCTTCGCTGTCCTGGCCCCACCAGTGCAAGGTCTTGGTCAGGGCTTCGATGCGTTCCAGGTCGATGCCCAGCGCCCGGCCCACGTCGCGGATAGCGCTGCGCGGCCGGTAGCTGATGACCACGCCCGTGAGCGCGGCGCGGTGGCGGCCGTACTTGCGGTAGATGTACTGGATGACTTCTTCGCGACGCTGGTGTTCGAAATCGATGTCGATGTCGGGCGGTTCGTTGCGTTCGGCGCTGATGAAGCGTTCGAACAGCAGCGTGGTGCGCGCCGGGTCCACGGCCGTGACGCCCAGGCAATAGCAGACCGCGGAATTGGCCGCGCTGCCGCGGCCCTGGCACAGGATGCCCTGCGCGCGCGCCCAGGTGACGATGTCGGCCACGGTCAGGAAGTAGGGCTCGTAGCGCAGCTGGGCAATCAGCGCCAGTTCGTGTTCGATCATCGCCCGCACGGCCGGCGGCAGGCCGGCTGGAAAACGTTCGGCAGCGCCGGCTTCCGTCAGGTGCCGCAGCCAGCTGGTGGGGGTGTGACCTTCGGGCGTGATCTCGCGCGGGTATTCGTACTTCAGTTCCGACAGCGAAAAGGCGCAGCTGCCGGCAATGTCGACCGTGGCCTGCAGCCATTCGGGCCGGTACAGCGCCGCCAGGCGCAGGCGTGAACGCAGGTAGGCTTCAGCGTTCGGCGCCAGGGCCAGCCCGGCTTCGGCCACGCTGCAGCGCTGGTGGGTGGCGGTCAGCACGTCCAGCAGCGGCTTGCGCGAACGCGCATGCATGCGCACGCCGCCAGCGGCCACCAGCGGCAGGCCGGTGGCGGCCGACACGCGGGCCAGCGTGTCCAGCAGCACGCCCTCGTGCGCCTGGTGCCGCAGTTCGACGGCGATGGCAGCGCGGTCCAGCCCGAACCAGGTCTTCAGCCACATGGCGTGGTGGAAGACGGCCTCAAACGACTGTTCGGCCTGCGGCACCAGCAGCGCAAAGCAGCCCGGCAGCCCGGCCAGCATGGGCGCGGTGGGGATGCGGCCTTCCAGGTCGGTGCGCAGCGCTTGGTACTGGCCCTTGGGTGCGCGGCGGCGGGCCTGGGTGATCCATTCAACCAGGTTGGTGTAACCGCGACGCGACTGCACCAGCAGCACCAGGCGGGGTTCCGCAGCCGTTGCAGCCGTTGCAGCCGTGGGTGCAGGGCCGGGGGCCGAGAGCTGCATTTCCGCGCCCACGATCAGCCGCATCTGCAGGCGTTCGGCTTCGGCCAGCGCGCGCACTGCGCCCGACAGGCTGCATTCGTCCGTCAGCGCCAGCGCGGTGTAGCCCAGGGCCTGGGCCCGGGCCACCAGTTCTTCCGGGTGCGAAGCCCCGGTCAGGAAGCTGTAGTTGCTGCGGCAGTGCAGTTCGGCGTAGGCAGGCGGGGTGTGCGCAGAGCTGGCAGGGTTGGCGGGGGCAGGTAGCACGGCAGGGGTTCGCGGGCGCGGCGCACGGTGGCGGGCCGGCTGCTGGCGGGGTAGCGCAGCGGGCTGGCCGCGCCGGGATGGGTGGGGGCTGGCGTGGCGGCGGGGGCGGTGGGCTGGGCCAGTGGCACTGGCACCGGCACTGGCGACACCAGCGGCGCCAGGCTGGCCAGGTTGTCCAGCGGGCTGCGCACCGCGCCGCCACCCAGGCGCAGCACATGGGTGTAGATCATGGTCGTGCTCACGTCGGAATGGCCCAGCAGTTCCTGCACAGTGCGGATGTCGTAGCCGGCCTGCAGCAGATGGGTGGCAAAGGAATGGCGCAGGGTATGCGGCGACGCCGGCTTGTCGACGCCGGCGGCCTGCACGGCCAGCTTGAAGGCACGCTGGAAGTTGCCTTCCAGCAGGTGGTGGCGGCCCAGCGCGCCAGTGCGCGGGTCGACGGCCGGCTGCGCCTGCGGAAACACCCAGTGCCAGGTGAAGGACTCGGCCGCACGCGGGTACTTGCGCGCCAGCGCGTGGGGCACGTGCACGCCGCCCAGGCTGGCGGCGCGGTCCTGCTGCCAGACCTGGCGCACGCGTTCCAGCTGTTCGCGCAGCGGGCGTTCCAGCGCCGCGGGCAGCATCACCACGCGGTCCTTGAAGCCCTTGCCTTCGCGCACGATGACAGCCCGGCGGTCGAAGTCGATGTCCTTCACGCGCAGGCGCAGGCCTTCCAGCAGCCGCATGCCGGTGCCGTACAGCAGCCGCCCCACCAGGCCATGGGCGCCGCCGCCGGGGCTGTGTGCGTCCAGCTGGGCCAGCACACGCGCCACTTCGTCCACGCCCAGCACCACGGGCAGGCGTTTTTCGTTGCGCGGGCGGCCGATCTCGGCCATCCAGGGCAGGTCCTGCCGCAGCACCTTCTGGTACAGGAACAGCAGGGCCGACAAGGCCTGCCGGTGCGTACTGGGCGCCACCTGCCCTTCGTGGGCCAGCCAGTTCAGGAAGGCCTGCACTTCGGGCCCGGCCAGTTCGGTGGGGTGGCGCATGTCGTGGAAGCGCAGGAAGGCGCGCACCCAGTGCAGGTAGGCCTCTTCGGTGCGCAGGCTGTAGTGCAGCCCGCGGATGTGCAGGCGCACCTGGTCCAGCAGGCGCGGCGGTGTGTTGCCGGGGTTCATGGGCGGGCCCTCGCAGGGGCCGCGGCCTGGGTGCGGGTGCGTTCCGCAGCACAGAACTGTGTTTTCATACAGTTCATTCTGCGCCTGCCGTGGCAGGCAGCGCAAGCCCCCCCCCGTGCGGCCCGGCCGCTCAGCCCCTTCGGGTGCCGGGGCCCCTCAGCTCGTCAATCGCCAGTCCGTTCACCCCTGCAGTTCGCGCAGCTTGATCGGCGGCAGCTTGCCCTGGCCTGCCAGGTTCTCACGCGGCTGAGCGCGCGCAGCGCGGGAACCCAGTTCGTTGTGGAATTCCAGTGGCTGACCGGGCTGGCCCGTTGACGCGTTGGCCCCAGCACCCGCCGCCAGGGCGGCCTGGGCACTGGCCTGCACTTGAGCCAGGGCCTGGGCGGCCAGGGCCGCCGGGGTCGGGGCCGGGGCCGCCGCCCCCAGCGCCGCTGCGTAGGCTGCAGCCAGCGCAGCGTCATCGGCACCGATGGTGGCCTCAGCGGCGTCGGCGGCTTCGGCGTTGTCAGCAGCTTCACCGGTAGGGGCATCGCCACCCGCCGGCATCTCCATCGGCATGGCCGTGCGGTAGGCGTCGGCTTCGGCGTTCGGGTCCATGTGTTCGCGGTCGATGATGGCCACGGCCATCTTCGACCGCAGGTTGGCCAGGCCTTCGGGCGACCAGTTCTGCACCAGGCCTTCCAGCTGTTCCAGCGCGCGCTGCAGCACGTCCAGCGGCAGCTTGTGCAGGGCCCGCCAGCCCTTGCGCGCCAGGGTCTGTTCGACGAACACCAGGTGGCGCAAGGTGCCGCGGGTTTCAGGCAGGTCGTCCAGCAGGGCAGACAGCTGTTCGTGCATCAGGGCCAGTTCCGCGCGTTCGCGCGCTTGTTCGGTTTCGCTGCGGCTGGGCTTGCGGGCCTTGCCAGCTGGCGTGCGCTCGGCCAGCACGATCTGCACGCCGCCCTCACTGCGGCGCAGGGCCAGGTCGCGGGCGAAGAAGACCTGCAGAGCGGTCTGCAGGGGCCGGAACAGGCGTTGGATGGGGTTCATGCGGCGGGCCAGGGCAGAGGTTGACAGGTTCGGCCCGGGTCATGCCCGAAGCCATTGGTCCTGATCTTGTCGGCTCTATCGGCCGCCGTGGCGCGGAATTAAGGCCCGGCTGGTGTGCAGTTGTTGCGGTATCACCCGGTGCAGGTGCGGTTCTTGCCGGTGCGCTTGGCTTCGTACAGGGCCTCGTCGGCGCGTTCCAGCGCGGCTTCCAGGGTCTCGCCGGCTTGCCAGGCGGTGACGCCAGCCGAGAAGGTGACGAAGACTTCGCGCCCCTCGTGCATGAACAGGCCTGCGCTCAGGCCGCGCTGCAAGCGCGTCAGCGCCTGCTGGGCTTCGACCAGCGGGGTGCCGGGCAAGAGCACGACGAATTCTTCACCGCCGAAGCGGGCCAGGTGGTCCACCGGGCGCAGGCGTTCGCGCACCGCCGTGGCCAGCGCCTTCAGCGCTTGGTCGCCCGCGGCGTGACCCAGGCTGTCGTTCAGCTTCTTGAAGTTGTCGATGTCCAGCAGCCCCACCGCCAGCACCGGCGCCTGCCCGTCATGCTGGCTACGCGAACTTGCTCCCACCAGGGTGTCGAAGGCTTGCATCAGGCCGCGGCGGTTGGCGACCTGGGTCAGCGCGTCGGTGGCCACTTCGTCGGACAGGCGGCGCAGTTCGGATTCGAGTTCGCGCACGCGCGCCTGCAGCGCCTGCGCCTGGGCCTGGTCGCCGTGCAGGCGTTCGCGGCTGGCGCTGACGGCGCTTTGCACGGCGCGGCTGTCGTCCAGCATCGCCTGCACCACGCCGGCCAGGCTTTGCAGGCTGTCGGCACCGGCAATGGCCTGGGCATGCTGCGCAACAGCCTGCTGGAAGCGGCCGGCGTGGTCGCCCAGGTCACCGGCTTCGCTGATCATGCGCTGGATCAGGGTCTTGATGGCGGCCTGCGCCGCCTGCCTTTCACCGCGCACCTGGGCCTGGCGGGCGCGGGTTTCGGCCAGCAGTTCGGTGGCTGCGCGCACGCTGCGCACGCTGGGGCCGGCCGTGGCGTCGACGCCGCCGTCGCCAGCGTTCAGGCGCGCCTGCAGGTTGGCGCACTGGCCGCGCGCCCAGCTGTCGTCTTCGGCCATGTCCACCAGGCCGGCAGCGAGCTCGCGGCACAGCAGGCTCAGTTCGTCGATCAGGTGGTGGCGGTGGGCGAAGAAGCGCTGCGCGCGCGCGCACAACTGCTGCAACTGAGCCAGGTGTTCAGCCTGCAGCGGCGGCTGGGCCAGGCGGTCGGCCAGCGCGGCCATCTCGTCGGCCAGCGCCGTGGCCAGCGCGGCCGCCCGCGGGTCAGCCGCTGGCAAGCCGGCCTGGATTCCGCCGTGCAGCGCATCGGCTGCGGCGGCCCAGGGCGCGTCGGCGGCCGATGGCGCCTGCGGCCGTTGGGGCGTCTGCGGCTGGGCCGTGGCAGCCGCGGTGGCGTTGGCGTTGGCGTTGGCGTTGGCGTCAGCGTCGGCAGACAAGCCCAGGTCCAGGGTGTCGGCCGGGCGGTCGGCTTCCCAGGCGCTGGTCAGGCCCTGCAGGCGCTGCAGCAGCCGGGAGGCGTCGCTGCGGCTGCCTTGCAGCACGCGCTGCAGGCTGTCCTTGCGCCGCGCCGGGGTCCATTCCTTGCCCGGGCGTTCCAGGTGGCGAGCCAGGCGTTCGATCAGCAGCGCCCAGGCCGGGCCTTCGCTGGCGCTATCCGGGGCAGCGGGCACTGCGGCGGCCGGGGCGGGCGCAGGGGGCGCAGCGGGCGCGGGCAGTGGCTGGCCAGCCTCTTCAGCATAGGCGCGCGCATAGTTGTCGGGCGTGGGTTCCTGTTGCGCCTGGGCCAGCCGGTGCAGCGCACCTTTGGCCCACTGCGCAGGGCTGCCCGCCGCGGCGGTCTTGCTGACGGTGTTCACCAGCCTGCCCCGTCTTCAGCGCATCAGCCGGCCCACGGCACGGGCCGGGCCGCCGGTGTCGAACTGCGCGTCGTGGCCGCTGCGGATCCAAGGCGCCTTGCGCACCATCACGGTCTGTTCCATCCAGGCCTGCAGTTCTTCAGGGGGTACGGCGCGGCTGATCAAGAAGCCCTGCATCAGCCCGCAGCCCAGGCGGTAAAGCTCGTCCATCTGGCGCAGCGATTCCACACCCTCGGCCACCACGCGCAGGCTAAGGGAACGCGCCAGCGCGATGATGGCGGTGACGACCGCGCTGCTCTGGTGCGTGATGCCCAGGTCGCGCACGAAGCTGCGATCGATCTTCAGTTCGCTGATGGGCAGGGTCGTCAGGTAGGCCAGGCTGGAATAGCCGGTGCCGAAGTCGTCAATCGAGATTTCCACGCCGATCTCGTTCAGCCGGTGCAGCGCCGGGATGACGTTCTGCAGTTCCTTCATCAGGCTGTTTTCGGTGATCTCCAGCATGATGGACCGGTGCGGCACGTTCACCGCGGTCACGCACTGGTGGATGTGCTCGACCAGGTCGCTGCGCTCGAACAGGCGGCTGGGCAGGTTCACGGCAATCGAATCGTCGAAGCCGAAGGCCTCGCGCCAGACCCGGGCCTGACGCGCGGCTTCACGCAACGCCCATTCCGACAGCGGCACGATCAGCCCGGTTTCTTCCGCCAGCGGAATGAAGTCGCCCGGCGGCACCAGGCTGCCGCCGCGCTGCCAGCGCATCAGCGCTTCCGCGCCCACCAGCCGGGCTTCGCGCACGTCGACCTTGGGCTGGTAGTGCAGCACCAGTTCGTTGCGTTCGATGGCCTTGTGCAGCGCGGTTTCCAGTTCCAGCTTTTCGCGCCCGCGCCCGGCCAGCTGCGGGCTGTAGATGGCCGCGCTGTTCTTGCCCTGGGCCTTGACGGAATACATGGCCACGTCGGAATTGCGCAGCAGGTCGACAACCGAATTGCCGTCGCGCGGGTAGATGGCCACGCCCACGCTGGCGGTGACGAAGCATTCCTGGCCGCTGACGAAAATCGGCTCGCGCAGCGATTCCAGCACCCGCTGGGCCACGCGCGCGGCGTCGTCGTCGTCGCCCACCTCGGGCAGCAGGGCAACGAATTCGTCACCGCCCAGCCGACCCACGGCTTCCAGGCTGCGGTGCGAACGCAGGCCGGCCGGGTCGAACTGGCCTTCCATGACCTGGTCGCTGTGGCGCACGCAGGCGCGCAGGCGGCGGCCCACTTCCACCAGCAGTTCGTCGCCTGCGCCGTGGCCCAGGGTGTCGTTGATGATCTTGAAGCGGTCCAGGTCGATGAGCAGCAGCGCGAACTGGTGCGAATGGCGGCGTGCCTGTTCCAGCGCACGTTCGGCGCGCCAGATCAGCTGCCGGCGGTTGGGCAGGCCGGTCAGCGCGTCGAAGTTCGCCAGTTCCAGGATCTTGTCTTCGGCCGCGCGGCGGTCGGTCACGTCCTGCAGCACGCCGGTGTAGCCCGCGCCCTGGCCCTGTTCGTTGAACTCGGGTTCGGCTTCGACATGGATGATGCGCTGGCGCCCGTCCAGCAGCACCATCGGCACGTCGGTGGCCAGCACCGAGCTGTGGCGCAGCGCGGCGTGCAGCTGGCGCAGCATCAGCCGGCGGTCGTCCACCGGCACCATGCGCAGCAGGGTGCGCAGGCTGCAGCGTTCGTGCGGGCCGAAGTTCAGCACCCGCAACGCTTCGGTCGACAGCAACAGGCCGCCACGTTCGTTGCGGTCGGGGCGGCGCAGTCGAAGCTGCCCATGCGCGCCAGGTCTTGCGCGCGTGCCAGCTTGCTCTTGCTGCGTTCCAGTTCGATGCGCGTGCGCGAAGCGCGCAGCATGTACTGCAGCCGGCCGGCCAGCAGGCTCCACTGCGTGGCCTTGACGAAGAAGTCGGTGGCCCCGGCCTGGTAGGCGCGGGTGATGGACGCGTCGTCGTCCAGGCCCGTGAGCATGAGCACCGGCACGTTTTCCATGCTGGGCATGCGGCGCAGCGCGCGGCAGGTGGCGAAGCCGTCCAGGCCGGGCATCATGGCGTCGAGCACGATGATGTCGGGCGCATGGTCGCGCAACAGTTCCAGCGCCTTTTCGCCGCTGTCGGCCTCGATCAGGCGAAAGCCGCGCTCGCGCAGGGCCAGGGCCGTCAGCAGCAGGTTCACCTCGTCGTCGTCGACGAGCAAAACCTCCGGCTGGGTGGGGAATCTCTCGTCGATGAGGGCGGTCTGAGGGGCCATCACGGGCTCGGAGTCAGTCCCGAAGAATAGCCCGAACCGCCTGCAGCGCGCGCTGCCCTTCCGTGATCAAACGCTGGATATCGTCGTCCAGACCCTGTGCCTGACCGTCGCGGCGCTGCTGTTCGACCTCGGCACAGCACTGCGCCAGCGCCAGCGCGCCCACGCTGCCAGCCGACGATTTCAGCAGGTGCGCCAGGTTGGCCACGGCCGTTGCCCGCCCGTGCCCGGCCTCGGCCTGCAGCACCCCCAGCTGCCGGGCCAGCGAAGCTTCGAAGGTGCGCAGCACGCGGCCCAGCACGTCGTGGCGCCCGTCGGGGTCGAGTTCACGCAAGCGGGCCAGTGCACCTTCGTCCAGGCGCACGGCGGGTGGGTCGGCCGTCATGGCGGTGGCATGTCCTTGTTCTGGGCCGGCGTCCGCAGCCCGGCGGCCTGCCCGGCGCCGCGTCGGCTCAGGATGCGGGCACCCCTGGCTGGCGTCAAGTCGGGGTCCAACGGGTGGCGGGGCCGGCGAGGGCTGTGGTGAGCCGTGGGCGAGCGAATGAAACCAACTGCTGTTTCGGCGCCATGGGCTTCGACTTGAGCCGACGGCGGTCGCACTCTGGCGGGCCGGGGCCCGTCCCTACAATCCCGCCCAGCGTGCCCTGCCCTGCCCCCCTTCTCTCGCGCCCTGCGCGCGCCCCGTCCATCCACAGGTCAGCGCCCGCCTGGCGCGTGGCGCTGACCTGCGCTGGCCTGGCTCTGTCGGCCTGCGCAGACGCGGGCCCGGCAGCCAGCAGCGGCTGGTTGCTGCTGGGCCTGGCACTGCCCCTGCTAGCCTGGGGCTTTCATGCCCTGGGTCAACTGCGCGCGCAACGCCGCCACGACGCCGACCTGCGCGCACTGCGCCAGGAACTGCGCCTGCGGCGTGAGATCGACACCGCCTGGGTCTGGCGCAGCGACGCGGCCCACAAGCTTCTGCAGTGGCAGGCCCCCGGCCAGGCCGATCCGCTGCCCGATGCCGACAGCACCGCGGCCATCGACGCTGCGCTGCAGCCCCAGCTGCGCGCCGGGCGCAGCTTTCTGGCGCTGCCTTTGCAGCTGCAGGGACAGACCGCCGCCGGGCTGGGCCGGCACTGGCGGGTGTCGGCAAGCGTGTGCGTGGACGATGCCGGCGCCTTCAACGGCTTCCTGGGCCGGGCCGAAAACGTTGACGCCGAACAGCAGCTGCAGGCCACGGTGGCCAGTCTGGACGCGGCGCTGGGCGCCAGCGGCGGTGCCGTGCTCGCGTGGGACGAAGGCCAAGGCTATGTCGTGCGCCACGTCGCCCCGGCACCGTTGGCCGCTTGGCCCGGCGTGGCACCTGGCCGGCTGCTGGCAGACTGCATAGCCCCGCTGCCCGACGCGGTGGCAGCCGCGATCCGGGACATCGGCCGCCAGCCCGCCGGCACGCGGCTGGAAGCGGGGGGCTGGCGGCTGCAGCGCTTCGACGCTGCGCCCGACGTGGCGGCCTTGTGGGTGGGCCGTGCGCAGGCTGAAGGCGGGGCGCTGACCGGCGGCAGCGAAGCCGAGCAGTTCAGCATGACGGTGTCGCACGACCTGCGTGCGCCCATCCGCGTCGTGGAAGGCTTCACGCGCATCGTCAAGGAAGACTACGGCCGGCTGCTGGACCGGGTGGGCAACGACCACCTGGACCGTGTGCTGGGCGCGGCCACGCGCATGAACCTGATGATCGACGCGCTGCTGACACTGGCACGCCTGTCGACCCAGCCGCTGGCGCGCCAGCCGGTGAACCTGACGCAGCTGGCGCAATACGTGGTGGAAGACCTGCGCCGCCACGCACCGGAGAGGGTGGCCGATGTCGAGATCGAACCCGGCCTGACGGCCCAGGGCGACCCTACCCTGCTTCGCCTGGTGCTGGAAAACCTGCTGGGCAATGCCTGGAAGTACACCGGCCGCTGCACGCGTGCGCGCATCGTGCTGCGCGCGGTGCTCCAGGGCGGGCAGCGCACCTTCGAGGTCGAAGACAACGGCGCCGGTTTCGACATGCGTTCGGCCGAACGCCTGTTCGGCCTGTTCCAGCGCCTGCACAGCGCCAACGATTTCCCGGGCCATGGCGTGGGCCTGGCCTCGGTCCGGCGCATCGTGCAGCGCCACGGCGGCAGCATCTGGGCCGAAGCCGAGCCCGGCCGCGGCGCGGTCTTCTACTTCACGCTGCCAGGCTAGCCGGCAAGGCCTACAGCGCGCTGCGGGCCAGTTCCTCGACTGCCGCCAGCAGCCTTTCGGCTTGCGCCGCCGGGCTGTGCGACTGGGCCAGCGCCAGGCGCTGCAATCGGTCCCAGGCTTGATCGCGCGTGAGTGAATGGCGGTGCATCAGCACCCCCACGGCCAGGGCCACCGGGTCAGCCAGCGGGCTGACGGGTGGTGCGGCTGCCGGCGCCTCCGTGGCTGCAGGCAGGGCCACAGCGGCCGAAGCGGCCGGCGCATCAGTAGTCGGCAAGGCACCGGCTGGGAAGGCGCGCAGGCGTACGAATGCGGCGTCCACGGCCGGGACGATCTGGCCCACGTCCAGCGGCTTGACCAGGTAGGCCAACGCACCCAGGGCCTGCACCTGGGCCAAGGTGGCCGGGTCGGAAAAAGCCGACAGGAAGATGAACGGGATGCGGTAGGCGTCGCGCAGCGTGGCGGCGACGTCAAAGCCGCTCTTGCCTTCCATGCGGATGTCCAGCAGCGCCAGGTCGGGCCGGTGCTGGCGCGCCAGCAGGATGGCTTCGTCGCCGTTGTCGGCGTCGATGATGGCGTAGCCGGCCTGGGTCAGCCCGTGGGTGACGGTGGCCAGCACCAGCCGGTCGTCGTCGACCACCAGCACACGCCCCTTGCTGGCGGGGCCGGCAGTGGGGACGGGCGCTTCGGCGTGCAGGCTCATCCCGGGATTGTGGCGCATCGCCCCTGGCCTGCCGCCACCCCGAACTCGCAGGGCGGCAAGGCCGGGGGCCGGCCAGCGGCTGGCCCGCCCATCAGGCCGGCAGAACGCTGGCGGGGCTGGCAGGGGCGCCGTCAACCCCGGTTTCAGGCCCGGTATCGACATCGGCATCGGCATCCCCAGCGAGCGCCTCGGGCTGTGGCAGGCGCACGCTGGGCGGGCGCAGGCGAACCTCGGCCACCACGTCGGGGCCGCGTTGCTCGATCTGCAGTTCGGCACTGCGGCGCGGCAGCAAGGCCCGCACCAGACCCAGGCCGGAAACGCCGCCCGGCACGGCCGCCAGGCTGAAGCCGTCGGGCAGGCGGCCGAGATGGGCAATCTGAACCAGAACGTCAGGGCCTTGCGCCAGCAAGGTGCAACGCACGCCGTCGCCCTGGCCGTGCTTGATGGCGTTGGTCAGCAGCTCGTTCAACACCAGGGCCACCGGGATGGCTTCGGGTTCGGGCAACTGGTGCGGTACGCCCAGCGCGGCAGCCGGCACGGTGATGGTCTGGCCGAAGGTCAGCTGCACCGACTGCGCAATCGCCCGCACCAGCCCGGCCAGCCCCAGCGGCCCGGTCATGCCCACCTGCAGCCCGTAGACCTGGGCGATGGCCCGCACCTGGCCCACGGCCTCGGCCAGCACCAGGGCCAGTTCGGGGTGGCGTGCGGCGTTCTGCTGCAGCAGCCCGGCCACGCCCTGCAGGTTGTTCTTGATGCGGTGGTGGACTTCGCGAACCAGCAGTTCGCGCTGGTCGATGGCTGCGCGCAGCCGCGCCTGTTCGGCCATGCGCTGTTCGGTCACGTCGCTGGCCACCAGCAGCAGCTGCGCGGCCACGTCGCCCGCTGCGGCCAGCGGCGCCACGCGCACGTCCCACACGCGCAGGCCGTCGGCAGCGCCATCCGGGTCGTCGCGCAGTTCGTGCTGGGCGCGTTCACCACGCGCCGCAGCGGCCTGCAGCCAGCCGCGCAGGGCCTGGGCCTTGCTGCTGTCGGGGCAGGCGTCCAGGCCCGTGCCCAGCACGGCGTCGAGCGTGCAGCCGAAGAAGCTGGCCGCGGTCTGGTTGACCTGCAGCACGCGATGGCTGCGCGCGTCGAACAGCGCGATGGCCAAGGGTGCAGTCTCAATCACGCGCTGCAGTGAAGCCTGCGCCTGCGCGATGCTGACTTCGGCCTGGCGGCGGCGTTCGATGTCCAGCAGCGCAAAGGTCACCTGCCGGCCTGCGCCTTCGCTGCCAGCCGTCAGCACGGCATTGCCCACGACCCAGAACTCGCGCCCGTCGCGCCCGCGCAGCCGGCATTCGAAGGTCTCGGCGCGGCCTTCCTGCAGGCGCTGCAGGTGCTGCCCCTGGCGCAGCGGGTGGTCGGGCTCGGGCGTGGCGACGATGCTGATGGGTTCGCCCACAAAGTCGGCCAGTTCGCCCGCAAACATGCGGCGCGCCGACCGGTTCATCCATTCGATGCCGGTGTCAGACACCGTGACGATGCCCACGAGCACGGAATTCAGGATCGCGCGGGTGCGCTCGGCCTGCACGGCCAAGGTTTCGCGTGCGCGGCGGCGTTCATCGACGTCGACGAAGCTGCAGATGAGGCCGGCTTCCAGGTCGTCGGCGTCCACCGGCCGCACCGACACCTGCACCCAGTGCAGGCTGCCGTCGCGCCGGCGCAGCAGGCGTTCGCCGCTGAAGCGGCCGCTTTCGCGCAGCGCCTGCGCCACCTGGGCTTCGAAGGCCACGCAGTCGCGCGCGCTTTCAAACAGCTCGGCCGCGTCCAGCAGCGTCAGCTCGGGCTGCGCGTAGCCGGTCAGGGTGGCCATGGCCTGGTTGGCACGTTCGATGCGCGAACCGCGCAGGTAGACGATGCCCACTTCCGACAGGCTGAACATCAGTTCGCGGTCGCGCAGCAACTGTTCCAGTTCGGCCTGCTGGCTTTTCAGGCGTGAGATGTCGGTCAGCACGGCCACGGCCTCGGCCTCTTCACCCTGACCGGCGCCTTCGGCCCGTCGCACCGACAACGAATACCAGACCACACGGCGGCCAGCGCCGTCGTCACGCTCGACCGGCAATTCGGCTTCGAACGGCTGGCCCGCGGCCAATGCGGCGCCAGCGCGCTGCACCGCTTCCGGTAGCGCGGCGCCGTAGCCGAAGATCTCGGCCAGTGTGGCCCCGGCTGCAGCCCCGGGCGCGAAGCCCAGCATGCGTTCGAAGCGGCGGTTGCAGCGTGCCAGGACCGGGCCGCGCAGATAGGCAATGCCGGCCGTGCTGCCGTCCATGATGGTGGTCAGTTCGCGCAGCAGCTGGTTGTTGCGCTGCAGGGCGCGTTCCTGTTCGGTGATGTCCAGCGTCACCACCGACGTGGTGCGCCGCCCGCCGGCCAGGGCGCCTGGTTCTACGCGCGTGAGCAACCAGCGCGCGCCCAGCTCGGGGTGACGCACGGCGTAGCGCACTTCGGTGCGTTCGCCCTGGCGCAGCGCACGCTGCAGGCGCTCGTATTCCGGCAGCGAATCGGCTTCCACGAGTTCACGCCCGATACCCAGCAGGGCGCCGCTGCCGCTGGCACCGCTGTAGCTGCCGCTGCCCGCGCCAGCAGCGCCAGACGGGCCGCCAGCCGACGCCGGGCTTTCTGCCACCGGCGCGCGCAGGCTGGGCGCCAGCCAGCCGCGGGCCGGGTCGTAGGTGGCCACGCCGATGCTGGCGGTGTCCATCAGCATGCCCATTTCCAGGCGCGCCAGGTCGCGTTCTTCCTCGGCACTGCGGTCTTCCACCACCGCCATCACGCGCGGCAAGCCGCCGTCGGCCGCATAGGCCAGCAGCCGCGCGCCCAGCTGCCGGCGGCGGCCGTCGCCGGCCAGCACGACCACGCGCCGTTCCACCGGGGCCATGCCCACCGCCAGCGACGGGTGAATACGCCCCTGCGCCGCCATTTGCCCGGGCAGCGGCGCCTGCCGCGGGTCGGCGGGCTGCCAGCCCAGCAAGGCCTGAACCTCGGGGCTGGCTTCGTCCAGCACCTCGGGCACATGGTCCACCAGGGCTTCGAAGGCAGCGTTGCTGCGCACCAGCAGGCCGGTGTGGTCGTACAGCAGCATGCCCGTGTGGCTGAGCTCGAACCACAGCCCCAGCTCCGCCTGGGCGCGCTGTATCTGTTCGCGCGCCGCGACCTCGGGTGTCACGTCCTGCAGCAGCGACAGCCAATGTGCCGGCTGGTCGGGCAATGCCACATTCTGGGTCGCGATGCTGAACCAGTGTTCGCGCCCGTTCGCGTCCAGCAGGCGCCGGCGCAGCGCCGGCGGCGCCTGGCCCAGCGCGGCCGCGGCCATGCGGTCGTGGCGTGCCAGGCGGCTGCCGTCGCGGTCTTCGGCCGGCTCCAGGTCCAGCAGGTCGCGGCCCAGCAGCTGCTCACGCGTGTGGCCCATCAGCGCCAGAAAAGCGTCGTTCACGTCCAGCAGGCCATGGTCAGGGCCTTGCACCAGGGCCGGAAAAGGCGCGCCCCAGACCAGCCGCAGCAGGGCGTCGGCCGAAGGTGGCGAAGACATCGCCTTCAGTCCAGCGTGCGCGCGCTGCCAAGCGCGGCCAGCAGCGCGCGGTTGACTTCGGCTGGCGCCAGGAACAGCTGCTCGGCGCATTCGCGGATGTCGAACACCGATTCGGCTTCCATCGCCCGCACCAGGTCCAGGTACGGGCCATGCGGGCCGCCTTCACCACGCAGGGCCTGTTGCACGCGTTCGGGCACCGGCACGTTGGCCAGCAGGCTGTCGAAGGGCTGTTGCAGCAGCCGGTCCAGCAGCGAAAACACGCCGCAGATGAACATCTCGCCCGACAGGTCGCGGTCGCCCTGCGGCCGCACCAGTTCTTCCATGATCAGCCCGCGGCGCACCGCGGCATGCATCACCGGCCGCGCCTTCGGGTCCTTGCTGGCCGACGCCAGCAGCAGCACCAGCCAGCGCTTCAGCCGCCCGTAGCCCAGCAGCATCAGCGCATGGCCGAAGCTGTTGATTTCGATCGACATCCCGAAGGCCGGCGAATTCAGGTAGCGCATCAAGCGGAAGGCCAGGGTCGGGTCGCGCTTGAGCGTGGCTTCCAGGCGCGCCACCGGCCATTCGGCGTCGACACCCTGGATCAGTTCCATCACAACGGTGATGTCCGCGGCCACGGCGTTGCGGCTGTTTGGCGCCGGCGCGGGGTCGTCGTGCGGCCAGCCCAGCACAGCCACGGCGCCGCGTTCGAAGGCCAGCTGGGCATCGGCCGTGCTGCGGATGCCGGCATACACCGGCGTCACCGGCCGGCCACCGCCAGGCTGCGGCACCTGCGCGCGCCTGTCGTCGCCCAGTTCCAGCACGGCGTGGGAAAAACAGGCCAGTACCTCAGGGGCCAAGGGCGCCAGCGGACGCCCCTTGATGAGCAGCACCACGCCCTGGGCCTGCAAGCGCTGCAGCACGGGCAGCTGCGCGGCGTCTGCGGCCATGAAGGCGGGCACTTCAAGCATGCGTTCGGCCCCGGGGCCGGCCTGCATCACAGCCTGCAGCAGGGCTTCGCCGGCGATGTTCAGGCACAGCGGGGCCTTGGGCGCTGCACCTGCACGCGCCGACCCCGCTGCCGCCGGCTTGCCGCCTTCCAGCGTGCGCAGGCTCAACCGCAGCTCAGGGCCGCCGGCGGCGCCCGCCGCGGGCCAGACTTCGTCCAGCGCCTGCAGCAGGGCCAGGGCGTCGGGTTGGGCATCAGGGCGTTCGGGAAACACCGTCAGCCGCGTCGAGACGACGGCGCGCTGGCGGTCGATCATCGGGCTGTAGCCCAGGGCCACCTGGCCCAGCACGGGATGGTCTTGCATAGGCCGCTCGTCTGCCGTTGTTCTGGCGTTCGTCTACCGCTCGCAGCGCCGGCGGATGTTGCCGCAGCGCCACGTCGGGGGCCAGGTCCAGCAGCCGCTGGTGGGCCGCCGTGGGCGCCGCCAGCGCGGCAGACCAGCCGCTATTTGAGGTAATCGAACAGCGTCATGCGCTGCACGGTCGAGAACATCTTCAGCGCAGCATCGTAGCCGGTCTGCTGGTTCTGAAAGCTGGAGATGGCCTCGATCAGGTCCAGATCTTCCGCGTTCGAACGGTCGCGTTGCGCGTCCAGCTTGGCCTGGCCCAGGCGCGATTCGATGCCGTCGATGCGGTTCAGCGCCTCGCCGGCACGCGCACGCCACTGCCCCAGGTTGGCCGACACCGCGTCGATGTCGCCGATGCCCTGGCTCACGCTGGCGGCCACCTGGGCCGATGTCTGCCCGGGCGTCAGCAAGCTGTTGACCAGGGTGTCCAGGGCCGCGAAGACCGACAGCGGCTGGCCGGGGTTGGCCGGGTCCGGTGCCGACAGGAAGGCTGCGTTGCCGTCGATCGACAGCGGCATGGCCTCGCCCGAGGACGCCAGCTGCTCGCCCGTGCTGCCGTTGAAGACCACGCCGCTGGCGCCGTCCACCAGCGGCGGGCCGTCGCTGCCCTGGCCGCCGAACAGGTAGCGGCCGGCACCGTCGCTGCGGTTGGCCACCGCCAGCAGGTCGTTGCGCAGACCGCGGATGGCTTCGGCGATGGTGCGCCGGTCGGCGTCGGTGTAGCTGCCGTTGCCGGCGCTGATGGCCAGTTCGCGCGCCTGCTGCAGCATTTCGCCGGCGTCGCCCAGGGCCGATTCGCCCAGCGCCATGGCGTTGCGGCTGGCGTCCAGCGCACGCTGGCTGGCGCTGCTGCGGGTGATGGTGGCCAGCGCGCGTTCGGCGCGTGCGGCCGCCGCGGGGTCGTCGCTGGGGCGGTCGACGCGTTTGCCGCTGGTCAGCTGTTCCTGCGCCCGCGTCAGGTCGGCCTGGCGCTTTTGCAGCTGGGCCACGCTGGTCTGGAAGGCGATGTTGCTGTTCACGCGCATGGTGGGGTCTTCAGGTCAGGGTTGCAGAGCGGGCTGGCCCGTTCAGCCGCCGGCCGTCTGCAGCAGGGTGTCGAACAGGGACTGCGCCACTTGCAGCATCTTGGCCGACGCCTGGTAAGCCTGCTGGTACTGGATCAGCCGCGCGGCTTCTTCGTCCAGGTTCACGCCCGACTGCGAAGCGCGCGCGGTTTCGGCCTGCTGCGCCACCGCGGCCGAGATGCTGCTGGTCGATTCGCCCGACTGCACACGCGCGCCGATCTCGGCCAGCGCCTGGCCATAGCCTTCGGCGACGGTCTGGCCGTCGATGAGCCCGGCGTCGCGCAGCGCCAGCAGGGCCGTGGCGTTGCCGTTGTTGCTGGCCAGGGCGGTGGCCGGCGTGGGCACGATCACCAGGCTGTCGCCGCTGGCCGGCACGCCACTGATCTGCAGCTGGTAGCCGTTGCCGCCCTGCAGCGGCTGGCCCGGATTCCAGGGCTGCACGCTGCCGGTCAGCGACGAAGTGACTTCGTAGTCGAAGCCGTTCACCGCCGGCACCAGCCGCGTGAAGCTCAGGGTATCGGTCTGGCCGGCAAAGGGCGGCGGCGCGGCGGTCATGGCCAGCGGGCCGACCTGGGCAGTGCCGGTGTTGCCCGCGGCGACGGAGGCCACCAGCGGCGACGCCGCAGCCAGGTCGCGCGGGTCGCGCAGGACGCTTTGCAGGGTGTTGGCCGCGCGGCCCACGGTCTGCAGCACGAAGCGGTCGCCGGGCTGCGGCGGGGCAGCGCCGAAGTTGATGTCCACGCCCTGAAAGCGCGTGCTGGGACCGGGGAAGCTCTGCCGGTCGGCCGGGTCGGTGCTGAGCTGGCCGCCCACCAGGCGCGTAACGACCCAGTTGCCGGGGTTGGCGACGTCTTCGCGCAAGTCGTAGTCGCTGGCTTTCAGCGCGCCGGGTTCGCCGCTGTACGACAGGCTGACGCTGCCCATCACGGCGCCGCTGGCGTCGCGGGCGTTGTTGACATTGGGCTGGGCCTGCGGCGTGCCCAGCGCGAACAACGCCGGCGCCGGGTTTGCACCCATCAGGTTCACGCCGCGCTGCTGCTGCTGGTTCACGGCCAGCGCGACTTCGGCTGCCATGCGGCCGATCAGGTTGCGGCCGTCCACCAGGTCGGTGTTCTGGAAGCGCAGCAGGCCAGCCACCTGGCCGCCGCCCAGGTTGCTGGGGTCCAGCAGGTCGACCTGCGGGCCGTTCACCATGCCCACCGCCACGCGCCGCGGGTCGGCGGGGTCGGGGCGCACGGCCATCTGTGCGGCCTCGGCGCCCAGTACCAGGCGCTGGCCGCCGGCGATGAACACGCCCACCGTGCCGTCGCTGGCCGGGATGGTGCTGACCTGCACCTGTTCGCTCAGCTGCGCGATCAGCCGGTCGCGTTCGTCCAGCAGATCGTTGGCGGGCTGGCCCAGGCCGTTCATGCCCGCGATCTTCTGGTTCGACACCGCAATCGCCTGGGCCAGCTTGTTGATGCTGCTGACGCTGGTGCGCAGATCGGAAGACACGGCAGCCTGCAGGTCGTCCAGCGCCTGGCCGGCTTCGGCAAAGCGCGTGGCCATGTCGCCGGCACGCGCCAGCACCACCTGGCGCGTGGCGCTGTCGGCCGGGCGGCTGGCCAAGTCGGCCATCGTGTTGACGAAGCTGGACACGGCGTAGCCCAGGCCGGCTTCACCGGTCCTGAACAGCGTCTCCAGGCCACGCAGCTTTTCCTGCCGGCTGCCGTCCAGCGCCGCCAGCGAAGACGCGCGCGTGGCCTCGGCTGTCAGGAAGGCGTTGTGCGAACGCGTGACGGTGGCCACGTCCACGCCCTTGCCGAAGAAGCCGGCGCCGCTGAACTGCCCCTGCGACGTATTCAGCTCCACCTGCTGGCGCGAATAGCCCTGCACATTGGCATTGCTGATGTTGTGGCCGGTGGTCTGCAGCGCGGCGTAGTTCGCCGTCATGGCCTTGACGCCCAGGCTCAGCAGGGGGGAAGCGCTCATGGCGAGGCCTTTCGCGCGGGCCGCACTTCAGCGCCCGTCATGCCACCATCCGCTGCAGGCGCAGCGTCGTGTTGATGACCTTGCCCAGCTTCTCGGCATAGGCCGGGTCGGTGGCGTAGCCGGCACGCTGCAGGCCCTGAGCGAAGCCCTGGGCGCTGGCGGCGTTGCCCACCACCTTGGCGTAGCGCGGGCTGTCCTTCATCAGGCGGGCGTAGTCCTGGAACGATTCGGCATAGCTGGCGTAGGCGCGGAACTTGGCCACCACCTTCTGCGCCTTGCCGTTGATGTATTCAGTGGTCGTGATCTCGGCCACCGGGCCCTTCCAGTTCGGGCCGGCCTTGATGCCGAACAGGTTGTGCGAAGGGGTGCCATCGGCATGCTTGATTTCTTTACGGCCCCAGCCGGTTTCCAGCGCCGACTGCGAAATCATGAAGGCCGCCGGGATGCCCGTGGCGGCTTCTGCCGCCTTGGCCGCGGCGCTGTGCTGCTGCACGAAGCCTGCGGCGCCGGTCTGCGGGATACGCGTGGCCTGCGGCGTGGCCGCGATCGGCTCGGGCGTGTTGTTGGCCGAAGCCGTGCTGGGGATCGGCCCCGGGGTCAGCCCCATCTGCCGTTCCAGCTGCTTCAGGATGACTTCGGACAGCCCGCCCTTCATGCCCGTCAGCTGGCTGGCGAACTGCTGGTCCAGCATCTCGGTGCCCATCTGCGAACCGGCGTTGTCCAGGTCGCTGGCCGGCACGCTGGCGCGCATGCTCTTGACCAGTTCGTTCATGAACAGCGCCTCGAACTGCTTGGCGGCTTCGCGCGCCGCGGCCTTCGGGTCGGCGCCGGCGCGGGCCTTCAACGCGTCCAGCGGCCGCGTGTCGATGGCCAGCTGGTTCGGCAGGCTGCTGCCGGGCGTGGACAGGGTGTTGATGGCGGGCATCGCTAGATGACCTCGATCTCGGCGTTCAGGGCGCCAGCGCTCTTCATGGCCTGCAGGATGGCCAGCAGATCCATGGGCGTGGCGCCCATCACGTTCAGGGCCTTCACCACATCGGCCAGCTTGGCGCCGGCGGGCATCTGGATCAGCGCGCCACCCTGCTGGTTGATGGCGATGTCGCTCTTGTCGGCGCGCGCGGTATCGCCACCGGCCAGCGCATTCGGCTGGCTCACCTGCGGCGTGGTGTTGATGGTCACGGTCAGGCTGCCATGGGCCACGGCGCAGGGGCCCAGGGTGACGGCGTCGTTCATCACCACCGAACCGGTGCGCGCGTTCAGCACGATGCGGGCGGCAGGCTTGGCCAGTTCCAGAGACAGGTTCTCGATGTCGGCCAGAAAAGCCACGCGTTCGCCGCCGGCGGTGGGCACGCGCACGCGCACACTGCGGCCGTCCAGCGCGTCGGCGGTGCCAGCGCCCTTGGCACGGTTGATGGCCTGGGCCACGGCGCGTGCGGTGTTGTAGTCGCTGGCGGCCAGGCCCAGGGTGATGTCGTCGCCCAGCTGCAGGCTGGTGGGCACGGCGCGTTCGACGGTGGCACCTTCGGGAATGCGGCCGGCCGACAGGTGGTTGATCTGCACCTTCGACCCATTGGCCGCCGCGCCCGCGCCGCCCACGATCAGGTTGCCTTGCGCCAGCGCGTAGACCTGGCCGTCGGCGCCCTTCAGTGGCGTGACGATCAGGGTGCCGCCGCGCAGGCTCTTGGCATTGCCCAGCGACGAGACGTTGATGTCGATGGCCTGCCCGGGCTGCGCAAACGGCGGCAGCTGGGCCGTCACCATCACCGCGGCCACGTTGCGCAGCTGCATGCTGGTACCCGCCGGCACCGTCACGCCCAGCTGCTGCAGCATGGCGTTCAGGCTCTGGGTGGTGAAGGGCGTCTGCGTGGTCTGGTCGCCCGTGCCGTCCAGGCCCACCACCAGGCCGTAGCCCACCAACGGG
This sequence comes from Rubrivivax sp., assembly GCA_027485165.1. GTDB lineage: Bacteria > Pseudomonadota > Gammaproteobacteria > Burkholderiales > Burkholderiaceae_C > Rubrivivax. Next base: position 65,094 of record JAIXRN010000097.1, read on the forward strand.
TTGCTGCGCACGCCCTGCACGCTGGCCACTTCCTTGATGCGCACCGCAGCCTCTGCACCGTGGGGCCACCACAGCGCTGCACTGGCGGCGATGAAGGCCAGGGCGATGGTGATGCGCAGCAGGCGTTCGGTCATGGGGCGCCTCATAGCGGCATCACGCTCAGGAACACGCGCGACAACCAGCCCGCGGCCTGCGCGTCGGCCTGGGCACCGCGGCCGCGGTGTTCCAGCCGCACGTTGGCGATCTGCGCGCTGGGCACGCTGTTGCCAGGCTGGATGGCGCGCGGGTCGACCTGGCCTGAAAAGCGCAGCACGTCGACATTGCTGTTCACGCCGATCTGCTTTTCGCCCACGATGATGAGGTGCCCGTTGGGCAAAACCTGGCGCACGACCACGGTGATGGTGCCGCTGAAGTCGTTCGTGTTTTCGGTCGCGCCCTTGCCGGCAAAGGTGTTGGTGGCGTTGCCTTCAGCGGTGGCGCGTGCAAAGGCTGCAGGCTTCACACCCGGCAGCGCGGTGATGGCGCCTGAGATGCTGCTGCTCTTGTCGATGCTGCTGGTGCTTTTCTGGCTGGCGCTGACCTTCTCGACGATCTGCACCACCAGAGTGTCGCCCACCAGCCGGGCGCGATGGTCTTCGAACATCGGCCGGTACTGCCCGGCCTGGTAGATGGCGCCGTTGCTGGCGGGCGCGGCTTCGGCCACCAGCGGCAGCACCGGGGCGGTGGCGGGCATCTCCACACGCGGCTGCAGGTAGCTGCAAGCTGCCAGCGGCAGGCACGCGGGCACAAAGGCGGCGCGAAGAATGGCGCGAAATCCGGCGCGTAAGCTGGCGAACCGGGCGGCGCGCATCACAGCTGCGCCAGACGCTGCAGCATCTGGTCCGAGGTCTGGATGGCCTTGGAATTCAGTTCGTAGGCGCGCTGTGTAGCGATCATGCTCACCAGCTCCTCGACCACGTTGACGTTGCTGCCTTCCACATAGCCCTGCATCAGCGCGCCCAGGCCACCGGCGTTGGGCGCGCCGGCGTTGGGCGTGCCCGAAGCCGCAGTTTCGGCATAGATGTTGCCGCCGCGCGATTCCAGCCCCGGGGGGTTGATGAAGCTGGCCAGCTGGAGCTGCCCCAGGCCCTGGGGCGCGGTCTGCCCTGGGACCTGCGCCTGCACGGTGCCGTCGGCGGCAATCGTTACCGCCAGCGCGTTGGCCGGCACGGTGATGCCGGGCTGCACCACATAGCCGGCATTGGTGACGAGCTGCCCGTTCGCGTCGACCTGAAAGCTGCCGTCGCGGGTGTATCCGGTGGTGCCGTCGGGCAGCTGGATCTGGAAGAAGCCCTGGCCCTTGATGGCCACGTCCAGCTGGTTGGTGGTCTGCTGCAGCGTGCCCTGGCTGAAGTTGCGGGCGCTGGCGGCCACGCGCACGCCCAGGCCCAGCTGCAGCCCCGTGGGCAGGGTGCTTTGTTCACTGGTGGCGCTGCCGGCCTGGCGCAGCGTCTGGTACATCAGGTCTTCGAACACCACGCCGCCGCGCTTGAAGCCGTTGGTGCCGACGTTGGCCAGGTTGTTCGAGATGGCGTCCAGCTTGGTCTGCTGGCCTTCCATGCCGGTCTTGGCTATCCACAGGGAACGGATCATGTCGGCGGGCGGGACGGGGCTGCGATGGCTGCCATCTTCCCGCCGGCTTGAGCCCGCCGATGGCCGGAAAAGAGACGGCTTCGGCCGGCTTTCCGCAGCCGCGCTATTCGGCCAGCCAGCCCTGCAGCTCGTCGGCGTGCTTCTGCTCGTCGGCCAGGATGTCTTCCAGCAGCCGGCGTGTGCTGGGGTCGCGGTCGCCCACCAGCCGCACCATCTGCGTGTAGCTTTCGATGGCCACGCGCTCGGCCGTCAGGTTGGCGCGGATCATGTCCTTCAGCGACAGCGAATCGTCATACGCCGCATGGCTGCGCTGCAACAGGCTGTCGGGCGCGAAGTCGGGCGCTCCGCCCAGCTGCACGATGCGCCGCGCCAGACGGTCGGCATGGCCCATCTCTTCCACCGCGTGCACGGCGAATTCGTCGGCGATGCTGGGCGACGCCAGGCCCTGCGCGGTGTAGTGGTGGCGCTTGTAGCGCAGCACGCACACCAGTTCGGTTGCCAGGGCGTCGTTCAGCAGCTTCACCAGCGGTTCGCGCCAGGCTGCGGGTGCGGCGGCAGCCTGGCCGCTGTCGGACTGGCGGCGCACCTGTTCCAGCGCCGCCAGGTCCAGCGTCAGCGGCTGCGATTCAGCCAGCGACAGGGTGGTGACGTTACGGGGGTCTTGGGGCTTGGACATGGGGGTTCTCCGGTGGTGGATGTCGGCTTGCAGGCTGCGGGCGGCGCGGTGCGGGCCTGTGCCTGGCCCGGCCTGGCCCGGCCCGGCCCGGCCCGGCCTGGCCTGGCCTGGCCTGGCCTGGCCTGCCAGCATCGCCCCGCGGCGCCGGCGGCCGCGCCAGCCAGCGGCGCGCACGGGCGTAGGACAAGCGGCCATGCGCCTCCCGCGGCCGAGGTGCCTGCGGCGCTGCGTGGCGTCTGTGCGCCAGTGCACCGACAAGCTGGCCAGCGCGGTAGATGCTCGCAGGCTGCCCCCCGGGCCCCACTTCCAAAGCTGCACCATGCACCCTTTCCTGATCCATCAGCTGCTCAACCGCCAGCACTGGCGCCTGTCGTCACCGGCCCTGGCCGTGGCCGCCGCCCTGGCCCTGGTGGCCTGCGCGTCCACCCCGCCGCCTGTCACACCCATGGCCCTGGCGCAAGCCGCGGTGGCCAGTGCTGTCGCCGCCGGCGGCGTGCAGTACGCCCCAGCCGAAACGGCACTGGCCCGCGACAAGCTGGCCCGCGCCCAGACCGCACTGGCCGCCAAGGACAACGACCAGGCCCTGCTGCTGGCCGAACAGGTGCAGGTGGACGCGCGCCTGGCCGAAGCCCGCACCGAAGCCGAGAAGGCCCGCCGATCTGCCGCCGCGTTGCAGGAAGCCACCCGCGCACTGCGCGAAGAGATGGCCCGCCAGCCGCGCTGAACGCTGAACCGCACACACCAGGAACCGACATGAACCGATCCAACGACTTTCTCGCCTCTACCCCCAGCCGCCCTGCCGCTGGTGCCACAGGCAGCCGCCTGGCACTGGCGCGCCCTGCACTGTCGCGCCCTGCCCTCCCGCGCCTGGCCCTGGCCGCCGCCCTCGTGGCGGGTCTGGCGGGCCTGGCGGCCTGCGGCACCGTGCCGCCCGACAACAGCGCCCTGACCCGCGCCCGCAGCGACTACCAGGCCGCCCAGGCCGACGCGCAGACGCAAAGCTTGGCCGCCACCGAACTGCGCCAGGCCAGCGACGCCCTGGCCCAGGCCGACGCCGCCCAGCAGCGCCGCGACGACCCGGCGCGTGTGACCCAGCTGGCCTACCTGGCCAGCCAGCGCGTGGCCCTGGCCAGCGCCACCGGCCAGCGCAAGGGCGCCGAAGCCCAGGTGGCCGAAGCCAGCGCCGCGCGCGACCAGATGCGTCTGGCCGCCCGCACGCGTGAAGCCGACCAGGCCACGCGCGACGCCGCCAGCGCCACCCGCGACGCCCAGTCGGCCACGCGCGACGCGCAGGCGGCCCAGCGTTCGGCCGCGCTGTCGCAGCAGCAGGCGCAGGCCTCGCAGCAGCAAGCGCAGGCTGCTCAACAGCAGGCGGGCGACGCCAAGCAGCGTGCCGCGATGCTGGAACAGCAATTGCGCGAACTGGACGCCCGCAAGACCGACCGCGGCCTGGTGGTGACGATCGGCGACGTGCTGTTCGACACCGGCCGTGCCGACCTGCGCAGCGGCGGCATGCAGAACCTGCAGCGCCTGGCCACGTTCCTGAAGACCTACCCGCAGCGCAAGGCCGCGATCGAGGGCTACACCGACAGTACCGGCAGCGACGCGCTGAACCTGGCCCTTTCCAGCCGCCGCGCCGAAGCCGTGATGACCGCGCTGCTGAGCCAGGGTGTGACGCGCGACCAGCTGCAGACCCAGGGCTACGGCGAAACGCACCCGGTCGCCGGCAACACCGACGCCGCCGGCCGCCAGGCCAACCGGCGCGTGGAAGTGCTGCTGTCCGACGAGCAGGGGCGCATCAGCCCGCGCTAGAACTCTGGCCGCGCTGGCAGCGCCGCAGTTCTTTGGCCCGTGATGGCGGGCTGTGGTCAGTCGGTCCGCTATCGCGGACGGGCTTCCCACAGTCTGCGATCGCGGGCCTTTTTTTCGCGTGGCGCCAGCGCGCTTCAGCGCGTCGCGCCAGCGCGCTTCAGATCACGCCGCCCGCCCCTTCCAATGGCACCACCACGCGCGCGCGGTCGGCCAGGCCAGCCCAGGCCAGGTGCTGGCCAGGCAGCAACAGGGTGGGCAGGTCGGGCCAAGCGGACGTAGAGACATGGCCTGGGCCGCCCCCTGGCGCCGGGCCACCCACAGCCGCCCACGCGTCCTGTGCGCCTGCCGCTGCCAGCGCATCGCCCGGAGAGGCGCGCAGCAGCAGCACATGCAGGCTGCGGCCGTCGCGGCGCAACGTGATGGCGGCATGCCTCCAGTGCGGCGGCAGGGCTGGCGTGAAGCACAGCCCGCTGGCCTGCAGCTGCAGCCCGAAGAAGGATTCCAGCGCGGCGCGGTGCATCCAGCCGGCCGCGCCGGTGTACCAGCTCCAGCCGCCGCGCCCCACCCAGGGTGCCGCGGTGTAGACGTCGCCCGCCATCACGTAAGGCTCGGCGCGGTAGACGGCAGCCTGATTGGGCTGCTGCGCCCGGTGGGCCGGGCTCAGGTGCAGCCAGTACTGCCAGGCCCGCGCGGCAGCGGCACGCGACTCCACCGGGTCGCTGGCGGCCAGGTTCTGGGCCCGGCGCGCCTGCGCCATCAGCGCCCACACACCGGCATGCGAATACTGGCCGCCGTTTTCGCGCACCCCGGGCGGGTAGGCCTGGATGTAGCCGGCACTGGGCTGCTCGGTCGCCAGCGGCGGGTGCAGCAGGCGGACGAGGCCTGCCACCGGGTCCACCAGCAGCGCATCGGCCGCAGCCAGGGCCTGGGCCTGGCGTTCGGGCGGGGCTTCGCCGCTCAGCACGGCCCAGGCCTGGGCGACCAGGTCGATGCGCGCTTCGCTGCGCGTGGCCGCGCCCAGCGGCTGGCCGTCGTCGAAGAAGGCACGGGTGTACCACTGCCCGTCCCAGGCCGGCCCGGCCAGCGCGGTGCGCCAGCCCGCCAGCGCCTGCTGCCAGCGCTGCACGCGCGCGCTGTCGCCGCGGGCGCTGGCCAGCGGCAGGCAGTCCACCACAACCTGGCACAGGAACCAGGCCAGCCAGACCGATTCGCCTCGGCCTTCGTGGCCCACTCGGTTCATGCCGTCGTTCCAGTCGCCACTGCCCATCAGCGGCAGGCCGTGCACGCCTACGCGCAGGCTGCGGTCGATGGCGCGCGCGGCGTGTTCCCAGATGCTGGCCTGCTGGGCGCTGACTGCCGGTGTGCCGTAGGCATCTTCGGCGCCCGGGGCGATGGTCTGGCCTTCGATGAAGGGCGCGGCGGCGTCCAGCAGCGCGGTGTCGCCGCTGCGCCGCAGGTACAGCGCCAGCGCCCAGGGCAGCCACAGCAGGTCGTCGCTGAAATGGGTGCGCACGCCAGCCCCGCCCGGCGCGTGCCACCAGTGCTGCACGTCGCCTTCGGCGAACTGGCGCGCAGCGCAGCGCAGGATCTGCGTGCGCAGCAGGCCGGGCTCGGCCCAGGCCAGGGCGGCGGCGTCCTGCAGCTGGTCGCGGAAGCCCGTGGCACCACCGGCCTGGTAGTAACCGGCCTTGGCCCACAGCCGGCAGGCCACGGTCTGGTACAGCAGCCAGCGGTTGACCTGGGCGTCGAACAGCGGGTCGGGCGTGTGCACTTGTGTGGCGCCCAGCAGGGCGTCCCAGGCCGCATGGCTGGCCTGCAGGCGCGCGCCCGCGGGCTGCGCCGTGGCGCTGCGTGCCAGGGCCAGCGCTGCGGCGGGCTGGGGGGCCCAGCCCAGCAGCAGGGTGCGTTCGACGGTCTCGCCGGGCTCGACATTGAAGCGGCTACCCAGCGCCGCGCAGGGGTCCAGGCCTGCACCCTGCTGCTGGCCGAACAGGTCGGGCAGCACGGGCTGGCCGCGCGCGTCCAGGCATTCGCCGCGGCTGCAGGTCCAGTCGCTGGCGTCGACCCGGCTGCGCGTGCCCGCCACGGCCCAGCACAGGAAGGCCGTGCCCTGGCCGACGCCGCCGCTGGCGTCCTGCTGGGTGGCCAGCAGCACGGGGCCGGCGCTGGCCGCGGGGTAGGCCTGCGCGGGCGCGACGGCGCCAGTGGCGGCTTCAGCCACCACCCTTTGCGTGTTGATGCTCGCGCGGTCGCTGCGCTGGGCACCCAGCTGCCATTCGCACACCGCGGCCAGGCGCAGGCTACGCCGGTGCGGGCCGGCGTTGTGCACCTGCACCTGCAGCTGCCGCACGGCGGTATGCACGTCCACGCACCAGCACAGGCTGACGACCAGGCTGCCGCGGCGGTGCTGCATGCGGGTGCTGCCCTGGCCATGCTCGACGCTGTGGGTGGCGCCGGGCTCGGCCCAGGCCGAAGGCGTGGCGCTGAAGACGGCGCGCGTGGCCAGGTCCTGCAGCAGCAGCCATTCGCCCGGCGGGTCGGCTACCGGGTCGTTGGACCAGGGCGTGATTTGGTTCATGCGGCTGTTCACGGCCCAGCTGTTGCCGCCGCCCGCTTCCGTCACCAGGCTGCCGAAGTCTTCATTGGCCAACACGTTGGCCCAGGGCCGCGCCGGGCGCTGTGTGGGGCCGACGCTGAACTGGAAAGCCGCCCGCGCGTCGGCCGCAAAGCGGCCCACCGGCGGCGTGGGCTCGTCGGCCTGGTGGGGGGCAGCGCGCAGCGGCTGGGCCGGCCCGGGCACTTCGCCGGGCCGCAAGCGGCCTTCGCCGCGGGCGATGGCGGGTGATGGGGCAGCCCGGGTTGCGCTGGCCTGCGGATCGGGTGCGCTGGCGGCGTTGGCCGAAACAGCTGGGGCGGGTGAATCGGGTGAGCCAGGTGAGCCAGGTGGAGCGACAGGAAGCGACACCAGCACCGAGTGGGGCCGAGCCGGCAGCAGCGGCGGGCCCAGCGCCCATTCCTGCAGATGGAAGGCCAGCGACCGGCCATCGGCCAGCAGCCGCACCCGGGCCAGGGTCTGCAGGGTCTGCAGTTCTTCGGCCGACACGTCGTCGGCGCGCAGCAGGTGCCAGCCGCAGCGCGCCTGCCGGCTGCGGCCAGCGGCGCCAGCATCAAAGCGGTCGCGCAGGCCCAGCAGTTCGTGCTGCAACGGCATCAGGTAGGAAGCCGCTTCGGCGTTCACCACCACCAGGTCGCAAGCCACGCCGCCCCAAGACCAGTACAGCAGCGCCTGCGACAGCGCCCGCACCATGCCCAGGCCCGGCAGCGCCGACACCGACACCAGCAGCAGCGCCCGGTCGCCTGAAATGCCGAAGCGCCACAGCAGCCGCCGGTCGCAGACGCGGGGCGCGTCGTCGCGCGCCTGCGGGCGTGGCAGGGTCAGCAGCAGCGCAGTGCTCAGCGCCTGCAGCGCGATGCTGGTTTCCGGGCCCAGGCGCAGGTCGCGCAGGCGCACGCTGGCCAGGGTGGCCGACATCAACGCCGCGCGGTCGATGTGGCTGGGCTGCAGGTGCTTGTCGACCACCGCCTGCAGCGTGGCGCCGTCGCCGGCCACGGCCGTGGCAAAGCACAGGCTGACGCGCCGGCCGGGCTGCAGCAGCAGGCGCATGCCCAGCGCGCAGACCGGGTCCAGGCCACTGTCCAGCGGGGTGCAGGAAAGAGCCGCAGCGCCATCGCTGTGGCCATCGCCCGCGTCCGCGCCTGCGCCAGCGGCAGTGCCGTCCGCAGGCCAGGGCTGCAAGGCCCCGCGCGGCTGCCCCGGCGCGCGGTTGCGGCCGGTCCAGGCGGCGCGGTCGGCCTGCAGCAGAAGGCCTTGAACTTCAGGTGCCGACTGCGCCAGGAAGTGCGCGCCACAGGCGCCGGGCTCGCCGGCCAGGCGCGGCCGGCGGTCGAACAGCAAGGCGCGTTGCGCGGCGCAGGCGCGCAGGCCGATGAACATCTGGCTGAAGGCCGGGTGGGCTTCATCGGCGCGCGCCGGGGCCAACGTGGGTTCGAACACCGACGCCAGTTCCAGCGCCAGCGGCTGCGGGCCGTCGTACTGCAGTTCGACGCGACGGAATTCGATGTCGTCTTCCGGGCTCACCCAGACCGTGATGCGCGCGTGCAGCCCGGCGAACGGGCCCGTGGCCGGCCAGCGCGCTTCCAGCACCACGCGGTCGGCGTGGAAGACGGCGTGGTGGTCCACGCCCGCCTCCATGCCTGCCTCCAGGCCCGCCTCCACGCCCGGCGCCGGGTGTGCGCTCAGCGGCAGCCAGGCGGCAGCGGCCTGTTCGCGCACGAAGAAGAAATGGCCGCAGGCGTCGCGCAGGGCGTCGTCGCGCCAGCGCGTCACGTCGATGTCGCCCCAGCGGCTGTGGCCAGCGCCGTTGGCGCGCAGGGCCACGCTGTAGCGGCCGTTGGACATCAGCTGAGTGGGCTCCACGCGGTTCTGGCCCGGCAACACGGTGCGCAGCGGGCTGGGCGCCGCCCGCCGCCGGGCCTGGGGCTGCGGGCCGGGCAGCGGTGCGCGCAGCGCCGATATCTCGCGCGGCGCGCGTTCGTGCAGCAGCGAAGCCACGGCCTCGATGTGAGGGTCGGCACCGCCCCAGCGCTGTGGCGCCCCGGCCAGCAGCAGCTGCGCCAGCGCGACGATGCTCATGCCCTGGTGGTGGGCCATGAAGGTGCTGACGGGCGTGACCGTACCGCCCGCCGTCTGGCGCGCGGGGCTGAAGTCCAGCGCCTCGATGTAGCCGTATTCACCCCGCGCACCCAGCCGCTGCAGCCAGCCGAAATTCGCCAGCGCGGCCTGCGGCGCCAGCATCGCCGCCAGCGCAGTGGCGTAAGGCGCCACCACCAGCTCGTCCAGCGGCGTGCGCCGCAGCGCCAGGCGCGGCACGCCCTGCGGCGCGTACTGGTAGGCCAGGGTGTAGTCGCAGCCGGCATAGGCCGATTCAGAAATGCCCCAGGGCACGCCCTGCCCGGCCGCAAAGGCCTGCTGCGCCAGCACGGCCGCGCAGCCGGCCTGGCGCAGCACACTGCCATGCGGTTCGGCCAGCACCAGGCTGGGCATCAGGTATTCGAACATCGACCCGGACCAGGACCACAGCCCCGCCGTCACCCCCACGGCCTGGAACGGCCGGCCCAGCGCCGCCCAGTGCCGCACCGGCACGTCGCCCTTGGCGATGGCCAGCAGGCTGGTCAGGCGCGATTCGGAAGCCAGCAGGTCGTAGAAGCTGGTGTCCAGCTGGTCTTCTGCAGCGCGCCAGCCGATGTGCAGCAGGTGCCGCCGCGGGTGGTACAGGAAGCCGTATTCCGGTGCCCAGGCCAGGCGCTGGCAGCGCGCGGCCACCTGCTGCAGGCGCTGGCGCAGCGGCGCATCCGGCGTGTCAGGGGCCGGGGCCTGCGCCAGTTCCAGGCAGGCCTGGGCCACGGCCAGCAGGTGGCCGCTGCAGTTGCCGCTGTCGACCGTGGACACATACAGCGGCAGCAGCGGCTGGGCGCTGGCGGTGTCGTACCAGTTGTAGAAGTGCCCGCGGTGGCGCGCCAGGCTGTCCAGCGTCTGCAGCGTGGCTTCCAGGCGCTGCAGCATCGCCGCCGTGTCGATCCAGCCGAATTCGCGCGCGCAGGCCGTGGCCAGCAGGTACAGGCCGATGTTGGTGGGCGAAGTGCGGCGCGCCAGCATCTCGCGCGGCCAGGTCTGCAGGTTGTCCGGCGGCAGGTGGTGGTCGGCCGCCGTCACGGTGCGTTCGAAATAGCGCCAGGTGTCACGGGCCAGCGTGTGCAGCAGGGCCTGGTCGGCCGCCGTGGTGGCGCCCCGGCGTGGCGCGCTGGCCGGGCGGCTGGCCAGCCAGGTCCACAGCGGGGCCAGGCCCCACAGCGCACACAGGGCCAGGCCCGCCAGCAGGTGCTGCGCCGGCCACCACCACAGCGCCGCGGCCAGCACGGCCGCCACCAGCGGCACCGAAGCGTTGTGGCGCCAGCTGGCGGCCCAGCCGGCCTGCATGGCGGCCTGCGCGGCGGCGGCGGTCGTCCACTGCAGCAGCCAGCGCTGGCTGAAGACGGCGCGCCACAGGGCCCGCACGATCGCGTCCACCGCCAGCAGGCTGTGCTGCAGCAGCATGGCCAGGTGCCAGGCGGCGATGCCCGCGGCGCGCGCCAGGTCGCCCGCTACGCCATGCAGGAAGTGCCGCCAGGCCACGCCGCGCCGGCTGGGCATCGCCCCGGCCAGCGCCCCCAGCCAGGGCCCGGCGCTGAAAGCTGCGGCCACCACCAGCACCGCCACGGTGGGCGACAGCGCGGTGCCCAGCACCGCCAGCAGCAGCAACAGCAACGACATCGGCGCCACCAGCGAACGGCGCAGGTTGTCGGCCAGCTTCCAGCGGTTCAGCGCGCCCAGCGGCAGGGCCGCAGCGTGCAGCCGGCGCGGCAGCAGCGAAGCCAGCAGCAGCGGCAGCAGCTGCCAGTCGCCACGCGTCCAGCGGTGCACGCGCGCGGCGGCCACGTCGGCATGGAAGGGGGCGTCTTCGATCAGGGTGATGTCGGTGACGGCGGCGCAGCGCGCCAGCGCGCCTTCCAGCAGGTCGTGGCTGAGCACGCGGCCCTCAGGCAGCCGCCCGGCCAGCACGGCGTGCAGGGCCTGCACGTCCAGCAGGCCCTTGCCGCTGAAGCTGCCTTCGTCGAACAGGTCCTGGTAGACCTCGGAACTGGCGGCGCTGTAGGGGTCGATGCCGCTCTGGCCGGCAAACAGCCGGTGGTAGACGGTGTCTTCTTCCGGCTGCGGCAAGGGCGTCACCAGCCGTGGCTGCAGGATGCCGTAGCCCGCCACCACGCGTTCGCCGCCGGCTGCCAGCACCGGCCGATTGGCCGGGTGCGCGGCCACGCCCACCAGGTCGCGCAGGCGGCCCGGGGGCAGCTGGGTGTCGCTGTCCAGCGTGACCAGGTAGCGCACGCCCGGGGCCGGGCACGACAGCGGCCCCAGTCCGACAAAGGCCGAGGCTTCGGCCTGCCCCACCAGGCCCGGGGTGGCCAGTTCGGCCACCAGCTGTTCCAGCTTGCCGCGCTTGCGTTCCCAGCCGATCCAGCGCCTTTCGCTGGCGCTGTACTGGCGGCGCCGGTGCAGCAGCACGAAGCGCAGGCTGCCGTCGGGCAGCGGCTGCGACTGGCCGGGCGCGTTCAGTGCCGCCACGCAGGCCTGGGCCTGGGCCAGCAGGGCGGCGTCGGTGTCGGCGCGTGCGGTGTCGGCGTCGGCCCAGTCTGTCAACAGGGCGAACTGCGCCTGCGGTTCGGGGTTGGCCAGCTGGTGCAGGCGCAGCCGGTGCGCCAGCGCGTCGATGGCCGCCGGGGTGTTCAGCAAGGCGGGCACCACCACCAGCACGCGGTGGCCTGGCGGCACGCCCGCAGCCAGGGCCAGGCGCGGCAGGTGCTGCGGGCGTGCCGATTCACTCACCAGCCGGTGCAGCACCGCCACCACCAGTTCACTGGCCGGGGCCAGCAGCAATAGCAGCAGCAGGGCGCCTTGCGCACCGGCCAGCCCCGCGCTGGGCAGCAGGCCCAGCGCCAGGCCCAGGCTGGCCAGCAGCAAAGTGGCCAGGTAGGCCGGCAGCAGGGCATGGCGGCGCAGGCGCTGCGACCACAGCGCCCACACGGGCCGCCAGCCGTGCAGGCCCAGCGCCCGCATCAGCGCGGGCCGGCCAGCAGCCTGCAGCCAGTAGCCCGCGGTCTGCGCCGCGCCCTGGCCGCTGCCGGCCCAGGCGTCGGCGGCGGGGTCAGCGGCTTCGGCGGCTTCAGCAGCTTCAGCGCTGCCCGCGGCCGGGCCAGCAGCCGGGGCCTCGGCGCGCGCATCGACAGAACGCGGCACGCCAGCACCGGCCATCAAGCCCAGCAGCACCTGCGCCACCTGCCGTTCGCTGCGTTGGCTGCTGCGCGCCAGCGCCTCGATGCCGTGCAGGGTGACGTCGCGCGTGGCCGGGTGCTCGGCGGCAAACAGGGCCTGGCCCAGCATCAGGCCCATGACGGGGCTGCTGCGGGCCACGATGTCGGGCCAGTCGGCGTCGTTCAGGGCGCGCAGGGCGTTGACAGCGTTGCTGACGCTCAGGTTGTCGGCGGCCTGGCCCGCCGCAAGCGTGGCCAAGGCCTGGTCGCGCCGGGCCAGGCCCTGCTGCAGCCACAGACCGATCTCGACCGGCATGCGCGCCGCTGGCCCGCTGGCGCGGTCTTGCAGACGCTGCCCCAGCTGGGCCATGAAGACCGGGGCCGCGCCGCGCAGGGCCAGCTGTGCGGCCAGGCCCTGCAGCTGCACCAGGCTGCAGCGGTCGATGCGGTCGCAGCAGCGGTTGGCCAGGTCGCGCACGGCCTGTTCCGTGGCCAGGCGTTCGGCCAGGCGGCGCAGGTTTTCCACCAGCACCACCCGCAGCGTGGTGGGCAGGGCCCAGAGCTCGGCCAGGCCGAGTTCGCGCGTTTCCTGGTAGGCGCACAGGTAGTGCACCAGCAGGTCGTCGTCGAAGGCGCTGTCGGTGTGCGCCACGAAGGCCCAGGCCAGGCCATACACCCGCGGCAGGCCGGCCAGCGGCGGGGCCACCAGCACCGGCAGGCGGTTGAAGTAACTGCGCGGCAGGCCTTCGTGGATGGCTGGGAGCTGCGCTTCGATGAGGTGGAAGTTGTCCAGCAGCCACAGCCCGGCCGGGCCGGGTTCGTCGCCCGCGGCGGTCTGTGCGGCCAGCGCCGCGTAGGCCGCACGCAGCACCCGCACGTTGCTGCGCAGGCGCGGAAAGAAGCTGGCACCGGCCCAGGCCGGGCGGCGCGCGGCATGCGTCAGCCCCAGGCTGCGGCCATGTTTGGCGAAGCGTTGCGGGCCGAAGATCTCGGACCGGATGGGCGGCAGCAGCGGCCCCAGCGCCGCCGCCAGCCAGGGGCCTTCGGCCAGCAGGTCGGCAGCGCCCAGGCCGGGCCGGCCGGCATTCGAAGCCCCCGGCGCAGCGCCCGCACGGGCCAGCAGCTTGCCGAGGGCTAGCGCCACATGGCCACGCTCAGCACCAAGGCCAGCACCAGGGCCAGGCTGGTGACGCGCCGCGTCAGCACGAAGCCGCGCAGGTGCAGGGCCCCGCACTGCAGCCGGGCCCAGCGCCGGTGCGCCGGCGTGCAGTGGCTGTGGTGGCGGCCCAGGTCGGCACTGTCGGCCAGCGCCACCAGGTGCATCGGGGCCGTGCTGGCGCTGCCGCTGCCGGCAGCGCAGGCGTGGTCTTCTTGCGTGAACAGGGCACCCCGGTGGCCGGGTGGGGCAGGACCGGGCGCCCAAGCAGCCTGCGGCGGGGACGCCAAAGCAGCAGCCGGCAAATTCTTGAACATGGCGGGCTCCGGTTGAAAAGACAGGTGAAGGGGACCAGCGGGAGCCGCTGTCACCCACCACGGGGCCCATGGCCGCACCCCCAAGCTTGCAGCCAAGGCGGGCGTTTCTTCCGTGCGCTGGCGCACATACTGCGCCGCAGGTCCGGCGTAGATTCCGAGACAGGCGCATTCAGGCGAAGTTGCCGGGCTGGCCGGGCCACACCCAGCCACCGCGGGTGCCGTCCCCCAAGCCATCCACCCACTCCCATCACTCCACCCTGGCCATCCCTTGGCCCTGCCGGCCATGGTCACGTCACACCCGTCCCACCTGCCCCCCACCAGCCCCCACACCGACCCGCGCAGCAACCAGCTGATCTATTCGCTGCCCGAGGCCGACTGGTTGCGCTGGCAGCCCCAGCTGGAATGGGTGGACATGCCGCTGGGCCAGGTGATGTACGAATCCGGCCGCGTGCTGGAACACGTGTATTTCCCCACCACCGCCATCGTGTCGCTGCTGTACGTGATGGAAGACGGCGCCTCGGCCGAGATTGCCGTGGTCGGCAACGAAGGCGTGGTGGGCATCTCGCTCTTCATGGGCGGCGAATCCACGCCCAGCCGCGCCGTGGTGCAAAGCGCCGGCGAAGGCTGGCGGCTGCGGGCGCGCGTCATCAAGGCCGAATTCGAACGCCCCGGCCCGGTGATGCACCTGATGCTGCGCTACACCCAAGCGCTGATCACGCAGATGGCGCAGACCGCCGTGTGCAACCGCCACCATGCGCTGGACCAGCAGCTGTGCCGCTGGCTGCTGCTGAGCCTGGACCGCCTGCAGGGCAACGAGCTGGTGATGACGCAGGAACTGATCGCCAACATGCTGGGCGTGCGCCGCGAAGGCGTCACCGAAGCCGCGCTGCGCCTGCAGCGCCTGGGCCTGATCCAATATGCCCGCGGCCGCATCACCGTGCTGGACCGCCCGGGCCTGGAAGCCCGCACCTGCGAATGCTATGCCGTGGTGAAGAAGGAATACGACCGCCTGCTGCCGCCAACGGCCGCGCTTTAGCGCAGCCGCAGCCAGCCGTGCGTACGCTGGAGCACGGAAGGCCCGGCGCGACAGGGTCAGACTGCAGGATCCTTCAACGAAAGCGCCTGTGGCCGAAGCCAGCAACCAACTCATCGACCGTCTTCCAGCCGCCACGCGCACAGCCCTGCTGGCGCATTGCGAAACCGTGGAGCTGAACCTGAGCGACGTGCTGGTGGACGCGGGGCAGGTGCTGACGCATGCCTACTTCCCCACTGCCAGCTTCATTTCGCTGGTGGCCAGGGTCGACACCCACCCCGGCCTGGAAGTGGGCATGGTGGGCCATGAGGGCATGGTCGGCACGCCCCTGGTGCTGGGCGTAGGCACCACGCCCGTACGCGCGCTGGTGCAGGGCGCCGGGCCCTGCCTGCGCCTGCGCGCGCGTGACCTGAAACGGCTGCTGGCCAGCCACCCGAAGCTGCACACCGAACTGCTGCGTTATGTGCATGTGCTGATGGCGCAGATGGCCGCTGCTGCGGGCTGCCTGCGCTTTCACGTCATCGGCCCGCGCCTGGCGCGCTGGCTGTTGATGAGCCAGGACCGCGCCCAGCGCGACAGCTTCCACGTCACACAGGAATTCCTGGCCTACATGCTGGGCGTGCGGCGCGTGGGCATCACCGTGGCGGCTGGCGACCTGCAGCGGCGCGGGCTGATCCGCTACCACCGCGGCGCACTCCGCGTGCTGGACCGCCCGGGCCTGGAAGCCGCCGCCTGCAGCTGCTATGCCGCCGACGGCCGGGCCTATCTGGCCGGGCTGGGCCTGGCGACAGCGTGAACGAGGCTGCCGGACGGTAGCCGCAACCCGGAGTTCCCCATGAGCCTTTCCACCCTTCTGCTGATCGTGCTCGTGTTAGCCCTGATCGGCGTCATTCCCATCTGGCCGCACAGCCGTTCCTGGGGCTACGGGCCAGGCGGCGGCCTGGGCCTGGTGCTGCTGATCCTGCTGGTGCTGGTGCTGATGGGCCGGCTGTAGGGGGTCGCGTGCAGGTTCCGGCCCCCAACCCTGACATCGAAGACCTGCCACTGCTGCATGCGGCCGTGATGTGGCGGCTGCGCGCCGCCGTGTCGCAGCAGAAGGGCAGCGCGCCGCAGGCCACCTACGACGCGATTGCCGAATGCCTGCAGCTGCTGGACCAGCTGGCAGCCTGCAGGCCGCAGGCGTGTCAGGGCAGCTTGTGCAGCACCAACGGCAGCACGGCCGTGGCGCCCGCTTCGCGCAGCAAGGCGGCGGCCACGGTGATGGGCCAGCCGCTGCTGCTTTGCGCGTCCAGCAGCAGCACCGGGCCTGGCGGTACGGCCGCCCCCGGGCGCAACACCAGGGCCTGAACCAGGCCGGCCACCTCAGCACCCGAAGCCAGGTCTCTGGCCGGCAGCGGGCCCTGCTGCTGCAGGGCATCGAGCAGCGGCAGCTGCCCCGGCCCTGCCGCCTGTGCGGCAACATGCGCCGCCACCGACGCCAGCAGCTGCGGGTGGCGCGCGCTGGGCATGGGCACCACCGCCACCGGCTGCGGGCCCCAGTGCGGCCGCCAGCGCGCCAGCAAGGCCGCCACGCCGTCCAGCACCGCCGCGGGTGCCGGCGCGTCGGACTGGTTGAACAGGGGCAGCAGCAGATCAGCCCATCCCGGATCGGCGGCAAAGGCCAAGGCGCGGCCTTCGCTGCAGGCCACGATGCGGCCGGTGCGGCCGGTGCGGCCTTTGCGACCCGTACTCCCCCTGCGGCCATCTTGGGCTTGCGCCGTCGGGCGGTCGCTGCCCGCCACACTGCCGCCGCTCGGCCAGAGCTTGCGCGGCTCCAGCACCACGTCCTGCCCGCGGGCGTAGGTGCGCGCCGCTTCCAGCAGCGCAGCGGCCGGCTGCGCGCCCGGGCCGGGCAGCTGGCCGGTGCACACGCTGCAGCGCCCACAGTCGCTGGGCGCCGGGTCGTCCAGCGCCTGCTGCAGGAAGCGCATCAGGCAGCCCTGGCCGGCGGCAAAGGCGCGCATCAGGGCGGCTTCCCGCGCGCGCACCTGCGCCAGCGCCTGCCAGCGCGGGGCGTCGTAGACCCAGGGCTTGCCGGTGGGCACCCAGCCCGTGCCGTCGCGCCGCAGCACGTCTTCCACCGCCAGGATCTTCAGCAGGCCCTCCAGCCGCCCGCGGCGGATGCCGGTGGCCGATTCCAGGGCCAGCAGGCTCTGCGCACGCGGCGCAGCCTGGCCCAGGGCGGCCAGGATCTGCCCCACGCGCTGCGGGTCGGGCACGCCCACGGTGGCGAAGTAGGCCCAGATCTGTTCATCGCTTTCGGCCGGCAGCAGCACGGCCACGGCGTCGTCCAGCGCCCGGCCGGCGCGGCCCACCTGCTGGTAGTAAGCCACCGGCGAGGCTGGCGAACCGACGTGGATGCAGAAAGCCAGGTCAGGCTTGTCGTAGCCCATGCCCAGCGCCGACGTGGCCACCACGGCCTTCAACGCGTTGCGGCGCAGGGCGTCTTCGATCTGCTCGCGTTCTTCCGTGGCCAGCGCGCCGTGATACGCCGCCACCGCGAACCCGCTGGCCTGCAGGAAGCCTGCCAGGCGCTGCGCTTCGGCCACCGTCAGCGTGTAGACGATGCCTGACCCTTCAAAAGTCCCCAGCGCCTGCGCCACCCAGGCTGTGCGCGCCAGCGCCCCCAGGCCGGGCACCACGGCCAGGCGCAGCGAAGAACGCGCCAGCGAACCCCGGAAGGTGATGGCCTGCGGGCCCAGCTGGCGTGCAATGTCCTGCGTCACGCGGTCGTTCGCGGTGGCCGTGGTGGCCAGTACGGGCGTGCCGGCCCCCAGCCCCAGCAGGGTGCCGGCCAGGCGCTGGTAGTCGGGCCGGAAGTCGAAGCCCCAGTCGGAGATGCAATGCGCCTCGTCGATCACCACCAGCCCGGCCGACGCCAGCAGGCCCGGCAGGCGGCGTGCGAAGCCGGCGTGGCCCAGGCGTTCGGGCGACACCAGCAGCACGTCCAGCGCGTCGGCGGCCAGGGCTTCGAACACGGCGTCCCAGCCGTCCTGGTTGGTGGAATTGACGGTGGCTGCGCGCAGGCCGGCCTTGCCGGCAGCAGCCACCTGGTCGCGCATCAGCGCCAGCAGGGGCGACACGATCAGCGTGGGCCCGCGGCCGGCCGCGCGCAGGGCCGAGGTCGCGGCCCAGTACACCGCCGACTTGCCCCAGCCCGTGGCCTGCACCACCAGCACGCGGGCCTGCTGTTCCACCAGCGCGGCCACGGCGGCGGTCTGGTCGGCCCGCGGCCGCGCCGCCAGGCCGGCCATGGCGGCCAGCACCTTCTGCAGGTGGGCTTCGGCCGGGCTGGGAATCATGGGCGTTGCGGCCGGCAGCAGTCGGGGCGCGGCAGGCGACACACCGCGGCTCAGCGCTGCCGGAACTGGTCGTGGCAGGCCTTGCAGCGCTGCTGCACCTGTTCCACCGCCGGCTTGGCGGCGGCCAGGCTGCCCTGCTGCGCGGCCTGTACCAGCTGGTCCACGCTGGCCAGGTAGTCCTGCTGGGCCTTCAGGAAGTCGTCGGGCTGCTGCCACACCCGCGGCTGGGCCAGCGTGGGCGGGTAGTTGCTGTCGGCCGTGAACAGCGGCCAGGGCTGGGTGGCCAGCACCTGCAGCCGCTGTGCCCCGGCCCGAAAGGCAGCGGCGTCGAAAGCCTGGCGTTCGCGCGCCATCAGACCCAGGGGTTCGAGCGTGCGCGTGAAGTCCTTGAACAGCGCTTGCCGCTGGCTGACCCACCGCTGCGGGTGGGTGTCCTTGACGCGGTCGCTGCAGGCCGCCAGGGCCAGCAGCGCGGCCAGGGCGCTGGCGGCGGCCGGCCGGGATAGAGCCAAGGGGTGCGGACGCCTGCCCGCATGCACAGCAAGCGTTGGCTGCCGTTCAGGCGAAAGGGGCGCTGCTGACGAAGGAGGGCGGGCCACTGGGCTCTGGCAATCACGCATGGACGAAGCCGACGACGGTACCACCACGGCCCCTGCGCGAGCGACTGGCCTGCACCCCCGCCCCGGCGCGCGCACCGCGCTGGTCCCGCATGGAGCACGCGCACCGCGCTGGTGCCCACCCGGGCGCGTCAGCCGTGGCACGGGCCTTGCGGAATCCAAGGCAACCAAAGCCGCGCCAACCGCTGCCCGCCATGTTGCTGAACGGAGACCTGCCCATGAAACGCCGCCACCTGCTTGCTGCCAGCGCAGCTTCCTTCCTTGTCGCACCCGGCATCGTCAGCGCCCAGGCCAATGCCTGGCCCAGCCGCGGGCCCATCCGCCTGGTGGCGCAGTTCCCGCCGGGCGGCCTGGTGGACACCGTGTCGCGCCTGATGGCACCGCACCTGAGCCAGGCGCTGGGCCAGTCGGTGGTGGTGGAAAACCGGCCTGGCGCGGGCGGGCTGATCGGCACGGACATGGTGTCCAAGCAGCCGGCCGATGGCTACACCCTGCTGGTCAGCCACGCCGCGGTGCACATCTACGCTGCCGCCACACGGCGCACCCTGCCCTTCGACCCGGTGGCCGACTTCACCCACATGGGCATGCTGTGCGAAGCGCCGATGGTGCTGGTGGTGAAGGGCGACTCGCCGTTCAAGACCCTGGACCAGTACGTCACCGCCGCGCGCACGCGGCCCGTGCGCTACGGCACCTCGGGCATCGGCTCGGCCAACCACCTGTTCGGCGAGATGCTGAAGATCGAAGGCAAGGCGCCCAATCACGACCACGTGCCCTACCAGGGCAGCGCACCGGCCATGCAGGACCTGCTGGGCGGCAACATCGAAAGCGTGTTCGACCCGATCACCACCAACGTCGCCACGCTGAAGGCGGGTTCGCTGCGCGCGCTGGCGGTGTCCACCCCGCAGCGCCTGAAGGCGATGCCCAGCATTCCCACCTTCGCCGAACTGGGCTTCCCCAAGCTGACGGGTTCGCAGTGGCTGGGCTTGTCCGCGCCCAAGGGCCTGCCCGCGCCTATCATTCAGCGGCTGACGGCGCTGATCCCGGAAGTCCTGGTCAAACCCGACGTCGCCGCGCGCCTGGAAGACCTGCAGACCCTGCCGCGCAACCCCACCTTGCTGGGCGAAGACTTCGTGCGCCTGGTGCGCAGCCAGATCGACGACTGGCGAACCGTGGCGCGCAAGGCGAATGTTGAAGTCATTGGCTGAGTGACAACCTTGGCCTCGGCCTTGAGCTTCACACGGGCCCTGCCCGTACCATCGTGCCCATGACGACCGACACCCGCACCGCACCGCAGACCCCAGGCGCCGTCGTGGACGAGTTCCTGCGCCTGGTGATGATCCCGGACCCTGAATCCGCCCGGCGTTACACCGCGCCTGGCCTGCGCATCCGCTTCACCGGCAACCGGCCCATGAACGACCCGGCCGACACCACCGCCTTCAACAAGGCGCGCTACCGCTGGGTGAAAAAGCGCATCGAACGCACCGAAACCGTGGCGCGCGCGCCCGGCGCCGCCGACGCCGATGGCGACGTGGTCTACAGCCTGGGCACGCTGTACGGCGAATGGCCGGACGGCACGCCTTTCGAAGGCAACCGCTACGTCGACCGCTATGTGGTGAAGGGCGGGCTGATCGTGCAGATGGACGTGTGGAACGACAGCGCCGAGTGGCTGATGATCCGCGCCGGTCTGGCCCAGCCCTGACACGGCGCCGGCCCTCCCCCGCTCCCCCACCCCGCGCCCCCATGCCTGCACAGTACCCGGGCGTACTGCCCGATCATGGCCGTTTCGGCTACAGCCCCATCACGCGCCGGCCGCTGTACCGCTGGCCCGGCGGGGCCGGGCTGGCGGTGTACATCGGCTTCAACATCGAACACTTCGCCTTCGGCGAAGGCCTGGGCGCCAACATCGGCCCGGCCAGCCCGCAGCCCGATGTGTTGAATTACAGCTGGCGCGAATATGGCAACCGCGTCGGTGCCTGGCGCTGCCTGGACCTGTTCGACCAGCTGTGCCTGCCCACAGCCGCGCTCATCAATACCGCGCTGTACGACCACTGCCCCGAACTCGTTGCGGCCTGCGTGGCCCGCGGTGACGAACTCGTGGGCCACGGCCACAGCAACGCCGAACGCCAGGGCGTGCTGGACGAAGCGGCCGAACGCGAACTGCTGCTGGCCTGCCGCGAACGCATGCTGCGCCACAGTGGGCAGGCGGCCGCGGGCTGGTTGTCGCCCTGGATTTCCGAAAGCCGCAGCACCCCCGACCTGCTGGCCGAAACCGGCTACGGCTACACCCTGAACTGGTGCCACGACGACCAGCCGCAGCCGATGCGCACGCGCAGCGGGCAGGCGCTGTGGGCTCTGCCCTACCCGCAGGAACTGAACGACATCCCGATGATCGTGGCGCGCCAGATGGACGCGCAGGACTTCGCCCAGATGATCATCGACCAGCTGGCCGAGATGCTGGACCAGACCCGGCTGGCCAGCGCCCCGGCCCTGGTGATGGGCATCGCCCTGCACCCGTACATCGTGGGCCAGCCCTACCGCCTGCGCCATCTGCGGCGCGCCCTGCAGCAGGTGGCGGCAGCACGCGATGCAGGCGATGTCTGGATGACCACGCCGGGGGCGATCTGGCGCCACGTGAAGTGACCGCCGCGCGGCATTGAACCCGCCGCCCGGCGGGCTGTCACTGGCGATGACGCTGGCGGCATAGCTGCCGTGGCCACCGTGGTCGCCATCGCCTCACTCTGTCCGGTGGCCCCTGGCAGCGCCGGCCCGGCACGGCGGGGGCCCCGGGGCGCTCGTCGTCGAGTAGCCGCCCGTTCCACCATCGTGCAGTACCAGGTCCTGGCCGTTGAAGCGCCCGACGAGCCAGTGCATGCCGAAGCCATGCGCCAGCCGTGCCTGGGTGCTGCGCAGCCTGGCCGCCAGTGGCGTGTCGATCAGGCCCAGATGCGCCTGGGCAAAGCGCACCATGTCGTCCAGCCGGGCCCGCACGCCGCCAGCACCGGCTGCATTCGGCGCCGCCGCCCAGGTCCAGTGCGGCGCGATGTCGCCTGTCCCCTGGGTCGAATAAGGCGCCTGCCCGCCAATGGTGCCTGTTAAGGGGATCGTTGCCAGCCCCTTCAGCAGATCGTGTTCGGTCATGTAATTGAGGCGCAGGCGCGGCAAACCCGGGCTGTGCGTCAGCAAGTCGCGCACCCATATCCTGCGCACGCCCTGGCTGGGCATTCGGGTGCCCATGGGCAGGTGCTTTTCGATCGGGTCGTCCAGCGTCCAGGTGACGGCAGCGATCAGGTCGGCAACCAGGAAAGCCGTCATGGTCTTGCTGATCGAACCGATCTCGAAGCATCGTCCAGCGCTGGCCCGCCATCCTGGCGTGTGCCCGGACAGGCAAGTGCGCGTTTCGCACCGGCGGGGCCGACGACGGCGGCCACGGCGCAAGCACCGCTGCGGTCGCCTTCGAACCGGGCTTTCAGGCGTGCCATGCAATCCGTCGGCCTGCCTGCCCTGCAGGCGCTGCCGCTGCTGGGCTACTTGAGCGCGCGCCTGGGGCACACCGGCACTGCTGTGCCTTGGGCGCTGGCGGGGGCTTGTGGCTATGCGCTGTTGTTCGTGGCAGTGACCATCTGGACCGCACGCGGCAGCGCCGTCGTCGCCTGGGCTGCAGCGGGGTGGTGGTGGCTGGCGACACCGGGTCTGGTGTACGCGCTGGCTGTGCTGCGCATGGCTACGGCCGCAGGGCAGCCGCCCACAGGCGCGGCGCCCGCGGGTTCCGCCACGTCGTCCCACCCGGCAGCCCGCAAGAGCGCGGGCTCAGGCGGCCGGCCCGCCTGATGTCGTCACACCGCTTTGCCGCCAGGGCCTGGGTGGATCACGTCCTGGCACGCCCTTCACGGCGACCGGCTTTGGCGATCGGCAGTCTGGCCATGACGCGCAAGCCAGATTCGCGTCGATTGGCGAATGCGAGTTCCCCGCCGTGGTCAAGCAAGGTGGACCGAACGACGCTCAGCCCCAGGCCGATGCCGCCGGTTTCGCGGCTACGAGAGCTTTCAAGGCGGGTGAAGGGCCGCATGGCCAGTTCCCGCTGGCCTGGCGGGATGCCCGGGCCGTCGTCGTCCACCACCAGCTGGACCGTACCGGGCTCGACTTCAATGCTGAGCCGCGCACAGTGGCCGTACTTCACCGCGTTGTCGATCAGGTTGCCAATGGCACGTCGCAAGGCCGTCGAATCACCTTCAATCACCGCGCTTGCAGAGGGTGCCAGCGATACCGGTGCGCCGGTGTCGGCAAAGTCGTCGACCACGGCTTCCACCAGCAGACGAAAGTCCAGCGCGTCTCGAACCTGAGACGTTGCGCGATCCCGGCAAAAGTCCAGCGTGCGGGCAATCATCGTGGTCATCTCCTCGATGTCTGCAGCGGCACGGCGTTGGGCAGGTTCCGGCAGATCGGCCAGCCTGAACGACAGGCGAGCCAGGGGTGTGCGAAGGTCGTGGGCGATGGCGCCCATCATCTCGGTGCGCTCTTCCAGCAGACGCTGGACGCGCGACCGCATCGCATTGAATGCCTCCGCGGCATCGCGGATCTCCGCAGGCCCGCCCAACGGCAGCGGCTCGGCATGCGGGTCGGCGCCGATGCGCCGAGCCGCTTCAGCGAAGCGGCGGATGGGCGTGACGATGGCGCGCGAAAACAGCCAGGCCAGGGGCAGCAAAAGCACGGCGCCCATCAGGACGAGGCTGAAGACTTGGCGCTGAAACTGCGTGGGAAAGGTCTCGATGACGCTTTCCACCACCCGCCAGCGGCCGTCGGACAGGCGGCTGGCCACGTAAAAACCCTGGCCCAGGACTTTCATGTCCGGTGGCGCGCCGGGCAAGGGCGGGGGTGTCTCGCCTTGCCGCACGTACACCACCAGGGAATCTGGCATGAAGCCGCCGATCCGGGCCAGCGCATCGCGCATCTGCCGCGCCGTCTGTGCGTCCAGGTTGGGCGGTGGGCTGGCAAGCTGGCCTTCCGGGACCTCGAAGATCCGGACTTCCCTGCGCGGCGTTCCAGGGCCTGGCCCGGGCCAGCGTGGCAGCGCAGCCGGCAGACTGGCGGGACGCTGGGGGTCGAGCAACTGCACCACCGTGGCCAAGGGCACCGGCACATTCTTCAGCGGCGGCCGCGTCAGCACCAAGCCCAGAGCCATGGCCACGGCCAGACAAAGGGCCGCCAGCGTGAGCAGGAAACTGCGAACCAGAATCGGCGCGCGGCTGGCCGAAACCAACAGGCGTTTCAAGCCGGGCTGACCTTGGGCAGCAGCATATAGCCCTCGTTGCGTACCGTTCGGATCAGTTCCACCGACTGGCGCTCGTTCAGCTTGCGCCGCAGGCGGCTGATCTGGGTGTCGATGGCACGGTCGTAGACATCGTTCTTGTCGCTGCGCACCAAGTCAAGCAACTGGTCACGCGACAGCACACGTTGCGGGTGCGCCACCAGTACCCGCAGCAGATTGAATTCGCCGTCGGACAGGTCGATGCGAATACCGTCCGGGTCGCGCAGGTCGCGCCGTTCAACGTCCAGCCGCCAGCCGCCAAAGCCAAAGCAGGCCGATGCTGGCTGGGGTGCGCCTTGGGCTTGTCGCCGCCGCAATCGGGCACGAATGCGTGCGAGCAGCTCGCGCGGGCTGCAGGGCTTGACCAGGTAGTCGTCGGCACCCACTTCCAGGCCGACGATGCGGTCGGTTTCCGTTCCCAGGGCGCTGAGCAGGATGACCGGCGGCCCCGCCCGCGCGGCCAGCCAGCGCGCCCCGCACAGACCGTCTTCGCCCGGCATCATCACATCCAGCACGATCAGGTCGGCGCCATCGCGTTCGACAACCTCGCGCATGGCGGCCACGCTCTCGGCGGTTTGCGCCAGGTAGCCGTGATCGACAAGGAACTCGGCCATCAGCTGACGCAGCGCCGGATCGTCGTCGACGATGAGGATGCGTGATTGGAAGTCCAAGGCGAAGTCGGTGGAACTCAACATGGCCGCCAGGATGTTGGCAGCGCGTGGCAACGGTTTGTCGCAGTGTGACATGCGCTGACAAAGGCGCGGCAAACACGCGGTCTAGGCTTGCCGGCCAGGCCGCGATGGGCTTTCCGTCCCGTCGCGTCGACCGACCCCAGCACGAGGCCCAACGATGTCTTTGTCTTCACTCGCAGCCGCTGCGCGGCCCCCCGTTCCGGCGAACGCTGGCAGAAGCTGGCGCAAGGCGCTGACCGCCTGCCTGTTCAGTGCTTCGGCCCTGCTGGGCTGCGGCGGCGGCTCCTCCACCGAAGCGGCCACTGCCCCCAGCATCACCAGCCAACCCGCTTCCCTGACCGTCGCGGCCGGCAGTGCAGCCAGCTTTTCAGTGGCCGCCACCGGCAGCGCGCCCTTGGGCTATCAATGGCGCAAGGGCGGCGCATCGATCACAGGCGCGACCGCAGCCAGCTTCTCCATCACTGCCGCCAGCAGCAACGACGCCGGCAGCTACGACGTCGTCGTCAGCAACGCCGCAGGCAGCGTCACCAGTGCAGCAGCCAGCCTGACCGTGACCAGCAGCAGCGGCGCGACGGCGCCGGCGATCACGACTGCACCCACGTCGCAGTCGGTCGCCGCGGGTGGCAGCGTCAGCTTCAGCGTCGTCGCGTCGGGCACCGCGCCCTTGAGCTACCAATGGTTCAAGGACGGCAGCGCGATTGCCAATGCCACGTCGGCAACCTACACCGTGGCCGCCGTGGCCGCTGCCAATGCGGGCAGCTACACGGTCACGGTCGCCAATGCTGCGGGCACCGTCACCAGTGCAGCCGCGACGTTGTCGGTCACCACGGGCGGCAGCAGCGCCCTGGCGGGCAGCGTGGCCACCAGCGCGAGCGCTTTCCTGGCCACACTCAGCAGCACGCAGCAAACGGCTGTGCAGCTGCCCTGGGACCTGGCCAGCGCACGGCGCTGGTCCAACCTGCCGGCAGCCCTGGTCGCGCGCAACGGGCTGGCTTGGAGCGCCCTGAACGCGACCCAGCAAGCCGCCGCCGATGGCGTGGTCAGGGCCGCGCTCAGTTCAGCCGGCAACACCCTCTGGTCCGACATGCGCGCCGCAGACAACTACCTCAGTGTCAACGGTGGCGGTGCCACCTACGGCGAAGGCAACTACTACATCGCCTTCCTGGGCACGCCGTCGGCCACGGGCTTCTGGGTGCTCCAGCTCACCGGGCACCACCTGACCTACAACCTCGCGTTCAACGGCAACACCAAGTCACCGACGCCGTTGTTCCTGGCGGTCGAGCCCAAGGGCAGCTTCACACTGAACGGCGTCAGCTACGACCCGATGCAGGCGCAGCGCACCGCAGTGGCCGATCTCGCCATCACCCTGAGCGCCTATCCGGCCGCGCTGCTGGGCGGCACCTACAGTGACCTGTTGTTCGGCGCCAATGGCGGCGGCGGCATCGACGGCACCTATCCCAAGGCTTACCCGTCGGGCACCAGCGGCCGTGGCGTCGCCTACAGCAGCCTGTCGCCGACCGATCAGGCCAAGGTGCAGACGCTGATCCGCGCGTATGTGAACACGCAGGCACCGGAATACGCCAACGATGTCTTGGCGGCCTACCTCAGCGATACGGCCCTGGCGTCGACCTACGTGGCCTATGCCGGCGCTGGCAATACCACCAGCACCGGCAGCTACTTCCGTATTGACGGGCCACGCGTGTGGATCGAGTTCTCGGTGCAGCGAAGCATCGTGATCGGCAACGACATCCACTACCACACCATCTGGCGCGACAAGACGGGTGACTTCGGTGGCCGCTGCTGCTCTTGATTCCTCCGGCCACCAAGCTGGCACCCTGCCAACCATGCGCCTTCACCTGGGATGCTGGCTGCTGGCGCTGCTGCTGCTGTGTGCCGGGCGGGTGGCAGCCCACCCCACACCCGAGAGCCAGGTGTGGATCGACAGCCGGGCTGACGGCCTGACGCTGACCCTGCGGCTACCCTTGAGCAGGCTGGAGTTCGCTTTCGGGCAAGCGCTGGCTGAAAAGCCGGCGCAGGTGCTTGACCAGCACGGCCCGGAACTGTCGCGCTACCTGCTGGCGCACATCGGTATCCGGTCGGGCGGACAGGGCTGGCGCCTGGCGGCACCCAGCCTGCGGGTGATCGGGGCCGACAGCACGGCCGAACTGGAAGCCACCCTGCAGGCCACCGCACCACCGGGTGCCGATGCCCGCCATTTCGACCTGAGCTACGACGTCATCACCCACGAGGTGCGAACCCACCGGGTGACGGTGTACCTGCGCAACGACTGGAAGGCGGGCCGGGTCGCCCAGACGCCGCGCCCGCTGGGTGAGCTCAACACCGGGCTTGCCCAGCTTCGGGTGGCCTTGGGGGACACCGAAGCCGGGGCTGCGCTGAAGTCGCTCTTTCTGCTCGGCATGGGGCACATCGCCACAGGCGCAGACCACCTGCTGTTCCTGTTCTGCCTGCTGCTGGTCGCGCCCTTGCTGGCCCGCCAGGGCCAGTGGACCGGGGTGCGGCCAACGCGGTCAGCACTGGCGCAATTGGCTGCTGTGATTACCAGTTTCACGGTCGGGCACAGCCTGACGCTGTTGCTGGGCAGTGTGGCCGGTGCGGCCTGGGCCATCCCAGGGGTCGAGTTTGCTGTGGCCTTGACCATCCTGCTGGCCGCCATGCACGCCTGGCGACCCTTGCGCCAGCGCGGCGAGCTGGGGCTGGCAGCCGCTTGCGGACTGATCCATGGGCTGGCCTTCTCATCAGGCCTGGCCACTGGGGGCCTGTCCCCAGGCGAACACGCGCTTGCGCTGCTGACCTTCAACCTGGGCATCGAAGCAATGCAGCTCATGCTCGTTCTGGCTGTGATGCCGCCTCTGCTGGTCCTGGCTTCGCAGACCCCCAAAGCCTATGCGGCACTGCGGCGCCTGGCCGCTTTGTTCTGCGGCGGGGCGGCCCTGGCCTGGGCCATCGAACGCGGTCTGCCTTCAGCCCCCAGCTTGATACCGACAAGCCTTTCCTGGGAACCGACGCAGGCCGCCCTGGCCTGCCTGACGCTGTGGCTGGTCGCCGCCACACAGCTGCCCTGGCGTGCGGTGTCGCGCACGCTATGCGCCCGGGACTGACGCCAACCCGCCGCGGCCCGCCGGCCCGATCAGCTGAGCCGCGGGGGCCAAAAAGAATTGCCGTCCGTTCCAAAGACACAGCGGCCCATGCGCGGGGATACCGCCCGTCGCAGCCCCCAAGGCGGACCTGAACGGCACACGGCACGGCCAACCAGTCAGAAACCAAACTTGCCGTTGGCGTTTTTCCACTCGGCACGTGGCGGGATCGTTTCGATGGTGTCCCAGCCGAAGAGTGGCGCCGCTTTTCGCCTCTGGCGCTGATCGAGCACGCAGCCGTGCAGGCAGCGCGCCCCAGCCTGTACCTGTCGGCAGGCCTATATGACCGCTACGGCCTGTACGAAGGCACCGAGCGCCTGGCGCAACGCGCCGCGCAACGCCTGCTGCCGACCGAGTGGCACCCGCTCTATGGCGGGCACTGCGCCATCGACATCGCATCGCTGGGGGCGTTCCTGCTGCGGTGACCGAATGCGTCGCCGTTCGCCAATACCGCGCTAATCGCGCTAATCGCGCTAATCGCGCTAATCGCGCTGATCGCACTGCGAACGGTGGAAAACGCAGCGGGGCCATCCCATCAGCGCTGATCCACGATTTCCCAGGCCGTGCGATACCCCCCGACGCGGCCCACATACGTCAGCAGCGCCTTGAAGAACGGATGAGCGCTGAGGGTGGACGAGTCGCCGACGAGCAGCAGCTTGCGCCGCGCGCGGGTCATGCCCACGTTCATGCGTCGGATGTCGGACAGGAAGCCGATTTCGCCAGAACGGTTGCTGCGCGTGAGTGAGATGGCGATGATGTCTCGTTCCTGGCCCTGAAACGAATCCACGGTGCCCACGCTGAGCCAGCGCTGCTGCAGCAAACCACCCAGCCGTTCGTTTTCCTCGATGGCGTCCTTCAGGTAATTGATCTGGGCGCGGTAGGGGGCGATCACACCGATGGTGAGCTGCCCGTGCACGTGCGGCAGTTGACTCTGTGCAACCGGGCCGCAAGGCGCCAGCAGTTGCTCAAGCCGCTGGAGCAGCAGGTCCGCTTCCTCGGGGTTGGCCGTGGACCGGCTTTCCGGGATGGTGATCTCCAGGAAGCCGAAACCGGCCGTGTCGAGGAACTCCACGGGCCGGTCGGGCGCAAAGCCCGGGTCATAGGCCTCCAGGCCGGCGTCGCGCACGCTCTGATGGGCTTGCAGCTGTCCGCCATAGAACTGCTCGGAACTGAACGCCATGATCTGCTGGTGCATGCGGTACTGCACAGTCAGCATGCGGGCGGTGGCGGGCTGCCGCTGGATGCACTTTTCGAACAAGGTTTCGCGCAGTCCATCGCGGGCGGCTTTCTCGCTCTTCACCGTGGGCGGCAGCTGGTGGTGATCACCCGCCAGAACCACGCGCTGGCCTTTGGCGATCGGGATCCAGCAGCCTGGCTCCAGCGCTTGTGCGGCTTCGTCGATGAAGACCGTGTCGAAGCTCAGGTGGCGAAGGTTCCGGTGACTGGCACCCACCAGCGTGCAGGTGATGATCTGCACGGCATCGAGCACCTGTTCGGTGATGTAGCGCTCCAGATCGTCGGCCTGCTGAAACAGCTGGCGAGCCTCTTCCCTCAGCCATCGGCGCTGCTGCCGCTCGTCATGGCCAAGACTTCGAAGCGGTTGACTGGCAGCTTCGCGGTGCTGGCTGGCCGTCTGTCGCATCGCACGCGCCTGGCTGTAGCTGGGATGGGCCATCACCC
Source organism: Rubrivivax sp. (assembly GCA_027485165.1). Classification (GTDB taxonomy): domain Bacteria; phylum Pseudomonadota; class Gammaproteobacteria; order Burkholderiales; family Burkholderiaceae_C; genus Rubrivivax. Next base: position 94,415 of record JAIXRN010000097.1, read on the forward strand.
GCGCATCCAGGGTGTGCTGTAGCAGCAGGTCGGACACGCGGCTGGGGTTGCCCATGCGGATGACGTTGACGCCGCGTTCAGCCAGCGTTTCGGTCAGCAGGTCCACGGCCGTGTTCGACGGGGCGCAGACCAGCACGCGCCGTTCACGCCGTATGGTTTCCAGGATGGCCTGCACCAGGGTCGTGGTCTTGCCCGTGCCGGGGGGGCCGTGGATGACGGCCACGTCCTGTGCGGTGATCACCTGGCGCACGGCCGCCAGCTGGGAATCGTTGAGCGGGCTGGGATAGAACAAGTCGTCGATGCGGGGCGCGCGAAAACGCGCCTGCTGGGCGCCCAGCAGCACGTCGCGAAGCTCGGCCAGGCGGTTGCCGCGTGCGCTGATCACTTCGCTCAGGGCGTGGTCCATCTCGCGGTAGCTCACCTCGTCGAAGCTGAGGTCTATGCCCAGTCTGCTGCCGTCCTGCACCCAGTCCGGAAGATCTTCCTTGCTGGTGGTGAGCTGCAGCTTGTTGCGCCCCAGGCTGGTCACCACCCCGTTCAGCGTGGGCGGGTCGCCAGCGTGCTTCGGCGCGGTGCCGAACAGCGACGCGTTCTTGCCCACCTGAAACAGGTGCAGGCCCTGCTGGCCAGCGGGGCGCTGTAGCTCCAGCACCCATTTGCCACCAAAGCCCAGGTCTTCCTGGGTGACGGTAACGGGGTACCAGGTGAAGCCGCGCCGCTGTCGTTCCTGGATGCTGGCCTTGGCGTTCTTCAGCTTGAACTGCGTCAGGTCTTCTTTTTGTTCCAGCAGCATGAGGGCGTGCACGCGACGCAACTCTTCAATGGGGCTGTTCGGGGTGGGGCTGTCGTTGAGGTCGGCCAAGGAGATGCAGCGTGAACTGTCGCGGGTTGGGCGGAAGCGGGTTGCTTTCCGTGATGCGGCCGTCATGAGACGAACGGCAAGGCAGCGAAAGAGTTTGCCTGAGGCCAGGCTGCAACCGGCTCAGCACAGCATGATGAGCGGCGACCCTTCAGCCGCAAGGCTTCTGCGATCTGCCTGTCAGCCTCGTCGCCCTGGCGCGCCTCGATCAGCGCACCGGCCAGCGCCAGACGCGCGCCGCTTCCCGGTGCTCGAAGGCATAGGTCAGCAGCAGCCCTTGCGCGAACCACGCACGCGCCTGCTTGTCGCGCGCTGTGACCTGGAAGGTCGAGGTCCCGAGCCCGGGCATCGGCTCGATCGACCTGGCGGGCGGGGTGTCTTCGATCGACGCGCACGCCGTCATCAGCATGGCGAAGACGCCGAGACAGATCACCGACCGCAGTGCGGGTGCGCGCATGACATTTCCGGAGCCAGGTCGGCCCGCCATCACGGTGTCGGCTGCTTGATGCCCGGCCGCACCTCGCCGCGCTGGCGCAGCGTGAGGCCCGTGACCCTGCCCTTGCCGTCACGTTGGAATTCGATCACGGCGCCGATGTCGGCGTGCTCCACGCGGTCGGGGCCGGTGACCTCGGCAGGTAACGACATCTGACCAGTCCCCTGCGTCATCAGGCGGCCCGCGCGTTCGAAGACGCGCAGACTGAACTGCTGGGACAGGCGGTATTCGCCGGCCCAGTCCAGCCACGCCGGGTTCGTCGCGGTCAACGGCTGAAGGCTGCCCTTGCGCACCGCTTCCATCAGGCTGCCTCCCTGGCGCCATGCAATCCGGTTGACGACGCCGTCCTCGATGAGGGGGGTGCCGCGCGCGGTGAAGGTGGACGACGGGTACAGATCGCCGCGGTCGTCCAGCAGCAGTTCGATCGCCGGCTGACCAGTGGCCTGAACGACCAGCCGCCCGTCGTCGTCGCGCAGCTGCACATCCCGCCCGTCGAGCATGAACTCACCCACCAGCAACTTGCGCAGACTCGCGGGCATGGCCACGGCCCGACGCGCCTTGGGCACCGGCAGCTTGCCGTCCATCAGGCTGCGCGCCAAGGCGCCCAGGTCGTTGAGGTCGCCCAGTGCGGTGTCGACCAGCACGATGACGGCGCGCTGTGTCGACGGCTCCAGCGCGATCAGTGTCGAAAACCCGCCCGTGCCACCGTCGTGCATCACCTGGTCCTGGCCATTGAAGCGGCCGACGAGCCAGTTCATGCCGAAGCCATGCGCCAGCGGCGCCTGCGTGCTGCGCAGCCGGGCCGCCAAGGGCGTGTCGATCAGGCCCAGATGCGCCTGGGCATAGCGCACCATGTCGTCCAGCCGGGCCCGCACGCCACCCACGCCAGCGGCGTTGGGCGCCGATGCCCAGGTCCAGTGCGGCGTGACGTCGCCGTTCCACAGGTGGCCAGGTGCCAGGCGCACGCCGGCCGGCCGCCGTGCGACGAAGGCGCCGTCCATCTTCAGCGGCTTGAACAGGCGCTCGGTCAGTGCGCGCTCGAAATCGCCGTCGAACTCGGCCTGGTAGGCCCGTGCCACGGCCACCGACAACACCATCACCCCGAGGTTCGAATAGTCCGCCTGGCCGCCGATGGTGCCTTGCAGGCGGGCCATGGCCAGCCCCCGCAGCAGGTCCTGCTCCGTCATGTCGGCGTAGGGGTCGCCGGCATTGCCTGGCGCGAAGTTGCGCTGCAGGCGTGGCAGCGCGGAGCTGTGCGTCAGCAGGTCGCGCACCAGGATCTTGCGGTCGCCTTGGCTGGGCACGCGCGTACCGGGTGGCAGGTGCTTGTCGATGGGATCGTCCAGCGTCCAGGTGCCGGCAGCGATCAGGTCGGCAACCAGAAAGGCCGTCATGGTCTTGCTGATGGAACCGATCTCGAAGGCGTCGTCCAGCGTCGGCCCGCCGTCCTTGCGTGGTGCGGCGCAGGCCAATGCACGCTGCACGCCGGCCGGTTCGACGATGGCGGCCACCGCGCAGGCGCCGGTGCGGTCGCCTTCGAAGCGGGCTTTCAGGCGCGCTGCCAACGCGGCGTCGGTCTGTGCCAGCGCAGGGGTCAGCAGGCCCCCTGCTGCGCAAGCTGCTGCGGCGCACCCGACAAGGAATCTTGCGCTGGCCATGTTCAAAACCTCCTGGTCTGCACCACGCGTCGCAGAGGTTAGTCGAAGCGGACCGCGACATCGCTGGCCAGCGCCCAGCGCCGCTGGGCCGTAGCAAGCGCCTGGCTGCAGCGCGCACGGGGGTCAACCAGCGGCACCCCTGGGCCGCCCGGCCTTCGCTTCAGCGCCCCGGCCTTCGGTGGCGCGCCTGGTGCCGATGGCCCCCTGCCAGGGCGACGGGGCGCAGGGCGGCGTGCTTCGTCTTCCGACCTTGCACGCGGTCGCGCCACAGGCGGAAGGATCGTGGCTTCAGTTGCTGACGCATGAGTGCGATGACGTCGGCTTCGTTCAACCCAAACTGGGTCTTGATGGCCTCGAAGGGCGTGCGGTCCTCCCATGCCATTTCGATGACCCGGGAAACGTCAGCCGCATCGAGAGCAAGGGTCTGCGTGGGCATGTCGCATGGTACGCACCCGCCGGCCCGACGCCGGGCCGTACCCGGGCGCGATTGCGCGGATCTCTGCCGTACAGCCGATCTTGCCCGCGATCGAATCGATCGCGGCCGACTGTGCTCGGATACCGTCAAATCAACCGTCAGGACGCCTGGGACTGCGCTGGATCGAGCGGGACGACTTTGGACGCTAAGTCCTTGTCCCTACAGCGAAATCGGATTGACCTGGGATCGCCGGGAACCCCGTGGGACGATCTTGGCTCATTCCCACTCAATGGTGGCTGGCGGCTTGCTGCTGACGTCGTACGTGACGCGGTTGATGCCGCGCACTTCGTTGATGATGCGGCTGCTGACTTTCTTCAGCAGCGCATAGGGCAGCTCGGCCCAGTCGGCGGTCATGAAGTCGCTGGTTTGAACCGCACGCAGGGCCACCACATAGTCGTACGTGCGGCCGTCGCCCATCACGCCCACGCTCTTCACGGGCAGGAAGACGGTGAAGGCCTGGCTCGTCAGCTCGTACCAGGTCTTGCCGCTGGCGGGGTCGACGAAGTGGCGCAGTTCTTCGATGAAGATGGCATCGGCGCGCCGCAGCAGGTCGGCGTATTCCTTCTTCACCTCGCCCAGGATGCGCACGCCCAGGCCAGGCCCTGGGAAGGGGTGGCGGTAGACCATCGCCGGCGGCAGGCCCAGGGCCACGCCGAGTTCGCGCACCTCGTCCTTGAACAGGTCGCGCAGCGGCTCCAGCAGCTTCAGGCCCAGCTGTTCGGGCAGGCCGCCGACGTTGTGGTGGCTCTTGATCGTGACGGCCTTCTTCTTGCCCGATGCAGACTTCGCGCCGCCGCTTTCGATCACGTCGGGGTAGATCGTGCC
>JAIXRN010000052.1 GCA_027485165.1 Rubrivivax sp.
GCTTCAACCGGCGCTACGACTTGCGGGCCATCCTGAACGGCCTGCTCTACGCACTGGTCCGCGCGCCCAGGCGTCCGGAGTGCGGGATCAGGGTTGCTGAACTTCATCGCTAATCAGGCGCGGCTATGCAGGTCAGTCAGGCAAGTACTTTGTTATGTCGGCGACCGCGCCGTTGCGGCTCGCGGTACTCGACCAGGCTGACGACCAAGTTTTTTCCGACGAATTGCCCAAATGGAAAAAAGCCGCTGCCAACCACCGGCTGGACGGTATCAAGACCAACTACGGAGATTTCTTCGAAGTTGTGTTGTTCGACCGCGCGAAGCTCGCGCATATCGACACGAAATCGTTGACCTGAACACATGCGCCGTGCGGACGGTCTCGATACGGGCGACAGGTCGCCATCCGTCCGCTGGTGTGCACCGAGGGCTTCCCGGCAAGAGCCGCCAAAAAATCAGGCGGATTGGGTGCAATTGAATCCAGGTGCGGCCGGTCGCTTCCCAGCCAAGCTGTAACGTCTGGATGATGGCGCCCAGTTTGATGGACTGTCATCTGCCGCGGACGCGCAGAGCAGTGTCCTTGAGTGCTCGCAGCGCTCCCGTCGGTCGAGAAAGCCGGCCCTGCGCCTGTTCGAGCCGCGGTACGAGCACTCTGCGCAGAACGAGGGGCCGTGAGCAGCCTGGCGTTCAGGGCCGGTGCGCCGAAGTCGGTTCTGACCCAACGGCTGAAGCACGAAGCTTGGCGGCTCAACTTCGAACAGCTGCTCGACATTTGCGCGGTCGAAGAGGTGGATCTCGCAGAACTGCTTCAGGGCCGGGTGGTGGCATCACCCGGCGCGGCCGGGTTGTCGCCGTCGCGCGTCCGACGCCGGCGCGATCCTGTTGTCCACGAGGCGATTCGGTCCGCGCTCACCCAAGCCCTGACGGAGGGTCGCTCGGTGACTGACGTCGCAAAAGCACTGCGCGTCGACTTGGCCACCTTGGCCAAACACCGAGATCTGTATGTTCCTGTGCGCGAAGCCACCACCAGGCAAAACGCAGCGGTGGAAGATGCACGACACCTGGCTGCCATTCAGAAGGTTGAGGTTATGGGGAGCAATCTCGCCAAGCGGGGCAAGCGCCTCACCCATCGCAATGCTTTGCGTGAGGGCTCCAACCGCTGCGCGCCCAGCAGCGTCGAGTCGGTCGTGCTCAGTGTGATGCGATCTGCACCCGGTGGTCGGAAGGCCAAGGGGCCCGTCGTGGCGGCCAGGTTGGGCCCACGCTACCTGCAGCGGATCAGCGAAGCGGCGGGTAGGTTGAGGCCAGAGATCGCCGAGGCCCAGATCCTTTTGCCACTTGAGGGAGTCTGACCGCCAAGTTCGCGTCAGGCCTGAACAAAAAAGCCGCTCTGGGCACTTGCCCTCGGCGGCTTTGTCGTTGGCGGTGGCTGGCGATCTCGCGCGGGCCCCGGGTAAAGCGCATCGTGGCCGTGCTTGTCATCAAGCAAAAGGTGGCAGAACCGCCACGTGTTGCTTTACTTCACACCAGCATTGCGGGCCTGCCCTGCTTCGACCTGGTGCGACCGGCAAGAATCGAACTTGCGACTAAGCCTTCGGAGGGCCCAATGATATCCACTTCACCACGGTCGCACGGCAACTGCGTATTGTAGCGCTGCCCCGGCAGGGGCCTGGCACCACGGCCCGTTGGGGCAGGGTCGCTGCCTATAATCTGTCGTGACGAGATGCGCCGCTATTCGCGGCGGCGAACGCCCCAGCCCAGCAGTAGACGCCCTGTTTTCGCCTGCCACCACACCGCCAAGCCTTTTGCCTGCGTCAGCATGCCGCAGCGCAGGCCCAGCCCCCCAGCAGCAGTTCCAGTACCAGCACCAGCACCATGAGCGACGCGCACGACCCGGGCCACGACGCCCCGCATGAAGGCCCGATCAAGACCCCCAAGCAGCTGATCGCAGCGGTTGCAGCCTCGTTCTTCGTGCCCATCCTCTTCATCGTGCTGCTGGCCAACTATGTCGATTTCGGCACCAAGCCTGCAGCAGGCAGCGACGGCCTGGGCGCAGAGGCCGTGGCCCGGCGGCTGCAGCCGGTGGGTACGGTGGAAGTGCGCGACGCGTCGGCCCCGCGCGTGCTGCGTGTGGGCGAAGCGGTCTACACCGGCCAGTGCGCGGCCTGCCACACGTCGGGCGCGGCGGGCGCGCCCAAGCTGGGCGACTCGGCGGCCTGGGCACCGCGCATCGCCACGGGTTATGACGCGTTGTTGACCTCGGCGCTGAAGGGCAAGGGCGCGATGGGCGCGCAAGGCGGCGGCGAATACAGCGACATCGAGATCGGCCGGGCCATCGTCTACATGGTGAACCAGGCCGGCGGCAAGATGGCAGAGCCCGCCGTGCCGGCCGCTCCTGCGGCTTCCGCAGCCTCGGCGCCTGAAGCCGCGGCCAGCAAGCCGAACTGACGACCCTGGCCGGTCCTGGCCGGGCGTACCCGGCCCGCCGCTGCGGCACACGTCACGAACTCTCCCGGGCCTGCGCCACGGGCGCGGCATCCAGCCGGCTCGCCGCCGCGTAAGCCAAGGGGTGGCCCCTTACTGTCTTAACCCTTTACGCGCCCGGCCGGGGCGTGAGCCGATAGCCGAAGCGCTGCGGCATCTGCGCAAATGGCAGGGTCTGCGGTGTCCAGGCGCCAGCCTCGATGGCCTGTGCGGCCAGCCCGGTGTCCAGCGTGTGGACCAGGCCGAAACCCAGGTCGGTCAGCGCGAACAGGCGGCCGTTCTCGTCCAGCCAGCTGCTGTGCAGCGGCGCCGTCAGACCGGTGTGCGACAGCAGTGGCCAGCCCGCCGCGTCCTGCACGCGCCAGACCCACGGGGCCGCTTCCAGGTCGACATACACGCGCTGCGGCCCGTTCTGGAAGTACCAGGCGCCGCTGGCGTCGGCAGCGTAGTTGCGTTCGATGAAGGCGCGCAGCTTGTCGTGTTCGATGCGGCTGCCCTTCACCAGCGGGAACGGCCCGGCCGCCTGCGCGCGGTCGTCGCGCATGAACCAGTTGCCGCGCGCGTCCAGCGCCAGCCAGCCGTGGCAGTGCGGCACTTGCGGCCACTTGGCCATGGCCTTCAGAACGATGTCGTCCATCGCGTGAGTGTGGCCGGCCTAGCCGTGCGCTGCCAGCCAGTCGGCCACGGCTTGCGGCATGGCCGTGGTGTGCGAAGGAAAGCGGCCCTTGGGAAAGCCCACATGCCCGCCCGCCGCCGGCTGCCACAGCGTGACGTAGCGCCCTGCCTCGGTGGGCGCAGGCAGGCGGCTGCCAGGCACGAAGGGGTCGTTGCGCGCGTTCAGCACCAGGGCCGGCACGCGCACGCTTTGCAGGTGCGGCTGCGCCGATGCGCGCTGCCAGTAGTCGGGCGTGTCGCGAAAGCCGTGCAGCGGGGCGGTGAAGACATTGTCGAATTCGTACAGCGTGCGTGCCGCGGCCAGCTTGTCGCGGTCGAACAGGCCCGGGTGCTGCTGCCATTTGGCCAGCGCCTTGGGTTTCATGGTGGCCAGGAACATGCGCGCATAGACCGCGTGGTTGAAGCCGCGGTCGATGGCCTCGCCGGCCGCTGCCAGGTCGATGGGCGAACACACTGTGGCCAGCGCACCGGCCGTGGCGCTGGCGCTGGCGCCGGCTTCCTGCGCCCAGCGCAGCAGCGCGTTACCGCCCAGCGAGATGCCCACCACCAGCAGCGGTGCTGCTGCACTGGCGCGCAGGCGCTGCAGGATCCAGCCGATCTCTTCGAAGTCGCCCGAGTGATAGGCCCGCGGGGCGCGGTTCAGTTCGCCCGAACAGCCGCGGAAATGCGGCACGCTGTAGGCCCAGCCGCGTTGCCGTGCCACGCTGGCAAAGGCCTGCGCATACTGGCTCCCGGAATGGCCTTCGAGCCCATGGAACAGCACCAGGTGGCGCGGCTTCGTGCGGGTCACGGCGCCGTTTCCGGTGCTGGCGGGGGTCAGCGCATGGTCGACGTCGATGAAGTCGCCATCTGGCGTGTCCCAGCGCTCGCGCAGCCATTGCGGCCGCTGGCCGGGCAGGTGGTGACGTGAAACGCGCGCCGCCCAGATCGTCTGCAGGTTGCCCCCTGGCAGCCAGCGCGGTGGCCGGTAGCTGGCCGCGAAATCCGGCGTGGCAGGCGTGGCGAAGGTGGCCGGTGTCGCCACTAGTGCAGAGTGGACGGCAGGTCGGCGCCCGCCCCGGGCACCTCGGGCATGCCTGGGCTGGCGTGGTGGGCCACCAGCTGCCAGCCCAGCGGGCCCTTCACGAACACATTGGTGGCCAGCACCCAGGCCGTCTGTTCGCCCTGCTGGGTGCGCGCCGTGATGCGCTCAACCAGGTGGTGCACGGCGCCGCCCAGCCAATGCAGGCGGTGTACCTGTTCGGGCTGGGCCGGCACACCGCCATTGGCGAAGATGGCTTCGAAGCTGGCGCGGATGGCGCCAAGGCCTACCACGCGCGGGCCGCCAGGGTGCACGCACATGACTTCGTCGTCGTCGGCCCACAGGGCCATCAGCGCATCCAGGTCGCCGCGCTGCAGGGCTTCGTAGAAGCGCGCTTCCAGCTCGTCCGGGGTGTTGGCCGCCCCTGCGGCCGGCAGCGCGCTGCGCGACACCCGGCGGGCCCTTCAGGCCGCCCGGCGGCGGCTGGCGGCGGCCAGTCCGGCCAGGCCCAGGGCCCACAGCAGCACCGTGCTGGCCTCGGGCACGCTGCTGACCCATTGCAGCGACTGGGTGTTGCCCGGTGCGGTGTTCAGGGTGCGGTCGATCCAGCTGCGGTAGGCCGCCAGCGCGACGAAGCCCGACCCGGTGGGCGGCTGCCCGGTTTCGCCCAGCTGGGCAGAAGACAAGCCCAGCAGCGGGCTGGTGGCGTCGGTGACGTGGCCCAGGAACAGCCCGCCGCCGCTGTCGCCCGGCTGCACGTAGCGCTGCGCGTCGAAGCTGAGCAGGTAGTTCACCGGCACCGGGCCCGACGGGCCGCCGTCGTCCGGGTCCAGCTGGGTAGCGAACTCCGTCACCGTGGTTTGCGCGTAGGCGCGCGGCAGGCTGCTGTTGACAGCGCTGGTGATGGTGACGTTCAGCGCCGGAAAGACGCCGTCGGCATACGTGTCGCTGCTGATGGGCAGGTAGAAGTTGCCGCCTGTACCGCTGGTCCCTGGCGCCAGGCGCAGCAGCGTGACGTCGTTTTCAGGAAAGATGCCGCTGCCCGGGGCGTCGTAGCGCGCGATGACGTTGCGCGTGCCGAAGCCGTTGGTGAAGGCGATGGTGCTGCCGTTCACTGGGAAGAAGGCTGCCGCCACGTGCTGGGCCGTCAGCACCCAGTCGGGTGCCACCTGCACGCCAAAGAAGCCCACGGCCTGGAAGCTGTTGGTCGGCGTGGAATTGCTGATGGCCTGTGCCGGCAGGCTGGCCACCAGCAGCAGCGCGGCCGCGGGCGCCAGGCCACAGGTCTGCACGAACGGTTTCAGGCAAGTGGGCAAGAGTTTCATGACAGGCTTTCGACGAAGGGTTCAGCGGAAGACCACGCACTTGTGGCCGTTCACCAGCACGCGGTGTTCCACGTGCCAGCGCACGGCGCGCGCCAGCACCATGCATTCGATGTCGCGCCCGGCGGCGGTGAAGTCCTCGGCCGACATGCCGTGGTCCACGCGCTGCACATCCTGTTCGATGATGGGCCCTTCATCCAGGTCGGGCGTGACGTAGTGTGCCGTGGCGCCGATCAGTTTCACACCCCTTGCATGCGCCTGGTAGTACGGCCGGGCGCCCTTGAAGCTGGGCAGGAAGCTGTGGTGGATGTTGATCGCGCGGCCGGCCAGGGCCTGGCAGAGTTCCGGGCTCAGGATCTGCATGTAGCGCGCCAGCACCACCAGGTCGATGGCTTCGCGTTCGATCAGCGCTTCAATCTGCGCTTCCTGCGCGCGCTTGGCCGCGGCCTTGTCGCCCCCGGCGGCTACGGCCGACAGCGGCAGGTGGTGGAACGGAATGCCGTAGCTTCCGGCCAGGTCTTCAAACGTGCGGTGGTTGCTGATGATGGCCGCCACGTCCACCGGCAGCGAACCCGACTTCCAGCGGAACAGCAAGTCGTTCAGGCAGTGCCCGTGCTGGCTGACCATCAGCAGCACGCGTGCGCGCCGCGCCCGGGCGTGCAGCTGCAGCGTCATGCCGAACTGCGTGCGTGTGTGTTCGAACAGGGTTTGCAGCGCCTGCACGTCGGCCAGCTGCGGCGGCGCTTCGAAGTGCACGCGCATGAAGAACAATCCGCTGGCTTGCTCGCCCTGCAGGTCGCCGAACTGCTGCGAGTCGATGATGTTGCAGCCGGCCTGCACCAGCAGGCCCGCGACGGCGTGCACGATGCCCCGGGTGTCGCGGCATGCCAGCGTGAGGATGAATTCCTGTTCCATGCCTTGTTCCAGCCCGTCTTCCAGCCCGTACGCCAGGCGCTTTGCACAGATTGTAGGGACCCGACCATGAAGACCGACGAACGCGACTGGCCTGAACGCAGCCGCGAACTTTCCCGCCTGCTGGCCCAGGCCGGCCTGGGCGACCGCGCTGCCTTTGCGCAGCTGTACGAACGCACCAGCGGCCACCTGTTCGCAGTGGTGCTGCGCATCCAGCGAGACCGCGGGCAGGCCGAAGACCTGCTGCAGGAAGTGTATGTCTCGGTCTGGAAGGCGGCGGCATCGTTCGACGCTGCGCGCAGCCAGCCGCTGACCTGGCTGACCCACATCGCGCGCAACCGCGCCATCGACAGCCTGCGCCGCGCCGGCGCGCAGCCGCGCCTGGAAAGCAGCAGCCGCGACGAGGACGACGAGCGCCCCGACATCACCGAAGCCCTGGCCGACGACGGCCCCGGCCCGCTGGAACTGCTGCACCGCGCCAGCGACGCGCGCGAACTGAAGCACTGCATGGACCACTTGAGCCCCCCACAGCGCCAGAGCGTGGCCCTGGCCTTCTACGACGGCCTGTCGCACGCCGAGGTGGCCGAACATCTGAAGCAGCCCCTGGGCACCGTGAAGAGCTGGGTGCGGCGTGCATTGCAGACGCTGAAGAGCTGTCTGGAACGGGCTGTGGGCCGCGACAATCAAGAGGTGGCCTGACCATGGATTACGCACGCCCCTCCCTGGCCGACGCCCTGGCCGCGCAATATGTCGCCGGTACCCTGCGCGGCCGCGCCCGCGCCCGTTTTGAAGCCCTGCTGCCCAGCCACCCGGCGCTGCAACAGGCGGTACGCGACTGGCAGGACCGCCTGATGCCGCTGACCACCGTGCTGCCGCCCGAAGCCCCGCCCGCGGCCGTCTGGCAGGGCATTGAAGCCCGGCTCTGGCCAGCGGCTGCAGCACCCGTTGCTGCTGCCAGCACCCCCCGCGCTGCGCCTGGGGGCGGCTGGCAGGCCGTGGCCTGGTGGCGCGCCCTGGCCGGCTTTGCCAGCATCGCCGCGCTCAGCTGCGCGGTGCTGTTGGCCAACCCGCCGGCGCCAGTGGCCCCGGTGGTGGTGGTGCTGCAGCCCACGGGCAAGGAAGCTGCCGTCACCGGCACCGTGGTGGCCAGCTTCAGCGGCGACGGCCGCGCCGTCACCGCGCGCCCGCTGCAGCCGGTGTCGGTGCAGCAGGACAAGGTGTTGCAGCTGTGGTGGGCGACGGTGGACGGGCCGCCCAATTCGCTGGGCCTGATCAAGCCCGACGGCGCCACCGTGCTGCCCAAGGACCTGCTGCCGGGCGGGCTGAAGCGCAGCCAGATCGACCACATGGCCGTCAGCATCGAACCGCCGGGCGGGTCGCCCACGGGCAAGCCCACGGGGCCGGTCATCTTCTACGGCAAGCTGCGGTAAGCGCGGCGTTCTGACTCGGCGTTCCGGCCCGGCTATCTGGCCAGGCCTGATACCGCCGCGCATATCCTTCGCCGATGCTGAAGGACTTGTCGCTCACCGCCGTCGTCGCGGGCTTCGTGGCGGTGCTGGTGGGCTTCACCAGTTCGGTCGTCATCGTCTTCCAGGCCGCGGCGGCGCTGGGCGCCACGCCGGCGCAGACCACGTCCTGGGTCTGGGCCCTCGGCCTGGGCATGGGCATCACCAGCCTGGGCCTGAGCCTGCGCTACCGCATGCCGGTGCTCACCGCCTGGTCCACGCCGGGTGCGGCGTTGCTGGTGACGGCCGGTGCCGGGGTGGGCATGGCCGAAGCGGTGGGGGCCTTCATCGTCTGCGCCGGGCTCATCACCCTGGCCGGCGCGACGGGCGTGTTTTCGCGCGTGATGGACCGCATCCCGCAGCCGCTGGCTGCGGCCCTGCTGGCCGGGGTGCTGGCGCGCTTCGCGCTGGACGCCTTCAGCGCGCTACAGCGCGAATTTGCGCTCGTGTTCGTGATGTTCCTGGCCTACTTGCTGGGCCGTCGCCTGTGGCCGCGCTACGCCGTACCGGGCGTGCTGCTGGCCGGCGTGGGGGTGGCTGCGGTGCAGGGCCAGCTGCACCTGGGCGCGGTGCAATGGCAGTGGGCGCACCCGGTGTTCACGGCGCCAGTCTTCAGCCTGGCGGCCACGGTCGGCATCGCACTGCCGCTGTTCGTGGTGACGATGGCGTCGCAGAACCTGCCGGGGGTGGCGGCGCAGCGCGCGGCGGGTTTTGATGTGCCGGTCTCGCCCGTCATCGCCACCACTGGCGTGGCGACGCTGCTGCTGGCGCCTTTCGGCGCCTATGCGCTGAATCTGGCGGCCATCACCGCGGCCATCTGCATGGGCCGTGAAGCCCATGCCGACCCGGCCCGGCGCTGGGTGGCTGCCGCCGCAGCGGGCGTGTTCTACACCGTGCTGGGCCTGCTGGGCGGCGCGGTGGTGGGTCTGATCGCGGCCTTCCCGGCGCCGCTGGTGTTGGCTGTGGCCGGCTTTGCGCTGCTGGGCACCATCGGCAACGGCCTGGCCACGGCGATGCGCGACGACAGCGCGCGCGAAGCCGCCCTGGTGACCTTTCTCGTGACGGCCAGCGGGCTCAGCTTGGCCGGCGTGGGCGCGGCTTTCTGGGGCGTGGTGGCCGGGGCGCTGACGCTGCTGGTGCAGCGCTGGCGCGTGGCGCCGGCGCGCTGATGTTGATGCCCAGGTGCTGAGGCCCAGGTTCAGCGCCGCCGGCCCCGCACCTTCACGGATTCACTGCGGCCCGTCGTCGGGCCCGAGCTGAAAGCCCATCATGGGCGAGACGTCGGCCACGCCCGCCACGGCGCGCAGCCGCGGCAGCTGGGTTTCGGCCGCGTGGCCGTTGATGACGCCGATCGCGTCCAGCACGTCGGTCACCTGCAGGCCGGCGGCCCGCAGTGCTGCCGTGATGGGCGCCAGCGCCGCGCCGGGTTCGCAGGTCACGGTCCACAAGGGGTCGGTCTGGGGCATGGTGCTCTCCTGCAAGACCGCGCATTGTGGGCCGTGCCCGCCCGCCGCTTCAGGGCGCCTGCACCAGGCCGCGGCCCACGCGCGCCGCCGGGTGCGGCAGCGCGCGCGCGGTGGCCAGCAGGCGGTTCCACAGCGCCTGGCCGCGCAGCGCGGGGCTGCTCTGCGCCCACAGCGCCGCGCAGCCGGCCACGTGTGGCGTTGCCATGCTGGTGCCGCTCTTGAAGCCGTAGCGCGTGGGCCGCGGCACCGACGAGTAGATGTCGCGCCCGGGCGCGGCGATCTCGATCTTGCCGGCGCAGGAGAAGGCCGAAGGCGCCAGGTTGTTGTCCAGCGAGGCCACGGCCATGATGGTGGGCGAATTGGCCGGCGCCAGCGTGGCCACGCCCGGCCCGGCGTTGCCGGCGGCGGCCACGATCAGCAGCCCGCGCTGCAGCGCCTGGGCCCCGGCGTTGGTGTACGCCGCCTGCACCGGGCTGGCACCGCCCAGCGACATCGAAATCACCTGGCAGTTGTTCGCAATCGCCCAGTTCATGCCGGCCAGCACGCTGCCGCCCACGCTGCTGCCGGTGTTCGACAGCACCTTGCCCACGTAGATGGTGCTGCGAAAGGCGATGCCGTAGCGCGGTGTGTTGCCGGCCGGCGCCTGCGGCCCGCAGGCCGTGCCGATGCAGTGCGTGCCGTGGCTGTGCAGGTCCTGCACCGGCTGGCCGACGAAGCTGGCGCTGACGAAGGCGCGGCCTGCAAAGTCGGGGTGGCCCAGGTCCATGCCGGTGTCCAGCACCGCGACGCGGATGCCCAGCCCGTTGCGCAGGCTGGGCGGCACGCGGCAGGCATTCAGGCCCCAGGTCGCGCCCAGCACCTGCGCTTCGGTGTCGGCATCGTCGGGCCGCGCGGGCAGTTCGCCCAGGTCACGCGCGATGGCTTCGGCCGCGCTCAGGAAGCCGCGCAGGTAGTCGCCGCTGGCGCCATCGGCGAAGACGAAGTACTCGGGTTCGATCACCTGCATCGGGCTGTCGCCGCCCAGTTCGCTGCTGGCGCTGAAGGCACTGGCGCCTAACGCGTCGCCGCCGACCAGGGCGACGTTGATCTCCGGGAACAGCACGGCGTCGGCGTCGCCCAGTGCGTCCATCTCGACGGCCTGGCCGCCGAAGTCGCGTGCATCGGCCATGCGCATGGCCTGGCCGCGCAGGGCCTTCACGCCTTCTTCCATCGCGCCTTCCTTGAAGGTGACGAGGAAGCGGCCGGTTTCCAGGCTGTCGCCGCCGCGTTCCTGTGCGGCCTGCAGCATGGCGTCGATGCTGCTGCCGGCGCTCATGGCCGCCATGGGGGTGGCTGCTGCGGAAGCGGTCGGGCGAGCGTTGCGCGGGGTGGTGGGCTTCTTGGCCATGGTGCTGTCTCCAAGCGGGGGTTCAGCAGGCCGTGCAGGGGTGTGCCGGGGGGCGGGTCGGCTGGCCTGCTGTGATGGCGCCGACAGGGCGCGACTGTCTGCCTGCGGCCGCTGAATGCAGACCCCTAGAACGGCAGTTCAGCGCCTCAGGGTGGGCGCGGCGTCCCCTGTCGGTGGGACGCCGCGCGCGCTGTGCAACACTGCCGCGCCCTGCTGGCTAGCCCGCCCGCCCCGCCTTGTCCCGTCCGCGAGACCGCCCCATGAAGCTGCTGTTCGTTGCCGACCCGCTGGAGTCGTTCAAGACCCACAAGGATTCCACCTTCGCCATGATGCGCGAGGCCGCCACGCGCGGGCACACGCTGATGGCCTGCGAGCCCAAGGACATCCGCTGGCAGCGCGGCGAAGTGGTGACGGCTTTCGTGCGCGACATCAGCCTGACCGGGCGGCCGGGCGACGGCCACAGCGGTGACTGGTTCCACGCCGCCCAGCAAGCACCCGACGAACGCCCCCAGCCGCTGAACGGCGTGGACGCCGTGCTGATGCGCAAGGACCCGCCCTTCGACAGCGAGTACTTCTACGCCACCCACCTGCTGAGCCAGGCTGAACGCGAAGGCGCGCGCGTCTTCAACCGCGCCGCGGCGCTGCGCGAACACCCGGAAAAGCTGGCGATACTGGAATTCCCGCAGTTCATCGGCCCCACCCTGGTGACGCGCGACGCATCCGACATCCGGCGCTTTCACGCCGAGCACGGCGACATCATCTGCAAGCCGCTGGACGGCATGGGCGGGGCGGGCATCTTCCGCGTCGGCCCCGACGGGCTGAACCTGGGCAGCATCACCGAAACGCTGAACCAGCATGGCCGCGTGACCGTGATGGTGCAGAAGTACCTGCCCGAGATCACGCAGGGCGACAAGCGCGTGCTCATCATCGGCGGCGAACCCATTCCCTTCGCACTGGCGCGCATCCCGCAGGGCAGCGAAATCCGCGGCAACATGGCCGCCGGCGGCAAGGGTGTGGCGCAGCCGCTGAACGAACACGACCGCGACATCGCGCGCAGCATTGGCGCGGTGCTGGCGCCGCGCGGGTTGACGCTGATCGGCCTGGACATCATCGGCACCTGTGTGACCGAGATCAACGTCACCAGCCCGACGGGTTTCCAGGAGATCACGCAGCAGGCCGGTTACGACGTGGCGCGGCGCTTCATCGACGTGCTGGAAGCGGCGGTGGCAGCGTGACCGCCAGCGGCATCACGGGTTCGACGCGCCTCGCGCCACGGCAGGCGGCCCCCGCGCCCACGGCCGCCACGGAAAGCCCGCTGGCTGCCCTGCAGTCCCGTCTTCGAGACGCCACGCACTGGGACGCCGAGTACGGCCAGCACGACAGCAACCACCTGCCCGTGGCGCTGGCGGCCCTGCACCGGCTGGGCGCCAGCACGGCGAGGCTGGACGCGTTCAGCGCCCACTACGCCACGCGCCTGCACCCCGCGCCGCCGGCCCAGCCCTGGCCCGCTGGCGA
The DNA here is from genome assembly GCA_027485165.1 of Rubrivivax sp. GTDB lineage: Bacteria > Pseudomonadota > Gammaproteobacteria > Burkholderiales > Burkholderiaceae_C > Rubrivivax. The sequence goes on from JAIXRN010000052.1 coordinate 12,284, forward strand.
CCCCTGGCGCGGGCGCTTCGGCGACGCCTGGGCCTGGCCGGCCTACCGGCACTTCTTCCGCCATTGGCTGGGCCACGAAGGCGGTGCCGATGTGCTGAATCAGGCCCTGCCCTGGCTGATGGCGGGCTGCGGCGCAGCGGCTTTCCACGGGCTGATCCGCACCGCCTATGCCTTCGAGGCCGTGGCGCCGGAAGAACTGGCCGATGCGCTGGCCTACTGGGCCTGCCGCTGGCTGGACCTGGGCGCGGCGCCGGATTCACCGCCTGCTGCGCGGCGGCCGGCCCGCGCAGTGCATGCGCCGGCACGCGACCCCGCCAAGCTGGCCCCCGCGCTGGCCGCGCTGCCGCGCAGCCGCGCCCCAGTGATCGTGCTGCGCATGCTGGACGCGGCCCGCAGGCGCGGCTTCGGCGCGGCCGTCGCGCCGCTGCAGATCGACGCGCAGACCCTGCCGCGCCTGGCGCGCCAGGCCGCGCAGCGCTACGCCCGCAGTGGCAACTTCACCGTGCTGCACCAGGTCACCAGCGCCCACGCGCTGCGCGTGCTGCTGCCCTTCATCGACGACAGCACGCCGGCCATCGCCGCCTACTGGCGCGCCTACGCCGCTGCCGGTGTGGCTGCGGGCGATGCAGCAGCCTTGACTGCAGGTCGCGCGGCGGCGCTGATCGACTGGCCCGACATCGTGCAGGCCGCCATCGCCAGCGACGACGACCACCTCGTCAAGCTGGTCGACGCCTGCCGGCAGGAACAGGCGGCCTATGGCGGCGCGCCCGACTGGCAGCGCGCGGCCAGCCGCGCCGTGGCCGACGCCGCGCGCCGCGGTGGCGCCACCCGCGCCAGCGGCGTAGTGGCGGCCTGACAAAGCCGGGCCCGGGGCGGGCGGGGTCTGGTCGCCGACAATCCGGCGATGGCTCTTCTCACCCTCAGCAATGCCCACCTCGCCTTTGGCCATGTGCCCCTTCTGGACGGCGCCGGCCTGTCCATCGACACCGGCGAACGCCTGGCGTTGATCGGCCGCAACGGCACCGGCAAGTCCAGCCTACTGAAGATCCTGGCCGGCCAGGACAAGCCCGACGACGGCATCCTGCAGCTGCAGACCGGGCTGCGCCGCGTCTACGTGGCGCAGGAACCGCACTTCGAACCCGGCATCAGCGTGTTCGACGCCGTGGGCGAAGGCGTGGCCGAAGCGCGCGAATTGCGCGCCCGCTACGAAGCGCACGACGCGACCGAAGACCTGGACGCGCTGCAGACCCGCATCGAAGCCCTGGACGGCTGGACCTGGGAACAGCGCGTGGACCAGGCCCTGCAGCGCCTGCACCTGGACGCTGATGCCTTGGTGGCATCGCTGTCCGGCGGCACCAAGAAGCGTGTGGCGCTGGCGCGCGCTTTGGTCGCATCGCCCGAACTGCTGCTGCTGGACGAGCCCACCAACCACCTGGACATTGACGCCATCGAATGGCTGCAGGACTTGCTGAACGACTGGCGCGGCGCGCTGGTGCTGGTCTCGCACGACCGCGCCTTTGTCGACGCCGTGGCCACGCGCATCGTCGAGCTCGACCGCGGGCAGCTGCGCAGCTACCCGGGCAAGTTCCCGGCGTTCGAGGCCGCCAAGCAGCGCGAGATCGAGAACGAAGCCCTGGCCGCCGCGCGCGCCGACAAGCTGCTGGCGCAGGAAGAGGTGTGGGTGCGCAAAGGCGTGGAAGCGCGCCGCACCCGCAGCGTGGGCCGCATCGCGCGCCTTCAGGTGCTGCGTGCGCAGCGCGTGGCGCGGCGCGAACAGCTGGGCGCGGTGCGGCTGGAACTGGACGCCGGCCTGCCGCCGGGCAAGATCGTCGCCGAGCTGAAAGACGTGTCGATGCGTTTCGGCGACAAGTTGCTGGTCGACGGCTTCAGCGCCACCATCCTGCGCGGCGACAAGGTCGGCCTGATCGGCCCGAACGGCGCGGGCAAGACCACGCTGCTGAAGCTCATCCTGGGCGAACTGCAGCCCACCAGCGGCAGCGTGCGCCAGGGCACGCGGCTGCAGGTGGCCTATTTCGACCAGATGCGCGCCGGGCTGAACCTCGACGCGACGCTGGTGGACACCATCAGCCCCGGCAGCGAATGGATCGAGACCGGCACGTCGCGCAAGCATGTGATGAGCTACCTGACGGACTTCCTGTTCTCGCCAGCACGCGCGAACTCACCGGTACGAACACTGTCCGGCGGTGAACGCAACCGGCTCTTGCTGGCGCGCCTGTTCGCCTTGCCAGCCAACGTGCTGGTGCTGGACGAGCCTACGAACGACCTGGACATCGAAACGCTGGAGCTGCTGGAAGAACTGCTGCAGAGCTACAGCGGCACGGTCTTCCTCGTCAGCCACGACCGCCGCTTCCTGGACAACGCCGTCACCAGCACCATCGCCTGGGAAGGCGACCCGGCCTACGGCGGCCGGCCCGGCCTGTGGCGTGAATACGAGGGTGGCTACGAGGACTGGAAGACGCAGCGCGAACGCACGCGCCTGGCGCTGGCCGCCGCGGCCACGGCGCCTGTCAGCCCATCCGCTCCCTCCGCCAGCGCCGCCCCCGCGCGTGCGGCGCCGGCCCCGGCGGCACATCCGCCTACAGCCGCGCCGCGCAAGCTGAGCTACAAGGAACAGCGCGAACTCGAAGGCCTGCCGGCGCGCATCGAACAACTGGAAGCCGAACAGAAGGCCCTGGCCGCGCGCCTGGCCGATGCCGGCTTCTACACCCGCGAACCGCAGAACGTGGCGGCAGCGCAGGCGCGCGTGGCCGCCATCGACGACGAATTGCTGCAGGCGCTGGAACGCTGGGAAGCCCTGGGCGCACGCGGCTGAACCGGCGCCCGGCTTGCTGTTACCCACCCTGTCAACCATCCCACAAGGCACCCCATGAGCACCCCTTCGATGACCTACCGCCGCCTGGGCCGCAGCGGCCTGCGCGTCAGCACCCTTTCGCTGGGCAGCTGGATCACGTACCACAACCAGGTGGACGTGAAGTCGGCCGCCGAGATGATGGCCGCGGCGTTTGATGCCGGCATCAACTTCTTCGACAACGCCGAGGTCTATGCCGCCGGCCGCAGCGAAGAGGTGATGGGTGCAGCCATCCAACAGCTGGGCTGGCCACGGCTGAACTACGTCGTCAGCACCAAGTTCTTCTGGGGCCTGGCCGGCAAGGCTGAGGGCATCAACCGCAAGAACACCCTGAACCGCAAGTACCTGATGCAGGCCATCGACGGCAGCCTGCAGCGCATGGGTCTGGACTTCATCGACCTGATCTACTGCCACCGCCCCGACCCGCACACCCCGATTGAAGAAACCGTGCGTGCGATGAGCGACATCATCAGCAGCGGCAAGGCGCAGTACTGGGGCACCAGCGAATGGAGCGCTTCCGACATCCACGCCGCCTGGCACCTGGCCGACCGCCACGGCTGGCACAAGCCGGTGATGGAGCAGCCCGAATACAACCTGTTCCACCGCACCCGGGTGGAAAAGGAATACCAGCGCCTGTATGAAGACATCGGCCTGGGCCTGACGACCTGGAGCCCGCTGGCTTCGGGCCTGCTGACGGGCAAGTACCGCAGCGGTGTGCCCGAAGGCAGCCGCGGCGCGATGGAGACCATGGCCTTCCTGCGCGAAGGGCTGCTGGACGCGAAGAAGAACAACGCCGTGACTCAGCTGGCCCCCATTGCCGAAGAACTGGGCTGTTCGCTGGCCCAGCTGGCCCTGGCCTGGGTGGCGAAGAACCCGCGCGTCAGCACCGTCATCACCGGTGCTTCGAAGCTGAGCCAGCTGCAGCAGAACCTGGGTGCGCTGGCTGTCATCGACCAGCTGACGCCGGAACTGATGGGCCGCATCGAGGCCATCACCCAGCCGCTGGCCGACTGACGGGCTGAGCCGGGCGGGGTGCAGCCCCGAATCCGAGGGGGGCTTTGACACAAGACCGTCAAAGCCGCTGGTCAGCATGCGTGCATTCGTTCACGTCTGCTGCGAAAGGCACCCCCCATGAATCGTCTTGCCCTGTTGGCCGCCGCACCGCTGGTGCTGGTACTGGCCGCCCCCTGGGCCCACGCCAGCAGCGGCGCCTCGGCGTCGCTGTCGTTTTCGGTCGCTAGTGGCCCGGGCTTCACCTGGCTGAGCACACCGGTGTCGTCGGCCGACAGTTCGGCCGCAGCGGCCGCGCTGACCGGCTTCGAGTTCGTCGCCAACGTCTTCAGCCCCGTTTACGGCCCGGCCAGCACGGCACTGGACCTGGTCACCGGCGCCGGCATTCCCAACAGCGCCGCCACGGCCAGTGCGGGCGCAGTGTTCGGCAGCGCTTCCAGCGTTGGCACGCCGGGCTCGGCCACCCTGGCTGCCAGCGCCCTGGTGCCGGCCGGCGGTCGGGCTGAAGCCACCAGCTTCGCGCGGTCCTGGTTCAGCCTGGCGCCCGGCGCCAGCGTCAGCTTCGAAGGCGCGCTGCTGCTGTCGGTGGCGGGCAACAACCCGGCGCTGTCGGCGAACTACAGCCTGGGCGACTTCTACAGCTTCGCCAGCGGCCTGCTGGCCGTGGGCAGCCAGGAAGTGCTGCGCGAACTGGGCGGCCCGGCCAGCACCAGTGCCGCAGGCGCCTACAGCCTGAACAACCTGGGCGCCCTGAGCCTGACCGTCACCAACACCACCGGCAGCCTGCTGACCACTTACCTGGACAGCGGCGTCACCGTCTACAGCGCATCGGCGGTGCCCGAGCCGGGCACTTACGCCCTGCTGCTGGCCGGCGCCGGCGCCCTGGTCCTGATCGTTCGCCGCAAGTCGGCCTCCGTTTGAAAAGGCATCGCATGAACTCCATCACCCGTACCGAGATCGGCGCCGTCGAGATCGTCGACCCCGATGACCGCGTAGACAACAACCCCAGCACAGCCCCCCACCTGAAGGACCTGGTGGCCGACCGCATCAGCCGCCGCGACCTGATGAAGGGCGGCGTCGGCGCCATGGCCATGGCGGGCTTCAGCAGCGTTGCGCTGACCGCCGCCGACCCGGCCCTGGCCCAGGCACGTGACAGCCGCGGCCCGACCACCGCGCCGATGCTGGACTTCAACCCGGTGGGCAAGTCGATCGCCGACGGCGTCCGTGTTGCCGACGGCTACACCGCCACCGTGATCTACGCCACCGGCGATTCGCTGGACCTGAACGTGCCTGAATACGCTGGCAACGGCAGCGAGGCGAACTACGACCGCCGCGCCGGCGACCACCACGACGGCATCAACTGGTTCGGCCTGAACCCGCTGGCCGACGTGCCCGACCGCAGCAGCAGCACGCGCGGCCTGTTGGCCGTGAACCACGAGAACATCAGCGGCACGGCGCAGTTCCTGCACCCGCTGGGCGAAACCAACCTGGCGGCCACCGCCGGCCCGCGGCCCGAAAGCGAAGTCATCAAGGAAATCGACGCGCACGGCGTGTCGATCGTCGAAATGCGCCAGGAAGGTGGCCAGTTCGTGCGCCAGCGCGGCAGCCGCTACAACCGCCGCGTCACCGGCCGCACGCTGGTGGACATCGCCGGCCCGGTGCGCGGCACGGCTTATGTGCGCACGAAGTTTTCGCCCAGCGGGCTGACGTCCCGCGGCACGCTGAACAACTGCGGCCACGGCGTCACGCCCTGGGGCACCTACCTGGCCTGCGAGGAAAACTGGGCCGGCTACTTCAAGCGCAATGCCGGCGACGACGCCCAGCGCCCGGTGCGTGAAGTGACGCAGCTGCGCCGCAACGGCATCCTGCAGAACAGCGAAGGCTTTGCGCACCGCCGCTGGGCCAGCGTGCTGCCGGCCGATGCCAACAGCACCGACTACAGCCGCTTCAACTGCAGCGTGCTGGGCGCAACCGCCACCGACGACTTCCGCAACGAACCCAACACCTTCGGCTACATCGTCGAAATCGACCCCTACGACCCGCTGTCGCGCCCGAAGAAGCGCACTGCGCTGGGCCGCCGCGCCAACGAAGGCGCCTGGAGCAGCCGGCCCCAGGCTGGCCGGCCGATTGCCTTCTACATCGGCTGTGATTCGCGCAACGAATACGTCTACAAGTACGTGTCGGCCGAGAACTGGAACCCGCTGGACGCGCGCCGCGGCGGCATGGCTGCAGGCGACAAGTACATGGACCGGGGCACCATCTACGCCGCCGTCTTCAACGCCGACGGCACCGGCCGCTGGGAACCGCTGACCCTGGCCAACCCCAAGGTGGCCGCTGGCGTGCCGGTGTCGGCCAACAACCCCGAGGGCTACCAGTTCCAGGACCTGGCCGACATCTGCGTCAACACGCGCCTGGCTGCGGGCGCGGTCGGTGCCACGCGCATGGACCGGCCGGAGTGGACGGCGGTGAACCCGTTCACCGGTGAGATCTACATCACCATGACCGAGAACCCCGACCGCGGCAACAGCGGCAACAGCGGCAACAACGTGCCCAACCCGCCGCTGGACGCCGCCAACCCGCGCTACTGGCGCGACACCAAGGGCGCCACCAGCCAGGGCGCAGCCGTGGCCAACCAGCGCGGCAACGTCAACGGCCATATCGTGCGCATCCGTGAAGACGGCGACGACGCGGGCGCGCTCAGCTTCCGTTGGGACATCTTCCTGTTCGGTGCCCAGGCCAGCGCCGACACCCCGGCCGAAGAAGCGAACTACCAGGCGAACGTGAACCTGAGCGGCCTGACCGACGCCAACGACCTGTCCAAGCCCGACGGCTGCTGGTTCTCGGCTGTCACCGGCATCCTGTACATCGAGACCGACGACAACACCTTCACCGACCGCAGCAATGCCATGCTGCTGGCGGCCATCCCGGGCCGCTATGGCGACGGCGCGCCGGTCGACGTGGTCAACCTGCCATCGGGTAGCCCGAACCAGACGGTGACGCAGCCGGTGACGGTGCGCACCTACGCGGGCCGGCGCATGACGGAAGCGACGCTGAAGCGCCTGCTGGTCGCCCCGCGCGGGGCCGAGATCACGGGCCTGACCGAGACGCCGGACGGCAAGGCGCTGTTCGTGAACGTGCAGCACCCGGGTGAGAACACTGGCCGCGCCGGTGCGGTGCCCAGCAGCGTGGCGCTGACGCCGGCCACGCCCAACGGCCCGTTCGAAAGCAACTGGCCGGGCAATGCCGGCTACGGCCCGGGCGGCGCCAGCGCGCGGCCGCGCTCAGCGACGGTGGTGATCCGGCGCGTGGACGGCGGCGTGATCGGCTACGACCCCAGCAAGCGCATGACCTGATCGCCGCTGCCACGGTGCAGCGCTTGACGCTGCACCGCGGCTGGCGCGAAGGCGGCCACCAGGGCCGCCATCAGCGCTTCTGCGCAGGCGCTGTTGTCGCGCCCCAGGTTGCACACGTAGACGTCGATCGTCACCGCGCCGCGTTCGGGCCAGGTGTGCACGGCCAGGTGCGATTCGGCCAGCAGCACCACGCCGGTGACGCCGCCCGGGGGCGGAAAGGCATGGAACAGCTCGCCCACCGCCCGCAGCCCGCTGGCCGCCACGGCCTGCAGGCACAGCTGGCGCAGGGCCGCCGGCTGGGTCTGCACGGGCAGGCCCGGCGGGCAGCCTGTCAGATCAGCGGTCAGGTGCAGGCCGTTCATGGGCGGGGGGTTGCGGGCAGCAGCACGGGCGTGTGTCGTCTGGGTTCGAGCCAGGTTCGCATCATCCCGCCACGACGCCGTGTCGACCCGCCATCTTCGCCCGGTACAGCGCAGTGTCGGCGGCGCGCACCAGGGCCTCGGCATCGCCTGCGCCCTGCGTGCTGAACGCCGCCACCCCGGCGCTGAGCGTCACATGCGCGGCCAGCGGCGAAGCCCCGTGCGGCAGCGCTGCTTCGTCCAGCGCCGCCAGGCAACGCAGAGCCTGCTGATGCGCCTGCTGCGCGTCGGCGTACGGCAGCAGCATCGCGAATTCCTCGCCGCCCCAGCGCGCCACCAGGTCGGTGGGGCGCTGGGCGCAGCTGCGCAGCACCGCCGCCACCTGGCGCAGGCAGGCGTCGCCGGCCAGGTGGCCGTGCCGGTCGTTGTAGGCCTTGAAGTGGTCCACGTCCAGCAGCAGCAAGGCCAGCGGCATGCCGTGGCGCACGGCGCGCCCCAACTCGCTGGCCAGGCGCCGGTCGAACTGGCGGCGGTTGGCCAGGCCGGTCAGGGCGTCGGTCTCGGACAGCTGGCTGAGTTCGTCGTTCATCGACCCCAACCGCGTGTTCAGCTGGGCCAGTTCCTGTTCCCGGCGCACGAGTTCGGTGATGTCGGCGCGCACGCCGGCCAGGCCCCCGTCGCGCGTGCGGCGTTCGTCGATGCGTACCCAGCGGTTGCCGGGCAGTTCCTGCACCAGCGGGCCGCGCGGGTGGCGGTGGGCCGACAGGCGTTCGGCCAGCCAGTCGGCCTCGCGCCCCAGCGCCTGGGGGAACTGGCCATGGGCCAGGCCGAAGCGCAGCAGGTCTTCGAAGCGCGCGCCCAGCCGGATGACGCTGGCGCTGGCGGCGTAGAGCTCGACATAGCGGGCGTTGAAGGCGACGACGCGGTCGTCGGCGTCGAACAGCACGAAGGCATCGGGCAGGGCGTCGATGGCGTCGGTCAGCCGCTGCTGGGCCTGTTCGGCCGCCAGGCGGGCGATGTTGGCGCGTTCGCGCTGGGTTTCGGCTTCGGTCACGTCCAGCCGCACGCCCACCACCCCACCGTCGCGCGTGCGCCGTTCGTGGCTGCGTATCCAGCGCCCGTCGGACTGCCGCACCACGTGCGTGGCCAGCAGGGTGCCGGCGGGCGCCCGCCTTTCGGCATGGCGCTGGCGCAGCCAGGCATCCAGGGCGGCCTGGTCGGGCAGGTGGGGCAGCCCGCCCCGCGCATGGTGGGTGCGCACCACTTCTTCGAAGCTGGGCGGCGGCTGGCGCCGGGCCAGGTCGTCGATCAGCGGGTACAGGGTGCGCAGCACGCTGTTCGTCATCACCAGCCGGTCTTGCGCGTCGTACAGCTCGAAGCCCGCGGGCAAGGCTTCGATGGCGTCCTGCAGGCGGGTTGCCGACAGCTCGGCCGCCTGCCGCACGGCGTCCAGGGCCTGCTGCTGCTGCTGGATTTCGGTGATGTCGATGCTGTGGGCCAGCAGGCGGCCGTTGGGCAGGCGGGTTTCGACGATGCGGCGCCAGCGGCCGTCGGCCATCTGCCGCAGCATCGGCGGCTGCGGCTGGCCACGGCGCGCCAGCCGGGCGCTGACCCAGGCTGCTTCGCGGCCCTGCGCTTCGGGTACCAGGCCCCGCGCCACGCCGGCGCGCAGCAGGGTTTCGAACCCGGTGCCGGGCTGCAGCAGGTCTTGCAGCGGCAGGTAGAGCTGGCGAAAGTCGGCATTGCACAGCAGCAGGCGGTCCTGGGCGTCGAACAGCACCACCGCAGCAGGCACAGCGTCGAAGGCGTCCTGGATCAGGCGCCGGTCTTCGTCGACCTGCATTTGGCTGGCCTGCAGCCGGCGCGCCAGGGCCCAGGCCAGGCCCACCAGCAGCACCGACAGTGCGGCACTGGCGGCGAAAGCGACCCCCTGGCTGGGGCTGGCCACGCCCCAGGCCGGGCCCTGCCAGGCCAGCAGCAGCAGGGCCAGGTCGGCCGCCAGCAGGGCGGCGGTGGCGGTGCGCAGGTGCTTCAAGGGCAGCTTCAAGGGCAGGGCGGGTACAGGTTCGGCGCAGCAGGGACACGGGGGCGCCGCGGGCGACGATTGTCCATGGGCGCGGGCACCGCCTCCTAGAATCGGTGTTCTGCCACCCCAGCCTGATCGCTCCGCACCATGCCCGTGTCTGCCGCCGACCTTTCCTCGATGGCCAATGCCATCCGCGCCCTCGCCATGGACGCCGTGCAGCAGGCCAACAGCGGCCACCCGGGCGCGCCCATGGGCATGGCCGAGATCGCCGTCGCACTGTGGGCCCGGCACCTGAAGCACAACCCGGCTCATCCGCACTGGGCCGACCGCGACCGCTTCGTGCTGAGCAACGGCCACGGCAGCATGCTCATCTACGCCCTGCTGCACCTGACAGGCTATGACCTGCCGATGAGCGAGCTGCGCAACTTCCGCCAGCTGCACAGCCTGACGCCGGGCCACCCCGAAGTCGACATCACCCCGGGCGTGGAAACCACCACTGGCCCGCTGGGCCAGGGCATCACGAACGCCGTGGGCATGGCGCTGGCAGAAAAGCTGCTGGCGGCTGAATTCAACCGGCCTGGCCACACTGTGGTCGACCACCACACCTATGCCTTCATGGGCGACGGCTGCCTGATGGAAGGCATCAGCCACGAAGCCTGCGCCCTGGCCGGCGCCTGGCGCCTGGGCAAGCTGATCGCGCTGTACGACGACAACGGCATCAGCATCGACGGCAAGGTCGGGCCCTGGTATGCCGACGACGTGGGCATGCGCTTTGCGGCCTACGGCTGGCAGGTCATCGGCCCTGTCGACGGCCACGACGTGGCGGCGGTGGACGCCGCGCTGGCCCAGGCCAAAGGACAAAAAGGGCAGGCAGACGCCGGCCGGCCCACGCTGATCATCTGCCGCACGACCATCGGCAAAGGCAGTCCGAACCGCGCCGGCACGGCCAAGGCCCACGGCGAAGCCCTGGGCGCTGACGAGATTCGCCTGACGCGTGAAGCTCTGGGCTGGGCGAGCGAGCCCTTCGTCATCCCCGAAGACGTCTACAGCGCCTGGGACGCCAAGGCAGCCGGCGCCGCGGCCGAAAGCGCCTGGGACACCCGCTTCGCCGCCTATGCAGTTGTCCACCCGGCGCTGGCGGCCGAATTCACCCGCCGCATGCGCGGTGAGCTGCCCGCCGGCTTTGCCCAGGTGGCCGTGGACGCGGTGATCGCCGCGCACACCCAGGCCGCCACCGTGGCCAGCCGCAAGGCCAGCCAGATCGCGCTGGAAGCCTTCACCGCCGCACTGCCTGAAATGCTGGGCGGCAGCGCCGACCTGACGGGGTCGAACCTGACCAACACCACGTCCACGCCGCCGCTGCGCTTCGGCGCCCAAGGCCAGGTGCTGCAGGTGGGCGACAGCGCCGAAGGCCAGCGCATCGGCCGCCACATCAACTACGGCGTGCGCGAATTCGGCATGGCCGCCATCATGAACGGCGTGGCCCTGCACGGCGGCTACATCCCCTATGGCGGCACGTTCCTGACCTTCAGCGACTACAGCCGCAACGCCATCCGCATGGCCGCGCTGATGAAGAAGCGGGTCATCCATGTCTTCACCCACGACAGCATCGGCCTGGGCGAAGACGGCCCCACGCACCAGAGCGTGGAACACGCCGCCAGCCTGCGCCTGATCCCGAACCTGGACGTCTGGCGCCCGGCCGACACCGCAGAAACCGTGGTCGCCTGGACCCTGGCGCTGGGCAACGCCGCGCGCCCCAGCGCGCTGCTGCTGAGCCGGCAGAACCTGCCCTACCTGCCCAAGGCAGCGTCTGCCGCCTTTCCGGACGCCGCCGGCCTGGACGCCATCGCCAAGGGTGCCTATGTGCTGGCCGAGCCGGCCGAAGTGGGGCTGAAGAAGAAGCCGCAGGCCGTGATCATCGCCACCGGCAGCGAAGTGCAGCTGGCCCTGCACGCCCAGGCCGCGCTGGCCAAGCTGAAGATCGCCGTGCGCGTGGTGAGCATGCCCAGCACCACCGTCTTCGACCGCCAGACGCTGGCCTACAAGAAAGCCGTGCTGCCCGCCGGCGTGCCGCGCGTGGCGGTGGAAGCCGGTGTCACCGACGGCTGGTGGAAGTACGGCTGCGCGGCTGTGCTGGGCATCGACACCTACGGCGAAAGCGCCCCCGCGCCGGCGCTGTTCAAGCACTTCCACCTGACGGCCGAGAACCTGGCGGCCGTGGTGCGCAAGGTGCTGGGGCGCTGAGCGCCCGCATCCCACCTCCTTATTCAGAATCCCCCCCAGACAGGAAACCCGATCATGAGCATCAAGGTTGGCATCAACGGCTTCGGCCGCATCGGACGCATGGTGTTCCGCGCTGCAGTGCAGAACTTCCCGGAGATCGAAATCGTCGGCATCAACGACCTGCTCGAGCCCGACTACCTGGCGTACATGCTGAAGTACGACAGCGTGCACGGCCGCTTCAAGGGTGACGTGGCGGTGGACGGCAGCACGCTGGTGGTCAACGGCAAGCGCATCCGCCTGACGGCGCACAAGGACCCGGCCCTGCTGGCCTGGGGCGACATCGGCGCCGACATCGTGGTCGAAGCTACCGGCCTGTTCCTGACCAAAGAAACCTGCCAGAAGCACATCGACGCCGGCGCGAAGAAGGTCATCCAGTCCGCCCCCAGCAAGGACGACACGCCGATGTTCGTCTACGGCGTGAACGACAAGACCTACGCTGGCCAGACCATCATCAGCAATGCTTCCTGCACCACCAACTGCCTGGCCCCGGTGGCCAAGGTGCTGAACGACAGCTTCGGCATCAAGCGCGGCCTGATGACGACCGTGCACGCCGCCACCGCCACGCAGAAGACCGTGGACGGCCCCAGCAACAAGGACTGGCGCGGCGGCCGCGGCATCCTGGAAAACATCATCCCCAGCAGCACCGGCGCGGCCAAGGCCGTGGGCGTGGTGATTCCTGAACTGAACAAGAAGCTCACCGGCATGAGCTTCCGTGTGCCCACCAGCGACGTCAGCGTCATCGACCTGACGGCCGAGCTGGTGAAGGAAGCCAGCTGGGAAGACATCTGCAACGCCATGAAGGCCGCTGCTGCCGGCCCGATGAAGGGCGTGCTGGGCTATACCGAAGACAAGGTGGTGTCGACCGACTTCCGCGGCGAACCCATGACCAGCGTCTTCGACGCCGACGCCGGCATCGCCCTGGACAAGACCTTCATCAAGGTCGTGGCCTGGTACGACAACGAATGGGGCTACAGCAACAAGGTGCTGGAAATGGTGCGGGTGATGGCGCGCTGAAGCGCTGCCCGCTGCACCAAAGAAAAGGCCCGCGGTTGCGGGCCTTTGTCATGCCGAAGGGGCTAGTTGGCCCCAGGGTCTTCAGGCGGCGCGTTGCTGCGCAGCGTGGCGGCGTGCCAGCAGGCCGCCGATGCCCAGGATCATCAGCGCGTAGGTGCTGGGTTCGGGCACGGCGGTGGCCAGGCTCCAGCCGATCACGTCAAAGGCCTGGACGTCGTTGGCGCTGATGGCCAGCAATTCGCCAGTGCCGGCCGTCGGGTCCATGATGCCCAGGCCCAGGTTGTCCTTCCAGTGGCTGGCCTGGCGGCCGTCGCCGAAGGCGCTGTTGCTGCCGGTAGAGAAGCCGGCGCCTTGCGTCACGCCCTTGTTGATCGAGAAGAACTTGACGCGCGTGTCGGCCGTGAAGTCGATCACCGGGCCGCTGGCGTTGGCCACGCTCAGCGTCGAGTAACGGAACAGGTCCAGCGTGTTGACGTAGGTGAAGGCGTCGTCAGCGAAGCCAGGCGGGTTGACGGAGTTGCCGACCAGGATGTCCACGCCGCTGATGAAGCCCAGCGCATGGCCGATTTCGTGCGTGGCCAAGCCAATGAAGTCGTAGGCGCCGGGGTTAATGCCGTCGCTCGGGTTGAAATCGTAGGTGAAGCTGTTGCCGAAAGTGATGGTGGCGTCGCTGGCGGCCGACACGGGCAGGTTCAACGCCTTGGCGTTGGCCGAGGTCATCCGGATGGTGTTGGTGTTGGCGCCGGTGTTGTCCAGATAAGGCGTGGGCGAGAGAGCCCCGTTCGGGTTGTTGCTGGTGCGGTTGATCAGCATGCCGAAATTCGGGCCTGCGGTCAGGCTGCTGAACGCCGTCTGGTCGTCGGCGCTGGTGCGGTCGGCACTGAAGGCGTTGTAGACGTCGGTGTAGCTGTACTGCACGCGGGTCGAGCCGGCCTGGGCCAGGATGCCCGGGCCCAGTGCGGCTGTGCCAACCGCCAGGTTGACCGTGACCGGATCGGCGAACAGGGACGACCAGCGCGCGGCAGCCGCCTGGAAGGCCGCCTGTTCCTGCAGCGACGTGGTCGGCGTGAAGGTCAGGTTGAAGGTCAGGGCCTGGGAGGCGCTGCTGAAGGCCAGCAGCACGGCGACGGTCAACAGGGGGCGGCGAAGTTTCATGGACATCCAGTGCAAAAAGGGGTGGGGCAGCAGGACGTCAAAAGTGATGACGTTTCCGCTGGCCCGACGCTATTCCCCCTTGCACTGCACGGCTACCCCGCAGACGCGGGTTCAGGCGGCTTGTGCGCGGCGCTTGCGCCACATCAGGGTGGCCAGGCCCAGGCCGAACAGGGCGTAGGTGCCGGGTTCGGGCACGAGGGTGTAGCCGATGACGTCGAAGGCCAGGATGTCGTTCGAGCTGATCACACCCAGTTCGCCCGGGGCGAAGGTCGGGTCCATGATGCCGATGCCCAGGCTGTCCTTCCAGTGGCTGGCCTGGCGGCCGTCGCCGAAGTTGCTGCCGGTCGAGAACGTCGGGCCCAGGTTGGTGGTGCCACCGTCGATCGAAAAATACTTGGCGCGCGTGTCGGCCGTGAAGTCGATTGCGCGCAGGCCGTTGCTCTGCGTGGAATAGCGGAACAGGTCCAGCGAATTCACGAACGTGAACTGGTTGGCCGTGAAGGGCCCGTTCACCGGTGGCGAATTGATGTCCAGGACGTCGACGCCGCTGATGAAACCCAGCGCGTGGCCGATCTCGTGCGTTGCGATGCCGACGAAGTCGAAGGCGCCGGCGGCGATGCCGTCGTTGGGGTTGTAGTCCCAGGTGAAGGCCGTGCCGAAGACGATCGAGCCGTCGCAGGCCGACGTGCAGGCCCCGACCGCGGTATTGGTCGGCGCCACGCCAATGGCCTTGGCGTTGGCGTTGGTGATGCGGATGGTCTGGTTGTTGGCGCCGGCCGTGTCCAGGTAGGGCGTGGCGCTGCCAGACCCGTTCGGGTTGTCGCTGGTGCGGTTGATCAGCACGTTGAACGCGCTGCCTGCGGGCAGGTTGGCCGTGGCGATGGTGTCATTGCCGCTGGTGGCGTCGGCCGTCAAGGACGACCTGAAGCTGCTGTAGGGCACCGACACGAAGTTCGAACCGGCCGAGGCCAGGATGCCCGAACCCAGGGACTGCTGTCCGACCGTCAGGTTGACGGTCACCGGGTCGGCAAACAGCGACGACCAGCGCGCGCCGGCGTCGATGAAGGCCTGCTGGGCCTGCGCGCTGGTGCCGCTGACGAACGTGAAGTTGAAGGTCAGCGCGTGCGATGCACTGGCGCCGGCCATCAGGGCCGCGGCCAAAAGGGTGCGGGACAGGTGTTTCATGGGGCTTCCTGCGTAGGGTGGATGGCGGGGGATGGAACCGGTGACGGCCAGACACAAAAAAGCTGCGGGCTGTGCTTCAGGAACACCCCCACAAGGCCGAAAGCCGAAGGTAGACGGGTGGCCTCCCGCGCGAAACCCTGTGTTTTGGGGGGAAACTGCAGGCAGGGGGGTAGAGCGGGGGTGACCCACCAGGCGTGGGGAAGTCGGATGCTTTCGGCTTTCCTGGTCCCCCCTGGCTTCTTGGCTTTCTTGGTTCTTCTCGGCTCTCTGGGCTCTTTCGGCCCGCTCGTTCTTCCCGGCTTGCCCGACTGTCCTACGCCATTCGACGCCGTCCTACACTGCCCGCATGAGCACCAACCGCCCCCTGCTTTCTGTTCTGGCGCCCTGTTCGACCTGGCCGTCCGGCCGCTGGTGGCGTGCCGGCCTGGCTGCTGCGTTGTGTCTGTCTGCCAGCTGGGCCCAGGCGGCGGTGGCTGCACCGCGCACCGCCCTGCCGCCGGTGGAAGGCGAAGTCATCGTGCGCTTCAAGGCCGACGCCCAGGTGCTGCGCCGCCACGCGCTGGTGGCCCGTGCCGACGCGGTCGAGGTTGGCGACATCCTGGACCGCCGGGCCCAGCTGATGGCCAGCCGCACCGGCCGCAGCCTGCGTGCCGGGGGCGCCATTGGCGAACGCACCCAGGTGATGCGCGCCAGCGGCGTCGACGCTGCCACGCTCGCGCGCGAGCTGGCGGCTGATCCCGAAGTCGAATTCGCCGAACCCAACGGCCGCAAGCAGCGCCTGGCAGCCCCCAGCGACCCGCTTTACGCCGCCGCAGCGGCTGGCGTGCGCCCCCGCGGGCCGGACGCAGGCCAGTGGTACCTGCGCGCGCCCACCAGCACCGTGGTGTCGGCCAGCGACCTGGAATCGGCCTGGGACCGCACCACCGGCAGCCCCGGCGTCGTGGTGGCGGTGCTGGACACCGGCGTGCGCTTCGACCACCCCGACCTGGGCCGCGTGGCCGCTGGCGGCAAGCTGCTGCCGGGCTACGACTTCGTCAACAACGTCACGGTCGCCAACGACGGCGATGGCCGCGACGGCGACCCCAGCGACCCCGGCGACTGGGTGACCGCGGCCGAGGCCGCCACCAGCACCTTTCGCGACTGTTCCACGTCCAGCAGTTCCTGGCACGGCACAGCCACCGCCAGCCTGGTGGGTGCGGCGGCCAACAACGCCGTGGGCATGGCCGGTTCGGCACCCGGCGTACGCGTGTTGCCGGTGCGCGTGCTGGGCAAGTGCTACGGCGTGGACAGCGACATCCAGGCCGGCATGCGCTGGGCGGCCGGCATTTCGGTGGCCGGCGTGCCCGACAACCCCAACCCGGCCAAGGTGCTGAACATGAGCCTGGGCGGCAGCTCGGCCTGCAGCGCTTCTTATCAGGCGGTGGTGGACGAAATCCTGTCGCGCGGCGTGGTCATCGTGGCGGCAGCCGGCAACAGCGCTGGCGGCCCGGTGGGCACCCCGGCCAGCTGCCGCGGGGTGATCGCCGTGGCGGCGCTGCGGCACGTGGGCACTAAAGTGGGTTTTTCTGACCTGGGGCCCGAGATCGCGATCGCCGCCCCGGGCGGCAACTGCGTCAACATCGGCGCCGGCGACGCCTGCGTCTACCCCATCCTGGCCGCCAACGACACCGGCACCCAGGGCCCGGTGGCGTCCAGTTGGTCCGACAGCTTCAAGATCACGGTGGGCACCAGCTTCAGTTCGCCGCTGGTGGCCGGCACCGTGGCCCTGATGTATTCGGCCCAGCCTGCGCTGACCCCGGCGCAGGCCCGCGCCGCCCTGCAGAGCACGGCCCGGCCTTTCCCCACCACGGGCGGCGACAACGGCAGCGACCCCACGCCCGTGCAGCAGTGCCGTGCGCCCAGCAGCGGCGTGGACCAGCTGCAGTGCTACTGCAACACCAGCTTCTGCGGTGCCGGCATGCTGGACGCCGGCCGGGCCGTGTCGGCCGTGGCGGTGCTGCGCGCCGACCCCTTCCTGAAGACGGCCGCGCCGCAAGCCGGCAGCCCGGTGGACCTGGACGGCGCCGGCAGCAGCGCGCCGGCTGGCCGCAGCATCGTCAGCCGCGAATGGCGGGTGGCGAACGGCGGCGGCATCGTCAGCGCCTTCAACGGGCCCAGCAATGGCACCACCGTCAGCCTGACGCCCAGCGCCGGCGGCAGCTTCACGGTGCGCCTGAACGTCACGGACGATCAGGGCAATACCGCTGGCACCGACCTGACGGTGACCGTGGCGGGTGCGCCGCCAACCCCCACGCCGACGCCGACGCCGACACCCGTGCCGACGCCTGAAGCCACGGGCGGCGGCGGTGGTGGCGCCATGTCATGGCCTTGGCTGGGCCTGCTGGTGTTGGCGGTAGCGGTCCTGCGGCCCGGGCGCGGTGGGCGGCGCGCGCAGTGACTGGCCCCGCTGGGGCACCGCTGGCCACGGCCGGGGGCCACTGGCCAATTGATAGTGCAGGTGAGTGCTCGCTGACAGCGTAGCGAGCGTCAAGGCGAACGGCAGGGCTTGAAGCCAGCAGCCTCAACGCTTGCTGGCAGCCCCTGCAGCAGGGCGCGCAGTGCGGTGTCGGCCTGGGCCACGCGCAGCCAGGGGGCGCCGTCGGCGTCGTTCGTCACCGCCCAGCGGGTGGCTGGTACGCCCGCTGCCGCCAGCGCGGCCTGCAGGGTCTGCAAGCTGGCGGCGTCCAGCGGGCCGGTTTCCACGCAAGCCAGGCCGGTCTGGCGCGCGGCGGCCACGCTGGCGCTGGCGGCCACCGCCGGCAGCACCTGCACCCATTCGGGCCGCACCTGGCTGGCCAGGCGCTGCGGCTCGCTCTGGCTGGCTTGTGGGCCGGGCCAGGTGGGCGCCAGCCAGCCCTGCGCCCAGGCCAGGAAGAACCCGTTGGCCGCCACCAGGGCCAGCAGCAAGGCCCTCAGCATGGCCGCCCCGGCGGCAAGGGCGTCCCTGCGAAGCGAACGCTGACTTCTGAGCCCAGCACGCGGTGCAGGCGCGGGCCGTCCTGCAGGAACAGCACGCCGTCGGCGTCGACCCCGGCGGCGATGCCGGCCGCCGCAGGCGGGCCGTTGCTGTGCACGGGCTGCCCCTGCAGCAGGTCGCGGCGCGCGTAGGCCGCGGCCTGCGGCGCAAAGCCCTGTGCCTGGAAGTCCAGCAGGGCCTGCAGCAACGCCAGCGCCACGCGCGCCAGGGCTGCGGCGGGGGTCAGCCCGGGATGCAGTTCCTGCAGGCAAGCGCGAGGGCTGGCGCCGCCTTGTGGCGCGCCGGCCGCGGGTTCTGGTAGCGATGATGGGGAGAAGGGCGCGATGTTCAGCCCCACGCCGACGACACAGTACTGCTGGCCCTGCGGCCCGGCGATTTCGATCAGCACACCCCCCAGCTTGCGGCCACGCCCCGGGCCTTCCCATAGCCACAGGTCGTTGGGCCACTTCAGCCCCAGGGCGGGCCGTTGCGGGCTGTCCGGCGGCAGCGGGTCCAGCACATCGGCCAGTGCCACGCCCACGGCCAGCGACAGCGCATGCCAGGACCGCGGGCGCAGCGGCAGCCCCAATGAAAAGGTCAGCGACGCACCGGCCTGCGCCTGCCAGACGCGGTCCAGCCGGCCGCGGCCGGCGGTCTGGGTTTCGGCCACCAGCAGCCAGGGGCTTCGCTGCTGGCGCGGGCGTCCGCCCAGCCGGCTGTTGGTCGACGTGGCTTCAGCCTGCCATTCCACCTGCAGCCCCGGCAGCAGGGTTTGCAGCTGCTGCTGCAGCGCGGCGATTCCCCAGGCCCCGGTCATCGGCTTGGGCGGCCGGCAGGCGGCGTGTCGAGGCTGCGGCGCCGCTTCACGGCGGGGTCAGCGCCGCTTGGGCGACAGCATCGTGCGCCGGCAGTTGGGCGCGCCGCAGCGGCATTCGTATTCCTTCTTCAGCTTGGGCGTGTAGCGCTCGTCGATCACCAGCCCGTAGTCGTAGAACAGCTCTTCGCCGGCCTGCAGGTCGCGCAGCGCGTCGATGAAGACGCGGCCTTCGGCTTCGTCGGCTTCGCAGTTCGGGTCGCAGGAATGGTTGATCCAGCGCGAAGCATTGCCGCCCACGTTGGCGTCGATCACGTTGCCGTCGTCCAGGCTGAAGTAAAAGGTGTGATTGGGGTCGCTGGGGTCGTGCGGGTGGCGGTCCAGCGCTTCGGGCCAGTCGATGCGTTCGCCGGTGTATTCAATCAGCCGCGTGCCGGCCGGGATGTCCTGCAGCGCAAACACGCCCTTGCCATGCACGCCGCTCTTGCGCACCTGGATCAGCCGGCCGGCGGGCTTGCGCGCCGGGGCGGCGCTGGCGGGCCGTGCGGGGGTGGCTTGTGGTGTCTTTGCCATTCGGTACATTGAATCCATGGGCGTGCGCGCGTGCATGTGCGTGCGTGCGCGCGAGAAAGCGGCGATTGTAGGCACGGGCCCCCAGGGGCTTCGCAGGCCAGCACGCCCACAGGGAAGACCAACAAGGAACCCATGAGCAAGACGATCATCATTGCCGAGAAGCCCAGCGTGGCCCAGGACATCGTGCGGGCGCTGACGCCCACGGCCGGCAAGTTCGAGAAGTTCGCCGACCATTTCGAAAGCGACGGCTATGTCGTCACGTCCGCTGTCGGCCACCTGGTGGAAATCAAGGCGCCCGAGGAATACGACGTCAAGCGCGGCAAGTGGAGCTTCGCCAACCTGCCGGTGGTGCCGCCGCACTTCGACCTGGCGCCCATCGACAAGGCCAAGACGCGGCTGAACGCGGTGGTGAAGCTGGTCAAGCGCAAGGACGTGACGGCCATCATCAACGCCTGCGACGCGGGGCGCGAAGGCGAGCTGATCTTCCGCCTCATCGTTCAATATGCGGCCAACAGCGAGAAGAAGCCCACGGCCAAGCCGATCCAGCGCCTGTGGCTGCAGAGCATGACGCCGCAGGCCATCCGCGACGGCTTCGACAAGTTGCGCAGCGAAGCGCAGATGCAGGGCCTGGCCGACGCCGCGCGCAGCCGCTCTGAGGCCGACTGGCTGGTGGGCATCAACGGCACGCGCGCGATGACGGCCTTCAACAGCCGCGACGGCGGTTTCTTCCTCACCACCGTGGGCCGGGTGCAGACGCCCACGCTGTCCATCGTGGTGGAACGGGAAGAGAAGATCCGCAAGCACGTGAGCCGCCCGTACTGGGAAGTGAAGGCCACGTTCGACGCCCAGGCCGGGCAGTACGACGGCAAGTGGTTCGATCCGGCCTTCAAGCGCAACCCCGATGATCCTGACCAGCGCGCCGACCGCCTGTGGGACGCCGCCTCGGCCGAAGCCATCCGCGCCGCGTGCATCGGCCAGCCTGCCAGCGTGACGGAAGAAGCCAAGCCCAGCACGCAGGCCAGCCCGCTGCTGTACGACCTGACGACGCTGCAGCGCGAAGCCAACAGCCGCTTCGGCTTCAGCGCCAAGACCACGCTCAGCCTGGCGCAGGCGCTGTACGAAAAGCACAAGGTGCTGACCTACCCGCGTACCGACAGCCGCGCCCTGCCCGAGGACTACGTGGCCACGGTCAAGCAGACCTTCGAGATGATCGCCAGCGAAGACCTGCCCGGCCCGCTGCGCGAACTGGCGCGCCATGCGCGCTTCGGCCTGAACGAGGGCTACATCAAGCCGATGAAGCGCGTGTTCGACAACGCCAAGGTGTCGGATCACTTCGCCATCATCCCCACGCTGCAGGCGCCCAAGAGCCTGACCGAGATCGAAGCCAAGCTCTACGACCTGGTGGTCAAACGCTTCATCGCGGTGTTCTACCCCTCGGCCGAATTCATGGTCACCACGCGCATCAGCACCGTGGAGGCCGCCGGCAAGGCCTACAAGTTCCAGACCAACGGCAAGGTGCTGGTGAAGCCGGGCTGGCTGGCGGTGTACGGCAAGGAAACCCAGGAAGGCGACGACAGCGGCGCCAACCTGGTGGCCGTGGCGCCAGGTGAACGGGTGAAGGCCGAAAGCGTGGACGTGGCGGCCCTGAAGACCAAGCCCCCGGCGCGCTACACCGAAGCCACCCTGCTTTCCGCGATGGAAGGCGCGGGCAAGCTGATCGAGGACGAAGACCTGCGCGACGCGATGAAGGAAAAAGGCCTGGGCACCCCGGCCACGCGCGCCCAGACCATCGAAGGCCTGATCGCCGAGAAATACATGCTGCGCGACGGCCGCGAACTGGTACCCACGGCCAAGGCCTTCCAGCTGATGACGCTGCTGCGCGGCCTGGCCATCGAAGACCTGACCAAACCTGAACTGACCGGCCAGTGGGAATACCAGCTGTCTGAAATGGAACAGGGCCGGCTGAAGCGCGACGAATTCATGGCGGGCATCGCCAAGATGGCCGAGCGCATCGTCAAGAAGGCCAAGGAATACGACCGCGACACCATCCCCGGCGACTACGCCACGCTGGCCACGCCCTGCCCGAACTGCGGCGGCGTGGTGAAGGAGAACTACCGCCGCTTCACCTGCATGGGTGCAGCAGGAACGGAAGAAGGCTGCGGCTTTTCGATCACCAAGATCCCCGCTGGCCGCGCGTTTGAAACCGCAGAAGTGGAAACCTTCCTGCGCGACAAGAAGATCGGCCCGCTGGAAGGCTTCCGCAGCAAAGCCGGCTGGCCCTTCACGGCCGAGATGAAGCTGGCCTATGACGAAGAGATCAGCAACTGGAAGCTGGAATTCGACTTCGGCGACGACGCCAAGAACGCCGAAGGCGATGGCGAGCCGGTGGACTTCAGCGGCCAGCAGAGCCTGGGCCATTGCCCCAAGTGCCAGAGCGCCGTGTTCGAGCATGGCAGCAACTACGTCTGCGAACGCTCGGTGGGCGCGCACGTGACCTGCGACTTCAAGAGCGGCAAGATCATCCTGCAGCAGCCCATCGAACGTGAACAGGTGGCCAAGCTGCTGGCCAGCGGCAAGACCGACCTGCTGGAGAACTTCGTCAGCAACAAGACGCGGCGCAAGTTCAAGGCCTTCCTGGCCTACGACGCGAAGGAAGGCAAGGTCAGCTTCGAGTTCGAGCCGCGGGCCGCGAAGTTCCCGGCAAAAACGGCCGCCAAAACGGCCGCCAAGAAAGCCGCAGCGAAGAAAGCCACGGCTTGATGTGCCAGGCCCGGGGCACCGGGCGCTGCGCTGTTTCCGTGTTCGATCTGGCTTTTTTGTAGCCCAAACCGCGCTTGACGATCGCGATCTTCTACAAGCTGCTGGCCATCTTTCTGACGGTCGGCCTGGGCTGGGCTGCCGGCCGCATGCGCTGGCTGGGCAGCGAGCAGCAGGACCCGGCGCGCGTGCTGGGCAACGCCGCGTTCTACGTCTTCGTGCCGGCGCTGCTGTTCCGCACCACCGTGCGGCTGGACTTCGCCAGCCTGCCCTGGGGCACAGTGCTGGCCTTCTTCGTGCCCGTGCTGGCAGTGCTGCTGGCCACCTACGCCTGGCAGCGCTGGCGCCCGGGCGGGCAGGCCGACGGCCCGGCCGCGCCCGCGGTGCGCGCCATCGGGGTGAGCTTCGGCAATTCGGTGCAGATCGGCATCCCGCTGGCAGCGGCGCTGTTCGGTGAAGTGGGCCTGGGCATCCACATCGCGCTGGTCAGCCTGCACGCCCTGGTGCTGCTGAGCGTGCTGACGGTGCTGGCCGAGGCCGACCTGGCGCGCGCCAGTCACCGCGCCGCCGGCAGCACCCGGCCCGGGCTGCTGCGGACGCTGGCGCTGACGGTGCGCAACACCGTCATCCACCCCGTGGTGCTGCCGGTGGTGGCCGGCCTGCTATGGAACGCCACCGGCCTGGGCCTGCACCCGGTGGTGGACGAAGCCCTGGTGGTGCTGGGTTCGGCCGTGGTGCCGGTGTGCCTGGTGCTGATCGGCATGACGCTGGCCTACCACGGCCTGCAGGGCCGGGCGCTGGGCGGGCTGCGGCTGTCCGTCGTCAAGCTGCTGGTGATGCCTGCGGCCGTGCTGGTGGTGGCGCACTGGGGCTTCGGCCTGGCGGGCCTGCCGCTGCAGGTCGTGGTGGTGATGGCCGCGCTGCCGGCGGGTAGCAATGTGCTCATCTTCGCCCAGCGCTACGCCACGCTGGAAGCCGAAGCCACGGCCACGATCGTGTTCAGCACCTTGTGCTTCGTGGCCACCGCAGCCTTCTGGCTGCTGGTGCTGAAGTGGATCGCCTGAAGGCCGCGCCTTAAGCCTGCCGCAGCGCGGCCAGCCGCTGCCAGAAGCGCGCGTCCTGCCCGGTGGCGAAGTTCACCCGCATCAGCCGCGTGGGCCGGGGCGTGGCGTGGAACAGACTGCCCGGGGCGATGAGCCAGCCTTCGTCCAGCAGGGCCTGGGCCAGGGTGTCGGTGTCGCAGCCCACGTTGACCCAGCCGAACAGGCCCTGCGGCGGGCTGACGAAGCGGCAGCCCGCGCCTTGCGCCAGCGCCACGGTGCGCCCACGTGCGGCGTCCAGGCGCTGCACCACGCGGTCGGCGTGGCGGCGCAGCGCGCCCTGGTCCAGGCAGTGCGCCACGGCTTGTTCCAGCGGTGCGGCCGTCGTCAGCGTGCCCAGCAGCTTGGTGTCGACCAGGCGCTCGGCCAGGGCTGGCGCGGCGGCGACGAAGCCCACGCGCCACTGTGGCGCCAGGATCTTGCTGAAGCCGGAGATCAGCAGCGTGCGCTGCAGCCCGTCCAGCTGCGACAGCCGCGTGGCGTGCGGCGGGGCCAGCCAGGCGTAGGTGTCGTCCTCGGCGATCTGCAGGTCGTGCGCTTCGGCCAGGCGCAGCAGGCGGTGCGCGGTGGGGGGGCTGAGCGACTGCCCGGTCGGGTTGTGCAACACCGACACCGTCACATACAGGCGTGGCCGGTGCGCCTGCAGCAGCTGTTCCATCACCGCCAGGTCGGGCCCAGCCGGGCCGCGCGGCACCGGCAGCACGCGAAAACCCGCTGCCGCCAGGCGCGCGAATTCCACCGCCCAGCCGGGTTCGTCGACCAGCACGGCGTCGCCCGGGCGCAGCAGGGTGCGCGCCACCAGGTCCAGCGCCTGCGTGGCGCCGACGGTGGTGACGATCTGCTGCGGCGCTGCGGCCACGCCCAGGTCGGCCAGGCGGCGCGACAGGGCCGCGCGCAGGGTGGGGTCGCCGGCCGGGTCGCCATAGCGCAGCCAGGCGCTGCCGCTGCCGTTGCCGCCATGGCTGGCATTCCGGCTGCCGCCCGGGCGGCTGTGCTCGGCCAGCACTTGGCGCAGCGCGCGCTGCAGCAGCGGGCCGTCCAGCCAGTCTTCCGGCAGGGTGCCCATGCCGGGGGCCGGCAGCCCACCCTGCGCCTGGAACATGCTGCGGATCAGCGCCGTGGCGTCCACCGGCGCAGCCAGGCGTGGGCCGGCGGAGGTATCGGCGGCAGCCGCGCGGGCGGGTATGGCTTCGGGTGCGCCAGGGCGGTCGCCGCGCACGAAGAAGCCGCGTTGCGGCCGCGCGTGCACCAGGCCCTGGGCCTGCAGCAGGTCGTAGGCGTCGACCACGGTGCTGGGGCTCACGCCGTGCCGGCGCGCCGCTTCGCGCACCGAAGGCAGCCGTGCGCCGGGCTGCAGCAGGCGCTGCGCGATGCGTTCGCTGTAGCGCTGGGCCAGCTGTTCGGCCAGGGTGGCGGCGGGGCTGCGGGTGATGTCGGGGGCGGCGTCAGGGCCTGGCTGTGCGGCTGGCATGGGCAGTACAGATCTGTCTGTGTTGGCCAAAGTGTATGGCCACTGTGCTGGCGTCAGCGCCTAGACTGCGGGCATGCCCTGGCCCGAACTTGCCGCCTTGCTCGTCTTCGCGACGACGATGAGCTTCACCCCCGGCCCCAACACCCTGTTGGCGGCCGCGCTGGCGGCCAACCACGGGCTGCGGCACGCGATGCGTTTCGTGCTGGGCGTGCCCGTGGGCTGGAGCCTGCTGCTGCTGGCCTGCGCGCTGGGCCTGGGCGCGCTGCTGCAGGCCCAGCCGGCGCTGCGCGCGCTCGTCAAATGGCTGGGGCTGGCCTACCTGCTGTGGCTGGCCTGGCAGCTGGCGCAGCCTGGGTCCGGCCCGGCTGCTGGCGCTGGCCAGGTTGATCGTGCAGGGGCTGCCGGCAGTTTCCCGACCCCACCGCGCGCGGCGGGATTCGACGTCGGTTTCGTGCAGGGCGTTGCGCTGCAGTTTGTCAACATCAAGGCCTGGCTGGCGGCGCTGCTCATCAGCGCCGGCTGGGTGACAGTGGCCGAACCGATGGCACCCCGCCTGGCCGTGGTGCTGCCGCTGATGATGGCCTTTGGCTTTGCCAGCAACTTCACTTACGCGCTGGCGGGATCGGCACTGCGCAGCTGGCTGGCCCAGGGACGGCGGCTGCAGCGCTTCAACCGCGTGCTGGCGGCGGTGCTGGTGGCCACGGCGGCCTGGATGGCCTGGCTGTGACGCCGCCGGCCATGGCCCCAGCATGTGCCGCATGCCGCCTGCAGGGGCTGCGCGCATGACCGACAGCAGCAAGGGCTTTGCCTACGGCGCGCTGGGCGTGCTGGTGTTTGCCATGACGCTGCCGATGACGCGTCTGGCCGTGGGTGATGTCAGCGCCCCGCAGCTGCCGCCGGCCTTCCTGACGGCCGGCCGCGCCGCTGTGGCCGGCCTGCTCAGCGCCGTGTACTTGCTGGCCGTGCGCGCCCGCGTGCCGGCGCGGCGGCACTGGCCGGCGCTGGCCGTCAGCGGCCTGGGCACGATCATCGGCCTTCCGCTGTTCCTGGCCCTGGCGCTGCGCCAGGTGGACGCCATGCACGCGGCGGTCGTCACGGGCGTGTTGCCGCTGGGCACGGCCGTGGTGGGTGCGCTGGTGCTGCGGCAGCGGCCGTCTACCGGCTTCTGGGCCTGCGCGCTGGCGGGCTTCGGCCTGGTGCTGGGCTTTGCGGCCTGGCAGGGCGGCGGGCGGCTGGTGGCGGCCGACGGCCTGCTGCTGCTGGCCGTGCTGTCCACGTCCATCGCCTACGTGGCCGGGGCGCGCGTGGCGGGCGAACTGCCGGCCCAGCAGGTGATCTGCTGGACGCTGGTGGCCGCCCTGCCGCTGACGCTGCCGGCCGCGCTGTGGCTCTGGCCCCAGGCCCCGGCCAGCGCTGCGGCCTGGGGTGGCTTTGCCTACACCGCGGTGTTTTCGATGTGGCTGGGCTTCTTCGCCTGGTACCGTGGGCTCGCGCTGGGCGGCGTGGTGCGCGTCAGCCAAGTGCAGCTGCTGCAGCCTTTCCTGGCGCTGCTGTTCGCGGTGCCGGTGCTGGGCGAAGTGCTGCAGCCCGGCACACTGGGGTTTTCACTTGCCGTCATCGCCGTGGTGTTCCTGGGGCGGCGCATGCCGGTGCGCCCGGCCCCGCCTGCGGCATCGAAGCCGGCGTAAAAAGCCTTCTGAGCCCCCTGCAACCGCCGGTCCGCAAACCGGCACAGAAAGGTCTGTCATGTCATGGAACCTGGCGCGGCGCGCGCAGCAACTCAAGCCTTCGGCGATCCGCGAGATCCTGAAGCTCACCGAACGCCCCGGCATCATTTCGCTGGCCGGCGGCCTGCCGTCGCCGGACAGCTTTCCCGTCGACGCCATGGCCGAGGCGACGGCCCGCGTGCTGCGCGAGCAGCCGCGCGAAGCCCTGCAGTACGCCGCCAGTGAAGGCCACGCCCCCCTGCGCGAATGGGTGGCGGCCGACCTGGCGCGCCAGGGCCTGAAGGTGGCGGCCGGCCAGGTGCTCATCACCACCGGCTCGCAGCAGGGGCTGGACCTGGCGGGCAAGCTGCTCATCGACCCCGGCAGCGCCGTGGCCGTCGAACAGCCCAGCTACCTGGGCGCACTGCAGGCCTTCGCGCCCTACGAACCCGAATTCCACCCGCTGGCCGGCGACGATGACGGCCCGCTGCCCGCCGCGCTGGCGGCAGCCCGCGGCGCGCGCTTCGCCTACCTGCTGCCCAACTTCCAGAACCCCAGCGGCCGCTGCCTGGGCGCCGCCCGGCGTGACGCGCTGGTGGCCGCCGCGCTGCAGGCCGGCGTGCCGGTGCTGGAGGACAACCCCTATGGCGAACTCTGGTTCGACCAGCCGCCGCCCCCGCCGCTGGCCGCGCAGCTGGGCGACCAGGCGCTGTACCTGGGCTCGTTCAGCAAGGTGCTGGCCCCGGGCCTGCGGCTGGGCTACCTGGTGGCGCCGCCAGCGCTGTTCCCGAAGCTGCTGCAGGCCAAGCAGGCCGCCGACCTGCACACCCCGGGCTTCAACCAGCGTGTTGTGTTTGAGGTCATCAAGGACGGCTTCCTGGATCAGCACGTGCCCACCATCCGCGCCCGCTACCGCGCCCAGCGCGACGCGATGCAGGCCGCGCTGGCCGCCCACATGCCGCCGGGCTGCCGCTGGCAGATGCCCAGCGGCGGCATGTTCTTCTGGGTCACGCTGCCGGCCGGGCTGGACGCCACGGCCCTGCTGCCGCGCGCGGTGGAAGCTGGCGTGGCCTATGTGCCGGGCGCGCCCTTCTTCGCCCGGCCCGAAGCGGTGGGCGGCCTGGCCGCGCACACGCTGCGCCTGAGCTTCGTCACCGTGGCGCCCGATCGCATCGCCCAGGGCGTGGCAGCGCTGGCCGGCGTGCTGCGCCGCGCTTTGGAAGAATCCGGGCCGAGATCCGCCCGCTTGGCCCCTGCTGCCGCGGCCCCGCAGCCATGACCCCGAGTACGAGCACGAGTACGAGCACGACTACGAGCAAAAACGCGAGTACGAGCGTGAGCACGACAGCGCCGCCCCGCCGCCGCTTCCACCAGCTCGACGTCTTCACCGCCACCCCGCTGCTGGGCAACCCGCTGGCCGTGGTGCACGACGCCGAAGGCCTGAGCGACGCGCAGATGGCCGCCTTCGCGCGCTGGACCAACCTGTCGGAAACCACCTTCCTGCTGCCACCCAGCCCTGTGGCGCAGGGCGCCGGGGCAGACCCCGCCCCTGGCGCTGCTGCTGGCGCTGATTACCGCGTGCGCATCTTCACCCCCGGTGGCGAATTGCCCTTTGCCGGCCACCCCACCCTGGGCAGCTGCTGGGCCTGGCTGGCTGCGGGCGGGCAGCCGCGCCAGCCTGGCGTGGTGGTGCAGGAATGCGGCGTGGGCCTGGTGCGCGTGCGCCAGGGCGATGGTGCTGCGCCCGGCCAGCTGCCCGCAGCACCTGGCTGTCTCGGCCCGGCCTCGGGCCGTCTGGCTTTCGCTGCCCCGCCACTGCGGCGCAGCGGGCCGCTGGACGCCACACTGCTGGCGCAGATTGCTGCCGCCCTGGGCTTGCCCGTGGGCGACATCCTGCAGCACCAGTGGGTGGACAACGGCCCCGGCTGGTGCGCGGTGATGCTGCGGTCGGGCGCGCAGGTGCTGGCCGTGCAGCCCGACTGGGCGCAGCTGCGCGACATCAAGCTGGGCCTGGTGGGCGCGCAGCCGCCGGGGGCCGACACACAGTTCGAAGTGCGCGCCTTCGTGCCCGGGCTGGGCGTGCCCGAAGACCCTGTCACCGGCAGCCTGAACGCTGGCCTGGCGCAGTGGCTCATCGGCGCTGGCCTGGCGCCGCCGCAGTACGTGGCCGCCCAGGGCGCCGCGCTGGGCCGGGCCGGGCGCGTGCACGTGCAGCAGCAGGGCGCGGACATCTGGATCGGCGGCGACGTGGTGGCCTGCGTAACGGGGGAAGTTCTGCTGTGAAGGCGAAGCCGTGAAGGGGCCGCGATGAGCGTCTTGCTGGACCACCTGGTCGTGGCCGCCACCACGCTGGAAGACGGCGTGGCCTGGTGCGAAGCCACGCTGGGCGTCACGCCTGGCCCCGGCGGCCGGCATGCGCTGATGGGCACGCACAACCGGCTGCTGAAGATCGCCACGCCGGCCTATCCCGACGCCTACCTGGAGATCATCGCCATCGACCCCGCCGCCCCGGCGCCCAGCCGCCCGCGCTGGTTCGGCCTGGACGACCCGGCGCAGCAGGCCCGGCTGCAAGCCGAAGGCCCGCGCTTGGTGCACCTGGTGGCCCGTTCCACGATGCTGGACATGCACCGCTGGGGCTTGATCACCGTGGGCCAGAAACCCGGCGACCCGGTGGCGGCCAGCCGCATGACGCCGCAGGGCGAACTGCGCTGGCAGATCCTGCTGCGCGAAGACGGCGGCATGGGTTGTGGTGGCGCCTTGCCCACCCTGCTGCAGTGGCAGGGCCTGCACCCGGCGCAGGCGATGCCGGATTCCGGCGTGACGCTGCAGGCGCTGGTGCTGCAAGGCGTGCCCGACAGGGCGCGCGATGTGTTGCGCCTGCGTGGCGTGACGGTGGCTTCAGGGCCAGGCGTGGCCATCACGGCCACGCTGGCCACGCCGCAGGGCGAGGTGCGCCTGCAAAGTTAGGTCACTGATTGCGGAAGTCGTCGTGGCAGGCCTTGCAGGTGCCGGCGGCGCTGCCGAAGGCGGTCTTCAGCGTTTCCAGGTTGCCGGCCTTGGCGGCAGTGGCCAGCTTGGCGGTTTCTTCCTGGAACTTCTTCGCACCGGCGTCGAACTTGGCGCGGTCGGTCCAGACGCTGGCCTTGGGCGAGCCCTTTTCGGTGCCCGAGGTGCCTTCGACAAAGCCGGCAAACGGCAGCTTGGCCAGGTCGGCCACGATCTCGGCATTGGCTGCAGCGGCGGCGGCGTCGTAGGGCACGCGGCCCTGGGCCATGGCACCAATGCGGCCGAAGTGCGCCGCGATCATCGTGAAGCCGGCCTTGCGGTACTTCACGGCGTCTTCCGGCTTCTGGAACTGCGCCGTGGCCGGCAGGGCGGCCAGCAGGCCGGCGGTGGTGGCAACAGCAAGGACGAGGCTCTTCATGCAGGGGTCTCCGGGCGAAAGGGGTGGGCAGCCAGGGGAACGCAAGCCTGCAGGCCCTGACCGTGCGCCGCAGTGTACGCAGCCGCAGCTTGCGGCGTGGCACGATGGCTGCAAAGATGCTGGCCATGGCCCCTGTTCCGAATTCGCCCCCTTCTACCGCCGCATCAGGCTCGCCCCATGCTGCCGCCCCAGTGCGTGTGTGGGACCTGCCCACGCGGGTTTTTCATTGGGTGCTGGCGCTGGCGGTGCTGGGCAGCGTGGTCAGCGCCAAGATTGGCGGCAACGCCATGGTCTGGCACTTCCGCCTGGGTTATGCCGTGCTGGCCCTGGTCGTGTTTCGCCTGCTGTGGGGCCTGGTGGGCGGGCGCTGGAGCCGCTTTGCCAGCTTCATCTACGCCCCGGCCACGGTCTGGCGCTATCTGCGCGGCCAGCCGCAGGCTGGCCAACACCTGGACGTGGGCCACAACCCGCTGGGCGCGTTCTCGGTCTTTGCGCTGCTGGCCGTGCTGGCGGTGCAGCTGGGCACCGGGCTGGTGTCTGACGACGAGATCGCCAACATCGGCCCGCTGAACCGCTTCGTGCCCAGCGACGTCGGCCTGCGGGCCACCAGCTGGCACAAGACGCTGGGGCAGTGGATGCTGCTCGGGTTGGTGGGCCTGCATCTGACCGCCATCGCCTTCTATGCCCTGGTGCGCAAGAACAACCTGGTACGCCCGATGCTGGACGGCGACAAGCTGCTGCCCGCCGGCACCCCTGCCAGCGCCGACAGCGCCGGCACGCGGCTGCTGGCGGCGCTGCTGGCCGCGGCCAGCGTGGGCCTGGCCGTGTGGGTGGCGCGCATGGGTGCCTGAGCACCAGCGCCTCCGGCAGCCCCACTGCACCGCCCCCCGCAACCCCGCGCCCGAACCGGAAGCCGAGATCCTGGAAGCTGACATCCGCATCCTCGCGGCCGAAGAGGGTGACCTGCCCGGTTTCCTGTCCCAGGTGCGACCGCTGCTGCGTGACTACGCCGCCAGCCTGCAGGTCGACCTGCGATTCCAGAACTTCGACGCCGAACTGGCGGGCCTGCCTGGCGACTATGCCGGCCCCAGCGGTGCGCTGCTGATGGCCCTGGTGGACGGCCAGCCCGCCGGCTGTTGCGCGCTGCGGCCACTGCCCGATGTCGACTACCCCAATGCCTGCGAAATGAAGCGCCTCTTTGTGCGCCCGGCCTTTCGCCGTTTCGGCCTGGGCCGGCTGCTGGCCCAGGCGCTGCTGGATCGCGCCACCGAAGCCGGCTATTCCACCCTGCTGCTGGACACGCTGGACGACATGGAAGCCGCGCGCGGCCTGTACGCCAGCCTGGGCTTCGTGGAAGTGCCCCCGTACTACTTCAACCCCATCGCGGGTGCGCATTACCTGAAGTGCGACCTGGGCCCGGGTGCTTCCCGCTGGTAGGGGCGCGTGCCGGCCCACGCTTGCGACGGGGCCCGATCGCCAGGCGCATGCGGCATCATCCCGGCGAGACCGGCCCTTCCACCCGACCAAGAACAAACATGAACCCATCTGGCATCGAACTCACCGCCGGCGACCTGCGCCTGGCCCTGCGCCCTGACCTGGGTGGCGCCATCGCCGGCCTGTGGCTGGGCGACCTGCCGGTGATGCGCAGCACCGAGCCAGCCGACCTGGCCAGCGCCCGCAAGGGCGCCAGCTACCCGCTGGTGCCGTATTCCAACCGCTTGGGCTACCGGCGTTTTCGCTGGCTGGGGCACGACTACACCACCCAGCCCAACTTCGACGACAACCCGCATTCGGTGCACGGCGTGGCCTGGCAGCGGCCCTGGCAGGTGCTGCGGCACGACGCGCTGCAGGTGGAACTGGGCTACCAGCATGCGGCCGACGCCCACTGGCCCTTCCCCTTCGACGTGCGACAGCGCTTCGTGCTGTCGCCCACGGCACTGGAAGTGCACCTGTCCTTCACCAACCTGGCCACCCACACCCAGCCGGTGGGCCTGGGCTGGCACCCGTACTTCCCCAAGCGCCCGCACAGCCGGCTGCACATCGAACTGACCGACCGCTGGGAAAGCGACGCCAGCGGCCTGCCCACGCGCCGGGTGCCGCAACCGGGCATCGACGGCGATGTCTCGCACCTGGCGTTCGACAACTGTTTCGAAGGCTGGAAGGGCCCAGCGCGCATCCGCGACGACAAGCTGTCGCTGCGCCTGACCTCGTCCCTGCCCTACCTGGTGGTCTACACCCCCGCCACCAGCCCCTACTACTGCGTGGAACCGGTGGGCCACGTGAGCAACGCCATCCACATGACCGAGCCCGGCGCGCACGGCCTGCGCACGCTGGACGCGGGCGCCACCCTGGACGCCTGGATGAAGCTGGACGTGGCCAGGGCATGAGCCTTTTTGAAGCGCTGCCCTGCCCGGCCAGCCAGCTGGGCGAGTCGCCCTTCTGGCATCCCGACGAAGGCGCGCTGTACTGGTGCGACATCCCCGGCCGCGCCCTGCACCGCTGGGTACAGGCCAGCGGCGGGCACCAGCAATGGGGCTTCGACACCGAACCCGCCAGCTGCGCGCCGCTGGTGGGCGGCGGGCTGATCCTGGCCATGCGCGACGGCCTGTGGCGTTTCGACACCAGCAGCGGCAAGCGCCATAACCTGGCCGACGCGCCCTATGACACCGCCCTGCTGCGCTTTAACGACGGCAAGGCCGACCCGCAGGGGCGCTTCTGGGTGGGGTCGATGTACGAACCCCGCACCCAACCCGCGGCGGCGCTGTACCGCTGGGCCGACGGGCAGCTGGACCGCATGGCCGGGGACATCACGCTCAGCAACGGCCTGGCCTGGTCGCCCGACGGCCGCACGATGCTGTGGACCGACACCACCACTCACCGCATCCACGCCTTCGACTTCGACCCCGCCAGCGGCAGCCTGTCGAACCAGCGCAGCTTTCACAGCTTCCCCGCGCGCGACACCACGCAGCCGCTGGACCCGTACGCCGGCCGCCCTGATGGCGCGGCCGTCGACAGCGCCGGCACCTACTGGGTGGCGATGTACGAAGGCCAGCGCCTGGTGCGCCTGGCGCCTGACGGCACGCGGCTGGCCGACCTGCCGCTGCCGGTACGCTGCGCCACCATGCCCTGCTTCGGCGGCGCCGACCTGCGCACGCTGTTCATCACCACGGCGCGCATCAACCGGCCAGAGGCTGAACTGGCTGAGCAGCCGCTGGCTGGCCATGTGCTGATGCTGCGCGTGGACGTGCCGGGCTTGCCCGTCAACTTCGCGCGATGAGCACTCCGCTGCCGCGCGACGCTCTGCTGGAGCGCTTGCGGCAACCCGCGGACTGGGACCTGGCCGTCGTCGGTGGTGGCGCGGTAGGCCTGGGCGTGGCGCTGGACGCCGCGGCGCGGGGCTTCAGTGTGGTGTTGCTGGAGTCGCACGACTTTGCGTCTGGTACCTCGTCACGCGCCACCAAGCTGGCGCACGGCGGGGTGCGCTATCTGGCGCAGGGCGACATTCCGCTGGTGCGCGAAGCGCTGCACGAACGCGGCGCGATGCTGGCCAATGCCCCGCACCTGGCGCAGCGCCTGCCGTTCGTGATGCCGGGCTACCACTGGTGGGAACGCGGTTTCTACGGCGTGGGCCTGAAGGCCTACGACGCCCTGGCCGGCCGCCAGGGCCTGGGTGGCACCGAATGGCTGAGCGCACGCCGCACGCTGGACCTGCTGCCCGGCGTGCAGCCGCGCAACCTGTGGGGCGGCGTGCGCTACTGGGACGGCCAGTTCGACGACGCCCGGCTGGCGCTGGCGCTGGCGCGCACCGCCGCCGCGCGCGGCGCCCTGCTGCTGAACCACTGCGCCGTTGCCGGGCTGCTGCACGACCGCGGGCAGGTGCGCGGCCTGGCCTGGCGCTGCGCCGAAAGCGGCGAGACCGGCGAGCTGCGCGCACGCTGCGTCGTCAACGCCACCGGCGTGTGGGTCGACGCCCTGCGCGCGATGGACGCAGCGCCGGCAGCCGCCGCAGCCTCTTCCGCAGCCGCGGCCGTCGACCCCATGGTGGCCCCCAGCCAGGGCGTGCACCTGGTGGTGGACCGCGCCTTCCTGCCCGGCGGCCATGCCCTGCTGGTGCCCAAGACCGGGGACGGCCGCGTGCTGTTTGCCGTGCCCTGGCTGGGCAAGACCATCCTGGGCACGACCGACACGCCGCGCGCCGACCTGGCGCGCGAGCCCGAACCCTTCGCTGAGGAAGTGGCCTTCATCCTGCGCGAATCGGCCCGCTACCTGGTGCGCGCGCCCGGTCGGGCCGACGTGCGGTCGGTCTGGGTCGGCCTGCGGCCGCTGGTCAAGCCGGTGGCGGGCGGTGCGGCCGGTGCGCAGAACACGCAGGCGCTGTCGCGCGAACACACCGTGCACGTGGCCACCAGCGGCCTGGTGACGGTGACGGGCGGCAAGTGGACGACCTACCGGTCGATGGCCGAAGACGTGCTGGCCCGCGCCATGGCGCGCGGCCTGCTGCCGCAGCGTGCGGGTGGGGCCACCACCCAGCTGCGCCTGCTGGGCGCTGCCCCGGGCCGGCCATTGTCGGAACCGCCGGGTGAACACCTGTACGGCAGCGAAGCCGAGCTGCTGCGCAGCCTGCCCGGTGCCGGACAATGGCTGTGGCACGACACCGAAACCGGCCGCGGTGCCTGTAGCGAAGCGATGGTGCGCTTTGCCGTGCGCTACGAGATGGCACGCACGGTGGAAGACGTGCTGGCCCGGCGCAGCCGGCTGCTGTTTCTGGACGCGGCCGAAGCCGCACGCCAGGCGCCGACGGTGGCCGCCATCCTGGCCAGCGAACTGGGCCGCGCGCCTGAAGACACGACGGGCTTTGCGCAGCTGGCGGCACAGTACCAGCGCCTCCCTGGCTGAAGAGGCTGGGCCGCTACAGCCGCATAAGCCGAAACAGCCCCGACCGCCGCAACAACCGGCTCAGCCCGTTCAGGCTCCGGTCGAGTACTTCACCGAACAGCCATAGGGCTGAGTCGACGCCGTCGTCACCGGTTTGCCGGCCAGCGTTTCCGCCAGGGCCTGCTTGATGTAGTTCGTGGCCGCGGGAATGTCGGCTGGGTTCGCGCTGCGGTTGCTGTCGATCGCGCCGGCGTACACCAGGGTGCCGGCCGGGTTCACGATGTACATGTGCGGCGTGGTGCGCGCGCCGTAGGCCTTGCCGACCTTGCCGTCGTCATCCATCAGGGTGGCGGTGGCAGCGGCGTTCTGGGTCTTCATCCAGCCGGCCAGGTCGGCGGGCTTCTTGTAGTCGCTGGCGTCAGGCGCGGTGCTGCTGATGGCCAGCCAGACCACACCCTTGGCCGTGGCGTCTTTCTGCGTACCCTGCATGTTGCCGGGCTTGTAGTGCTTCTGCACGAATGGGCAGCCCGGGTTCACCCATTCCAGCACCACGTGCTTGCCCTTGAAGTCGGCCAGCGACACGGCCTTGCCGTTGGTGTCCACGGCAGTGAAGTTCGGGGCCGGCTGGCCCACGCTGGCGGCCAGGGCAGCGCTGGTGGCCAGGGAAAACGAGAGGGCTAGGGCGGAGGCAACGGCAAGACGCTTCATGGGGAACTCCTAGTGGGTAGGCGAGAGGGGTGGAAGGGGTGGAAGGGTTCAGGTCGGCGCAGCAGCCAGGGCCTTGCGCACTTCTTCAACGCTCAGAATCTCGCTCAGAAGCTGTGGCCCTGCCGCGCCTGGGGCATAGACCAGGTAGACGGGTACGCCGCTGCGGCCGAAGCGTGCCAGCTCGGCCGTGATGGCGGGGTCGCGCCGCGTCCAGTCGGCGCGCAGCAGCAGCACGCGGCGGGCTTCGAAGTCGGCCTTCACGTCGGGGTGTGCCAGCGTGGTGCGCTTGTTGAACTGGCAGGTCACGCACCACGCGGCGGTGAAGTCGACAAACACCGGCTGGCCTTCGGCTTGCGCTTGGGCCACGCGTTCGGGGCTCCAGGGCTGCCAGCCTCCTTCAGCCGTGCTGGCACCGGGGGCTGCCGCGGCGCTGGCCAGGGCGTCCTGGCGCAGGGTGGGCGCGCCCCAGAACAAGGCTGCGGCTAGCAGCAGCACGGCGGCGGTGCCGAAGCCGGTGCGCGCCTTCGGGCCCAGCGCTGGCGAACCCAGCGCCCAGGCGACGAAGGCCAGGGCCAGCAGCAGGCCGAGCAGGGCCGCCACGCCGTCGATGCCAGCCTGCTGGCCCAGCACCCAGACCAGCCAGACGACGGTGGCAAACATCGGGAAGGCCATCGCCGTCTTGAAGTGCGCCATCCACACCCCTGGCCGCGGCAGCGCCCGCGCCAGGGCCGGCCAGGCGCTGGCCGCCAGATAGGGCAGCGCCATCCCCAGGCCCAGGGCGGCAAACACAGCCAGGGCCTGCACGGCGGGCAATGTGACCGCCAGCCCCAGCGAAGCGCCCATGAATGGCGCGGTGCAGGGCGAGGCCACGGCCACGGCCAGCACACCCGTCAGCGCCGAATCGACCAGCGGGTGCCGCGCGCGCGCAGCCGCCAGGCTGCTGGGCAGCACCGACCCGAATTCGAACACCCCCGCCAGGTTCAGCCCGATCAGCGTGAACAGCGCCGCCAACACGGCCACCACGGCCGGGCTTTGCAGCTGGAAACCCCAGCCCAGTTGTTCACCGCCCGCGCGCAGCGCCAGCAGCAGCCCGGCCAGGGCCACGAAGGATGCCACCACACCGGCGGTGTAGGCCAACCCGCCAGCCAGCAGCTGCCGTCGGTCGTGGGCGTG
Source organism: Rubrivivax sp. (assembly GCA_027485165.1). GTDB lineage: Bacteria > Pseudomonadota > Gammaproteobacteria > Burkholderiales > Burkholderiaceae_C > Rubrivivax. The sequence goes on from JAIXRN010000052.1 coordinate 49,135, forward strand.
CTGCGCAAAGCCCAGCACCTTCAGCGACAGCACTGGGAACACGCAGGGCATCAGGTTCAAGAGCGCGCCGCCCAGCAGCGCGAACAGCAGGGCCAGCCCCAGGCCCACGGGGGCCGCGGCTGGTGTGTTGGTCACCGTGCCGGCGCCCAGCTCGGGCAAAGCTGCAGCCTGGGCCGGGGCAGCCGTGGCCGGCCAGGGCCTGGTCACCTGCACCAGCAGCTGCCCGCCGGTGGTGTTGCCGTCGGCCACCAGTACGGCCGGCAGGGCCTGCGGGCTTTCGCTGCGCTGCGGGTCCAGCGGGATGCTGGCTGACCAGCGCCCGCCTGGGCCGGCGTCCCACTGGCCGGGCACCTTCGCGGCGTTGTTGATGACGCCGGCGGTTTCGGGGAAGAAGGCCAGGGCCTTGCCTTGCCAATCCGAGGGCAGGCCGCTGACGCGCAGCACCAGGGCGCCGTCGCGCACTTCGGCGGTGGCCTGTGCCCCGGGCAAGGCCGTGGGCAGCGCGCGCTGGGTGGCTTCGAACAGCGCGCCGTGGGCAGCGGTGGCGGCTTGGGCGGGCAGCTTCAGCACGAAGTCGCCGCCTTCGGGAATGCAGACTTCCTTGCACACCAGCCAGTCGGCGCGCAGCTTCACGTCCAGGCTGTCGCCGCTGAAGCCGGCTGGCACCGTCACGGCCACGGGCAGCAGCAGGGTGCCTTCGTAGCCATAGTTCATCAGCGGCCCGATGGGCAGGCGCTGGGGCGTGGGCCAGGCGATGTCAGACGCCTGCATGCCTGCGGGCAAGGTCCACTGCAGCGTGGTTGGCAGGCCTGAATCGCCCGGGTTCTTCCAGTAGGTGTGCCAGTGCGGCTGGTGCTCGATCTTCAACCCCAGCTGCAGCCGCTTGCCAGGGGCCACGCCTTCGGGTGCATGAGCCACGAGTTCGGCGCGCACCTGGGGGGTGGTGACCACGGCCGATGCCGCTGCTGAGGGGTTGGACTGGGCCCAGGCGCGCGCTGGCATGCCCAGCCAAACGGCTGCCAGCACGGCCAGCGATGCCGCAACGGCGGGGATCGCTGGCAGCGCGCGGCGAGGCAGGGTGGGCAGGTGATGGAGGTTGAACATGGTGTGCGTTGGAGTGTGAACGGCAAGCAGGTTCCCCGTTGCTGGCGCAGGGCCTTCCCAGCAAGGGCAGTCGCCCGCCGTCGAGGGCTCTTTCAGGGTTCCCAGCCCGTGATTGTTTCAGGCAGTTTCGGGGCCTGCGGGTTTCTTCGTATAATTCCGAGGCTTTGCTGGTCTCGTTGAGGTCTTTCGATGGCGAACACACCGGCGCTGAAGCGGGGAGGATCCAAGCCTGATGGCTTGAATGCTTCCAGGGTCCGCCCCGATCGGGCGGGTTCCACCGTAGAAGCGCTGGGGTGGGACGACGCCGATGCCTTCGATGCGGTCAGCAACCCGGCCCCCAAGCCACTGACGCGAGAACAAGCGCAGGCCTTGCGGGCCCAGGACCCTCCGGTTTCGCCGTGGCGGGTATTGGGCGTTCAGGCTGGGGTGGGGGCGGTGATGGCGCTGTTAGTGGCGCTCATCACCGGCAGACAGGAGTGGGCGTGGTCGGTGCTGTATGGCGCGGCCACGGTGGTGGTGCCAGGCGCCTTGTTGGCGCGGGGTATGACCAGCCGCTTGTCCAGTGTGTCGCCCGGCGCCAGCGCCGTCAGCTTCATGTTGTGGGAAGTGGTGAAGATTGGAGTCTCGGTGGCCATGCTGTTGCTGGCGCCGCAACTCGTGCAGCCCTTGAGCTGGCCAGCTTTGCTGGCGGGCTTGGTGCTGTGCATCAAGGTTTATTGGGTCGCGCTGCTGTGGCGCGGTTCAAGCAGCAAGAACGCCAGTAAGACGACCCCCAGCCGAACACCGGAATAGCGAAACATGGCAGCCGAAGGCACCGCACACGCGCCCACAGCAGGCGAATACATCGTCCACCACCTGCAGCACCTGCAGAACGCCAAGCAGAAGGCGGTCGTGGACTTCTCGGTCGTCAACTTCGACTCCGTCTTTTTCTCGGTGTTGCTGGGCGTTGCCACCTGCTTCCTGCTGTGGCTGGTGGCGCGCAACGTCACCTCGGGCGTTCCTGGCCGCTACCAGGCCTTCATCGAACTGCTGGTCGAGATGGTCGACTCGCAGGCCAAGGGCATCGTGCACAGTGCCGAAAGCCGCAAGTTCGTGGCGCCGCTGGCGCTGACGGTGTTCGTCTGGATCTTCCTGATGAACGCCATGGACCTGCTGCCGGTTGATCTGCTGCCCAGCATCTGGCACGTGGCCGGCCCGGCCATGGGCGCCCCCGACTACCTGCGCGTGGTGCCCACAGCCGACCTGTCGGTGACCATGGGCCTGTCGGTGGCCGTGCTGCTGATCTGCCTGTACTACAACGTCAAGATCAAGGGCGCTGGCGGCTGGGCGCATGAACTGTTCACCGCGCCTTTCGGCGACAAGTTCTACCTGTACCCGGTGAACTTCCTGATGCAGATGATCGAGTTCGTGGCCAAGACCGTTTCGCACGGCATGCGGCTGTTTGGCAACATGTACGCCGGCGAACTGATTTTCATGCTGATCGCCCTGATGGGCGGCGCCTGGGCCATGACCGGCACCGGCATCGCGCTGGCCATCGGCCACATCATTGCCGGCAGCGTCTGGGCCATCTTCCACATCCTGATCATCACGCTGCAGGCCTTCGTCTTCATGATGCTGACGTTGGTCTACGTGGGCCAGGCCCACGACGCGCACTGACCGCCGCACTGCGCCTGGTTTCTCTCCTTTCCCCTCGCCAAGGTTCTCTTCGAACTTTTCTTTCTCACTTTTCTACCTGTCCTTTCGGAGCATAAAAATGGAAGTCATCAGCTTTGTTGCCCTCGCCGCCGGCCTGATCATTGGTCTGGGCGCCATCGGTGCCTGCATCGGCATCGGCATCATGGGCAGCAAGTACCTGGAATCGGCAGCCCGCCAGCCTGAACTGATGGGCGAGCTGCAGACCAAGATGTTTCTGCTGGCCGGCCTGATCGACGCCGCCTTCATCATCGGCACCGGTATCGCCCTGTGGTTCGCCACGGCCAACCCGTTCCTGGCGCAGATCGCCCTGCTCCCCAAGTAATCCCAGCAACCGCTTGGCCCCCAGGTGGGCGCTGCGGAACCGGCTTTGCCGGGCCGTCGGCGCCGCCCCCACGAGGGGGCGCGATCTAGCCGCTACGGGGGTGGAGGAATGACATGAGCATCAACGCCACACTGATCATCCAGATGATCGTGTTCCTGATCCTGGTCGGGTTCACGATGAAATTTGTCTGGCCGCCGATCATCAAGGCGCTCGACGAGCGCGCCAGCAAGATCGCTGACGGCCTGAGCGCTGCCGACAAGGCCAAGGCCGACCTGGCTGCCGCCAACCAGCGCGTCGAGCAGCAGCTTTCCGCCGCGCGCACCGACGCTGCCAAGCGCCTGGCCGACGCTGAGCGCCTGGGCCAGCAGATGATCGAGGAAGCCAAGGGCCGCGCGTCCGAAGAGGCGGCCAAGATCGTTGCCGCTGCGCGCGCCGAAGCCGAGCAGGAATCCGTCAAGGCGCGCGAGGCGCTGCGCGAACAGGTCGCCGGCCTGGCCGTCAAGGGTGCCGAGCAGATCCTCAAGCGCGAAGTCAACGCCGGCGTGCATGCCGAACTGCTGGACCGCCTGAAGGCCGAGCTCTGACATGGCCGAAATCGCGACCATCGCCCGGCCCTACGCTGAAGCGCTGTTCAAGACCGTGGGCGGCGACGGCGTGTCGCTTGGCGCCCAGCTGAATAGCCTGGCCAGCCTGGCGCAAAGCCCTGAGCTGAAGCAGTTTGCTGACAGCCCCAAGGTCAAGCCTGTGCAGGTGTTCGACGTCATCGCCGGCGTGGCCCTAAGCCAGGGCCTGCAGCTGGACGTGAAGACGGGCAACCTGCTGCGCGCCGTCATCGACAACGGCCGCCTGTCGGCCCTGCCCGAGATCGCCACGCAGTTCAACGCGCTGGTCAACGCCAGCAGCGGTGTCAGCGACGCCGTGATCCAGAGTGCCTTCCCGATCGACGCCACGCAGCTGGCCGAGGTCTCGGCTGCGCTCGAGCGCCGCTTTCGCCGCAAACTCAACCCGCGGGTCGAGATCGACCCCGAACTCATCGGCGGCATCCGTGTCGTGGTGGGCGACGAGGTGCTGGACACCTCGGTGCGGGCCCGGCTTGAACACATGAGGACGGCGCTGACGGCTTGACGCCTGCCAGCCACCCGCCGCGCGCCCCATCCAGGAGAACACCATGAATCTGAACCCCGCAGAAATTTCCGAGCTGATCAAGAGCCGCATCGAAGGCCTTGGCGCCGCTGCCGACATCAAGAACCAGGGTACGGTCGTGTCCGTCACCGACGGCATCGTGCGCGTGCACGGCCTGTCGGACGTGATGGCCGGCGAAATGCTGGAATTCCCCGCCACCGCCAGCGGCCAGCCCACTTTTGGCCTGGCGCTGAACCTCGAGCGCGACTCGGTGGGCGCGGTGATCCTGGGTGAATACGAGCACATCAGCGAAGGCGACACCGTCAAGTGCACCGGCAACATCCTGTCCGTGCCGGTGGGCCCCGAGCTGATCGGTCGCGTCGTCAACGCGCTGGGCCAGCCCATCGACGGCAAGGGCCCGATCAACGCCAAGATGACCGACGTGATCGAAAAGGTCGCTCCTGGCGTGATCGCGCGCAAGAGCGTGGACCAGCCGCTGCAGACCGGCCTGAAGTCGATCGACGCGATGGTGCCCGTGGGCCGCGGCCAGCGCGAGCTGATCATTGGCGACCGCCAGACCGGCAAGACCGCGGTGGCGATCGACACCATCATCAACCAGAAGGGCCAGAACGTCACTTGCGTGTACGTGGCCATCGGCCAGAAGGCCAGCTCGATCAAGAACGTGGTGCGCGCGCTGGAACAGGCGGGTGCGATGGACTACACCATCGTCGTGGCGGCTTCGGCTTCGGAATCGGCCGCCATGCAGTACGTCAGCGCCTATTCGGGCTGCACGATGGGCGAGTACTTCCGCGACCGCGGGCAAGACGCGCTGATCGTCTATGACGACCTGTCCAAGCAGGCCGTGGCGTACCGCCAGGTCTCGCTGCTGCTGCGCCGCCCGCCGGGCCGCGAAGCCTACCCCGGCGACGTGTTCTATCTCCACAGCCGCCTGCTGGAACGTGCCGCCCGCGTGAACGCCGACTATGTCGAAGCTTTCACCAAGGGTGAAGTGAAAGGCAAGACGGGCTCGCTGACAGCGCTGCCGATCATCGAAACGCAAGCCGGCGACGTGTCCGCCTTCGTGCCGACGAACGTCATCTCCATCACCGACGGCCAGATCTTCCTGGAAACCAGCCTGTTCAACGCCGGCATCCGCCCCGCCATCAACGCCGGTATCTCGGTGTCGCGGGTGGGTGGTGCAGCGCAGACCAAGCTGATCAAGAGCCTTTCGGGCGGTATCCGTACCGACCTGGCGCAGTACCGTGAACTGGCGGCTTTTGCGCAGTTCGCTTCCGACCTGGACGCCGCCACCCGCAAGCAGCTGGACCGCGGCGCCCGCGTGACGGAACTGCTGAAGCAGGCGCAGTACAGCCCGCTGCCCATCAGCCTGATGGGCGCCACGCTGTACGCGGTGAACAAGGGCTTCCTGGACGACATCGACACCAAGAAGGTGCTGGCGTTCGAACACGGCCTGCACCAGTTCCTGAAGAGCAGCCACGCTGCGCTGCTGGCCAAGCTGGAAAACGACAAGGCCATGGACAAGGGCGCTGAAGAGCAACTTTCCAGCGCCATCACGGCGTTCAAGAAGTCGTTCGCCTGACAGGAGAGCCTCATGGCTGTCGGTAAAGAGATACGCGGCAAGATCAAGTCGGTGGAGAACACCAAGAAGATCACCAAGGCCATGGAAATGGTCGCCGCTTCGAAGATGCGCAAGGCGCAGGAGCGCATGCGCGCGGCGCGGCCCTACGCCGACAAGATCCGCAACATCACGGCGCACCTGTCGCAGGCCAACCCCGAATACAAGAGTCCCTACATGCGGGCCGCGGGTACGGCCAAGGCCGTGGGCTTCATCGTCGTCACCACCGACAAGGGCTTGTGCGGCGGCCTGAACACCAACGTGCTGCGCGCCGTCACGGCCAAGATGAAGGACGTGCAGACGGCTGGCCAGGCCATCCAGGCCGTGGCCATCGGCAACAAAGGCTTCGGCTTCCTGAACCGCATCGGTGCTAACGTCGTCAGCCATGCCGTGCAGCTGGGCGACGCCCCGCAGCTGGACAAGCTCATCGGCCCGGTGAAGGTGATGCTGGACGCTTTCGTGGCCGGCCAGCTGGACGCGGTCTACGTCTGCTACACCAACTTCATCAACACGATGAAGCAGGAACCGATGGTTGAACAGCTGCTGCCGCTGTCGGCCGCACGCCTGGCCCAGACCGAAGCCGAGAAGTCCCAGTACGGCTGGGACTACATCTACGAACCCGACCCGGCCAGCGTCATCGACGAGCTGCTGACGCGCTACATCGAAGCGCTGGTGTACCAGGCCGTGGCCGAGAACATGGCCAGCGAGCAAAGCGCGCGCATGGTGGCCATGAAGGCCGCCACCGACAACGCCGGTACGCTGATCGGCGAGCTGAAGCTGGTCTACAACAAGACCCGCCAGGCGGCGATCACCAAAGAGCTCTCAGAGATCGTCAGCGGCGCCGCTGCGATTGGCGGGTGAATGATGCCCCCACGCTCGCTGATGCTTGGTCAATGCCCGGCCGTCCTGCGTACCGAACTGCAGATTGAACTAAGGAACACCAAATGTTGAATACCCAAGCCCAAGCCCAAGGCAAGATCGTCCAGTGCATCGGCGCCGTTGTCGACGTCGAGTTCCCGCGTGACCGCATGCCCCGGGTCTACGACGCACTGAAGCTCGAAGGCACCGCTCTGACGCTGGAAGTGCAGCAACAGCTGGGTGACGGCGTGGTGCGTACCATCGCGCTGGGTTCCAGCGACGGTCTGCGCCGCGGTCTGATGGTCAGCAACACCGGTGCCAACATCACCGTGCCGGTGGGCAAGGCCACCCTGGGCCGCATCATGGACGTGCTGGGTTCGCCCATCGACGAACGCGGCCCGGTCGACCAGACCCTGACCGCCCCCATCCATCGCAAGGCGCCGGCCTACGACGAGCTGAGCCCGTCGCAGGAACTGCTGGAAACCGGCATCAAGGTGATCGACCTGATCTGCCCGTTCGCCAAGGGCGGCAAGGTGGGTCTGTTCGGCGGCGCCGGCGTGGGCAAGACCGTGAACATGATGGAGCTCATCAACAACATCGCCAAGGCGCACAGTGGCTTGTCGGTGTTTGCCGGCGTGGGTGAGCGCACCCGCGAAGGCAACGACTTCTATCACGAGATGGCCGACTCGGGCGTCGTGAACCTCGAGAAGCTGGAAGACAGCAAGGTGGCCATGGTCTACGGCCAGATGAACGAACCCCCGGGCAACCGCCTGCGTGTGGCGCTGACCGGCCTGACGATTGCCGAGAGCTTCCGCGACGAAGGCCGTGACGTGCTGTTCTTCGTCGACAACATCTACCGCTACACCCTGGCCGGCACGGAAGTGTCCGCGCTGCTGGGCCGCATGCCTTCCGCCGTGGGCTACCAGCCGACGCTGGCCGAGGAAATGGGCCGCCTGCAGGAACGCATCACGTCGACCAAGGTTGGCTCGATCACCTCGATCCAGGCCGTGTACGTGCCCGCGGACGACCTGACCGACCCCAGCCCCGCCACCACCTTCGCCCACCTGGACGCCACCGTGGTGTTGAGCCGTGACATCGCGTCGTTGGGCATCTACCCGGCAGTGGACCCGCTGGACAGCACCTCGCGTCAAGTGGACCCGAACGTCGTCGGCCAGGAACACTACGAAACCACGCGCGCCGTGCAGAGCACACTGCAGCGCTACAAGGAACTGCGCGACATCATCGCCATCCTGGGCATGGACGAACTGAGCCCTGAAGACAAACTGGCCGTGAGCCGCGCGCGCAAGATCCAGCGTTTCTTGAGCCAGCCTTTCCACGTGGCCGAAGTGTTCACTGGCAGCCCGGGCAAGTACGTGCCGCTGAAGGAAACCATCCGCGGCTTCAAGATGATCGTGGCCGGCGAGTGCGACCACTTGCCTGAACAAGCGTTCTACATGGTGGGCACCATCGACGAAGCTTTTGAGAAGGCCAAGAAAATGCAGTAAGCCGCAAGGCACTGCAAGCTCTTGAACTGAACGGAAACCACCATGGCCACACTGCACGTCGACGTCGTCAGCGCCGAAGAACTGATCTTTTCGGGCGAAGCCACCTTCGTGGCCCTGCCGGGCGAGAACGGTGAATTGGGCATCCTGCCGCGGCACACGCCGCTGATCACGCGCATCAAGCCGGGTGCAGTGCGCATCATGCGGGCCGACAACAAGGAAGAGGAATTCGTCTTCGTGGCCGGCGGCATCCTCGAAGTGCAGCCGGGCACCGTCACCGTGCTGGCCGACACGGCCATCCGCGGGCATGACCTGGACGAAGCCAAGGCCACCGAGGCCAAGAAGCTGGCCGAGGAAGCCATGCGCAACGCCAAGAGCGACATCGACCTGGCTGCCGCGCAGGGCGAATTCGCTGCCATGGCGGCCCAGCTGGCGGCCATCCAGAAGCTGCGCCGCAAGTAGGCCGGCGTCACGCCGCCACCGGGCCCTGCCGGCACGCGCTGCCGCCAGGGCCTTTTGCATGCCCGACGTCCTGGTCGGTGCGGCGAAAGGGTCTATCGTTCAAGCCATGTCGGGCGCTGCCCGGTGCGGCCCGCCATCCTGCGGGCCCTGGCCTGGGAGCCATCGATGGACCTGCAAGTGCGCGCGCCTTCGCCACTGCTGATGCTGGAACGCTTCGATGTGGGCGTGGTCCAGCTGGACGCGCAGCGCCACGTGGTGGCGATGAATGCCTTCGCCCGCCGCGTGCTGCCGGTGGAACAGAAGCAGCCCTTCGACCGCATGGTGCTGAGCTTCCACCCCGAACGCTCGCAGCCCAAGGTGGCGGCGCTGCTGGACGAAGCCGCGGGCCTGAACGGCTGCCCCGTGGCCAACCCGCCGCCGATGGCGATGATCATCAACATCCCCGAGCGCGTGCTGCTGATCAAGGTCACGCGGCTGGCCGACGGGGCGGGGCAGCCGGCCGGCTACACCCTGGTGTTCTACGACATCACCGAAGTCGTCAGCGCCGAAGACACGCCAATGCCCGCCAGCACGCACCGCCGGCTGAACAAGCTGCCGATGCTCAGCGGCCAGCGCATCGTGTTCGTGGACACCGACGACGTACTGGGCATCCGGTCCGAAGGCCACTACACCCAGATCGCCACCGTGGCCGGCAGCCACTTCTGCAACCTGTCCATCGGCGACCTGGAAGCCCGGCTGGACCCCGAACATTTCCTGCGCGTGCACCGCAGCCACATCGTGAACCTGCGCTGCGTGCTGCAGCTGTGGCGCGAAGACGCCCGCGTCTGGCTGCGGCTGTACGGTGGCGTCGGGCCGGTGCCGGTCTCGCGTTCAAGCCAGGCCGCGCTGCTGCAGCGCCTGGGCCTGCCACCGGGCGCCAGCGCCCTGCGCACCGCCTGAAGCACAGGCCACGACCAAGGCCCCGCGTGGCCTGCATGCGCGGGCGCTGCGCCTTCAGCGGGCTCCACGTTTTCCCGGGGGCACTGGCCTGCGCTGCCATTCGTGCAGCCAGGATGCCATTCGTGCAGCTGCGCCGCGGAGCCGGCGGCGCCAGGGCTTGAGGGGCCACCCCCGCGTGCGAACAATGCACCGGACCGGCTGCAATGGCCGCAACAGCCCGACAGGAGCCCCGCGTGATCCCACCCGCCTTCGACTACCACGCCCCCAAGACCGTGGGTGAAGCCATCGCCCTGCTGGGCGGCCTGAGCGACGCCAAGATCCTGGCCGGCGGCCACAGCTTGCTGCCGATGATGAAGCTGCGCTTCGCCGCGCCGGCGCACCTGATCGACATCAACCGCATCCCCGAATTGCGTGGCATCTGCGAAGACGGCGCCACCATCGTCATCGGTGCGATGACAACCGAAGCCGCGCTGATCGCGTCGCCCCTGCTGCAGGCCAAGCTGCCGCTGCTGGCCGACGCGCCCAAGCTGATCGCCGACCCGCAGGTGCGCAACCGCGGCACCATCGGCGGCGACATCGCCCACGGCGACCCAGCCAACGACCACCCGGCCATCAGCATCGCGCTGGACGCCGTCTTCACCATCGAAGGCCCGGGCGGCCGACGCCAGGTGGCGGCCGAGAACTTCTTCCAGGGCACCTACATCACCGACCTGGCCGACAACGAGATCCTGGTCGACATCCGCGTGCCCGCCTTCGCCCCCGGCACCGGCTGGGCCTACGAAAAGCTGAAGCGCAAGACCGGCGACTGGGCCACCGCCGGCGCGGCCGTGGTGCTGCGCCTCAGCGGCGGGCAGGTCAGCCATGCCCGCATCGCGTTGACGAACGTGGCGCCGCAGGCCCTGCGTGCCGAAGCCGCCGAACAGGCCCTGCTGGGCCAGCCGCTGACCGACGCCAGCATCGACGCTGCCGCGCGTGCCGCCATGGCCATCACCGACCCGGCCGAAGACCTGCGCGGCGACCGCGACTACAAGACCGCCATGACCGGGCAGATGCTCAAGCGCGCCATCCGCGCCGCTGCCGCCCGCGCCCACTGACAGCCCCCCGAACCCGAGGAGACACCCCCATGCCGAAGAAGATCGTCAGCCTGAAAGTCAACGGGCGCCTGCAGGAAAAGGCGGTGGAACCGCGCACCCTGCTCATCCACTTCCTGCGCGAAGAATTGAACCTGACCGGCGCGCACATCGGCTGCGAGACAGGCCACTGCGGCGCCTGCACAGTGGACATCGACGGCCAGAGCGTGAAGGCCTGCACCCACCTGGCGGTGCAGTGCGAAGGCAGCGACGTGCTGACGGTGGAAGGTCTTGCCCAGGGCGGCGTGCTGCATGCCGTGCAGGAAGGCTTTTACAAGGAACACGGCCTGCAGTGCGGCTACTGCACCCCGGGCATGCTGGTGCGCAGCTACCGGCTGCTGATCGACAACCCGAACCCGACAGAAGAAGAGATCCGCGCCGGCATCAGCGGCAACCTGTGCCGCTGCACGGGCTACCAGAACATCGTCAAGGCCGTCCAGTACGCGGCGAAGAAGCTGAACGAAACGGCGCAGCAGAAGCAGGCGGTGACAGCATGAATGCGCCCATCGACCCGAACCTGCTGGAACGCAAGGACGCCCTGCAAGGCCTGGGCGACAGCCGCCTGCGCAAGGAAGACGCGCGCTTCATCCAGGGCAAGGGCAACTATGTCGACGACATCAAGATGCCGGGCATGCTGCACATGGACATCGTGCGCAGCCCCTACGCCCACGCCCGCATCAAGAGCATCGACAAGAGCGAAGCGCTGAAGGTGCCCGGCGTCATCGCCGTGCTCACGGCCGACGACCTGAAGCCGCTGAAGCTGCACTGGATGCCCACGCTGGCGGGCGACGTGCAGGCCGTGCTGGCCGACGAGAAGGTGCACTTCCAGATGCAGGAAGTGGCCGTCGTCATCGCCGAAGACCGCTACGCCGCGGCCGACGGCGTGGAAGCCGTGCAGGTGGAATACGAAGAACTGCCGCCGGTGATGGACCCGTACGAAGCGCTGCAGCCCGGCGCCCCCGTGCTGCGCGAAGACCTGGCCGGCAAGACCAGCGGCGCGCATGGCGCACGCGAACACCACAACCACATCTTCACCTGGGACGCGGGCGACAAGGCCGCCACCGAAGCCGCGTTTGCCGCCGCACCCGTGACGGTGAGCCAGCACATGCACTACCCGCGCGTGCACCCCTGCCCGCTGGAAACCTGCGGCTGCGTGGCGAGCTTCGACCCGGTCCGTGGCGAACTGACCACCTACATCACCAGCCAGGCGCCGCATGTGGTGCGCACGGTGGTCAGCCTGCTGTCGGGCATCCCCGAAAGCAAGGTGCGCATCGTCAGCCCCGACATCGGCGGCGGCTTCGGCAACAAGGTGCCCATCTACCCGGGTTATGTGTGCGCCATCGTCAGCAGCATCGTGCTGGGCAAGCCGGTGAAATGGGTCGAAGATCGCGTGGAGAACATCTCGTCCACCGGCTTCGCCCGGGACTACCACATGGACGGCGAGATCGCCGCCACGCTTGAGGGCAAGATCACCGGGCTGCGCGTCAACGTGGTGGCCGACCATGGCGCGTTTGACGCTTGCGCTGACCCCACCAAGTTCCCCGCTGGGCTGTTCCACATCTGCAGCGGCAGCTATGACATCCCGGCCGCGCACTGCAGCGTCAAGGGCGTCTACACCAACAAGGCGCCGGGCGGCGTGGCCTACCGCTGCAGCTTCCGCGTGACGGAAGCGGTGTACCTGGTGGAACGCATGGTCGACGTGCTGGCGCAGAAGCTGGGCATGGACAAGGCCGAGATCCGCGCGAAGAACTTCATCCGCAAGGAACAGTTTCCCTACACCAGCGCCTTCGGCTTCGAATACGACAGCGGCGACTATCACACCGCCCTGACCAAGGTGCTGGACGCCGTGGACTACAAGGGCCTGCGCGCTGAACAAGCCGCCAAGCGTGCCGACCCCCACAGCCCCACGCTGATGGGCATCGGCCTGGTCACCTTCACCGAAGTGGTCGGCGCCGGCCCCAGCAAGATGTGCGACATCCTGGGCGTGGGCATGTTCGACAGCTGCGAGATCCGCATCCACCCCACCGGCAGCGCCATCGCCCGCATGGGCACCATCACGCAGGGCCAGGGGCACCAGACCACCTACGCGCAGATCATCGCCACCGAACTGGGCATCGCCAGCGAGGTGATCCAGGTGGAAGAGGGCGACACGTCCACCGCGCCCTACGGCCTGGGCACCTACGGCAGCCGCAGCACGCCGGTGGCCGGTGCGGCCATCGCGCTGGCGGCGCGGAAGATCCACGCCAAGGCCAAGAAGATCGCCGCGCACCTGCTGGAAGTGAGCGAAAACGACCTGGACTGGGAAATCGACCGCTTCAACGTGAAGGGCGACCCGGCCAAGCACAAGACGATGAAGGACATCGCCTGGGCGGCCTACAACAACGTGCCCGCCGGCCTGGAAATGGGCCTGGAAGCGGTGCACTACTACGACCCGCCCAACTTCACCTTCCCCTTCGGCATCTACCTGTGTGTGGTGGACATCGACCGCGCCACAGGCGAAACCAAGGTGCGCCGCTTCTACGCGCTGGACGACTGCGGCACGCGCATCAACCCGATGATCATCGAAGGCCAGATCCACGGCGGCCTGACCGAAGGGTATGCCGTGGCCATGGGCCAGCAGATGCCGTTCGACAAGCAGGGCAACCTGCTGGGCAACACGCTGATGGACTACTTCCTGCCTACTGCCGTGGAAACCCCGCACTGGGAGACCGACCACACCGTCACGCCCAGCCCGCACCACCCCATCGGCGCCAAGGGCGTGGCCGAATCGCCGCATGTGGGCAGCATCCCCACCTTCACCAGCGCCGTGGTCGACGCCTTTGCCCACCTGGGCGTGACCGACATGACGATGCCACACAGCGCCTACCGGGTGTGGCAGCAGCTGAAGCGAAGCGGCGTGGCGCTGGACTGAAGCGGCCGTGGACGACAAGGCGCTGGCCGAACAGCTGCACCGCGCGGGCTACATCGCTGACGACGGCCTGGCCACTTCGCTGTGGCTGGCGGCCGAACTGCAACGCCCGCTGCTGATCGAAGGCGACGCCGGCGTCGGCAAGACGGCCCTCGCCGTCGCGCTGGCCCGCGCCCAGGGCCGCCCACTGGTGCGCTTGCAGTGCCACGAAGGGCTGGACCTGTCTCAGGCCGCCTACGAATGGAACTACGGGCGCCAGCTGCTGGCCATCCGGCTGGCCGAAAGCCAGCCCCAGGGCGCGCAGGCAGCCCCCTCGGCGAGGGTGCGCGAAAGCGACCTGTTCGCGCGCGACTACCTGCTGCCGCGCCCGCTGCTGCAGGCCATCGACAGCGACCAGCCCTGCGTGCTGCTGATCGACGAGATCGACCGCGCCGACGAAGCCTTCGAAGCCTTCCTGCTGGAAGTGCTGGCCGACTACCAGATCACCGTACCCGAACTGGGCACCATCACCGCGCGCCATGTACCGGCCGTGCTGCTGACGAGCAACGGCACGCGCGAACTGAGCGACGCGCTGCGCCGCCGTTGCCTGTACCACTGGCTGGACTACCCCAGCCTGGCGCGCGAAGTGGCCATCGTGCGCGCCACCTTGCCGCAGGCCGAAGGCGACCTGGTCGACCAGGCTGTGAATTTCGTGCAGCGCCTGCGCCGCGAAGACCTGGCCAAGACCCCGGGCGTGGCCGAGACCCTGGATTGGGTGCGCGCCCTGCACCGCCTGCAGTTCAAGGCGCTGCCCGACGACCCCCATGCCCTGACCAGCACCCTGGGCTGCCTGCTGAAGACCCGCGAAGACCGCTTCCAGCTGGGCCCCGACCGCGTGCGCCAGCTGATCGAGGGCCGACGCAGCGTGGGTGTGGCAGAAAAGGTGGCGTGAGGTGAGTCGAGCTCGACTTTGGTCGTTGATGACAGCTACTTGCCCTTGGCAGTCATTCGCTGGGTTGCCTTCGGCGTGCCGACAGTTTCCCTGGGTCGGCGGCAGTCGGGTGGCCCCTTCCGCTCATGTCCCCCGCCAGCGCGTCGCCGGCCAACGGTCTTGCAAGCCTCCGCGCTGGCTCCTCCTTGACTTCGCTCCAGGGGCCACCCGACTGCCGCAGACCGGCAACATGGTGCCGCGCCGCCAGCCGCGTGGCGGCGTGTTTGCCTTGCGGCGAGAAGGCTGCGCGCCACTGCTGACGTGCGGCCGTGTTGCCGGGCTGCGGGGCTTGGGTGGCCCCTGGAGCGAAGTCAAGGAGGAGCCAGCGCGGAGCCGAACAGAAATGCTGGCACGCAACGCGCTGGCGGGGGACATGAGCGGAAGGGGCCACCCAAGCCCCGCAGCCCCAGGGACCAAGCTGACGAGCCGAAGGGTCCAAGCGAACGACCGAAAAGTGCCGGAAGCCGTCATCCGCGAGGCACAGGTCCTTAGCGCGCAGGTTCCATGACATGGACCAAGCCCGCCCCCTGGAAAGCATCGCTGGCTTCGCAGCCCTGTTGCGCGACCATGGCCTGAAGGTGGGCGTGGCGGAACAGCAGGCCTTCGTGCAGGCGGCCATCGCTTTGCCGGTGGAACGGGCGGCGAAGCTGGACGCCGCCTGGCGGGCCATCGCCTGCCAGAACGCGCGCGACTGGCGGCGCTGGCCCGAGCTGTTCGAACGCTACTGGCACCCGCAGCGGCTGAAGGGCAGCACCCGCACCAGCGGGCAGACGCGGCCGCCGCGCGACCTGCGGCAGGTGGTGCAGCAGCTGCACGACAGCCTGGGCGAACAGCCGCCGAAGCAGCCCGGCCAGGCCAGCGCGCCGCTGGACACTGCGCTGCAGCTGCCCGGCGCCGAAGCCAGCACCGCCGACCGGCCGCGTGCTCAGGGAGGCGCCAGCCGTACCGACCCGCTGCACGACCGCAGCCTGGCCGAATGGCTGCCGCAGGACCTGGCCGAACTGGAACGCCTGGCCGACCGCATTGCGCGCCGCCTGCGCGAACGGCTCACCCGGCGCTGGCGCGACCACCCGCGCGGCACGCGGCTGGACCTGCGCCGCACCTTGCGTCGCAGCCTGAAGACCGGCGGCCTGCCGCTGGCGCCGGCCTGGCGCCAGCCGCGGCGTGAAAAGCCGCGCCTCTTCATCCTGGTGGACGTCAGCCGCTCGATGGAAACGCATGCGCAGCTGTTTCTGCGCATCGCACGGGCCTTTGTGGGCGCGTCCTTTGGCACGTCGGGTGCGCGCGTGTTCGTCTTCCACACCCGGCTGGCCGAGATCACGCCGCTGCTGCAGCGCGACAGCGGCGCGGTGCAGGAAAAGGTCAACGCTGTCACGGCGGGCTTTGCCGGCGGCACGCGCATCGCCACCAGCCTGGCCGATTTCACGCGCGTGCATGCACGCGCCCAGCTCACGCGCAGCGCCCGCGTGTGGGTGCTGTCCGACGGCTTCGACGCCGACGACGCGCCGCGCCTGGCTGAAGAACTGGCCGCTGTGCGCGGCCGCGGCGCGCGCGTGACCTGGTTTCACCCCAGCCCGCAACGCCCGGCGTCTGCCGCCATCCAGGGCGCCCTGCCCATGATCGACCGCTTCATCCGCCTGAACAGCCTGCGCGACCTGGCGCTGGCTGGCGATGTGCTGAACTGAAGGAGATTACGCCATGACCCAACCCGCCACCCATGACGTGCTGGCCGCTGCCCAGCGCCTGCACCAGCAGGACCAGCCCTATGCCCTGGTCAGCGTGCTGCGCGTGCAGGCCCCGGCATCGGCCAAGCCTGGCGACAAGGCCGTGGTCACGGCTGACGGCATCGTGCAGGGCTGGATTGGCGGCGGCTGCGCCCAGCCGGCCGTGTTGCGCAGCGTGCGCGCCGCGCTGGCCGATGGCCGTGCGCGTGTGATCCGCATCGCGCCAGCCGCCGAAGGGCAGCTGCGGGAACTGGACGACGTGCTCGAATTCGGCATGGCCTGCCATTCCGGCGGCACGCTGGAACTGTTCGTCGACCCGATGCTGCCGCGTGCGCGGCTGGTGATCGTGGGCGACTCGCCGCTGGCCGTGGCGCTGGCCGGCCTGGCACCGCGCGTGGGCCTGCCTGCTACGGTGCTGGCACAAGGCGCTGATGCAGAGCGCTTTCCGGACGCTGAACGCGTGCTGGCCAGCGACGACGCCGCGCAGGCCGCGCAGGCGCTGGCACCCGGCAGCTTCGTCGTCGTGGCCACGCAGGGCCGGCGCGACGTGCAGGGCCTGCGCGCGGCCCTGGGCATCGGCGCGCGCCAGATCTTCTTTGTCGCCAGTGAACGCAAGGCCCAGGTGCTGAAGGCTGCGCTGGTGGAAGCTGGGCAAGACCCGGCGGCCGTGGCTGCGATCGTGGCCCCGGCGGGGCAGGCCATCGGGGCGCAGACGCCGGAAGAAATCGCGCTGTCGGTGCTGACGGCCGTGGTGGCGGCGCGGCGTGGCGCCTTGCCGGCGGCCACGCCGACCGCTGTCCACGCGGCTGTCGCTGTGCCGCAGACCCCTGCCATTGTGGCAACTGCACCTACCGACGCACCTACCGACGCACCTACCGACGCACCAACCGCTGCGCTGGCCGCGGTGGCAGCGCTGCCTGCCGCGCCCGGCAAATCTTCCTGCTGCGGCGGCTGAGATGGGCTGCATCCTGAAAGGCGGTGGCGGCCTGCACAGCCGGCTGGTGGTGGGCGCGGTGCTGCTGGCCGCGGGCGCGGGGTCGCGCATCGGCCACCGGCCCAAGAGCCTGCTGGAACTGGGCGGCGTGCCGCTGGTCCGCCGGCAGCTGATCGCGCTGTCGGGCGCCGGCGTGGACGAAGTCGTGGTCGTGCTGGGCCATTACGCCGACCAGATCGAACCCGTGGTGCAGACCTTCCCCGTCACGCTGGCGCGCAACCTGCAGCCCGACGATGGTCAGGTCTCGTCGCAGCGTGTGGGCCTGGCGGCGCTGGCCGGCAAGCTGGACGCCGTCATCGTGGCCCTGGCCGACCAGCCGCTCTTGAACGCACAGGACATCACCGCGCTGATCGCGGCCTTCAAGAAGCGGCCCGAGGGCACCCAGGTGGTCTACCCCGAAGTGGGCGGCGAACGCGGCAACCCCGTCATCTTCACGTCCGAGGTGCGCGACCAGATTCTGGCGGGCGAAGCGAACATCGGCTGCCGCCAGTGGCAAGGCCGGCACCCGCAGGCGGTGCACGCCTTCGTCACCGACAACCGGCGCTACAAGGTGGACATCGACACCCCCGAAGACCTGGCGGCTTTCGAAGCCAGCACCGGCCACGCGCTGCGCTGGCCGGCAGGGGTGGCGGTCTGATGCGCACCGGCTCGGGCGTGGTGGCCTGATGCGCGCCCTGCGCGCTGGGTACTGATGTCGCCGGACCCCGGCTTCCACGCCCTGTGGCCCACGCCGCTGGGCGTGCACCGCTGGCCGCAGGCCGACGCCGTGAACCCGCTGCTGGTGCGCGTGTTCTCGGCTCTGCGCGCCACCCAGCGCCATGCGCGTGGCCAAGCCGAGGCGCCATTCTTTGCCAGCGACGACGACTTGCTGCAGCGCATCCGCCTGCCTGAATGGCAGGGCTTCGTGCAGTTCCTGGTGGCCAGCCTGCGCGACACGGTGGTGGCAGCCAACCGCGCGGCCTGGCCACCGCAGCCGCCCGACCTGGCGGTCCGCATCGAAGGCCTGTGGTTCCAGACCTCGCAGCGTGGTGCCTTCCACGACGTGCACACGCACGGCAACTGTTCCTGGTCGGGTGTGTACTGCGTGCAGGTGGACGCGCCCGCACTGCGCTGTGCCCACCCCACCTATGGCGCGGCCAATGGCGTCACGCGTTTTTATGGCCCGCCCTTCGCGCAGCTGGGCGGCGCGCATGTGGACCTGGGCAATGCCTACCTGCAGCCCCCGCATCTGGACGTGGCGCCCGTGCCCGGCCAGCTGGTGCTGTTCCCGGCCTGGCTGGCGCACCAGGCCCTGCCTTACGACGGCCAGGACGAGCGCATCATCGTGTCCTTCAACGCCAGCGCGCACGCGGCCGGCGGCAGCGACAGGCTGCACGGTTACAGCGCTGGCTAGCCAGGCAGCCGCAGGCGCTGCCACCACCTTGGGGGAACCCGGCATGAGCAAAGGCAAGAAGGCAGGCAAAGGCGACTCGAAAGACCAGCCGGCCAGCAAGACCCCAGGCAAGATCGGCAAGGCCGAATACCTGGAAAAACTGGGTGAACTGGAACTGCAACTCAACCAGGTGGCGCGCTGGCTGCAGCACACCGGCAAGCGCCTGGTGGTGCTGGTGGAAGGGCGCGACACGGCCGGCAAGGGCGGCGTCATCAGCGCCATCGCCGGCAGCCTGAACCCCCGCACCACGCGCAGCGTGGCCCTGCCCAAGCCCACCGACCGCGAACGGACGCAGTGGTACTTCCAGCGCTACGTGCAGCACCTGCCGGCGGCCGGGGAGATCGTGCTGTTCGACCGCAGCTGGTACAACCGCGCTGGCGTCGAACGCGTGATGGGCTACTGCACCGAAGCCGAGACCGACGCCTTCCTGAAGGCCGCGCCGGTGTTCGAACAGATGCTGGTGGACGACGGCATCCTGCTCTTCAAATACTGGCTGACGGTGGACCAGGCGCGGCAGGAAGAACGCATCGCCGAACGCCTGGCCGACCCGCTGAAGCGCTGGAAGCTCAGCCCCATCGACCTGCAGGCGCGCGAGCGCTATGCCGACTACGGCCGCACCCGCGACCGCATGCTGAAGGCCACGCACACGGCTGCCGCGCCCTGGCAGCTGGTGGACTTCAACGACCAGCGCCGCGGCCGCCTGGCGCTGATCCGCCACCTGCTGGACGCCATCCCCGAACACCGGGTGCCCGAACAAGGTATCGACGTGCCGCCCCTGGGCCATGAGCCGCTGGTGGAAAGACTCAAGGCGCCGTTCAAGCCGATCTGAAGCATGCCGGCGGCAGCCACCGCGCCACTGTGGCATCCTCATCGCCCCGTTCTGGCAGGAGCCCCGCATGAACAGCATGGACGTCGAAGTCATCCGCAGCGCGATGGACTGGATGAACCGTGGCCACCGCGTCGTCATGGGCACGGTGGTGCGCACCTGGGGCAGCAGCCCGCGCCCGCCCGGCAGCCTGATGATCATCCGTGACGACGGGCAGGTGGCGGGTTCGCTGTCGGGCGGCTGCATCGAAGACGACCTGATCGACCGCGTCAAGCGCGGCGAACTGGCACCGCGCCTGCCCCAGCCCGTGCTCTATGGCGCCACGGCGGAAGAGGCGCAGCGCTTCGGCCTGCCCTGCGGCGGCACGGTGCAGATCGTGCTGGAACCGCTGCACGCCGGGTCGATGCTGCGCGAACTGCTGGCCGCCATCGAACAGCACCGCGTCACGCGCCGGCGGCTGGAAATGGCCACGGGCTTGGTCGCCCTGGCGCCCAGCAGCGAAGGCGACGGCGTGCAGTTCGACAGCCACGTGCTGCAGACCGTGCACGGCCCGGGCCAGCGCTTGCTGATCATCGGCGGCGGCCAGTTGAGCCGCTACCTGGCCGGCATGGCCGTGATGCTGGACTACGGCGTGACCGTCTGCGACCCGCGCGAGGAATACCACGAAGGCTGGACCGCGATGGACGGTGTCACACTCAGCCGCGCCATGCCCGACGACCTGGTGATCGCGATGAACCTGGACGCGCGCAGCGCGGTGGTGGCCGTCACCCACGACCCCAAGCTGGACGACCTGGCCCTGATGGAAGCGCTGAAGACACCGGCCTTCTATGTGGGCGCGCTGGGCTCGCGCCGCAACAACGAAGCGCGCCGGCTGCGGCTGCGCGAATTCGATGTCAGCGAAGCCGAAGCCGCCGCGCTGCGCGGCCCGGTGGGCCTGAACCTGGGCGGCCGCACGCCGCCGGAAATCGCGCTGTCCATCCTGGCCGAGATGACGGCCGTGCGCAGCGGCACGCCGCTGGACGGCACGCTGGCCGACTGGAGCGCTTCGCAGACCGCCTGCCGGGTGTCGGCCTCATCCCAAACCTGATCCCAATGCCCGGCCTTGCCGCCGGTCCGGCCGGGCGGCGCGGTGCCAGCCAGCAGCCCCTCAGCCGACAGGCATGAGAACAGGACAGCGCCGTGCCGCCGGTCTGCTGGGCCCCGAACGAGGTGTCTGACGGTGACTGCGTTTCATCTTGCCCGTCCTGGCGACCTGGCCCAGCAGGCCGAAGACCTGCTGGACCTTTGCCACCTGGACCTGGCCCGTGCCTACCTGGACCAGGCTGGCGACCCCCTGGCCGCCAGCCCTGAGGCCGGTTGCCACCTGGCCTGCGTGCGGGCCCAGCTGGAACTGGAAGAACGCGCCTTCGAACCTGCTGCACAGGCCTGTCTGCAGGCGGCAGAACTGGCGCGGGCCACAGGCAGCGGCCACTGGCAGCTGCGCGCGCTGGTGGCGGAAATCGGGCTCGACCTGGCCATGGGGCAGAGCGCCGAAGCCTGGCGCATTCTGGAAGGGGCCTTCGAGCAGGCGCAGGCCTGGCCTGCGAACGACCGCGTCGAATTCGAACTCTGGCGCAGCCGCAGCCACGCCCATATCGTGCTGGGCCAGCAGGAAGAGGCCCTGAAGGCCGCAGACCGCGCCTTGGCTGCGGCCCGCCGCTGGGGCCAGCCCAAGGCTGTGGCCGCAGCCCTGGCCAACCAGGCCGGGCGTTGGTATGCGCTCGGCTTCCGTCTGAAGCAAGACGGCGACCCTGCCGCGGGCATTGCGGCCTTGCAGCAGTGCGTGGCGCTCAGCCTGCAGGCCGCGCAGGCGGCCGTGCAGGCCCGATTCCCCCGCTTGCTGCCGTCGATCCTGAACAACCAGGCGGGCGCCCACACCCAGCTGGAACAGGACGATCTGGCGCTGGCCTGTTTCGGCCAGCTCTATGCCATGGGCGACCGCACGGGCCTGCAGGCCGTGGGGGTCTTCGCACGGCTGAACCATGCCCGTCTGCTGTTCAGGCGCCAGCGGGCGGCTGAATCGATGGCGCTGATCGACGAAGGCCTGGCGCTGGGCCGCCGCCTGCGCACCCCGGCTGCGGTCTATGCGCTGCACCTGCAGGCGTCGCGGCAGCACGAAGCGCAGGGCGACTTCGAGCAGGCCCTGCGCTCGTACAAGCTGTACCACGAAGCCGAAGCCGAGACGAGCAACGTCCAGGCGCAAGCCCGCGCCGGGGTGATGGCCGTGCGCCTGCGCACGCGCGAAGCGCAGACCGAAGCCCAGCAGTTGCGGCAGCTGACCGAACGCCTGTCCCAGCAGGCCCTGCGCGACACTCTGACCGGCCTCCCAAACCGCAGAGCGATGGAAGACGCGCTTCGCGGCTTCGACGACAGCCAGCGCAGCCCGGGCAGCGACGACTTCCTGGCGGTGATCGACGTCGACCACTTCAAGCGCATCAACGACGGCCATTCGCACGCCGTGGGCGACCAGGTGCTGCGCGCGCTGGGCGACGTCTGCAGCCGCCAGTTGCGCGACAGCGACCTGCTGGCCCGCTGGGGCGGGGAAGAGTTCATCCTGCTGATGCGCGCCTGCACGCCGGCCGATGCGTTGGCTGTCTGCGAACGCCTGCGCTGTGCGGTCCAGGAACACGACTGGCCGGCCGTGGCCCCGGGCCTGGCCGTCACCATCAGCATCGGCCTGGCCGCCCGCGACGGCCGCAGCGCCAGCGAAAGCCCTGGCGACCTGGCGGCCTGGCTCCATCGGGCCGACGAGCAGCTCTATCGCAGCAAGCATAACGGGCGCAACCAGGTCAGCGTGGCCTGAAAGCCGGCTGACGGCCGGGCTGCAGATGAAGGGTGCCCGGCCCTTTAGCGCCGGTTAGCGCCGGTTAGCGCCGGTCTGCGCGGTCCGGCAGTTCGTTGGGGTTGGCCTCGCCCGCGGTCAGAGGAAAGTGCCGCAGCAGCAGCCCGTCCACCGCCGCGATGGCCTGCGACAGCCCGGCTTCGAAGCGGCCACTGCGAAAGGCGTCGCGCATGCCGGCCAGGATGGCGTCCCACTGCGCCTGCGGCACATGGCGCGCCAGGCCGCGGTCGGCCACGATCTCGATCGCGCGTTCGGCCAGCAGCAGGTAGATCAGCACGCCGTTGTTGTGCTCGGTGTCCCAGACGCGCAGCTTGCCGAACACCGTCACCGCGCGCTGGCGCGGCGTGGCGTCGCGCCACAGGTACGACAGCGGCAACCCGGCTTCCACGCACAGGCGGATTTCGCCGCTGTGCTGCTTTTCGCTGGCCGCCACCTGCGCTTCCAGTCGCGACAGCGCGGCGTCGTCCAGCGCGCGCGCGCTGTCGGTTTCGTCCAGCCAGCGGTGCTTCAGGATTCGTGACAGGCTTGGCATCGGTCGGGCCCTTGCTTTGTTTTCACGCCTACCAGCTGCCCGACGAGCCACCGCCGCCGAAGTCGCCGCCGCCGCCGGACGAAAAGCCACCGCCGCCCCCTCCGCCGCCACCCCAGCTGCCACCGCCACCCCCGCCGCCCCAGCCCCCGCCCCAGCCGCCGATGTGCGGCAGGCTGCTGCGCCCGCGCGTGCGGCTGCTCAAGGCCGAACCCACGCCCAGCAGGCCCACCACGAACAGCGACACCAGGCCGGCGCCCACGGCCACCAGCAGGCTGGCCGTCAGCCACCAGCCCAGGCCGCCGGCCGCGCCGGCCGTCACCACTGAGCCCAGCTTGCGGCCGAAGATGCCTGTGAGCACGCTGCCCAGCACCGGCACGCCGATGAAGAAGAACATCAGCAGTTCTTCAAGCTGCAGGCCTTCGCGCGCGCCCGGCCGCGCCGCGGGGGCGGGCAGGCCTTCGCCCTGGATGCGCGCCATCAGCGCGTCGACGCCGGCGTTCAAGCCGCCGGCGTAGTCGTTGTTCTTGAAGGCCGGGCCGATCTGCCGATCGATGATCTGCCGCGCCGCCAGGTCGGGCACCGCGCCTTCCAGCGCCTTGGCCGGGGCGATGCGCAGCTTGCGGTCGTTCTTGGCCACCACCAGCAGCAAGCCGTCGCCCACGTCGCGCCTGCCCAGCTTCCAGGCATCGCCCAGGCGCTGGGTGTAGTCGGCGATGTCCTCGGGCAGCGTGCTGGGCACCATCAGCACCACGATCTGCGGGCCGGCCTGGGCTTCGAAGGCGGCCAGCTTGGATTCCAGCGCGGCGGTTTGCGCTGCGCTCAGGGTGCCGGTGAGGTCGGTGACGCGGGCGTTCAGCGGCGGGATCGGCACCAGGCTTGCCGGCGCAGGCGCCTGGGCGAAGGCGGCACCGGCCAGCAGCCATGCTGCCAGCATGAGCGCCAGAAGGCGCGTAGCCATCGCAGGGTGCTGCGCGGTTTACTTCGACGCTGCCGGCGCCGCAGGCGTCGCGGGTACGGGTGCGGCGGGCTTGTCGAAGCTGACGGCCGGCGGCTTCGAGATCGCGGCCTCGTCCTGCACCGTGAAGCTGGGCTTGACGCTGTAACCGAAGATCATGGCCGTGAAGTTGGTGGGCACGCTGCGCACCTTCACGTTGTAGTCGGCCACGGTCTGGATGTAGCGGTTACGCGCCACGGTGATGCGGTTTTCGGTGCCTTCCAGCTGCACGCGCAGGTCTTGGAAACCCTGGTTCGCCTTCAGGTTCGGGTACTGCTCCACCGTCACCAGCAGGCGGCTCAGCGCGCCCGAAAGTTCGCCCTGCGCGGCCTGGAACTTTCCGAAGGCTTCGGGGTTGTTGATGAGCTCGGGCGTGGCCTGGATGCTGGTGGCCTTGGCGCGGGCTTCGATCACCCGGGTCAGGGTTTCCTGTTCGAAATTGGCTTCGCCCTTGACGGTGTTGACGATGTTGGGAATCAGGTCGGCGCGGCGCTGGTACTGGTTCAGCACTTCGCCCCAGCTGGCCTTGACCTGTTCGTCCAGTTTCTGGAAATCGTTGTAGCCGCAGCCGCCCAGCAACAGGCTGGCCAGCAGGGCGAAGCCGCCCAGCAGGCGGCGCAGGATGGGGCTTGGCATGGCGGGGTTCCTTGCTGGGTGTGAATGCGCTGCACTGTACCCCTGCTGTCTGTGCCGTCAGTTTCCGGCGCAGGCCCTAGCATCGGCCGATGCTGGACCCCACCCTGGCCTTGTCTGCCGCGGCCCGCCCCCCGCCGGGCCCCGCCATCCAGCGGCGCCGCCTGCTGGTGTGCGGCGGCGGCGGGCGACTGGGCGCGGCCGTGCTGGAACAGATGCTGGCCGAACACCGCTTCGACCGCGTGGGCGTGCTGGCCCTGCCGCCCTTTGGCAGCACCGTCAAGCGCCTGCAGCCGGTGGCGCCCGAGTCGGCTGCGTTGCTGGCTTTCGGTGCCGACGCCGCCGTCATCGTGTTTGACAGCGAACGTCACGCCAACGGCCGCGAAGCCCGCTTCGTGCATCCGCAACCGGCGGGGCTGCTGCCGCTGGCACAGCAGCTGCTGGCCGCCGGTGTGCAGCGTCTGGTGGTAGCCGTGCCGCACCAGGCCGCGGGCCTGCCCGGGGCCCTGCGCGCCGGCCTGGCGAACCTGGACGAAGCCGCCGTGGCGGCCCTGGGCTGGCAGCAGCTGGTGTTCATGCGCATGGCGCAGACGGGCAGCGCGCAGGCCCGTGGTTCGTGGCCGCAGCGCCTGGCGCTGGCCCTGCTGTCGCAGCTGCACATGATGATGCCGGCGCGCGACCAGCCGCTGCGCGCCGTGCAGGTGGCGCGCTTCGTGGCGGCGCTGGCCCTGGCCTTGCCGGCTGCGCCAGGCGGCACGCGCGTGCTGGGGCCTGAAGGGCTGTGGGACTGGTCCCGCCCCGAAGGCGGCGACGCCTGGCTGCAGGCCTGGCTGCACGGCCGCGCGCTGCCGGGCGTGGCCACGCCGCGCCTGCGGTTGTAGCTCGGCGCACCGGTTCGGCGTTGCGGTGCAGGCCTGAAGTGCAGGGCTGAAGTGCAGGGCTGAAGCGCCTTGCCGAAGCCGGCAAGCAGGCCGCAGATAATCTGTCGATGAATTCACCCCTGGCCAACGACACCTTCCTGCGCGCCTGCCTGCGCCAGCCCACCGACTACACCCCCCTGTGGCTGATGCGCCAGGCCGGGCGCTACCTGCCTGAGTACAAGGCCACGCGGGTGAAGGCCGGCAACAGCTTCATGGGCCTGGCGACCAACGTCGAATACGCCACCGAAGTGACGCTGCAGCCGCTGGACCGTTTTCCGCTGGACGCGGCCATCCTGTTTTCCGACATCCTGACCGTGCCCGACGCCATGGGCCTGGGCCTGAGCTTCGGCGCCGGCGAAGGCCCGCGCTTCGCCCACCCGCTGCGCGACGAAGCCGCGGTGATGGCGCTGCAGGTGCCCGACCTGGACAAGCTGCGCTATGTCTTCGACGCCGTGACGTCCATCCGCCAGGCGCTGAAGGGCCGCGTGCCGCTGATCGGCTTTTCCGGCAGCCCGTGGACGCTGGGCTGCTACATGGTCGAAGGTGCGGGCTCGGACGACTACCGCCTGGTCAAGACCATGATGTACGCGCGGCCCGACCTGATGCACCGCATCCTGGACATCAACGCCCAGGCCGTCACCGCCTACCTGAACGCGCAGATCGACGCCGGCGCGCAGGCCGTGATGGTGTTCGACAGCTGGGGCGGCGTGCTGGCCGACGGCAACTTCCAGCGTTTCAGCCTGGACTACACGCGTCGCGTGGTGGCCGGCCTGAAGCGCGAGCGCATGGACAACGGCGTCAAGAGCCGCGTGCCGGTGATCGTCTTCACCAAGGGCGGCGGCCCCTGGCTGGACGAGATCGCCGGCATCGGTGCCGACGTGGTGGGCCTGGACTGGACCGTCAACCTGGGTGCCGCGCGCCGCCTGGCCTGCGACCGCGTCGCCCTGCAGGGCAACATCGACCCGAACGTGCTGTTCGCACCGCCCGAGGTCGTGGCGGCCGAAGCAGCCGCTGTGCTGGACAGCTTCGGCCGCCCGCAGCGGCCCGACGGCACCTGGGACGGCCACATCTTCAACCTGGGCCACGGCATCAGCCAGCACACCCCGCCGGAACACGTGGCGGCCCTGGTCGAGGCCGTGCACACGCATTCGCGCACGCTGCGCAGCCGCTGATCGGCCCTGTCGGGCCGAGCCTTGACGTCTGGCGCCCCCTGGGTTGAGGGGTGGCTGAGACCTGCGCCCGCGGGCGGCCAGCACCCCCAACAATCGAACGTGAGTGAACGCTCAGGGCTTGACTTATCCCCACCGGCGGTGCTGCGGGGAAAGAATCAGGAAGCGTTCGCTGTCAAGCCTCGGGAAATCCCGGAAACTGTGCTAAGTGCTTGATTCGTATGAGCGCCAAACGCTGCCGCGAAAACGTGCAGCGCAACAGGAGGCCCGCAGAATCAAGCACTTGGCGGCGCTGACCGCAGTTTTCCCACAAAGTTATCCACAGTTTCGGTGCACAGCTGGAAAAGTCGTTTCCAATCATGGGCTTGCCGCATTTCCTTGAGGCGGAAACTGGGTTTCGCACGCAAGTGATGCTGCGCCCCGCCCCCGGCTGGTCATGACCGGGTGCCCTAGCCTGCCGGCCGGCCCGCAGGAAGTGCCGGTGGCCGTGGAAACGCCACGACATTCCGGCGTGGGCGGCCTGCTGCACTACACCCACGACCAGGCCTTGCCGCCGGGCAGCCTGGTGCTGGTGCCGCTGGGGCGGCGCCAGGTGCCGGGCATCGTCTGGCACCGGCGCGGCGAAGCGGCCGCCGCCGACGTCGAACTGCGCCCGGTCAGCGCCGCGCTGTCGTCGCTGCCGCCGCTGGGTGCGGACTGGCGCGCGCTGATCGAATTCGCGGCCCTGTACTACCAGCGCGGGTTGGGCGAGCTGGCACTGTCGGTGCTGCCGCCCGAACTGCGCAAGCTGGACGACACCCAGCTGGCGCGGCGCCTGGCGCGACTGCCCGCGCCGCCGGCCGCGGCCACGGCGCCCGAGCTGCCGGCGCTGAGCGACCAGCAGGCGGCGGCGCTGGCCGCGCTTGAAGCGCTGGCGGGCGAAGGCCGCGGGCCCCCGCCGCCCGTGCTGCTGCACGGCGTCACCGGCAGCGGCAAGACCGAGGTTTATCTGCGCGCTGCCGCTGCCGCGCTGTCGCGTGGCCAGCAGGCCCTGGTGCTGGTGCCGGAAATCAACCTCACCCCGCAGCTGGAAGCGCGCTTCGCCGCGCGCTTTCCGGGCCGCGTGCTCGTCAGCCTGCACAGCGGGCTGACGGCGGCGCAGCGCCTGCGCCATTGGCTGCTGGCGCACAGCGGGCAGGCCGACCTGGTGCTGGGCACGCGGCTGGCCGTGTTCGCCAGCCTGCCGCGCCTGGGGCTGGTGGTGGTGGACGAGGAACACGACCCGTCTTTCAAGCAGCAGGAAGGCGCGCGCTATTCGGCGCGCGACCTGGCCGTCTGGCGCGCCCACCGCGCGGGTGTGCCGGTGCTGCTGGGGTCGGCCACGCCTTCGCTGGAAACCTGGCAGCGCGTGCAGGAAGGCCGCTACCTGCGGCTGGCGCTGCCGGCGCGCGTGGGCGGCGGTGCGATGCCGCGCGTGCGCCTGTTCGACATGGGCGCGCTGCCGCGCCAGGAAGGCGTGGAACGTGTGCTGGCCCCACCCGTGCTGGCGGCCATGGAGGCGCGCATTGCCCGCGGCGAACAAAGCCTGGTACTGCTGAACCGCCGTGGCTTCGCCCCCGTGCTGCACTGCAGCGCCTGCGGCTGGAAAAGTGGCTGCCCGCACTGCAGCGCCTGGCGCGTGTTCCACAAGGTCGACCGCACGCTGCGCTGCCACCACTGCGGCTTGGCCGAACGCGTGCCGCGCGCCTGCCCCGACTGCGGCAACCTGGACATCGCGCCCATCGGGCGCGGCACCGAAAAACTGCAGGAACAGCTGGCCACCCTGCTGCCGCAGGCGCGCATCGCGCGCATCGACGCCGACAGCACGCGCGGCGTGGGCCTGCTGGAAAGCCAGCTGGCGGCCGTGCACGCCGGCGACGTCGACGTGCTGGTGGGCACCCAGATGGTCGCCAAGGGCCACGACTTCCGCCGCATCACCCTGGTGGTGGCGGTGAACCCCGACGCGGCACTGTTCAGCAGCGACTTCCGCGCCCCCGAACGCCTGTTCGCCCTGCTGATGCAGGCCGGCGGCCGCGCCGGCCGCGACGCCGCCCAGGCCGACGCCAGCGAAATGTGGGTGCAGACCTGGCACCCCAAGCACCCGCTGTACGCGGCGCTGCGCGCGCACGACTTCGAAGCCTTTGCTGCCAGCCAGCTGGCCGACCGTCGCGGCGCTGGCCTGCCGCCCTTTGCCAGCCTGGCGCTGCTGCGCGCCGAAGCCCGCACGGTGGAAGCAGCCGCCGGCTTCCTGCTGGACGCTGGCGCGCTGGCACGCCAGCACGCGGGCGTCACCGTCTACCCGGCCGTGCCGCCGCACGTGGCGCGCGTGGCGAATGTCGAACGCCTGCAGATGCTGCTGGAAAGCCCGGGCCGGGGTGCGCTGCAGCGCATGCTGTCGGGCTGGCTGCCGGAACTGCAGGCCTTGCGCGCGCGCCACAAGGGCGTGATCCGCTGGGCGGTGGATGTGGACCCGTTGGTGATCTGAGGCCCTACTTGCGGCGCATGTCCGGCTAGCAGTCTGCGTGGCAGGAGCTCGGTGCCACAGCTTCAAGCAAGTTCAGGGGCTACTTGCCCTTCGGCCGCCCTGAAAGCGTCGCTGCTGCGTGTTCTTGAATGGTCGGCCTCGTCGCGAAACCGCCGGCCTAAGGCTCTGCCACGCAAACGGTGAGGCAATAACTGTTGGTGAGTATGTCAACCCTCCCCAGGCGGTAGCGCAAAGAATCCAGGAGCAGGGGCTTCAGACCTGGGCAATGCTGCGGAACCGATGTCTCAAGTTCGAGCTCAGGAAGGGTCGTACTGCCCCCCTTCGTGGTCAGTCTCTGGTTTCTCTCCGGCGTAGCAGGAAGCTCCATCAGCGATGAACTATTGATCTATCGCACAACGCGCAAGTTGGCGCGCAACATGTGTTCTAGTCGTGGCATTACCAAGCCCAAGACAGGCTGTTGGCAGTGGCATCACATTGTTTCAGTTAATGGCTTTGATCGTGAGGCCGCTGCTTACTCCCGTCGAGTTTTGATCGAGGTTGGTATCGACATTAATGACGCTGAGAACGGTATGTTGATTGATTGCAGTCGACACAAGGACGTGAGTAATGGGAATTACGATCGCAGGGTGGAAGATGTATTAAGGAACCTGGGGGTTCGGAATCGATCGACAGTTGATTTTGCGCTTAGGCAGATGGAGATTGGTATATCAACAGGCATGTTTCCATGACTAGATTAAAGATATATCGTATAGATAGTGATGATTCCTTCCAAGGCTTGGTCAGGTCGCCAGATGAGAGTCAGGACGATGGATCGTGCGCACTAGAAGATCGAGGTTTGTTCGATGTTTCATCTTATTGCGGCAGAGGCCTGGCATTTGAGGCAATGCGCCGCAATCAGGCTAAGCCAAAGGCAGCGTTCAACATTTGGGGTCTTCACTTCCCAGTTGAGATTGCCAAAGCGCTGGGTCTGCGATCAGGGCCAGACATTCAATTGTTACCGGTTTCAGTCGAACATAACCCATGGGTGCTGGTTCGTCTCCGCTATCAGATGGCCGGGTGGGAAGAGGGGGCGTCTTTGCGCGGATTCGAGATCATGCCCGGAGTCTGTTCGTCCTACCATCGGTGGATAAACACGACGGACCAGAAGCTGGTTGAGCTTGAGTTGTTTAAGGCCGCGGATGGAGATTCCAGCCCGACCTATGTCACCCAGTCATTCGTGGATAGGATCAAGGTCAACGGAATCACAGGCTTACGTTTCAAGCATATCGGCTACGTGATTTCAGATCCCAGCGAGGCCGTCTTTCCACCCGCCCCGCCGCTGTCCAAGCCCAGTCCTCGCAAAGGGCCGAAAGCAAGAATCCTGGCGCTGCCGCCGGACCTCGGGGCCGAACTGGCGGCCGATGGCGAAAAGCTACGGGCTGAGCTGGCCGTCTTGCTGGACGCGTCGGCGGCCGAGGTGTTGCCGCGGTTGATGGCGTACCTCGAAGCCGGCAAGGCCAGCTTTGTTCGCACTCCCGTGCAGGTGCAAGTCTCGCTGTGCCAAGGCCTGGGCCGGGTGTATGGCGACTTGTTTGTCCAAGCCTTTGGTTGGCAGCATCGGCTGTTGGAAATCAAGCGCGGCTATCGGTACGACGCGATCGTGTCGCCAGATCAGCGCTATGCCGTGCCGCTGAGCCTGTACATCCGGCAGCAGCTGGAAGCGCCGCCATCGCAAACCCCGACTTTGAAGCTGCAATACAACATGGTTGCCGCAGGTCGGCTGCCGCCACCGCCGCACCCTGATGCCCCGCTCGTGATGGCCTAGTCAACCAGCCGGATCCGAAGCAGCGTCTTCCCCCGAATGCTTGCAGCGCAGCTACCCCGCCAGCACCCGCTGCAACTGCAATGCCTCGGCCACATGCGAAACGCCCACTTGCGGTGCATCGGCCAGGTCCGCGATGGTGCGCGCTACTTTCATCGCTCGGTGCAGCCGCCGACCTGACCAGCCCAGCCGGTCGGCCGCCTGGCGCAGGAAGTGAGTGGCGGCTTCTTGTAGAACACAGTGCTCGTCGATATCGCCGGGCCCCAACTGTCCATTGGGCTGACCCTGGCGCTGGACGGCGCGCTGGCGGGCTGCGGCCACGCGCGCCGCGACCACGGCGCTGGCTTCGCCGGCCGGGGCGGCCAGCAGGTCGGCCGGGCGCGCGGCCAGCACTTCCACCTGCAGGTCGATGCGGTCCAGCAGCGGGCCCGACAGCCGGCCCTGGTAGCGCGCCACGGCGTCAGGCGTGCAGCGGCAGGCGCGTTGGCCGGCGGTCCCGGCGCCCAGCCAGCCGCAGGGGCAGGGGTTCATCGCCGCCACCAGCTGGAAGCGCGCTGGAAAGCTGGCCTGTCGCGCCGCGCGCGAAATCGTGATGCGCCCGGTCTCCAGCGGCTCGCGCAGCGCCTCCAGCGCGGCGCGCGGGAATTCGGGCGTTTCGTCCAGGAACAGCAGCCCGCCGTGGGCCAGGCTGATTTCGCCCGGCCGCGGCGGCGAACCGCCGCCCACCAGGGCCACCGCGCTGGCGGTGTGGTGCGGGCTGCGGAACGGGCGCTGCCCCGTCGCCGCGGCGTCGATGGCGCTGCTGGACAGGCCCTGCAGCGCGGCGGCGGCCAGCGCCTCGTCGTCGTCCAGCGGCGGCAGCAGCCCCGGCAGGCGCTGCGCCAGCATCGACTTGCCGGTGCCCGGCGGCCCCACCAGCAGCAGGCTGTGGGCGCCGGCGGCAGCAATTTCCAGCGCGCGCTTGGCCCCGGCCTGGCCTTTCACGTCGCGCAGGTCGGGGCCGGGCAGGGCCAGCTGCGGCGGCCAGGGGCGCGCTGGGGGTAGCGGTACGGCGGCGTCGCCCGGCAGCAGGGCGGCCACCACGTCGGCCAGGTTGCGCGCCCCGCGCACGTCCAACCCCGGCACCTGGGCAGCCGTGCGGGCGCTGGGGCAGGGCAGCACCAGCTGGCGCGGCGGTGCAGCACTGCCGGCCGCCGCGCGGCGTACCGCCAGCGCCAGCGCGAGCGCGCCGCGCACCGGGCGCAGTTCGCCGGCCAGGGACAGCTCGCCGGCGAATTCCGCTGCCGCCAGGCGTTCCGGGTCCAGCAGACCGCTGGCGGCCAGGATGCCCAGCGCGATAGGCAGGTCGAAGCGGCCCGATTCCTTGGGCAGGTCGGCAGGGGCCAGGCTGACCGTGACGCGCTTGTTGTGCGGGAAGGCAAAGCCGCTTTGCTGCAGCGCGGCGCGCACCCGTTCGCGCGCTTCCTTCACTTCGGTGTCGGCCAGGCCCACCAGGGTAAAGCTGGGCAGGCCGTTGGCCAGCTGCACTTCCACATGCACGGCCGGGGCTTCGAAGCCCAGCAGGGCGCGGCTGTTGACGGTGGCCAGGGACATGGTTTTCCTCCTGCCCATCATTCTGGGCAGGGGCTGGCATGAGCCCTCGCACCAAGGCGGGGGCCCCTCGAAAGGGTGCACGCCTTTGGTGCATAGACGCGGGCCGTGTGCGGCCCATGGCGACGGCGCCAGCCGCTGCTGGCCGTCGCGGCAGCCGCGCTGCGGCCAGGGTGTGGCACAGAAGCTGCAAACCCACACGTCGAACGTGTGCGTGCCCCACCCGGCCATGTGCGCAGCCACCAGCACAAGCTTTTTTGGACCCTAGGAGAAGACCATGAAGATGGTGACCGCCATCGTCAAGCCGTTCAAGCTTGATGAAGTGCGTGAAGCCTTGAGCGGCATTGGCGTTCAGGGCATCACGGTGACGGAAGTGAAGGGCTTCGGACGCCAGAAAGGCCACACCGAGCTCTACCGCGGCGCGGAATACGTCGTCGACTTCCTGCCCAAGGTGAAGATCGAAGCCGCCGTCGACGACGCCATCGTCGAACGCGTGATCGAAGCCGTGGAAGGCGCTGCACGCACCGGGAAGATCGGCGACGGGAAGATCTTCGTCACCACGCTGGAACAGGTGGTGCGCATTCGCACGGGCGAAACCGGCAAGGACGCCCTCTAGTCCCCGCGCCCTTTCTCGCGGTCTTGCTGGCGCCGCCTGGCGTCACCCGCCCCGAACCCCACAGAACCGACCCCACCATGAAGAAACTGATTTCGATCATCGCCCTGGGCCTGGCGGCCTGGGGCTTCAGCGTCCCGGTGCTGGCGCAGGACCCGGCAGCTTCTGCTGCTTCGGCAGCCGCGGCGCCCGCGTCTGCAGCGGCCAGCGCCGCCGAGGCCGCTGCACCGATGGCTGCCACCGCTGCGCCGGCAGCCCCCGCGGCTTCGGCTGCCCCGGCCCCGGCCCCTGTGCCCAACAAGGGCGACACCGCCTTCATGACGGTGGCCACGGCCCTGGTCATCATGATGACCATCCCCGGCCTGGCGCTTTTCTACGGTGGCCTGGTGCGCAGCAAGAACATGCTGTCGGTGCTGATGCAGGTGTTCGTGATCTTCGCGCTCATCTCGGTGCTGTGGGTGGTCTACGGCTACAGCCTGGCCTTCACCGCCAGCAACCCGTACTTCGGCACGCTGGACAAGCTGTTCCTGAAGGGCGTGACGCCGGACTCGATCGCCGCCACGTTCAGCAAGGGCGTCTACATCCCCGAGCTCACCTTCGTGGCCTTCCAGGGTACCTTCGCCGCCATCACCACGGCGCTGATCGTCGGGGCCTTTGCAGAACGCATGAAGTTCTCGGCAGTGCTGCTGTTTTCGGTGCTGTGGTTCACCTTCGCCTACCTGCCGATCGCGCACATGGTCTGGTACTGGGACGGCCCTGACGCCATCACCGACGCCAAGAGCCTGGAAGCCGTGACCGCCAACGCCGGCGCACTGTGGGCCAAGGGCGCGCTGGACTTCGCCGGCGGCACCGTGGTGCACATCAACGCCGCCGTCGCTGGCCTGGTGGGCGCCTTCATGGTGGGCAAGCGCATCGGCTACGGCAAGGAATCGATGGCCCCGCACAGCCTGACGCTGACGATGGTGGGTGCTTCGCTGCTGTGGGTGGGCTGGTTCGGCTTCAACGCCGGTTCCAACCTGGAAGCCAACGGCATCGCTGCGCTGGCCTTCATCAACACCGTGGTCGCCACGGCGGCAGCCACGCTGGCCTGGTGCGCGGCGGAATCGCTGCTGAAGGGCAAGGCATCGATGCTGGGCGCGGCTTCGGGCGCGGTGGCGGGCCTGGTGGCCATCACCCCGGCTTGCGGCTTCGTGGGCGTGGGCGGTGCCCTGGTCATCGGTCTGCTGTCGGGCGTCGTCTGCCTGTGGGGCGTGACGGGCCTGAAGAAGCTGCTGGGCGCTGACGATTCGCTGGACGTGTTCGGCGTGCACGGCGTCGGCGGCATCCTGGGCGCCTTGCTGACGGGCGTGTTTGCCAGCCCCAGCCTGGGCGGCCTGGGCGCCTGCGACTACATCGAAAACAAGTGCGGCGTGTTCCCAGGCATCGGTGCCCAGGTCTGGATCCAGGCCCAGGGCGTGATCTACACCGTCATCCTGTCGGCGGTGGTGGCCTTCATCGCCTACAAGATCGTCGACCTGACGATCGGGCTGCGCGTGCCGGAAGAAGACGAACGCGAAGGCCTGGACATCAGCTCGCACGGCGAGACCGCCTACAACAAGTGATGCACTAGACGGGTTCCCCCTGTCTGTGAAGCGGCGGCCCTCGGGCCGCCGCTGTGCTTTCGGGCCTGCGTCCCTAGAATCGGATGATGGTTCCTCATCTCATCACCGCGCTCACGGGCCCCATCAACGAACTCGAACAGCGCGTGCTGGAGAGCATGCCGGCCATCGAACGCTGGTACCGGCTGGAATGGATGGAACACACACCGCCGTTCTATTGCTCGGTTGACCTGCGCAACGCCGGCTTCAAGCTGGCACCGGTGGACACCAACCTGTTCCCGGGCGGCTTCCATCACCTGACGCCGGAAATGCTGCCGCTGGCGGTGCAGGCGGCGATGGCCGCGATCGAGAAGATCTGCCCCGAGGCCAAAAACCTGCTGCTGATCCCCGAGAACCGCACGCGCAACAGCTTCTACCTGATGCACCTGCAGCGCCTGATGGACATCCTCACCCAGGCCGGCCTGAACGTGCGCCTGGGGCAGCCCGATGCCAGCATCACCGAAGCCAGCGTGCTGGCCCTGCCCGATGGCAGCGAACTCACGCTGGAACCCCTGCTGCGCAGCAAGCGCCGGCTGGGGCTGAAAGACTTCGACCCCTGCACCATCCTGCTGAACAACGACCTGTCGCAGGGCCCGATGGCGGCGCTGCAAGGGCTGCATGAACAGTACCTGCTGCCGCCGCTGCACGCCGGCTGGACGGTGCGGCGCAAAAGCCGGCATTTCGAAAGCTACGAGGAAGTGGCGAAGAAGTTCGCCAAGCTGCTGGGCATGGACCCGTGGCTCATCAACCCCATGCACGGGCGCTGCGGCCAGGTCGACGTCAGCAGCGTGGCTGGGCTGGAATGCGTGCAGGGCCATGTCGACGCCCTGCTGACCAAGGTGCGCCGCAAGTACAAGGAATACGGCATCAACGAACGCCCCTTCGTCGTCGTCAAGGCCGACGACGGCAGCGGCGGCATGGGCCTGCTGACGGTGCGCGACGCGAAGGAAGTGGAAGACCTGCGCCAGCGCAGCGCCGACCCGCGCCTGGGCGCTGGCAGCCCGGACGGCATGGCGCCCGAGGTCATCATCCAGGAAGGCGTGCCGACCTACGAACGCATGCACGACGCCGTGGCCGAACCCGTGGTGTGCATGATCGACCGCTATGTGGTGGGCGGCTACTACCGCGTGCACGCCGACCGCGGCATCGACGAGAACCTGAACGCCCCCGGTGCCGCCTACGTTCCGCTGGCCTTTGCGCAGCAGCAGCAGCTGCCGCGGCGCGGTGCCAAGCCCGGCGCCAGCGCGCCCAACCGCTTCTACATGTACGGCGTCATCGGCCGGCTGGCGATGCTGGCCGCCAGCTACGAACTGGAAGCCACCGACCCCGAGGCCGAGGTCTACGAATAGCCGCTGGCCGCGCCGCCATCGGCCGGCCCGTTAGGCCAGCTTGAACACCGCCACGGCCTGCACGAGCTGACGCGACTGGTGTTTCAGGCTTTCTGACGCCGCTGCGCTTTGTTCCACCAGCGCAGCGTTTTGCTGGGTGGCGCGGTCCATTTGCGTCACGGCCTGGCCGACCTGGGCCACGCCCTGGCTTTGTTCGGTGCTGGCCGCGCTGATCTCGCCCACGATGTCGGTGACGCGACGGATCGACGCCACCACTTCCTGCATCGTGGCCCCGGTGCGGTCGACCAGGCCAGTGCCCTTCTCGACCTTGTCGACGCTGGCGCTGATCAAGGCCTTGATCTCGCGCGCTGCCGTGGCCGAACGCTGCGCCAGGGTGCGCACTTCGCTGGCCACCACCGCGAAGCCGCGGCCCTGTTCGCCAGCGCGCGCGGCTTCCACCGCGGCGTTGAGCGCCAGGATGTTGGTCTGGAAGGCGATGCCGTCGATCGTGCCGATGATGTCGGCGATCTTGTGGCTGCTGGCGCTGATCTCCTTCATGGTGTCGACCACTTCGCGCACCATCTCGCCGCCCTGCGTGGCAACCGTGGACGAGGTGATGGCCAGCTGGTTGGCCTGTCGGGCGTTGTCGGCGTTCTGGCGCACCGTGGCGCCCAGCTCTTCCATCGACGCCGCGGTCTGCTGCAGTGAACTGGCCTGCTGTTCGGTGCGGCTGGACAGGTCGGCGTTGCCGCTGGCGATCTGCTGGCTGGCGCTGGCCACGCTTTCGGCGTTCTGGCGCACCGCGTGCACGGTCTGCGCAAGCTTGTCGGACATGGTCTTCAGCGCCGCCAGCGCGCTGTCGCGGTCGCCGGGTTGAAGTTCGATGTGCGTCGTCAGGTCGCCCGCGGCCACGGCGGCCGACACCCGCTTGAGTTCTGCGGGCTCTGCGCCCAGTTCGCGCATCATGCGAATCACGTACCAGGCGAAGCCCGTCGCGCCGGCTGACACCAGCAGCACCACGGCCAACACCAGGTTGCGGGCGAACAGGGCTTCATCGACCACGCCCGCCAATTCAGCTGTCAGCCTTTCGCCCTGGCGCCGCTTTTCCGCGGCCAGCGGTTCGAGCAGGCGGTTGCGGGCGACGATGGTGTTGGCCACCAGGAAGGCGAAGGCCTCGTCTTTCTTGCCATCCTGAATCAGCTTCAGGTTTTCTCCACCCACGCGCCAGAACTCGGTCATCAGCGCGGGCATCGGTTTGAAGGCGTCGCGGCCGGCCTGGGTGGTCATGGCGGCGCCGAATTCCGTCAGGGTCTTTTCCAGTGTTTCCTTCTTTGACAGGATGTCGGCGATGGTGGCGTTCAGCTCTTCTGGCGAGCGCGCCAGGATGGCGTGGCGCACCTGCAGCGAAGAACGCGTGACGTCCAGTTCAATCTCGGAAATGCGCTGCAGCTGGGGCACACGGTTGTCGTTGATTTCCTGGGCTTGCCGGGCTTCGGCGCTCAGCAGTACCCAGACGGTGATGGCCAGGCCAGCCATCGAACTGACGAGGCCCGCGCTGGCGGCATAAAGCTTCTGCCGCAGAGAAAAACGGTGACTTGGCATATCGGTGAACTTGATGGGTGTTGGCGTTCTGGGGTTGGCGTCTGGGCTGCTGGCATTCGCTGCAGCGAAGGTCGCAGGCTCAGGTCGACGCCCTGCAATCTACGGACAAAAACGGTTCTGCTTGATTCGAAAAACGGTGACGAAAGCCTGCGTTTGTCATTGGCCATCCCTTTGCCAGGACTAAAGTCCGGGCATTTGCTGCGCCGCAACAAGCCAGGCCTGCGCCGCAGGGGCCGGCGCACAATCCAGCAGTACCTGCCATGCGAGCCGAAACCCGATCCTCCACGCCCGGCGCACTGGCCGGCCTGACCCTGGCGGCCATCGGCGTGGTCTACGGCGACATCGGCACCAGCCCGCTGTATGCGCTGAAGGAAGTGTTCGCCGAAGGCCGGGTGCCGCTGAACGCCGGCAACATCCTGGGCATCCTGAGCCTGGTGTTCTGGACGCTCACCGTGGTGGTGTCGCTGAAGTACGTGGTGCTGATCCTGCGGGCCGACAACCACGGCGAAGGCGGGCTCATCGCCATGCTGGCCCTGGCCACGCAGGCAGTGAAGGACAAACCGGTGCTGCGCACGCGGCTCTTGCTGCTGGGCATCTTCGGCACGGCCATCTTCTTCGGCGACGGCGTCATCACGCCGGCCATCAGCGTGCTGTCGGCGGTGGAAGGCCTGGAAGTGGCGGCGCCCGCGCTGCACCGCTTTGTCGTGCCGATCACCCTGGTCGTCATCACCGCGCTGTTTGCTGCGCAGCGTTTCGGCACCACGGTGGTGGGTCGCTTGTTCGGGCCTGTCACCCTGCTGTGGTTTGGCGTGCTGGCGGTGCTGGGTGTCGTGCACATCTTGCAGCACCCGCAGGTGCTGGTGGCGCTGTCGCCGCACCATGCCCTGGGTTTCCTGGTGAACGAGCCGGCCGTGGCCTTCGTGGCGCTGGGGGCCGTGGTGCTGTGCGTCACCGGTGCCGAGGCGCTGTACGCCGACCTCGGGCACTTCGGGTGCCGGCCCATCCGGCTGGCGTGGTTCATGGTCGTCATGCCGGCCTTGGTGCTGAACTACTTCGGCCAGGGCGCGATGCTGCTGCAGCACCCTGAAAACGTACGCAACCCTTTCTACGAAATGGCGCCGCAGTGGGCGCTGTTCCCGCTCATCGGGCTGGCGACGCTGGCCACGGTGATCGCTTCGCAGGCACTCATCACCGCGGCCTTCAGCGTCACCAAGCAGGCCATCCAGCTGGGCTACCTGCCGCGGCTGCGCGTGGTGCACACCAGCGTGCGTGAAACCGGGCAGATCTACGTGCCCTTCGTCAACTGGTCGCTCTACGTCTGCGTGGTGTTTGCCGTCGTGGTGTTCGGCAGCAGCAGCGCGCTGGCGCATGCGTACGGCATCGCCGTGACGATCGACATGACCATCACCACGGTGATGACCTTCTTCGTCATCCGCTACGCCTGGAAGCTGCCGCTGGCCGTGTGCCTGGCGGCCACGGGCGTGTTCTTCGTCGTCGACTTCGTCTTCTTTGCGGCCAACGTGGTGAAGGTGCTGGACGGCGGCTGGTTTCCGCTCGTCATCGGTGGCGCGATGTTCGGCCTGATGACGACCTGGAAGCAGGGCCGCCGGCTGCTGAGCGAACGCCTGCGCCAAGAGTCGATCGAGCTCGACGCCTTTCTCGAATCGATCTTCATCAGCCCGCCGCTGCGCGTGCCCGGCACGGCCGTGTTCCTGAGCGCCGAACAGGGCGCCACGCCCTTTGCCCTGCTGCACAACCTGAAGCACAACAAGGTGCTGCACGAACAAAACCTGTTCGTCACCGTGCAGCACCATGAAAGGCCGTGGATCGGTTTCGACAAGCGCTGCGAAGTGCAGCCCCTGGGCCACGACTGCTGGCAGGTGACCCTGCACTTCGGCTTCAAGAACGACCCCGACGTGCCCGAGGCGCTGAAGCTGCTGCGCACGCGCGGCGTGGTGCTGGAAGAGATGGAGACCAGCTACTTCCTCAGCCGCGACAGCGTGATTGCCACCCTGGGTGGCGGCATGGCGCTGTGGCGCGAACAGCTGTTCGCCAGCATGCACCGAAACGCTGCCGGCGCCGCGGACTTCCTGAACCTGCCGGCCAACCGGCTGGTCGAGCTGGGCACCAAGGTCGAGATCTGAGACCCCGCCTGGTGCCCGCCAGGCGCTTGGCTTGTGCCCGCTGTCGCGCCGCCCGGTGGCTGATGGCCCAGCGCTGAAGCTCAGTCGCTGACGGTCAGTCTCCAGGCCCCGTTCACGCCGCCCTGCTGGCCGGCATTGCGCAGCACGCGCAGCAGCAGCGTGGCGGGTGTGGTGCCGGTGTTGGTCCAGCTGGCGCTGTTGGTTTCGCCCAGGCCCAGGCTGCTGGCGGCCAGCACGTTGCCGCTGCTGTCGAAGATCGTCAGCGCCGCCCCGGTCAGCGGGTTGGGGGTGACGCTGGCCGCCAGCGTACGCCCCGGCGCCAGGCTGACGCGGAAAAAGTCGGGGTCTTCGCGCTGCGAACGGTTGCCGCTGGCGCTGGCGCCGTTCACCGTCACCGGCAGGGTGGCCAGCAGCTGGGCGTTGGCCGGGCTGTCGTTGGGTTCGACTTCGCTCACCACCAGGGGCGGCGCGCCGTTGATGTTCAGGAACACCGCCGACACCGGGCCCCAGGTGCCGCTGGCGTCCTGTGCGCGCACGTAGACGATGTGCTGGCCTGCCGGCAGGCCAGCGGTCGGCAGGCTGCCGGTCAGGGCCTCGGTCGGGCTGTTGAAGCTGCCGTCACCGGCCTGCAGCGCGATCGGTACTGCGCCCGCGGCCCAGGGCGGCGTGCCGATGGTGGCCTCGGCTGCCGTCACGTTCTGCGTCGCTTCGGTGCCGTTGGTGTTGTTGAAGCGCGTGTCGGTAGCGCTGGCCGTCAGCTGCACCACGGTGCCCGCGGCCACGCCCGTGCTCGACGCCGTACCCGCCAGCGCGGGCGTCAGCACGTCGGGCCCGCCGGGGGTGATGTAGGGCGTGCGCACCACCTTGGCGGCGTAGATCAGGGCCGGCAGGTTCTTCGGCTTGATGTTGGCTTCGAAACTGGCGCAGCTTTCAAAAAAGGCGGTGCCCAGTTCGAAGGTGTAGGCAGCCACGCCCAGTTCACCATAGCTCGGGCCGTCGCTGGTGCCGTCGGTGGGGTACAGGCCGATCGACTGCTGCGGCGTGTAGCCGTTGAAGAAGGCGAAGCGTCGGCCCAGGGTCTGCAGCGCCGCGCCGTTGGGGGCTGGCGTGGCGGTGTTGCCCCAGGGCCAGAGCACCAGCTGGCTGTAGCTGTGGATGTCCAGGTGGATGCCGCTGGTGTCGGCCGGTGCGGGGTCGTTCTGCCCGGGGCCGCGGCGGTCGGGCCACAGGCTGCGGATGTACGACTCGATGGCCTGGGTTTCGGGTTCCGACCCGGCGCTGGGGCCGCGGAAGGTCAGGCTGCACTGGTTGCTGCTGCTGCCCTGGCCGGCGGTGGTGTTCCAGCCGTTGGTGAAGTTGCGGTTCAGGTCCACGCCGCGCGTGTTGGTGTTGGCGCAGAAGTTGTTGTCGACGTTCTTGCGCCAGGACAGGCCCGTTTCGGCGCGTTTGCGGCCGTCGGGGTTGGTGTGCAGCATCAGGTGCACTTCGTGGTGGTCCAGGATCCAGGTGGCGTCGGCGTCTGTGCCGTAGCCGTTCACCAGCCAGCGCGCAAATTCCAGCATCAGCGGGGCGGTGGTGTATTCGCGGGCATGGATGGCGCTGTTGGCGAACAGCTTGGGCTTGCCCTCCGCGGGCGCCGGCACGGCGCTGTTGGTGAGCTTCAGCACCCGCAGGTCGTAGCCGGTGGCGGCGTTCTGTGTCTTCAGCCAGGACGGCCCTGCATTGGCCCAGGACCCGAGCGTGGGGCGCGCGGCGATCAACGCGTCAGCCGCAGCGAAGCTCTCTTCGACCGTTTCATAGCAGGCGTAGCCGGGAATCGACCGCGCTTCGGGTGCACCCGCGGCACGGCGCGCGGCTTCGATCTGGAACTGCGTCAGCGCGCGGTTGCGGCGTTCGATGAATTCAGTCGCCGGGGCGAAGCGAAAGCCGAAGCGGCGCAGGCGTTCCATTTCGCGCGCGTCCAGCTGCAGCACCAGGAAACCGCCTACGTAGTCGCTTTCCAGCAGGTTGGCGTGGAAGCTGATGGCCGCCTTGCGCGCCACTTCCAGGTTGGGGAAGTAGGCCTTCCAGATGTCGGTGGCCTGCTTCTCCATTTCCAGCAGCTGGTGGAGCGAGCTGCTGCCTTCCGGGTTGGGTGCCGGCGCCTGGGCAGATGCAGGCTGGGTGGCGAACAGGGCCGCCACGAGGGCGGCCAGGACGGTGGGGGCGAACTTGGGGGCGAACTGGGGGGCTTTTGGCTTCACGAGAGTCCTTCGGCAGACGGGTCGTCTGCCGCGAACTCTAGCGCTACGAGCGTGAAGTTATGCCGCCAGCAAACCCGAGAACAAGGGATCGTGGCGTGATCGCGGGCGGTAGGCGCCCAGCCGCTTGGCGATCTCGGCGATGTGTTCCGGCGTGGTGCCGCAGCAGCCGCCGGCAATGTTCAGGAAGCCGCTCTTGGCGAAGTCTTCCAGCAGCGAACCCGTGACCTGCGGCGTCTCGTCGAAGCCGGTGTCGCTCATTGGGTTGGGCAGGCCGGCATTGGGGTAGCAGCTGATGTAGGTGTCGGCTGCGACCTTGCTCAGTTCTTCGATGTAGGGGCGCATCACGGCCGCGCCCAGGGCGCAGTTCAGGCCCACGGCCAGCGGGCGCGCGTGGCGCACGCTGTGCCAGAAGGCGGCCACGGTCTGGCCGCTGAGGATGCGGCCCGACGCGTCCGTCACCGTGCCCGACAGGATCACCGGCAGGCGTTCGCCGGTGTCTTCCATCAGCTCGTCCAGCGCGAAGATGGCGGCCTTGGCGTTCAGCGTGTCGAAGATGGTCTCGACCAGGAACACGTCGCAGCCGCCTTCCAGCAGGCCTTCGGCCTGTTCGCGGTAGGCCGCGCGCAGTTCGTCGAAGCTGGTGTTGCGCGCCCCCGGGTCGTTCACGTCGGGGCTGATACTGGCGGTGCGCGGCGTGGGGCCCAGGGCGCCGGCCACGAAGCGCGGCTTGTCGGGCGTGCTGTACTCATCCGCCGCGCTGCGCGCCAGGCGTGCAGCGGCCACGTTCATTTCGCGCGCGATGTGGCCCAGGCCGTAGTCTTCCTGGGCGATGCTGGTGGCGCCGAAGGTGTTGGTTTCGATCAGGTCGGCACCGGCTGCCAGGTACTGGGCGTGGATCTCGCGGATCACGTCGGGCCGCGTCATCACCAGCAGGTCGTTGTTGCCCTTCAGGTCTTTGCCATGGTCCGCAAACCGGGTGCCGCGAAATTCGGACTCGGGCAGCTTCCAGCGCTGGATCATGGTGCCCATGGCGCCGTCGATGATGGCGATGCGTTGCTGCAGCACGGCAGCAAGCGCGCCGCCGCGGGTGTAGGCCTGGGGGCTGAAGGGCGAGTGTGCGTTCAT
The DNA here is from genome assembly GCA_027485165.1 of Rubrivivax sp. GTDB lineage: Bacteria > Pseudomonadota > Gammaproteobacteria > Burkholderiales > Burkholderiaceae_C > Rubrivivax. Next base: position 92,474 of record JAIXRN010000052.1, read on the forward strand.
CCCCGGGATTCTACGGATCCGCCTACAGCCCTGGGATGCGCGCCTTGCGCCGCCGTGCGGGCCGGGCGCTGGCTTCTGGCGCCATCAGGTGCGTGCTGCGTTGCGGGCGATGGCTGTCGCGTCGGCCGTAGGCCAGGTCGAGCGCGGCCACCGCCAGCACCACGGGCACCACCGCGCCGCCCAGCAGGCTGATGAGGGACATCGACAGCTGGTGGCGAAACACCGACCCCACCTGCGCCGGCAAGCCCATGCCAGCCAGCAGCACTTCCTGGCCGGCCAGCAGGGCCAGGCTGGCGAACACGGTGGCCGCCAAGCGCCAGCGCGCGCGCAGCCGGCTGGTGCTGGCTTTTTCCCCCAGGCCGGTGTGAATGGCCACGGCCAGGCCCACGGTCATCAGCAGCCCGGCAGCGGCCAGTACCTCGGGGCGCCAGACCAGGCCAGGGCGCAGCCCGGCCGCGGCCAGCCAGCCGGCTTGCAGCGCCAGCGCCAGCAGCCCCAGCGCCGCCCCGGCCAGCGCATGGGGCCGTCGGCCCACCCGGCGCAGCAGCAGCAGCGCCAGCCCGCCTGCGCCCGCACAGCTGCCCAGCCACAGCCCCAGCCCCGCCAAGGCCTGGAAGCCCAGCGTGTAGGGCAGGGCCAGGCTGGCGACGCCCAGCAGAAAACCGAAGCACAGCGCTGTGCCCCAGGCGAGTGCGGTGACCAGCAACAGGCCCTGCTGCCGACGCAGGGGCTGCGTCCGCCGCGCCAGCCGCAGTGCGGCCAGACCGACGTGGGCGCCCAGCAGCGTCACCAGCACCCCCAGCGACCAGAGCAGGAATGAACTTTCGGCGGGCGCGATGCTGACGTTCATGACCGACCAGAGGCTTGCATGCTTGGTCGCCATCATCGCACCTGGCCATGCCCTTGACCACGCCCAGGGCAGCCCCCATTCAGGCGCCGCACAAACGCCACGCAAACGCCACGCAAACGCCGCGCGGGCGCCGGGCCTCAGACGTCCAACGGCGCGGCCTGGGTCGGGTCGAACAGCGAAGGCCGGAATTGCCCGTGGCCGGCGCTGCCGTCGTCTTCAGCCCACAGCGCCAGCGCCACGGGCGTCATCGGCTTGGCGAACAGGTAGCCCTGCAGTTCGTCGCAGCCCAGGCCCACCAGCAGATCGCGCTGGGTTTCGTTTTCCACGCCCTCGGCCACCACGCGCAGATTCAGGTTGTGCGCCATCTGCACGATCGCCCCGGCGATGCTGCGCGCTTCGGCGCTGGTGGCCAGGTCGGTGACGAAGGCGCGGTCAATCTTCAGCTCCGCTGCCGGCAGCTTGCGCAGGCTGGCCAGGCTGGACGTGCCGGTGCCAAAGTCGTCGATCGAGACATGCAGCCCGGCACGGCGCAGCCCGTTGAAGGCTGCCCGGGTGTGCGCGGTGTCTTCCATCGCGACGGATTCGGTGATTTCCACCGTCAGCCGTTCAGGGCGGATGTCGTGCCGGCGGATGCTGTGCTGGATCTGTTCCACCAGGTCGTCCTGGCGCAGCTGGTGGCCCGACAGGTTCACTGCCACGCGCATGCGCAGGCCCTGCTGGCGCCACTCGGCGGCCTGGCGGCAGGCTTCTTCGATCACCCAGGCACCAATGCGACGGATCAGCCCATGCCTTTCGGCCAGTGGGATGAAGACCGCCGGGCTGACCATGCCGCGCTGCGGGTGCTGCCAGCGCAGCAGGGCTTCTGCGCCAGTGATCTGCAGGCTGCGGGCGTCGATCTTGGGCTGGTAGTAGAGCTTCAACTGCCCGCGTTCGACGGCGCCGCGCAGGTCCTGCAGCAATTCGGCCTGTTCGCGCAGGTCCACCGCCATCGTCGGGTCGAAGTGCGCATAGGCTGCGCCGCCGCCCAGCTTGACGCTGCGCATGGCCAGCGCGGCATGTGACATCAGCTTCGGCCGCGAGCCGTGTTCGGGGTAGACGGCGATGCCGACCGACGCCGTGAGCGTCAGTTCCAGCCCCTCGACCTTCAGCGGCTGCTGCACCGACAGCAGCACGCGTTCGGCGGTCTTGCCGGCCAGGTCCAGGCCGCCTTCGACCAACAGCAGGAATTCGTCGCCGGCCAGGCGCGCGGCCAGCGGCTTGTCGCCCACGCAGGCCGACAGCCGGCCAGCCACCTGGGTGAGCACGGCGTCGCCCACCCGCAGCCCGTAGCCTTCATTGATGGGGCGGAAGTTGTCCAGCGCCACCACCAGCAGGCTCAGCCGGCGGGTGCCGCGGTCGCAGGCCAGCACGGCTTCGTCCAGGGCGGTTTCGATCTCGGCGCGGGTCAGCAGCCCGGTCAGGCTGTCCCGAGACCGCAGCGCATCGATCTGGGTGGTGGCGCTGCGCAGGCGGCGGTGCAGCTGCTGCCCGCTCTGGCGCTGGTGCAGCAGCACCGCCAGGGCCACGATGGCTGCCAGCGCAGCCAGGGCCACAGCCAGCCACAGCGGCCAGGCAGTGGCAGCACCGGCACCCAGGCCTTCGCTGCCCCCTTGTGCCAGCTTTTCCGGGAGAGAACTCATGGGTTCTTATCGTCCCCTGGCCGGCGCTGCTTGAGCGGACGCTTCCCCGTCTTCAGGCGGGCTCGGGCGTCAGGACTGCACGAAATCCAGGCTTGTGCGGCCTGGCCTCGGGTCGCGTCGTCCGGACGGCTAGTGCAGCGTGACGGGCTGCTGGGCCGCTTCGGTGAAGCTGGCGATGAATTCGTCAAACAGGTCTTCGCTGGGCCCGGCGGCGACGATCGACTCGACGCCGGCGCGGAAGCGCTCGGCCAGCGCGCCCTGGATGAAGATCTCGCGGCGGGCGAACTTGTCGACGATCTCGAAAGCACCTGCGCGCAGCTCTGCCATCGGCTGGCCTACCAGCGCGCCATCTGGTGACGCTGCCGTGGCCTGCGGTGCCTTGGGCGCCGTGGTCGACGCTGGCGATGGCGCCGGCAGGTCGAACTGGACGACGGCGTAGCTTTCCGAGTTGTAAAGCAATTGCATGCGGTGGACCCTCCAGTTCCGGAAGATCGGTACGAAGTGCCGGAACTCAAGGCGCCGCCGGCGCCGGCTGCCGCAGCCACACGCTGGCCCAGTCGCTGGGCGGTGCGGCCAGGCGCAGGCGCAGCGGCAGGTGGTGGTCGGCCGGGTCCAGCCAGACGTCCACCTGCAGGTCGTAGGCAAATGCCGGCAAGCGCCGCAGGGCCAGGCCGCGGGCGGGCTGGCCGTCGGCCAGCGACAGCGCTTCCATGCCGCGCACCTGAAAGGTCCAGACAGTTGACGGCCCCTGCGGCCCGGCCACGGCCAGCACCACCTGCTGGCCCGGCTGTGCCAGGTCGGGGTTGGCCTGCAGCACCGCGGCCAGCTGCAGCAGCCAGCTCAGGCGGTCCTGTCCGCCCAGGGGCCAGGGGCGCGGCGCGCCGCCGCCGCTGCCGCGCACCTCGCGGCGTTCGGGGTTGAAGTTGGCCGCGCGCTGGTCGCGGCCGCGGCGGCGGTCGACATAGCGTTCGGGCACCAGCCCGAGGCTGCCCAGCTGGCCGCGGCTGGCCGCGCCCAGCCCGTCGAGTTCGCCGCCCTCGGCCATCAGCGACAGGCTGTAGCTGCCGCCCGCCGGCGCCCATTGCAGCCGCGCGGCGGCCCGCTGGCCGCCGCGCTGCAGCTGGAAATGGCGCGTGGCCGGTGGTGGCGGCGCGGTGGGGTAGACCGGGGGCGGCTGGGCTTCGGGCGTGGCGTCGTCGCTGGCGGCCGTGCTGGCGGTGGCCACAGGACGGGGCGGGTTGTCTTCTGGCGTGTCGTGGGCAGCCCGCTCGGGCGGGCTGTCGGCCGGGGATGCGGCGGCCGGAGCCTGAGGCTGTGGAGGTGACGGAGAGGGCTGCGACGATGGCGGGAAGCCTGGGCGCGGCTGTGGTCGCCGCAAGGGCGGCGGTGCAGCGGCGGGCGCAGTGGCGGGCGCAGTGGCGAGTGCAGCGGCGGGTGCAAAAGGCGGTGCCACTGCCAGCGTCGGCAGCACCCGCACGGTGACAGGCTTGCTACGAGGCGTCGCCGAGGGCCCCGCGGCGGGTCTGTCACCAGGCCTGTCGACATCCGCAGCCCCCATGGCGCCTGCGGGCCGGCTCGCTGGACGGTTGCTGCCGCGACCGGCTTCCTGTGCTGCTTCGTCGCGGAGCGGTGGTGCTGACTGCCCGGCCAGCAGGGTCAGGTGACCCGCCAGCACGGCCAGGCACAGCGCTGCTGCCGCCGCCTGGCGGCGCCAGCCAGCGGGCCAGGTGGGGGCGGCGGACGGGCAGGGCTTGGCCATCGCGGGGACAATCCTGCCTGCACATGCGCCTGGCCGCATCGCCCCGCCGCCCCCCCCACCGGCGGGCCCCTCGACGAGCGACCCGACCCTGCCCTTCGGATGAAACTTGCCACCCTGCACGACGGTTCGCGCGACGGCCAGCTGGTCGTGGTCTCGCGCGACCTGGCCAGCGCCCACCTGGCCAGCCACATTGCCGGCACTTTGCGCCAGGTGATGGACGACTGGAACTTCCTCAGCCCGCAGCTGGAAGACCTGTATGCCACGCTGAATGGTGGCAAGGCCCGCCACGCCTTTCCCTTCGACTCCCGCGCCTGCCTGGCCCCGCTGCCCCGGGCTTGGCTGTGGGCCCCGCAGCGGGCCGCAGCGGGCGGCGCGCCGGCGCGGGTGGCGGGCCATGTCGACGCTGTCGCCGCTGCAGCAGGCCTGCAGGCGAGCGCTGCCGACGCCGTATCAGGCCGGCCTGACGGCCTCGTCCCGCCCCTGCTGGCCCGCAGCGACGTTTTCTCGCGCCCCGGCGCCCCGGCACCCGCCATGTGGGGGGCGACAGCTTGGCTGCAGCTGCAGCCGGCGGTGCTGACCGGTGACGTGGCGGCCGGCGCTGACGCCGACACCGCGCTGGACGGCGTGCGCTTGCTGCTGCTGGCCGCCACCTGGTGGGACGAACGCGGCGTTGCCGGCACTGCCTTTGCCCCCGTGGCCTGCACGCCCGACGAAGCCGGCCGCGCCTGGCATGGCGGGCGCCTGAGCTTGCCGCTGCTGCCCGGCCCACAAGGCGCGGCCGTGCCGGCAGGGCCGGCGCCCGCTGTCGGCCAGGACTTCGGCCCCGTGCTGGCTGCGCTGGCCCGCCAGCAAGGCCTGGCAGCGGGCAGTCTGGTGGGCGGGCCGGCTGTGGTCGTCTGGCCGCAGGGCGAGCTTGAGAATGAAACAGGCCGGCACCCGCCGGCCGGCCCCGGGGCACCGTTGCAGGTGCAGGTGCAGGTGCAGGTGCTGGGGTCGGACGGCGCCAGCCTGTTCGGCCTGCTGGACCTGCCGACGCCAGCGCCGGCGCCAGCGCCAGTGCCGCTGCCGGCCGACGATGCCACCCCCACGGCGGCCATGTCCCATGCTGCCGACCCGCCTGCGCCATGAACGACCTGCCTGGCTGGCTGAAGCACGGCACGGTCTGGATGCTGCTGGGCCTGGGCCTGTTCCTGGGCGTGCAGGCCTGGCAGTCGCGCGCCGCGGCCACGCGCTTCGTCGTCGACGGCCAGGTCGTCGAAATCCAGCGCAGCCCCGACGGGCATTACCACTGGCGCGGGCGGCTGCAGGGCCGCGAAGTCGAATTCCTGGTCGACACCGGCGCCACCGGCACCGCCATCCCGCAGGCCCTGGCGCGTGAACTGGGCCTGGCTGCGGTCGGCACGGTGACATCGTCGACGGCAGGCGGCGTGGTGCAAGGCCAGGTGGTGGTGGCCGACCTGGCCCTGGACGGTGGCGTCCGAGCCGACCGCTTGCGCATCACCGCGCTGCCTGGGCTGGGGTCGCCCCTGCTGGGCATGGACGTGCTGGGCCGGCTGCGCTGGGAACAGCGCGACGGGCGTTTGCGCGTGGACCTCGGCGCGGCACGCTGACCTGTGGCGGCCCTGCGCGGCCAGCAGGCGCCAGCGCCAGGCATGGGGCGGGCGCACAATGCTGAACGAACGTATTGAGGATGTCCGATGGCGGGTGGGCTGGACTTTTCCGGCATGGTGCCGGGTTTCGATTTCCTGCAGAACCTGATGAAGGGCGCAGGTGCTGCGCTGCCGCCCATGGGCCAGTGGGTGGCGCCGACGCTGGACCCGGCCGAGCTGGATAAGCGCATCGGCGAACTGCGCACCGTGCAGTTCTGGCTGGAACAGAACGCCAAGCTGCTGGCCGGCACCATCCAGGCGATGGAAGTGCAGCGCATGACCCTGGCCACACTGCAGACCATGAACCTGCCGATGGCCGACCTGCGCGACGCGCTGACCATCAAGCCAGCGGCAGCGTCGCCAGTGGCGTCGCCGTTTGCCACGTCTTTTTCGAGCCCCGCGCCGGCCGCCCCGGCCGCAGCCCCCACCACCCCCACCACCCCCAGCGCGCCTGCCCCCGCGGTGGCGCCCAGCGCCTGGTTCTCGGCCGTGCCGTCCGACCCCGAACCGGAACCCGAACCGGCACCCGAGCCGGTGCGCGACGCCACGATGGCCACGGACGGGGCCAGCCCGCCGGTCGCGGCCATCGACCCGATGCAGTGGTGGGGTGCCCTGACGCAGCAGTTCACCGAGATCGCCAGCCAGGCGCTTCAGGCTGGCGCTGCCACCGCTGCCAGCGCCGAATCCGCCCAGGCGGCCGCTCCGGTCCCGGGCCAGGGTTCAGTGGCGGCCGCAGCCCGACGGCGCGCTGGTCAACCGGGCGTCAAGCCCACCCAGGCGTCGACCCAGGCGCCTGCAAAGACTGCCGCCAAAGCCCCCGCCAAGGCCGCCGCCAAGGGGCGCGCCAACGCGCCTGCAGCCAAGCCTGTGGTGCGCGGTAGCGCCAAGGCCACTGCTGCAGTTTCCCGCGCTGCCCCAGCCGCCGCGCCGCGCCCTGCCGTCAAGCCCCGCCCCGCCCAGGCCGCCGCGCCCGCCCCCCGCACCCGCACCCGCACCCGCACCCGCTGAGCCCTGCTGATGAACAGCTTTCTCGTCGGCCATGCCACCCATCCGGACTGGCGCACCGCGCTGGCCCTGGCCGCAGCGCAAATTGACGGCGGCCATGCGCAGCAGGACGCCAGCGGCGCCGGCCCGCTGTCGCTGGGCTTCGTCTACATCACCGACCATTACGCCAGCCAGGCCGAAGCCCTGCTGGCCGATCTGCGCCGCCGTTGGCCCGGCGTGTCCTGGGTCGGCAGCGTGGGCCTGGGCGTGGCCGCCAGCGGCGTCGAATACTTCGACGAGCCGGCCCTGGTGCTGATGATCAGCGCCCTGCCGGCGGGCCGCTTCGAAGTCTTTTCCGGCGCGCGCAAGTTGCACCGCATCGACCCCTTCAGCGCCCTGGTGCACGCCGACCCGCAGACCGCCGACCTGGCTGAACTGATCGGCGAGATGAGCGACCGCACCAGCAGCGGCTACCTGTTCGGCGGCCTGTGCTCGTCGCGCCACCGGCAGCTGCACATCGCCGACGGTGTCTGGCAGGGCGGCCTGTCGGGCGTGGCCTTCACGCGCGACGTGGCCCTGGTCTCGCGCGTCACCCAGGGTAGCCAGCCCGTGGGGCCGACGCGGCGCATCACCGCGGCCGACCGGCACGTGGTGCTGGAACTCGACGGCAGCCCGGCCCTGCCGCTGTTGCTGGCCGACCTGGGCCTTGCCAACCTGGACAACCCGCGCGAAGTGCTACCGCGCCTGCGCAACACCCTGGTGGGGCTGACGGACGAGAACGACACCGCCCTGGCGCTGGGCGGGCGCGACGGCGGGCAGTTTGGTGTCGACACGCGTGTGCGCCACCTCATCGGGCTGGACCCCAGCCGCCAGGCGGTGGCCGTGTCCGACCAGGTGCAGGTGGGCATGCGGCTGGCGTTCTGCATGCGCGACGTGCAGGCCGCGCGCCGTGACCTGGTGCGCGTGTGCAGCGAAATCCGCGAAGAGCTCAGCCCCGACACGATGAGCCTGCCGCTGGCCGATGCCGCGCGCATGCAGCCGCATGAAGGCCACGAAGGCGGCAGTGCCCGCGCACCCGCCCAGCCCGAAGCCGGTGCCGAGCGGCGCATCCTGGGCGCGCTCTACATCAGCTGTTCGGGTCGCGGCGGGCCGCATTTCGGCGGTCCTTCGGCGGAACTGAAGGTGGTGCAGCACGCCCTGGGCGACGTGCCCCTGGTGGGTTTTTTCGCTGAAGGCGAGATCGCCCGCCACCATCTGTACGGCTACACGGGCGTGCTGACGGTCTTCACGGCCCAGGCCTGAACGGGCTGGGCCGGGCTGGTCTGCTGCAGGCCCGGCGCGCCCGGCGTCGCTGTTGTGACGCGCTGCTGTGGCGCTATCGTCCCCGGTTGGGTCCCCGGTTGGGCCCCCGTTTGAGCCCCCGATTCAGGGGGTCGGGTCCCACAAAGTGACGAATAGTTCTCGGACATCATGGTCCACTAGGGCACACGCGTTGCAGGGGTACTGCAGCAATCGATGGGCTGACTGAAGAGGTGTACCGATGAACCTGAAATCTGTTGTCGCGGCAACCGCCGTTTTGTGCGCTGGCCTGGCCAGCGTGACCTCGGCCCAGGCCGTGACCTGGTCCTTCAGCTATACCGGCGCGGGCATCACGGCCAGCGGCCTGTTCACCACCGCCGGTGCAGCGCTGACGCCCGAGCCCATCCTGAGCGTCAGCGGCACACGCAACGGCTCGGCCATCACCGGCCTGGTGCCCGTCGGCCTGGACCCCGATTTCATCTACGACAACAACTTCACCGTTGCAGCGCCGAACTTCACCAGCGGCGGCTTCCTGTTCGGCGTGGTGGGCGGCGCGTCGAACGTCAACGTTTACTTCGACGCTGGTCAGTACTTCGAGGTCATCGTGGTGAACGGCGCTGGCGTCGACACCCCCATCAACTGGTCGGTGCGGGCCGTGCCCGAGCCCGCCACCGCGCTGAGTCTGCTGGCTGGCCTGGGCCTGCTGGGCGTGGCCCTGCGCAAGCGCCAGTCGGCCTGACGCGACCTCCGCGCTTTCCGTTTGAACATGAAGGGCTGCTGCGGCAGCCCTTTTTCATGGTCGGCCGCCCCCTGCCGTCGAAGCAGACCTGACTTTCCGCAACGCCAACATGGCCGGGTGCAGCCGCTAAAGTCAGCTTATGAATGCACCGTTGCCGACTTTCGCCGCCCAGGCCGCCCAGGCCGCCGAACGCGCCGCCCGCCAGCACGCCGTCGTGCAGGCGCTGCGCCCCCTGCTGCCCGCCCATGCCCTGCTATGGCAGGCGGAAGATACCGTGCCGTACGAATGCGACGGCCTCACGGCCTACCGCGAACGCCCGCTGCTGGTGACCCTGCCTGAAACCGAGGCCCAGGTGGCCGCGGTGCTGAAGGCTTGCCATGCGCTGCAGGTGCCGGTGGTGGCGCGCGGTGCCGGCACGGGCCTGAGCGGCGGCGCCATGCCGCACGGTCTGGGCGTAACGCTGAGCCTGGCCAAGTTCAACCAGATCCTGAAGATCGACCGCACAGCCCGCACCGCCACCGTGCAGTGCGGCGTGCGCAACCTGGCGATATCCGAAGCGGCAGCGCCCTACGGTCTGTACTACGCGCCCGACCCCAGCAGCCAGATCGCCTGCACCATCGGCGGCAACGTGGCCGAAAACAGCGGCGGCGTGCACTGCCTGAAGTACGGCCTGACGCTGCACAACGTGCTGCGCGTGCGCGGCCTCACCGTCGAAGGCGAACCTGTCGAATTCGGCGGCCTGGCGCTGGACGCGCCGGGCCTGGACCTGCTGCCCATCGTGGTCGGCAGCGAAGGCATGCTGGCCGTGACGCTGGAAGTGACGGTGAAGCTGGTGCCCAAGCCGCAGCTGGCGCGCTGCATCATGGCCAGCTTCGACGACGTGCGAAAGGCCGGTGATGCCGTGGCCGCCATCATCGCCGCGGGCATCATCCCGGCCGGGCTGGAGATGATGGACAAGCCGATGACGGCCGCCGTCGAAGACTATGTGCACGCCGGCTACGACCTGAACGCCGCTGCCATCTTGCTGTGCGAAAGCGACGGCACGCCCGAAGAAGTGTCCGAGGAGATCGACCGCATGCTGGACGTGCTGTCGGGCGCGGGCGCCACGCGCATGGAAGTGAGCAAGGACGAGAAGCAGCGCCTGACCTTCTGGAGCGGCCGCAAGAACGCCTTCCCGGCCAGCGGGCGCATCAGCCCCGACTACATGTGCATGGACAGCACCATCCCGCGCAAGCGCCTGGCCGACATCCTGCTGGCCATCGCCGAGATGGAAATCAAGTACGGCCTGAAGTGCTGCAACGTCTTCCATGCCGGCGACGGCAACCTGCACCCGCTGATCCTGTTCGATTCGAATGACCCGGACCAGCTGCACCGCTGCGAACTCTTCGGCGCCGACATCCTGGAAACCAGTGTCGCGATGGGTGGCACCGTCACGGGCGAACACGGCGTGGGCGTGGAAAAACTCAGCAGCATGTGCGTGCAGTTCAGCCCGGCTGAACGCGAACAGATGTTTGCCGTGAAGCGCGCCTTCGACCCGCAGGGCCTGCTGAACCCGGGCAAGGTTATCCCCACGCTGCAGCGCTGCGCCGAATACGGAAAGATGCACGTCAAGAAAGGCCTGCTGCCCTTCCCGGAACTGGAGCGGTTCTGATGACCGAGGGGATGGCGGGCCCGACGCAGGACGCAGCCCTGGCCCGCATCGTCGACCAGGTGCAGACAGCGCGCGCGCAGCGCGGCCGGCTGAATATCGTGGGCGGCAACACCAAAGCCTTCTACGGCGAGCCTGCTGACGGCGAGGCGGCGGTGCTGGACACGCGCGGCCTGGCCGGCATCAGCAGCTACGAACCCAGCGAGCTCGTCATCACCGCCCGCGCCGGCACGCCCCTGGCCGAACTGGAAGCCGCGCTGGCCGAAAAGGGCCAGTGCCTGCCCTTCGAGCCACCGCGGTTTTCGGACGGGGGCACCGTCGGCGGCATGGTCTGCGCCGGCCTGGCCGGGCCGGCCCGCGCAGCCGTGGGCGGCGTGCGCGACTACGTGCTGGGCGCAGCCCTGCTGAACGGCCGTGCCGAGCTGCTGCACTTCGGCGGCACAGTGATGAAGAACGTGGCGGGCTACGACCTGTCGCGTGCCGTCGCCGGCAGCCTGGGTGTGCTGGGCGTGCTGTGCGAGGTGTCGCTGAAGGTGCTGCCCGTTCCGCCTGCCACGCTGACGCTGCGCATGGAAATGGACCAGGCCAGCGCCCTGAAGCGCCTGAACGAATGGGGCGGCCAGCCCCTGCCGCTGAACGCCAGCGCCTGGTGGGACGGCATGCTGGTGCTGCGCTTGTCGGGCGCTGCGGCGGCCGTGCGCGCCGCGCACGACAAGCTGGGTGGCGAGATCATCGAAGCCAGCCTGGCCGCCGGCTTCTGGCAGGGCCTGCGCGACCATCGCGACGAATTCTTCGCAGGCGCCCTGCGTGCCGTGGCGGGCGGGGCGGGCCTGTGGCGCCTGTCGGTGCCGCAGACGGCGGCGCCGCTGGCTTTGCCGGGCGAGCAACTGGTCGAATGGGGTGGCGCGCAGCGCTGGCTGTGCACGCCCTTGCCCGCGGCCAAGGTGCGAGAAGCGGCGGCCAGTGCTGGCGGCCATGCCACGCTGTTCCGCGGTAACGACAAGCGCGCTGGCGCCTTCACGCCGCTGGCGCCGCCCTTGGACCGCATCCATCGCGAACTGAAGGCCGCCTTCGACCCCGAAGGCATCTTCAACCCCGGCCGCCTGGTGCCGGGCCTGTGATGGCCCAGGCCGATATGGCGGCCGACATCGCGACCGACCTCGCGACCTATTACGCCCGCCGCGCGGCCGAGTACGAACGCATCTACGCCCGGCCCGAACGGCAGGCCGACCTGCGCCAGATCGAAGCCCTGCTGCCGGCTGAATTCGCCGGCCGCAGCGTGCTGGAAATCGCCTGCGGTACCAGCTGGTGGACGCCCCACGGCGCCCGCCACGCCCGCACCTGGCTGGCCACCGACCTGAGCCCCGAGACCCTGGCCATTGCCCGCAGCAAGCCGCTGCCGGCCTGCGTGCGGCTGGCGGTGGCCGATGCCTACGACCTGGCCGATCTTGGGTCCGTGGGCGAAGAGCCCTTCGACGCCGCCTTCGCCGGCTTCTGGTGGAGCCACGTGCCCCTGCAGCAGCTGCCCGGCTGGCTGGCCCTGCTGCACGCCAGGCTGCAACCCGGCGCCCGCGTGGTCTTCATCGACAACCGCTACGTCGAAGGGCAGAGCACACCCGTGCATCGCGTGGACGAGCACGGCAACGGCTACCAGTTGCGCCGTTTGGACGACGGCAGCACGCATGAAGTGCTGAAGAACTTTCCCAGCCAACAGCAGGCACTGGCGCTGCTGGGGCCAGCGGCGGTGGACGTGCGCTGGCTGGCGCTGGAGCATTTTTGGGTGCTGGCTTATGGGCGGCGTTGAGCTTCTGGCGTTTCGCTGCTGGGTCCTCTTTGGGGGCGAGCAGCGCGGATGCGTTACCCGGCGAAGGCGGGCTGGGGTGGGCTGCAGCGCTTATGTTCGGCGGCCGTCGCTGGCGCTCCCGCTCCCCTGCGGCCCGGGCCAGAGGCCCGGTCCTTCGCCAGGCACAAACAGTCCACAGGACTGTTTGTGTCCGGGCTCAGTGCATCGGTCCCGCGGCCCCGCCGCAGAACTCGCTGCGTTCGCTTCGCTCTCTCCGCTCAGACACCTGCGGCGAGTCAGTTCACGATTCGCGCTGCGCGCGAGGGCCGCGGGCCCTGTGCTCCTCGGCGCCTCTCGTGCGCGCTGCAGCCCATCCCAGCCCACCTTCGCGAGCCACGGTCGCCCGCAACTGGTCGCGCGTACAGATGGTGGCTCGCGGCAGGCGGTGCCCAGTGCGGGCGCAGTATGGGGCGCCGAGCAGCGCAGTCTGGAGGGGGGCTCGCGCAGCGAGCTTCGACATCTGACTTGCCGCATCCTGTTTGAGCGCAGTGAGCGCAGCGAACGAAGCGAGTTATGCGGCACCCCTTCCAGGCGAGCAGCGCAGGGAAGTCGGCGCGCAGCGCCGACCGCCCCATCCTGCGCCCGCACTGGGCACCGCCTGCCGCGAACGGGAACACGGCTGCGCGCTGCCGGCATGCCAACCCAAGATCCATCGACGCAGCCCAGCGCGCCGCAGCAGACCAACGCATGCAAGCGCTGAGGGGCCTCGCCCTGCTGCTCCTCTGCCAGTCCGCCGGCGAAGCCGCTGCGCGCGGATTGGGGCTGCCTTTGCCGGGCCCAGTACTGGGCATGCTGCTGATGCTGGCGCTTCTGGCCTGGCCTGCGGTGCGCGTGCCCGTGGCTGCCGCGGCCGACGGGCTGCTGCAGCATCTGTCCTTGCTGTTCGTGCCCGTGGGTGTGGGCGTAGTCACGCACGTGGCCATCGTGGCGCAGTACGGGGTGCGCATCGCGCTGGTGTTGGTGGTGTCCACCATCGCCGGGCTGGCCGTCACGGCCTGGGTGCTGCAGGCCTGCTTGCGCGGCGATGGTTTCGCGGGCGATGGGGTGCCCGGCGAAGCGCCAGTGGCTGAAAGCTGAAGGGCCGCGGTGCAGAACTTCGTCGAACTCTGGGTCTACCTGTCGGCCACGCCGCTGTTTGGCTTGACCGCCACGCTGGCGGTCTATGTGGCGGCGCAAGGCGCTTCGCAGGCCCTGGGCCACCCGCCGCTGGCCAACCCGGTGCTGTGGACGGTGCTGGGCCTGGCGGGGTTGCTGGCCGCCACGGGCACGCCGTATCCCACCTACTTTTCGGGCGCGCAGTTCATCCACTTCCTGTTGGGCCCAGCCGTGGTGGCCCTGGCCTGGCCGCTGTGGCAGCGGCGGGCTGAACTGCGCCAGCGCTGGCGTGCCCTGCTGCTGGCCGCGCTGGCTGGGGGCAGTGCGGCGGCGGGTTCGGCGGTTCTTGCAGGCTGGGCGCTGGGCCTGCCGGCGCCGGTACTGGCGTCGCTGGCACCCAAGAGCGTGACGGCGCCTGTGGCCATGGGCATCGCGCAGCAGCTGGGCGGTGTGCCCGCGCTGGCGGCCGTGTTCGCGGTGCTCACCGGGCTGGTGGGCGCCGTGCTGGCCAAGCCGCTGTTCGATCTGCTGCGCATCCGCGCGCCTGAAGTGCGGGGCTTTGCCATCGGTACCGCTTCGCACGGCATCGGCGCGGCCCGGGCGATGCAGGTGCACCCGGCGGCCGGCGCGTACGCCGCGCTGGCGCTGGGGCTGCAGGTGCTGCTGGCGGCGTTGCTGATGCCCGCGGCTCTGGGGCTGATGTCCACCGCCCGAGGCTGAGGCCCCGCTAGAGTTCGTTCACGAGAATTTTTCATGCAAACCCATCTGGCCCCTGAATTCAAAGGCACGCGCGACGGCGAGGCAGCCGAAGCCATCCTGCGCAAGTGCGTGCACTGCGGCTTCTGCACCGCCACCTGCCCCACCTACCAGCTGCTGGGCGACGAGCTGGACGGCCCGCGCGGCCGCATCTACCTGATGAAGCAGGTGCTGGAAGGCGCGCCCGTGACGCGCAGCACGCAACAGCATCTGGACCGCTGCCTGACCTGCCGCAACTGCGAAACCACCTGCCCCAGCGGCGTGGAATACGGGCACCTGGTGGACATCGGACGCAAGATCGTCGAAGAGCGCGTCGAACGGCCGGCCAAGGAAAAGGCCATGCGCTGGCTGCTGAAGGAAGGGCTGACATCGCCGCTGTTCGGCCCGGCCATGAAGCTGGGCCAGATGGTGCGTCCGCTGCTGCCGGCGACGCTGCAGAACAAGGTGCCGGCCCCCGGCGGCAAGCGCGCCCACCAATGGCCCACGCGCACCCACAAGCGCAAGGTGCTGATGCTGCTGGGCTGCGTGCAGCCGGCCATGATGCCCAACGTCAACAGCGCCACCGCGCGCGTGTTGGACGCTGCCGGCATCCAGACCCTGGTGGCCGACGGCGCCGGCTGCTGCGGGGCCATCCGCACCCACCTGAATGACGCCGAAGGCGGCCTGATGGATGCCCGCCGCAACATCGACGCCTGGTGGCCGCTGGTGGACGGGCTCACGTCCGACGGCAAGGTCGAAGCCATCGTGATGAACGCCAGCGGCTGCGGCCTGGCCGTGAAGGACTACGCCCACGCGCTGGCGCATGACCCGGCCTATGCCGACAAGGCGCAGCGCGTGAGCGCGCTCACCCGCGACCTGAGCGAACTGCTGCCCGACATCGCCAGCGCGCTGAAGGGCAAGCTGCGTATCGGCAAGACGCGGCAGCTGGCCTTCCACCCCCCGTGCACCCTACAGCATGGGCAGCAGCTGCGTGGCGGCGTCGAAGTGCACCTGAACGCGCTGGGCTTCGAAGTGAGCGTGGCGATGAACGAAAGCCACCTGTGCTGCGGCAGTGCCGGCACCTACAGCGTGCTGCAGCCCGAACTGGCCTACCAGCTGCGCGACCGCAAGCTGGGCCATCTGGCGCCGCTGCAGCCGCAGGCCATCGTCAGCGCCAACATCGGCTGCATCCAGCACCTGCAGAGCGGCACCACCACGCCGGTGCGGCACTGGGTGGAAGTGCTGGACGAGGCGCTGGCGTCCAGCCCGGGGCCGCAGGCCCTGGCTTAGGTTTCGCCCATGCGCCTGCCCCGCGTCCCGTCGGTTGCACTGCTGGCGGCATCCGTCCTGTTCACCGGTTGTGCCACGCAGCAGCCTGGCCAGCCCGACGCCATCGCGCGCTACGACATCCTGGGCCAGGTGACCCAGGGCCAAATGCGCCTAGGCTGCGGTCTGGCCTGCGCGGCTTCCTGGCGCCAGGCCCGGCCGACGCTGGCGGGCCTGGCCCGCAACGCCCTGTGGGCCGACCTGGCCGTGGACGTGGCGCGCATCGGCTACACCCTGGACCTGGGCTACCTGTACCTGGCGCGCGCGGCCGAAGGCCTGGGCCACCCGGCCGCTGCCATCACCTACTACCGCCTGGCCCTGGCCAGCCCCAGCGTCTGCGACGGCATGGTGTTCGACAGCTGCGACGGCAGCCAGGTGCCCGAAGAAGCCCGCACTGCGCTGGACAGGCTGGCGGGCAAGCGCCCGGCCGCTGCCGCTGCGGTCCCGACCCCGACCCCGACCCCGGCCCCGGTGCCGGAGCCACCCTGAACCCGATCCACAGGAGACTGCATCCATGACCCGATGGGCCCGCTTCCAACACGCCGGCCAGGTCTGCCACGGCCTGGTGCAGGACGACAGCGTGCTGCTGCACAGCGGGCTGCCCTGGGCCAGCCCGCAGCCCACGGGCGAGGTGCTGCTGCTGGAAAGCATTGCCGGCCAGGCCTGGCTGCCGCCTTGCGTGGCGGGCAAGATCGTAGGCCTGTGGAACAACTTCCGCGCCGCGGCCGACAAGAACGGCTGGGCGCACCCGGCTGAGCCGCTGTATTTCCTGAAGTCGCCCGACAGCGCCGCCGGCCACCAGCAGGCCATCGCCGCCGTGGCGCCTGAAGTGGGGCGCGTGGCGTATGAAGGCGAACTGGCCATCGTCATCGGCCGCGCCGCGCACCGCATTGCGCGCGAAGACGCCGCTGCAGCCATCTTCGGCTATACCTGCGCCAACGACCTGACAGCCATCGAACTGCTGAACCGCGACGCCAGCTTCCCGCAGTGGACGCGGGCCAAGAGCTTCCCCGGCTTCGGCGCCTTCGGGCCCTGGATCGACACCCGCTTCGACCCCAGCGCTGCCACGCTGCGCACCGTGGTGGGCGGCCGCGAACGCCAGAACTATGCCCTGGCCGACATGTTCTTCAGCCCGCAGGAACTGGTCTGGCGGCTGTCGCAGGACATGCTGCTGGCGCCGGGCGACCTGATCCTGTGCGGCACGTCGCTGGGCGTGCTGCCGATGAAGCCCGGCACTGCCGTCGACATCAGCATCGACGGCCTGGGCACGCTGAGCAACACCTACGGCTGACGCTGCCAGCCGCCAGGCCGCGTCAGCCCACTTTCTTCACGTAGGCGCTGCACCAGCCAGTGGCCAGCACGTGCTTGCCCGCAAACAGCGGGCAGGCGCCTTGTGCGTCGCCAGCCTTGCCGGCGAACAGCCCGCAGTTCGCGCAAGCCTGGCCGGCCTGGTGGTTGGGGTACTTGGTTTTGTCGGCCTGGGCCGACTGGGCGACATAGCCCAGCGCCTGAGCGGCCGGTTCCGCAGGTTGCACCAGCGGCAGCGCAGCGCCCAGGGCGGCGGTGGCCGGCGCCGGGCTGGCCATGGGGGCCTGGGCGGTGGCTGCAGGATCGGACGCTGCCGTCGCGGCGCCCGGCTCTGAAGCGGCGGCCATGCCCGCAGGCGCCGGCGCCGAAGCCGGTGAAGGCACAGGCGGGGGTTCCGCGCCGGGTGTCGCGCCCGCCGTGGTGCTGGCGGTTTCCTTCGAACAGGCGGCCAGGAAGGCCGCGCTGCCCAGCGGCAGCATCAGCAGGAAAAAACGGCGGCCGTGGGCGCGGCGGCCTTCCGGGCTGCGGCCATCGGGGCTGCGGGTGCTCGGCTGGCGTTCGGGTGCGGGTGTCGGCATGGGGTGTGCTCCTCGGGGCCGCATCGGTACGGCCGTGTGGCAGTCTGCTTCAGGCCGCGGCGGGGTGTGTAGGACGGCGCCGCAATCCCACCACCACGCCCGCCACCAGCAGGGCCACGCCGGCCAGGGTCAAGGCCTCGGGCTGCTGCCCGCGCAGCACGAAGGCATAGCCCAGCGCGGCCAGTGTTTCGAACACGATCAGCTGGCCCACCAGGGTGGTGGGCAGGCGCTGGCTGGCTTCGTTCCAGCACAGCGTGCCCAGCCAGGAAGCCAGCAGGCCCACCGCCAGCATCAGCGCGATGTAGCGGCCCGGTGTGGGGCCGAAAGGCAGCGCTAGCGCGGCGTCGCTGCCCGGCGCGCCCAGCGCATGCCAGGCCCAGAAGACGGCGTAGCCCAGCAGTGCCATCGGCAGCGTGGCGATGCCCTGTGCCGTGGCCCAGGTGCTGGGGCTGCGGTCGGGGTGGGCGCGCAGCCAGTCGGCATTGCGCAGCGGGTACCAGGTCCAGCACACCACGGCACCCACGCCCAGCGCGGCGCCCAGCGCGTACCCTGCCAGGTCGGCCTGTGGCTGCTGGCGCAGGTGCTGCAGTTCGACCTGGTTCACCAGCGCGATGCCGGCCCCGATGAGCAGCAGCGAAGGCAGCAGCTGCGCCCAGGGCAGGCGGCCGTCGCGTAGCGCGTCGCGCCGGTTGCTGGCCAGGGCGATGACCACCGGCAGCGTGCCGATGATCATGGTCGGCAGCGGCCCGCCGGCGCGCTGGATGGCCGCTGCCAGGCACAGGTAGTACAGCAGGTTGCCCACCAGGGCCAGCTTGGCGGCCTCAACCCAGTCGGCCCGCGTCAGCTGGCGCAGGCGCTGGCGGTCCAGCCAGGCCAGGGGCAGGGCGATCAGGCCGAAGGCCAGGTAGCGGCCCACCGACAGCAGCGCCGCCGGGTACTGCGGCAGCAGCAGGGGCACGATGAACACCAAACCCCACATCAGGCCTGCGGCCAGGGCGAAGGCGGTACCGGTGGCGAGGGCTTGGCGATGGGGCATCAGCCCCTGAGTTTCGCCTGTAACGCCTGTGAAAGTCGCCCGTTCGGCCACCAGGCTGTCATGACTGAACAGCGGCCAGGCAGCCGCGGGCCAATGGACCCGTCCGTCAGGACAGACAGTTCAGGCAGCGGCTGGCCGCTTGCGCTGCTGCCAGGCCACCAGGCCGGCCAGGCCCAGGCCGAACAGGGCGTAAGTGGCCGGTTCCGGCACGGCGGTGACGTACACCAGCCCCAGCAGGTTGCCGGCGCCGGTCGAGCCGATGGCGGTGGCTGCGCCATTGGCCAGGTTGATCCGATACAGCTGGTCGGTGTTGTTGTCGACCATGAACATCGTGTTCAGGTCCGCGGCGAAGGCCAGGCCGTTCGGGTTGGTCGGGCCCAGCAGCGACCCCAACAGGGTGGCCGTGCCGGTGGCGCGGTTGAGGGTGTAGAACGAATCGTTGGCCGAATTCGTCATGTACATGACGTTGTTGTTCGAGTCGTAGCCCAGGTTGTTGAACGACGTGAAGCCGACACTGCCCACCCGGGTGGCGGCACCGGTGGCGGGGTTGATGCGATAGAAGTCGTTGGGTGAAGACGATGCGCCGTACAGCGTGCCGGTGCTGGTGTCCCATTCCAGGCCGTGCATCACGACGTCTGTGCCGTAGCCGCCCACCAGGGTGGCAGCACCCGTTGCGAGGTCCAGCGTGTAGAGCGAGTCGTTGGTGGTGCTGCTGAGAAAGACGGTGTTGGTGGCCGGGTCGAAGGCCAGGCCGGCCGTGGTGCTGGCATTGGCGCTGACGGTGGCCACCAAGGTTTTGGCACCGCTGGCGATGTCGATGGTGTAGAGCGCGCGGCTCGAATCCACGGCGTACAGGGTGCCCTGAGCGGCTTGCGCCAGTGGCAGGGTGAAAACCAGGGCCAGGGCGGCTGAAAGCTTGGCGGCGTCGTGCAGCATCGGTGTGCTCCTTCGTGGGGTAGGTCGGCGGGCAGGGCCTTGCATGCTGATCCTCGATGTCGTGAAGACCTACCCCGCACCTGAGGGGTGCGTGCGCCGGCGCGGCGCTATGCTGCGCCGCTGACGCCAAGAGGCTCCTAGACGCCCCGAGAGGACCCGCCCGATGGACAAGGAATTCCTGCTCACGCTGGACCAGGGCACGTCCAGCTGCCGGGCCATCGTCTTTCACCGCAGCGGCCGCGTGCAGGCGCTGGCGCAGCGCGAGTTCACGCAGCACTTTCCGCAGCCGGGCTGGGTGGAACACGACGCCGACGAGATCTGGGCCGTGCAGCTGGCCGTGGCGCGGCAGGCGCTGCAGCAGTCGGGCCTGCAGGCGGCCGACATCGCGGCCATCGGCATCACCAACCAGCGCGAAACCACGGTGCTGTGGGACCGCACCACCGGCCGGCCGCTGCACCGGGCCATCGTCTGGCAGGACCGGCGTACCGAAGCCCTGTGCGCCGGCCTACGCGCCGACGGCTGGGCCGAACGCGTGCGCGACCGTACCGGCCTGGTCATTGACCCCTACTTCAGCGGCACGAAGCTGCGCTGGCTGCTGGACACCCTGCCCGGCGCCCGCGCTGCCGCCGCTGCCGGGCGGCTGGCCTTCGGCACCATCGACAGCTGGCTGCTGTGGCAGCTGACGCAGGGGCAGGTGCATGCCACCGACGTGAGCAACGCCGCGCGCACGATGCTGTTCGACATCCGCCGCCAGGCCTGGGACCCGGGCCTGCTGCAGGCGCTTGGCATCCCGCCGGCCGTTCTGCCGCAGGTGCACCCGTCCAGCCACGGCTATGGCGACACCACGCTGCTGGGCGGCAGCATCCCCATTTGCGGCATCGCTGGCGACCAGCAGGCCGCGCTATTCGGCCAGGCCTGCTTCGGCCCCGGGCGCGTGAAGAACACTTACGGCACCGGCTGCTTCATGCTGATGCACACCGGCGCGGGCTTGCAGGCTTCGCGCAACGGGCTCCTCGGTACCGCAGCCGCGCAGCCCGGCAGCGAGGCGGCTTACGCGCTGGAAGGCAGCGTTTTCATCGGCGGCGCGGTGGTGCAGTGGCTGCGCGACGGGCTGAAGGCGATTTCTGCCAGCACCGAAGTGCAGGCCCTGGCCGAGACCGTGCCCGACGCCGGCGGCGTGATGTTCGTACCCGCCTTTACTGGCCTGGGCGCGCCGTACTGGAACGCCGAAGCACGCGGCGCCATCGTCGGCCTGACGCGCGGCAGCACGGCGGCGCACATCGCGCGCGCGGCGCTGGAAAGCATCGCCTTCCAAAGCGCCGCCCTGCTGCAGGCCATGTCTGCCGACGGTGCTGCGCCCAGCGAAATGCGGGTGGACGGCGGGGCTTGCGTCAACGACCTGCTGATGCAGTTCCAGGCCGACCTGCTGGGCCTGCCGGTGCTGCGCCCGGCCGTGACGGAAACCACGGCCCTGGGCGCGGCCTGGCTGGCCGGCCTGGGCTGCGGACTGTATGCCGACACGGCTGAACTGGAAGCCAGCTGGCGCCTGGAAAGGCGCTTCGATCCGCAGATGCCGCCAGACCAGGCGGCAGAAAAGATGGCGGCCTGGGCGCACGCCGTGCGCCAGGCCACGGCGGCCTGAGGCCGACGCTTACTTCACCAGGAAGTCGGACAGCTGCTTGCCGTTGTTCAGCGCGTCGCGCAGCCATTGCGGGCGCTTGCCGCGGCCACCCCAGGTGTTGCCCGTGTCGTCGCGGAATTTCACCACTGGCGTTGCCTTCGCCGCGGCCTTGGTCTTGCGCTTCTTGGCCGGGAAACCCGCCTTGGCCTTGGTGGCCGCGCGAGGTGCCAGGCCCAGGTCGGCAGCGGTCAGGCCGTAATGGTCGATGGCTTCGCGAATGCGGCCGATCACGCCGCTGATTTCCTGCTTGCGCAGTTTCTCGGCTTCCATCTTCAGCGATTCGATCTGCTTGACGATCTGGAGATAGCTCTTCTTCATGCCGGGCGTTCCATCTGTTTTGGTGTGGCGGAACATAACACAGCCCGTCATTAGCTTGAATTAGAGCCGGCGTTCAAGCTGCCGGTTGCGGCATTAATCCTGCAAACTGCCACTGGCCAATTTGTAGAACTGGGTGAATGAATGACAGGCGCGTGCCGGCGCTGCAAACAGCCGCGGAACCGGCACGGCTTCAGCCACTTGCCAATGCGGCGCCAGGTGTGCTTCTGCCAGGCTGCGGCAGCCGCGCGGCAACATGCCGGCTGCAGGCCCGGGCAACCAATGAATGCGTTCGCACAGGGCTTTCATGCGCGTGGCAACGAATTGCCAGCGCGCGGCCGACCAGTGCCAGCGCGCATGGAATTCGGCCACGAATATGCCCACGGCCTGCTGGCCTGGCGGCGGTTCGCGCAGCGCCCAGGGGTGAATCAGCCAGCTGTGGTCGGGTGGCGGCCCGGGTTCGAAGGCCAGCAGGCCGGGCGGGGGTTCGGGTGTGCAGGCGGGTTCGGGCACCGCGTCCAGCCTGCTGTTGCCGGCAGGCAGGGGTTTGCGGCTGCGTGCCATCGCATCGAGTTCGTCGTAACTCGTGTCGATGAAGCTGCCTTCGCTGTGCCATTCGGGCGGCGCGTAACGCGCCACGTTTTCGGCATTGAACAGATAGGGCTTGTGGCTGCCGGTGGCGGCCACCCATTGCCAGCTGAGGTGGTTGCTGGCCAGGTCGCCGTCCAGCAGGTGGCCATACAGCCAGTCGGCACCGGCGCGCCAATGCACCTTGCGCAAATGCACGACGTAACTGGCCAGCCACATGCGCGCATGGTTGTGCAGGTAACCGGTGGCGTAAAGCTCGCGCACCGCGCGGTCGATGGCGGGAATGCCGGTGGCGCCGTGGCGGATGTCGGCCGGCAATTCGCGTGCATAAGCCGAATCGGGCAGCACGCCTTCGTGCAGCGACTTGAAGATGCCGGGCCCGCGGTGTTGCCAGACATGGTGGAAGAACTCGCGCCAGCCCAATTCGTAAACGAATTTGTGTTCGGCATCGAGTCGGTATTTCTGCCGTACGCCGGCCAGCACCTGCGGCAGGCTGAAGTAGCCGTGGGTGATGTACGGCGACAAGCGCGTGACCGCGCCTTCGATGGCATTGCGGCTGCGCGCGTAGTCGCCCGGGCGTACGGCGGCCAGGCGGGCCTGGGCGGCGGCCAGGGTGGGCTCGAAGCCCGCGGGGGCGAACAGGTCAGGGGTCGGGCGGTCGGGGCTCATGTCGTTTCCGGAAACCGCAGCGCCTGGGCCTGGCGGCGGATGTCGGCCAGGTCGGCCGGGGCGATGCGCGCCAGGTTCTTCACCTGCAGCGCCATGCGCGGGTTCTTGCCCAGCAGGGCTTGGTGCCGGGCCAGGAAGTCCCAATACAGCACGGTGAAAGGGCAGGCCCGGTCGCCGCTGCGCTGCGTGGGCTTGTAGCGGCAGCCGCTGCAGTGGTTGCTCATGCGGTCGATGTACTGGCCAGTGGCGGCGTAGGGCTTGCTGGCCATCACGCCGCCGTCGGCGAACTGGCTCATCCCCAGCACGTTGGGCAGTTCGACCCATTCCACGGCGTCCACGTAGACGGCCAGGTACCAGGCGTGGATCTGCCGGGGTTCCACGCCCAACAGCAGCGCGTACAGGCCCGTCACCATCAGGCGCTGGATGTGGTGCGCGTAGCCGTGTTCCAGTGTCTGCGTGATGGCGTCGTTCAGGCAGCGCATCTCGGTGTCGCCGGTCCAGAACCAGGCCGGCAGTTCGGCGGTGGCCTGCAGCGCGTTCATCTCGCCGTAGGCCGGCATCTTCAGCCAGTAGATGCCGCGCACGTATTCGCGCCAGCCCAGCACCTGGCGGATGAAGCCTTCCACCGCCGCCAGCGGCGCACGGCCTTCGGTGTGCGCATGTTCGGCGGCGTTGATGACTTCGCGCGGGTTCAGGAGCTTCAGGTTCAGCGCCGCCGAGATGTGCGCGTGGTACAGCCAGGGCTGGCCGCCCCACATCGCGTCCTGCCACTGGCCGAAGTGTTCCAGCCGTTCCTGCACGAAGCTCTGCAGCACTTGCAGCGCTTGCGCCCGCGTGACGGGCCAGCCGAAGCGCGCCACGCTGCCCGGGTGGCTGGCGAAGCGCGTGTTGACGAGATCGATGACCTGCTGGGTGATGCTGTCGGGTGCGAAGCGGGGCGTTTCGGGCACGAAGCCCGGCCCGCTGACCGGGAAGGCCGAACGGTTCTCGGCGTCGAAGTTCCATTCGCCGCCCACGGGTTCGCCGTCGTCCTGCATCAGCACGCCGTGGCGGCGGCGCATCTCGCGGTAGAAGTACTCCATGCGCAGTTGCTTGCGGCCGCGGGCATGGGCGGCGAATTCTTCGCTGCTGCACAGGAAGTGCGTGTCGGGCAGCAGGTCATGCGCCTGGGCGGCCCGCTGCAGGGCTGCCAGCCATTCCGTCTTCAGGCGGTGTTCGCCCGGTTCCACCAGCCGCACACGCTGCACGGTCTGGCGCGCCAGCGTGGCGGCCAGTTCGTCGGCCAGGCTGCTGTCGGGCGTGGCAGCGGGGTCGGGGGTGAGCGCGCGGTAGATGACGCGAATGCCCTCATCGCGCAAGGCCTGCGCGAAGTGCCGCATGGCCGACAGGAACAGCACCGTGCGCTGCTTGGCGCTCCACACATGCGTGGCTTCGGCGCTGACTTCGGCCATCCATACGGCGTCTTGCGCCGGGTCGAAGCCGTCGAAGGCGGCGCTGTGGCGGTCCAGCTGGTCGCCCAGCACCACCACCAGGTGGCGGATGGGGCCGGCTGCGCTGGCGGCATCCGGGGTTTCAGGTTTTGTCTTGGGCATTCGGGGCTTTCTTGTTCTTTCGGCAGGCGTCGGAGCAATACAGCACCGATTCCCAGTTCTTCGCCCAGGCCTTGCGCCAGGTCATGTCGCGCCCGCAGGCCGCGCACGGCTTGCTGGGCAGGTGGGCCTTGTTGCCCTTGAAGCCGCTGCGGGTGGGCATGGGGTGCCTCAGGAAAAAAGGTCGAGCTGGGGCGATGCCGTTTCAGGCGCGGCCTTCGCTGGCTTGCGGCGGCCCGCTGCCGGCTTGGGCGATGGCGGCAGCCCGCTCTTGCGCGACCCGTGGCGGGCCTGCACGGCGTCGGCCTCGGTGCGGGCCTCGTCCTGGCGGCGCAGGCCGTACATCGTGTCCTTGGCGAACTTCAGCGCCGCGCGTTCGTCGACGATGGGCAGGGGGTAGTCGGGCGTGCCGAATTCCGGCACCCATCGGCGCACGAATTCGCCGCTGGGGTCGTGTTCCTGCGCCTGCTTGGCGGGCGAATAGATGCGCAGGGTGTTGATGCCGGTGGTGCCGCTTTGCATCTGCATCTGGCTCCAGTGGATGCCGGGTTCGAAGTCCAGGAACTGCCGCGCCAGGTGCAGGCCGGGTTCGCGCCAGTGCAGCCACAGGTGGTAGGCCGCGAAGCTGACCAGCATCGCGCGCATGCGGAAGTTCAGCCATCCGGTGGCGTTCAGGCTGCGCATGCAGGCGTCCACCATCGGAAACCCCGTGCGGCCCCGGCACCAGGCTTCCAGGCGCGCCTGCGCGGCGTCGTCCAGTGGCGGGCCGCCGCCGGCCACGTCGCCCGGGCGCAGGCCGTCGTAGGCGCGGGCGAAGTTGCGGTGCTCGATGGCGGGTTCGTCTTCCAACTTCTGCATGAAGTGGCAGTGCCAGCGCAGCCGGCTGGCGAAGCCTTGCAGGCCGTAGGCCAGTGCGCCGTCGCCACGCCCGCGCGCGGCGCTGATGGCGGCAACGGTCGCCTGATGCACCTGGCGCATCGACAGCGTGCCGAAGGCCAGGTGCGCGCTGAGGCGGCTGCAGCCGGCTTCGGCCGTCAACGGGCTGGACAGCGCACGCCGGTAGCTGCGCCCGCCGCCGGCCAGGAACTGCTGCAGTGCGGCCTGGGCTGCGGCTTCGCCGGCGGCGGGCAGCGGCTGGCGCGGGGCGGGCAGGCTCAGGCTGGGCAGGGTGGGGACGCTGCCGTCGGTCAGGGCTGGCGCCAAAGCCGGCCCTGGCGGCTGCTGGCCCGCCTGTGCTGGCGCCGCCGGCAGCACCGCCTGCGCCGCGCCCATGCGGGCCGCCCAGCGGCCAGCCCAGCCGGTGCGTGTGGTCAGCCGCCGCACCACGCCGGTCTGCGGCCACTCCTGCCAGGGCAGGCCCTGGCTGCGGCACCAGGCGGCCACGGCCAGGTCGCGCGCGTAGGTCCAGCCGGCGCCCGTTTCTTCGTGGCTGTACAGCTGCGTCGCGCCTGTTTCGCGTTGCAGCTGGGCCAGCACGTCCAACGCCGGGCCGGTGGCCACGCGCAGCGGCACCCCGCGTTCGGCCAGTGCGGCGCGCAGCGGCGCCAGGCAGGCCAGCGCGAAAGCCAGGTGCTGGGGCGCGAATTCCGCACTCGCCAGCCATTCGGGTTCGATGATGAACACCGCCGTAGCGCGGTCGCAGGCCGTCGCCGCCGCCAGAGGGGCGTGGTCGGCTGTGCGCAGGTCGCGCTTGAACCAGACGAGGGCGTGCGTGGGCATCGCTTGGATTCTGGCCGCCGGCCTGCCGCGGGCGCTGCGCCGGGGCCTTTCCCGTACGCCCCCGTGCGGCCGGCTACCAGCTCAGCGGGTTGGTGCGGTAGCAGTTGGCCAGTTCGCGGAACAGCAGCGGATGCCCGGCAGCCAGGGCCTGCGGGCGTTCGAAGAACAGTTCGCTGGTGACGGCGAAGAATTCCGCCGGGTCGCTGGCGCCATAGGGGTCGATCAGGCCGTCTTCGCCGCGCGCCAGGCGCTGGCGCAGGGCGTCGAATTCGGCCTGCATGGTGGCCGCCCAGCGCAGCCGCGCCGCGCGGCCAAAGACATAGGGCGCGCCGTTGGCGGCACCGGTTTCCTGGTCCAGCTGGTGCGCGAATTCGTGGATCACGACGTTGTGGCCGTCGTCGGGCACGGCCGCGCCGGCCAGCACGTCAGGCCAGGACAGGACGACCTGCCCCTGCTGCCAGCTTTCGCCGGCCAGCACACGGCGCGTGGCGTCGGTGATGCCGTGGTCGCCGGTTTGCGCGCGTTCCACCACGAAGGGCTTGGGGTAGAGCAGCACCTGGCGCAGGTTGCGGAAGCTGGCGGCGCGGCGGTTCAGCAAGAGCAAGGCGGCCTGCGCAGCCACCAGCACGCGCATCTCGGTCGTCACCACCAGGCCATTGCAGCCGATGAAGGGCACCTCGGCCAGCAGCACCTGGGTGTGCTTCTTCAGCTGCAGCTGCAGGTCGGCCGGCAGGGCGCGGAAGGCCGGCATGCGCTGGCGCAGCACTTCGCGCCAGGCAGGCGGGAAGGGCTGGCGCCGCACCCGCAGCCGACGCCATTCGCGCAGCCAGGCCGGGGCCCACAGCCAGGCCGCCACGCAGGCGCCCAAAGCCGCCAGGAACAGCAGAGAAGCCGCCAGCGACGTCACCGGCGAAGCAAGGGGCAACCAGGTCATGGGCGCAGATGGGCGCCGGGCCGCCGTTTCGCAAGCCCCCCCATGCCCGCACAGGCTGCTAGGGCGTGGTGACGCTGAAGCGGCGCACCCAGGTCGTGCCGGAACCGCTGCTGATCTCGTTGCCCAGTTCGACGTTGGCCACCGCGTGGCTGGGGTCCAGCAGGCGGCGTGCGATGGCGTCGTCGATGAAGCGCCGCGCGTCGAACGCCACCGTGCGCGAAGGGCTGCGCGCCACGTAGACGATGAAGGTCCAGCGGTGCGGCGTGCCGCCCGAGGCGTCGCCCCAGTCCTCGGCCGCGAACACGCGCCAGACCCGGCCATCGACCGTGATCTCGCCCCGCTCGGTGACGGTGCCGGTGTTGCTGACCAGGTCGGGCGTGTAGTCGGACCAGATCATGATCTCGGTGCTGATGTCGGCCACCGCCGGCACCGCGGGCGTGGCCGTGGTGCGCGTGAACCACATCGACGTGGCCAGGTTGACGTTGCCGCTGGCCGTGGTGTCGACGTCGTAGGCCACCAGCAGGCGTGGCGTGTCGGCGATGCGGCGCGGAAAGCGCGCGTCGTTGCCCGGGCCGCCGTCCCATGGCTTGGCGCCGATCACCACCGACGGGTAGCTGTAGACCTGGGTGCCGTTGTCGGGCCAGCGCCACGTCCAGCCGACTTCGGCCAGCGTGCTGCCCAGGCGCTTTTCCTGCAGGCACTGCGACCAGGGAAAGCTGCCGACGGCGCCGACGTTCCAGGCGTTGTTGATCAGGCTGCCGGTGAAGGCGCCGGCGTTGCCTGAATTGCCGCTGGCGTTCAGCCGCACCGCCAGGTTGGCCCCGCAGCCTAGTGACGTGGTGGTGGGCACGGCGGGTGCGGCCGGGGCCGCGGCGGTGCCGCCGCCGCCGCAGCCCGCCAGCGTGGCCAGTGCCGCCACCAGGGCGCTAACCACCAGGGTGAGGGAATACCGGCGGGGCAGATGCAGGCTTGGCAACAGCTGGGGCATGGTGGGGTCTGCTTCGGTCGGGTTCAGGTTCGGCGGGCAGCCCGCAGGCGGCGCCATCGCGGGGCGAACAGCAGGGCGATGGCGGCACCGTACACCCCGGTGCCCACGGCTGTCGCCAGCCCCAGGCCCAGGGCGTCGTGGCTGGCGTGCAGGAGATACAGCGCCAGCAGCATCACGCCGGTGGCCAGGCCGATCTTCAGCGTGTCGGCCCAGGGCCAGCTGAAGCCCAGGTGGCGGTGCGCGAGCCAGCCGCTCAGGCACAGCGTGGCCAGCGACCCCAGGGCCTGGCCGGCGACCGCGCCGCGCAGGCCTTCCAGCAGCAGCCCGGCCAGCGACAGCGCCGCGCACAGCGCGATCTCGAACAGGTCCACCCGGGCCAGCATGGCCACCTTGCGTTCCAGCACCATCAGCTGGTCGGTGGTGTGCATGTGCAGGTTGCGCAGCGCTCCGGCAACGACGCTCAGCGCCAGCAGTTCGGTGGTGATGGCCTGGTATTCAACGGCCACGAACAGTTCCACGAGGGTCGGGCCCAGCATTTCCACGGCCGCCGTCACGGGCAGCAGCACGCCCACCATCAGCGTGGCGTTCAGTACCAGGTGATTCAGGGCCTCGTCGCGCTTGTTGTCGTTCAGCATGCGCGCGGCCAGCGGGAAAGACGCCGTTGTTACCAGCGTGGCGGCTACCGCGGCGCAGCGCCGGCCCAGCGCCCAGCCCACGATCATCAGCCCCAGCGTGCCCGCGCCCGACACCCACTGCACCAGGTAGCGAATGTAGTTCTCGGCCACCCAGCCCAGGGCTGAGAGCATCAGCACCGGGCCACCGAAGGCGAAGGCCGCGCGCAGCAGTTGCGGGTCGATGTGCGGCCGGCGCCACAGCAGGCCCAGGCCCGGCAGCGCCAGCAGCACGCCGATGCCCTGCGCCAGGGCGTAGGCCGCCAGCAGCGCCACCGCGGTGGGCGCGATGAACTGCATGGCCAGCCAGCCCAGCAGCAGCCCGCCGATGGGCCCGGACACCTGCAGCAGCGTGTACGGCAGGAAAGCGGCCTGGGCGCGGGCGCGTTCGGCGTAATGGCTGCTGATGGCCTTGGTGGCGAAGAAGGCTGCCACGGCCATGGCCGCCGGGGCCCAGGCGTGGTCGCCCGGCAGGGCCCAGGCGGTGACGCCGGCCACCAGGGCGCTAAGCGCCAGGCTGGCCAGCACGACGGCGTTTTCCAGCAGCAGGAAGCGGGAGCGGCCGGCGGTGTCCGCCGCCGGCGGCCAGTAGCGCAGCAGGTAGACGGCAAACCAGCCCAGGCAGCCCAGGTAGGCCAGTTCCTGTGTCACCGTCACCAGGGTGTAGGCGCCCATCTCTTCGGGCGCCAGCCAGTGCGTCCACAGCACCATCGACGCCAGCTGCGCCAGCGGCGACAGCAGCTGCGCTGGCAGGTACTTCAGCGTGTGGCCGATCAGCATCGGGCGCCTTCGTTCAAGCCTTCCAGCAGCTGCCGATAGGCGCCGCAGGCGGCGGCGTCGGTGTAGCGGGCGGCGTGGGCCACCGCGCCTGGGGGCGCACCGGGGTTGTCGACAGCGCGCTGCAGCGCAGCGGCCATGGCCGCTGCGTCGCCCACCGGCACCAGGGTGCCCCAGCGGCCGTCCTGCAGGATTTCGCGCGGGCCCACCGGGCAGTCGGTGGCGACCACGGCGCAGCCCTGGGCCAGCGCTTCCACCAGCACGTTGCCGAAGCCTTCGTACTGCGACGCCAGGGCGAAGACGGCGGCCTGCCGCATCCAGGCCTGCGGGCCCTGCACGCGGCCGGCCAGGGCTGCTACGTCGGTCAGCCCCAGGGCCTGGATGCGGGCCTGCAGCGCCCCGCGTTCAGGGCCGTCGCCGGCCAGCAGCAGGCGGGTCTGCGGACGCTGCGCGTGCAGCAGTGCGAAGGCCTGCAGCAGGGTGGGGATGTCTTTCTCCGGGCTGAGCCTGGAAACGCCCAGCACCACACGCAAGGCCGGGTCGGCCAGCCAGGGGTGCACAGGAGTGGGGGACGGGCTGCCTGCGGCCGGCGTGCCGGCCGGCGCGGCGTCCAGCACCGGGTTGGCGATGGTGTGCAGGCGCGGGCCCAGGGCGCTGCCCACCAGGCCCAGCAGGTCGCGCCGCACGCCTTCTGAAACCGCCACCACCGCGTCGGCGCGCGGGTAGGCCCAGCGCACCAGCGGCGGCAGCACGCGGTAGCGCCAGCCGCCCTGGCGGCTGATCTGCAGCGACAGCGGCGCGTGTTCCGACACCACGCTGCGGCAGCGCTGCCCGGGTTGCGCCGCCAGCGCCACCGCGGCCACCGCCGCGACATTGGTGTGCGGAAAGGCGCTCAGCAGCCAGCGCGGGCGCTGCGCCCGCAGCCAGCCCGCCAGCGCGCGCACGCTGCCCGCCGTGCTGGCGTGGCCCAGCTGCACCAGGCCCAGGCCGGGCGGGGGCTGCAGCTCGGCCCCGGCCAGGGTGTGCACCAGCAGGTCCACGCCCAGCCCGCCGCGCGCCAGCCCGCTGGCCAGCCGCAGCATCGACAGTTCGCCCCCGCCCTGGCGCAGGTGCGGCAGGTAGACGGCCAGCCGGGCGGGCGCCGGCCCGGTGTTCACGTCGGCCGGCCTTCGGGCACGGCGCCAGGGCGCAGCCGGCGGCGCAGCTTCATCAGGCCCAGCCGCAGGCTGAAGACATGGCGCTTGCCGTCCACCAGGGTGCGGTTGCCCCAGGCGTTCAGGGTGTGCAGGCCGTGCGGGCAGGGGCCGCGGTGGTCGGGCTCGATCAGGCGCACGGTCTCTTCTTCGTAACGCGTGGGGCTGCAGTGCAGCACGCGCTGCAGCACCACGCCCGCGCCATAGGTGCCCAGGCAGTTCTGTGCCGGGCGGTACAGGCGGCCTTCGTGCCAGAACAGCGCGCCAGCCATGCGTGCACCGGTGACGTCCACCTTCACCGGGTTGTTGGCATGGGGCAGCCATGGGCCTTCGGGGCGGTCGGCGTAGTACAGGCACAAGTTGTCCATCGCACCTTGGTCGATGTCGGTGCAGGCCAGCCAATAGCGGCCTTCCCATTGGAACAGGGCCGGATCGGCGGCCGCCACCCCAGGGAGCAGGGTGGCCAGCAGGCGCCACTGCCCCTGGGCGTCGATTTCGTGCAGTTCGCAGCGCCGCAGGGCCGCGGTTTCGGCCAGGCCCAGCCAGCGCCCGTCCAGCTGCACCGCCAGCGGGAACGACGCGTGCCGGCCCCGGCCCAGCGGCAGCACTTGCCTGTCGGTGACGCCGTGGCTGGCGTTCAGGCGCAGCTGTTCGATGTGGCCGACCCCGCTGTTTTCGTCGAAATACTCCACCAGGATGCGGCTGTTGCTGTCGGCGTGGGCGGCCGGGTCGGCCCAATAGCCATGGCTGGTGCTGGCGGGCAGCCAGTGCGGTGCCAGGGCCTTGCGGCAGTAGGTCAGCGCCGAAAGCGGCTGTTCGATGATGCCGATGCGCCATTCCTCGCGCCACCAGCGCGCGTGTTGGCGTGCCAGCCAGGCCTTCCAGCGCCCGCGCAGCCGTAGCGCAGCGGCTGGCCAGGGGCGCGGGGCGTTGCCGGTGCCGCTGCCCATACCCATGCCCCTGGCCTTGCCGATGGGGTGACCCGTGCTGCGCGGGCTGGGGAAGACGGGCCGGCTGGGGCTGGCGCCCAGCAGCAGGTCGCGCCCAGCCTGCCACAGCAGCCCGGCCGCCACAGCGGGCAGTGCGCGCAGGGCGCGGGCGTGGTGCGTGCCGGCGTCGATGTGCAGGCGGCGCACGCAGACCCAGCCATCGCCCTGCGGCCGTGGCTGCCACAGTGCCAGCGCCAGGCCGTGACCGGCGGTGATGTCGTCCAGCAGCGGGTGGTGCGCGTCCAGCGCCCGGCCGCGGCCGTCGGTCAGCCACCAGTCGGGGGCCTTGTCGGCCGGCCCCGGCAGCGGCGCCGGGCCCAGGTGCAGCTTCAGCTGCAGGGGGGCGGGCGGGATGGGGGCTGCGGCCCCAGGCCCTGGGCCTGCGGCCGCCCTGGCCGAGGCTGCCCCGGCCAGCGTGGCCGCTGGCAGGGGCGCGAAGCCGATGTCGCAAGCGTCGGCATGGGCTGCCTGCAAAGCCGCCAGCGCCGCGGCGCAAGCGGCCAGCCAGGCCGGCTGGGGGCTGTCGGGCGGCAGCGCCCAGGCCAGGCGCAGGGCCCGCGCTGCGGGCGCTTGCGGGGCTGCCCTTGCGGCGCCGGGTGCAGGGGCAGCCTGTTGCGGCGACGCAGGCGGCATCAAAGCCACCGGTACAGCTTGGTCGGCAGGTGGAAGCTGCGTTTGTTCAACACCGCGCCCAGCACGCGCACGTGCACGGCCTGCAGGTCCTGCAGCAACTGGGTGACGACGGGCTTGCGCGTGCGCGCCGATTCCAGCACCACCAGCACGCCGTCGCACTGCGGCCCGATCTGCAGGCAGGCGCCGGAATCGGCCGCGGCCGGCAAGTCCAGCACGATCAGGTCGAAGCGGCCGCGCAGGAAGTCCCAGAGTTCGCGCCGCGTCACCAGGTCCCAGGCGTAGTCGGGCTGGTCGTCGTGGTCGCTGCCCAGGCCCAGCCAGGCTTCGGTCACACCGCGCTGCTTGTTGCCCAGCGCGCTGTCGATGGGCTGGCCACTGCGCAGTGCGGCGCACAGGGTGGTGCTGCCGTCAGCCGGCGGCAGGGTGCCCAGCAGCAGGGTGTTGCGGCCCAGCTTGCCGGCGTTGGCGCGGGCGTAGCTGCGGGCCAGCGTGCTGGTACCTTCGCCCTGGCCGCTGGCCACGAAGCCGATGACGCGCGGCTCCGGCGGCGGCAGCACGGCGTCCACACGCGCCACCAGGTCGTCGATGGCGCGGGCGTCCAGGGCCAGGGGCCGGTCTTGGGCAGGGGCTGGGGCGGCGTTCATGGTCGAAGGGTCGGCAGGTGGGCAGGGGTCGGGAATGAATCAGCTATCGGCAGCGGTACGCCGGCGCCCAGCGGCTACAGCAGCGGCCGCTGGCGGCCCGCGGTCTGGCGCAGCAGGTCGCGCAGGCTGCGCAGCAGGAACATCGAATTCGTCGACGCGTAGCGCCACCACAGCCGACGCGGGTCGGACCCCAGGCGGTGCAGCCATTCCAGGCCATGGCGGCGCATCCACAGCGGTGCGCGGCTGACGGTGCCGGCATGGAAGTCGAAGGCCGCGCCCAGGCCCAGCATCACGGCCGGAATGCGCCCGCGGTGGTGGCCCAGCCAGCGTTCCTGCTTCGGGCAGCCCAGGCCCACGAACAGCATGCCCACGCCAGACTGGGCGATGTCGGCGACGATGCGTTCGTCTTCCTCGGGCGTGGCGTCGCGGAAGGGCGGCGAATGGCAGTAGGCCACCTGCAGGCCGGGGAAGTCGCGGCGCAGCGCCGTGACCAGGGCGTCCAGCACTTCTGGGCGCGACCCGAACAGGCCCACCTTGATGCCGTTGTCGCGCGCAGCGGCACAGGCCTTCCACATGGTGTCGGGGCCGTCGACGCGGTCCTGCTGGGCATGGCCTTTCATGCGCAGTGTCCAGGCCACCGGGGCGCCGTCGGGCACCACCATGTCGGCACCGCGCAGGGCCAGGCGGTGGCTTTCGCTGCGCGTGGCGGTGACGGCCGAATGCACGTTGCAAAAGCACACCGTGCGCGATTCGCCAGCCTGTGCCCACTGCACCAGCTGGGCCGTGACTTCGGCGCTGCCCAGCACGTCGACCGACTGGCCGATGACGGTGTCGCGCGTGCGGGCCAGCAGCCCGTGCTGCGCCGGCCGGCGCACGGCCTGGCGCATGGTGGCCGGGCCCAGTGCCAGCGCGCGGTAGTTGGCGTACACCGGTGCCAGCACGCTGGCGGGCTGGTAGTCGGCCACCGCTTCCACCGCGGTGCTGCGCCAGAAGCGCGCTGCCAGCAGGCCCTGCACCAGGCCGTCGGCAAAGGCCGGTACGTCGTGCCGCGCCACCACCACGCCGTTGACGCCGTGGTGCACCACGCGCTTGACTTCGCCCACTTCGGTGGTGACCACGGGCGTACCGCAGCCCAGGGCTTCCAGCAGGGCCATCGGCATGCCTTCATAGGCCGACGACAGCGCGAACAGGTCGGACGCCTGCAGCACCCGGGCAATCGTGTCCTGCGCCTGCAGGCCCAGGAAACGCACGCGTTGCTGCAGGCCCAGCGCGCGCACGCGGGCTTCCAGTTCCTGCCGCAGCACGCCGTTGCCGATCAGCAGCAGCACCGCGTTCTGCCCGGGCCCGTGTTCGCCCGGCGTCACGGCGCGGGCGAAGGCTTCCAGCAGCAGGCCGGGGTTCTTCTGCGTGTCCAGCCGGCCGACGAAGCTGACCCATTGCGCCTGCGGCGGCAGGTTGTATTCGGCGGCGATGCTCTCGCGCAGCGCGCGGCGCCGGCTGTCGGGCACCGGGTGGAAGACGTCGGCGTCGACCCAGGTGGGCACGAAGCGCACGCGCGCGCCCAGGCTGGGGTAGCGCTGGCGCAGGGTGATGACGCCGCTGTCGCGCACGCACCAGGCGCTGGCCAGCTGTTCCACCGCGCGGGCTTCCAGCTGCTCATAGGCCGCGGGCAGCTTGCGCCAGAGGTTGTCGGAAGCGGTGCTGGCGATGACCTTCGGGTCCTGGTGGAAGAACGCGTTTTTCGGCCGCGGGTCGTCCAGGTACAGCAGGCTGGGTTCGGGGCGGTGGAAGTCGTAGACGTCGAAGCCGCCACGCAGCCGCGCCCGGTGCTGGTAGGCGCCCGCGGTGTAGCGCAGCGACAGTGGCAGCTTGCCGCGTGTACCGGCGTCGGCCACGCTGACGACGGGGAAGAAGGTGTAGTCGCGCTGGCCGGCGCGGCACAGCGACCAGCGGCCTTCGGGGCGGGCAGCGGTGTCGGTGGTCATGCCCACCAGGCTGAAGTCGATGTCTTCCGGCGCCCACTTGATGAGGCCGCGGATGAAGGTGTCGATGCCGCCGGGCACCACGCCAGCGGGGTCGGCCGGGTAGAAGATGCGGACCTTGGCCAGGGGTTTCGTGCTCATGAACGCACCCCCGCGAAATGACGGGCTGCAGGCATGCGCTGGCGGCTTTCGGTTGGGGTGGCTTGACGCCGTGGCAGGGCCGCGGCGCATTGCAGCGTCACCGCCAGCAGCAGCAGCGCCGGCGTCTTGGCCGCGAGCGAATTGCCGCCGCTGGCGACGACGAAGAACATCAGCAGACCGACCTTCAGCGGCGTGCGCGACTGCCGCCACAGGTGCAGCACCAGCAGCCCCAGGCCGACGAGGAAGAGCACGAAGCCGACGATGCCCAGCAGGATGAGCAGGTTGATCCAGAAGTTCTCGATCGCCTCGTAGCGGAAGTCGATGCCCACGCGCGCGGCCACGCCTTCGATGCGTTCGATCGGGATGCCGAACCACAGGTCGTTGCCGTGGATGTAGTCCAGCACATCGAAAGCCAGCACGCGCACGCTGGCGCTGTTGTCCCACACCAGGCTCTTGAAGATGCGTTCGCCCAGCTTTGTTGTGGCCACCACCGCGGCCAGCGCCGCCGTGGCCAGGGCCAGGCCCACCAGGCCACCGGTGATCTGCAGGTAGTTGAATTGCCCGCGCAACAGGCGCAGCGCCAGCGGCACCGCCGCCAGCCCGGCATACAGCGCGACGGCCGCCAGGCTGCTGCGGCTGCCGAAGCTCAGCAGCGCCAGCGTCAGCAGGCCGTAGGCCACCAGCCGCGTACGCAGCGACCAGGGCATCACCGCCACCACCGGCAGCAGCATGACGGTGACCAGCGAATTGGCCAGCGGGTGGCCCATGAAGGCCGATGCGCGGAAGAAGTATTCCTCGACGATGCCTTCGCGCCCGGCATGCAGCGGGATCAGGCGCTTGCTGGTGGCGCTTTCGGCCACCGCCAGGCAGGCATTGGTCAGCAGCAGCAGCATGATCAGCCGCAGCAGTTCGCGCCGGCGGGCGCGGTCGTGCAGCAGCAGGGCCAGCATGGCCACGCCCGGGGCCAGCAGGGTGTCGATGAAGAAGGCCTGGCCGGCGGTGCCGTGGCGCAGCAGCGCCCAGGTGAACACCGCCACCATGCAGACCAGGAAGTTGAAGGGCAGCGGGTGCCGGCGCCACTGCGACAGCAGTACCGCCAGCGGGTTGCCATGGCTGGCCAGCGACGCTGCCCAGGCCAGGAAGAGCACGTAGGTGCCGGGATGGATCTTGGCCGGGAAGGCGCCCCAGGGCAGGTCGTAGGGAATGCCGGCCGCATGCAGGGCCTGCGGCGACACCATCATGCGCAGCACCACGCCGGCCACCAGCAGCCACCAGGCCAGCCGGCGCAGGCCGCTGTCGGGCACATCGGGCGGCAGCAGGCTGCCGCGGATGTAGACGCGATCGGCCGGCAGGCGGCGCGCGGGCGGCTGCGGCTTGGGGTCCGTGGCGGGGATCGCAGGCATGGCCGGCATGGGGATCATCGCGTGGCCACGCCTTCGGGCGCCTTCAGGCCCAGCGCGGCGTAGGCCAGCGGGTCCAGGCTGCGGCGCCCCGCCTGGCCCGGCAGGGCCGACTGCTGGGTGATGCCGAAGATGTCGGTGTAGTCCCAGAGCGTCCAGCCGATGCCCTGGGCTTCCAGCGCCGAGCGCACGTCGGCCACCCAGCGGTAGCGTGATGCCGGGTCGACGTTGGCGCGGATGCAGCCGAATTCGTTGCACAGCACGCGCACGCCCTTGTCACGCGCCCACTGGCCGGCGCGGGCCATTTCGGCGTGCATCTTCTGTGTGCCCCAGCCGGCCTTCAGATGGTCGGCCATTTCCTGCGCCGCGCGCGGGTGCGGCTTGCGCAGCGGCAGGGCGCTGTCGTGCGCAGCGTCGGGCGGGTAGCGCAGGCCCTGGCGCAGCCCGGCGGTGGTGTAGCGCTCGTCCTGCCAGACGGCACCCTGGTGGGTGAAGAGGAAAGGTTCGTAGAAGTGAAAGACGTAGGCCAAGCGGGGGTCGCGTTGCACGTCCAGCCCGGCCATGGCTTCGAACGAACCGCCGCGAGAACCGGCCAGCAGCACCAGGTGCTGGGGCGCCTGGGCGCGCACGGTGTCCAGCAGCTGGCGCTGCAGGGCCGGCCAGCGGAAGCGCTTCAGGCCGTAGTACTGCGGTTCGTTGAAGAGCTCGAAGGCCACGCGTTCACGCGGGCTGCCGGCAAAGGCGCGCGCCAGCTGTTGCCACAGGCCCAGCAGCTGGCTTTCTGTTTCAGGGCGGTCTTCGATGATCTGCTTGTCACCGGGTTCCAGGTGCAGGTCGATCACCACCTCCAGCCCGGCGTCCACCGCCAGGCCCACGGCCTCCTGCAGTTCGCCCAGGAATGCCAGCTTGCCGCCGCGCTGCGGATGCCAGCCGCCCACCACCGGGTCCACCGTCAGGCGCACGTGGTCCAGGCCCAGGGTCTTGAGCTGGCGCAGTTCCGGGCCCGTCAGGCCCTGGCCGCGTTCGTATTCGAACCAGTGCGACAGATTCAGGCCGCGCGCCAGCACGGGCAGGTTGCTGGCGCCGGCCCTGGTGGCCGCACCCGCGCCGGTGGCCGGCGCGGCCGCCTGGCTGGCGGCGGCGCCCAGCCCCACGGCACCCGCAGCACCCACAGCACCTGCTGCCGCTGCACCCAGCAGGGCGCGGCGACTCGGGCGTGCGCGGCGGGTGTCGGGGCCGTGGTTCATCGGGCCACCGCGGGTATGGCGCCCAGCAGCGGCAGGCCCAGGTCGCGCTGCACGTCGGCCGGGGTCAGGAAGGTGTCGCGCCACATCGCGCTGAGGAAGGCGACGAACACGCCCAGGCCCAGGCTCAGGATCACGCCCAGCATCAGCACCAGGCTGCGCTTAGATTCAGCCTGCGTGGGCACCGCCGGGCGCTGCACCACGCTGACGTTGCTCTTGCGCTGGCTGTCCAGGTCGGTCAGCACGCGTTCGTCGCGCAGGCGCTTGGCTGCGGCTTCGTACTGCACCTCGGCCAGCTTGCGTTCGCGTTCCAGCGTGCGCAGTTCGCTTTCGCTGCGCGCCAGTTCGGCCAGGCGCTTGTCGATGGCGCTGCGTTGCGTGGCCAGGGCTGACAGGCCCGACTGCGACTGGCTGTGGTCGGCCGCGCTCTTCACCAGGTCGGACTCGGCGCCGTCGCGTACCGGGCTGCGGCCGGTGCGCACGGCCTGCGGCGGCTGGGCTTCCAGCATGCGCAGGTGTTCGTTCACGCGTTCGATGTCGGCGCGCACGTCCTGCACCTGGGCTTCGGTGTCGAAGAACTTGCTGCTGGCTTCGCGTTCCTTCAGCTTCAGTTCCAGCAGCAGCTTGCGTGCGCTCTCGGCGGCTTCGCCGCGCGAGGTGTCGGTCGACAGCTTGACTTCGGCCGGGATGCGCACGAGCTGGTTGCTCAGCGCGTTCTTGCGCCCGTCGGCCTGCGCCAGGGCCAGGTTGATGTCGGTCTGGCGGCGTTCGATCTCGCTGCGCTGGGCCAGCAGCAGGGTCTGTTCTTCGTTGAAGGACAGGATGCCGCGTTCCTGCTTGAAGGCTGCCAGCCGCGCTTCGGCGGTGTTCAGCTGGATGCGGCGCGCGCCCAGTTCGGCTTCGGCCTGGCCGTTGCTGGCGCTGGAAAACACCTGGCGGCGCTTGTTCAGGTAGCTGTCGATGACCTGGTCCAGCACCTTGGCGGCGGTTTCCGGGTCCTTGTGGCTGAAGTTCACCTGCAGCAGGTTCGAGCCCTTCAGCAGTTCAGCGCCCAGGGCCTTTTCCAGCGCCATCGCAGCCTGCGCCTGCTGCTGTGGCGTGGCGGTGCGGTTGGCGGTGATGTCGGGGTAGATGGTGGCCACGCCCAGCTTGCTGACCACGCCTTCCAGCACGTCGCGGCTGGTCAGGATCTTGGCTTCGGCCACCAGCGTCTGTTCGCGGTCGTAGGGCAGGGGCTGCGCGGTGGACGGGTCGCCCGTTTCGGGCGTGTAGACGTACTCGCGCCCCAGCCGCAGCAGCAGCGACGCTTCGGCGGTGAACTTCTTGGGCATGCCGGCCACCACCAGCAATGTCAGCAGCAGGCCGGCCAGCACGGCCGCGGCAATGCGCTTGCGGTCGTGGAAGGCGATGGTGACCAGATCGCGCAGCGTCACGCGCGGCGAAAGGGCCGACACGCCCATGCGTTCGAAGTGCGATGTGTCCAGCTGCGTTTCCTGCCACGCGCTGCTCATGCCGGCGCGCGTCACTGCAGCGCCCCGTTGCGGTTGATGGTGTAGCTGAAGCCCAGGCTGATGGGCAGGATGCGGCGCACCCACTGGTCCACCCACAGGCCCATGTTGGCGATGCCGCTGCGCGGCACCAGCACCACGTCGTAGGGCGCCAGCGCGATGTCCTGCGCGCCTTCGCGGCCTTCCATCACGGCTTGCAGGTCCAGCTTGAACATCAGCCGCTGGCCGCCCGGGCCTTGGCGCAGCACGGTCACCTGGGTCGGTTGGGCGGTGTCTTTCAGGCCTTCGGCGGCCATCACGGCCTGCAGCGCGGTCAGCGGGCCGGCCAGCGCCTGCACACCCGGGCGTGCCACTTCGCCGCCCACGAAGACGCGCTGCGAAGGGATCGTGCCCTGCACGTTGATCACCACCTGCGGCCGCCGCACGCGCGTGGCCAGCGCGGCCTGGACCTGTTCCGTCAGTTCCGCCAGCGTGTAGCCCACCACCTTCAGTTCACCCAGCAGGGGCAAAGACACCGTACCGTCGCCGCGCACCACGGCCGCGGTGTTGAGCTCGGGCGTGTAGACGAAGCGGAAGTTCAGTTCGTCACCAGCGCCGACGCGGTAGGACGGGGTGTCGGCAGTGCCGGGCAGGGCGGCTGCTGCAGCCTGCGCATGCGCCAGACCCGGCAGGCCCAGTGCCAGCGCGAACAGCAACAGCAGGCGTTTCGCCAGCGCGGCTGCGGGGTGGAAGAGTGCGCGATGCATGGTCTGGGGCAAGGGTGCGATGGCGATCTGGTGGCCAGTTGGCCGGGGCTGCAGCGGCATCATCGACAGCGGCTACGACCTGGGCTGAATGTGTTTCCGACCGACGGGAAATGAAGCAGAAATTACGTTCCGTAACAGTTGCCGAAGGGGGTGCAACCGGTGCCGAAATAGTAGTCGTCGGGCTCCGTTCGAAGGGCCTGCAAGGCCCCCCGAAGCGCGGGAGCACAGGCCTTCGCGCCGCGCCAAACCTTGAAAAATGCCACGGCTGGCGCTGCGGCCGGCACCCAGCGTCGCGCGCTGTGCAGTTGTCACGCCACGTCCTCATGAACAAGGGGGCTGGGCGCCGCCCGGTCATGGCGACAATCCGGGCCACGGCCCACTTGGGGTACATCGCTCTGCCTGCCCCCACAGGCAGCGCGGCCGGTGTGCCATTGGCCAGTACGACACGTTCATCTACACAGACTGCCCCACCCCGCCCCGCATGAATGGCACCGTCTTTCACCCCTGGCCGTCAGACACCCCTGGCAGCTGGAACCAGCGCCCGATGCGCCTGCAGCACCGGCTGCACGAACACCCGGCGCTGCAGCTGCAGGCTTTGGGCGAGCTGATCGAACGCTACCCGCGCAGCGACTACGCCCTGGTCCATACCAGCCGCCATGGCGACGGCCGTGCGCGCTGGCGTGAAGGCGAACTCGGCAGCACACCCGGGCGCCAGGCCATCGACGCCATCGCCCAGGGCAGCCTGTGGCTGAACCTGCGGCAGGCGCATCTGCAGGGCGCGGCTTATGCGCAGCTGCTGGAACAGGCCTATGCCGAGATCGCCGCGCAGGTGCCGGGCTTCAGCGCCGGAGCGCTGAAGATGGGCATCCTCATCTCGTCGCCACGCGCCCAGGTGCACTACCACTGCGACCTGCCCGGGCAGCTGCTGTGGCAGATCCACGGGCGCAAGCGCGTCTGGGTCTACCCCGCAGCCGCGCCCTACCTGCAGCCCGAATGGCTGGAAGACATCGCCTACACCGGCTTCGAATTCAGCCTGGTCTACGACCCGGCCTTCGACCGCATGGCCATGGTCTTCGACCTGGAACCCGGGCAAATGCTGACCTGGCCGCTGAACGCGCCGCACCGCGTGGAAAACGCCGACTGCCTGAACGTGTCGGTGACATCGGAACACTGGACGCCCGACAACCGCCGCGCGCAAAAGGTGCACCTGGCCAATGCCGTGCTGCGCCACCGCCTGGGCCTGCGCCCGCGCGGGCGGGCGCTCAGCGGCCCGGGCTACTGGGCCAAGGCTGCGCTGCAGGCGGCCTGGCGTCGCAGCCCCTGGGCTGGTGCCACACAGAAGGCGCTGCGCCCGGTGGAATTCCGGCTCGACCTGCGCGCCCCCGGCGGTTTGGTGGACACCGCTGGCGCCAGCCGATGAACGCCGCCCTGCCACGCTACCGCGCCGTGGCCCTGGCGTCACTGGACGACTTCCTGGCCGCGGC
This sequence comes from Rubrivivax sp., assembly GCA_027485165.1. GTDB lineage: Bacteria > Pseudomonadota > Gammaproteobacteria > Burkholderiales > Burkholderiaceae_C > Rubrivivax. The sequence goes on from JAIXRN010000052.1 coordinate 133,833, forward strand.
CGACGCGCTGCGCGGCCCGGGCCATCTGCCCTTTCACGGCGCGGCCTGGTTGCGCGCCTGGTTTTCAACCCTCGGCCAGGCCGACGGCTGGCAGCCGCTGTGGCTGGCCGTGCAGCGGCAGGCCGCAGAGGGCTGGACCGACGCGCTGCTGTTGCCCCTGGTGCAGCGCCGCAACCGCGGGCTGGGCGAGGTCGCCTTTGCCGACGCGGGCGTGGTGGACTACGTGGCCCCGCTGGTGGCGCCCGACTGGCATGGCGGCGCCCATGAAGCCCCGGCAGCACGCGCCTTGTGGGCGGCGCTGGCGCAGGCGCTGCGCGGCCACGACCTGTGGCGGGTGCAAAAGATGCTGCCCGCCGGCCTGGCCGAAGGCGGCGGCATCACCAACCCGCTGGCCCTGGCCTGGCGCACCCAGCCGGGTGAACTGTTCGGCAACCAGTTCTGCGTCAGCGGGCCCTGGGAAGACTGGCGCCGCAGCCTGGACAAGCGCGTGCGCAAGGAGATCGAACGCTGCTGGCGCGTCTTCGAACGGAGCCCGGTGGCGCGCTTTGAACACATTACCGACCCCGCCCAGGCCCAGGCGCTGTTCGAAGCGCTGGAACGACAGCAATCTGAACGCATGGCCGCGCTGCCGCATCAGCGCCATTACCGTCTGGACCGCCCCGCCTACCGCGCCTTCTACCGCCAGCTGCTGGCCGCCGGGTTGGCCGACGGCAGCGTGGTGCTGACGGCGCTGCGCGACGGCGACGCGCTGGTCTCGGCGCTGTACGGCGTGAGCAACGGCCGGCGCTACATCGCACTGCGCCAGAGCATCGGCGGCGACGCCTGGAAGGCCTGTTCGCCCGGCCGGCTGCTGGACGAAGGCACGGCGCGGCACCTGCACGCGGAGGGGTTGTCGACCTTCGACTTCGGCGTCGGCGACTACTTCCACAAGACCACGCTGGGCATGGACCCGATCCCGCTGCGCGACGCCTGCGTGGCGCTGTCCTGGCGCGGGCTGCCGGCCGTGGCGGCCTGGCACCTGCGCCGGCGCCTGAAGCAGCAGCTGAAAGACCCGCAGGCCCTGCCGGCCCGGGTCTGGGCGGCGCTGCAGGGCGTGCGCCGCCGCGCTTCGCCGCCGGCGCCACTGGGCACTTGATGGCTGCCACGGCTGCTGTTCCCGCCGCCATGCCGGCCGCTGTGCTGGCCGACACCCCGGCGCTGCCGGCCGATGGCGCAGCGGCCCCGGGTGGCTGGGCGCTGGAACCTTTCGGTCTGTCGGCCTGGCCCATGGCGCGCCAGCTGCTGCTGCGCTGCTACCCCTGCACGCCCGCTGCGCTGTGGGACAGCGGCATCGAACGCCTGCGCCGTGTGCCCAGCAGCCAGCGCGGCGACCCCATCGGCATGCTGTTGTGCGGGGCCCAGGGCCCGCAGGGCCTGGCCTTGCTGCTGGCCAGCCGCAGGCCAGCTGCCGACGGGGGCGAACAGCGCCACGTGAACGGCAGCAGCTGGGCCATCTTGCCAGCGGCACGCGACCGCGCGCTGTGGATGGCGCGCCGCGGCCTGTGCGAGCCCGACACCGTCTACACCGCGCTCACGCCCATCCCGTCGGCCCTGCTGCTGCTGCAGCGCATCGGCTTTCAGGCCGTCACGCACCAGTGCGTGCTGGCGTCACTGCCGCGCCTGGCCTGGCAGGCCGCGCGTGCCGACCCCGGGCCGGCGGTGCTGGCGGGTGCCGCTGCCTTGCATGCGCTGCGCGACGACCCGCTGGCGCCAGCGCTGCAAGACCACGTCCAGCTGGGCTGCGAGGTGCTGGCGCTGCAGTCGCCGTCTGGCGTGCAGGGCTGGGTGCCGCTGGTGTTCAGGCCCCAGCGGCGGCTGGGCTGGCTGCGCACGGCCGAACTGGTCTACACCCCTTCGCAGGCCTTGCTGGCGCTGCACGCCCGCGTGCTGGCCGCACCGCTTCTGCGCCGCGGCTACGCCTTGCTGGCCTTCGACGCCCACCAGGACCTGGTGCCCGGCTTCCCCTGCACCCGCTTGTTCCAGCGCCGTTTTGCGCGTGGGCAGGTTCCCGGGCGCGGGGCAGGCAGCGGTGGCGTCGACCACCTGTATTCAGAACTGATCTACCTTCACCGCTGACGCGACCGGGCGCTGCTGCGCCGGGGCCCGGGCGACAGCAGAGGCTGCGCGTCAGACCTGCAGACCCTCTTCCACCACCACGCGGTCCAGGGCCTGTTCGAACATCGCGCGCGCTGCGCCGGCCAGGCTGCCCAGGTGCCGGTGCAGGGCTGAATCGGCCGGGCTGCGCGAATCGCAGTCGGCGCTGTACTGTTCGAAGTGCACCAGCTGGGTCACGATCTCGGCCAGGTGGCGCGGGCATTCGCACAGCACGGTGGTGGGCTGTTCGGCCAGGCTGGCCAGTTGTTCGTCGGTGTAGCGCCGCATCGACGCCGTCGGCAGGCCCAGCCCCGGTGCCGGGGCTCGGGCGGCAGTGGCCAGCAAGCGCGCCAGGTCGCGGCCGGTACAGGGTTCGCGGCGCACGATGGTGCCGGCCGCGCGCAGCGATTCGGCCACCGCCTCGGCGCCGAAGGCATACAACACCAGCAGCGTGGCGGCGCGCAGCTGCTTGGCCAGGCTCAGCGCCCGCTCGGCCAGCGCCGGGTGCAGCGAAGGCAGGTGTACCAGCAGCACGTCGGGGCCCGCCACGGGCGTGGGGTGGCTGGCCGGGCGGCCCAGGGGGTCGGCTTCGGCCTGGGCCAGGTCGTCGTAAACCTGGCGCGGCCGCGCGCCCACGGCTTGCAGCTTCTGCGCCGCGCCGCGGCCCACCACGACCAGGTGCAGGCCAGGCACGGCCGCGGCGGCGGCGCTGCGCGCCGGGGCGGCCGCGGCCAGGCCCTGCAGTTCAGGCAGGCCCAGGCTGGCGATCGTGCCGATGGCGTGGCCGCGGTCGCTGAGCTGCTTGAGCAGCGCCAGGCGCTGCACGTCCAGGGTCGAATACAGGCGCTGGCCGGTGGGTGTCTTGGGTGCAGCGACCACCCCGTAGCGCCGTTCCCAGACCCTCAGCGTCGTCACCGGCAACCCGGCCAGGCGCGCCGCAGTGCCGCTGCGCAGGCGGGCGTTGGGGGGCAGGCGGCTGGTGTCCAGGACCTGGGTGTCGTCGTCGATCGTGTCGATCGTCATGGCTTTGACTCCTGAAAGCGCTTCAATTGAAGCTTGTGACGCGAATATATTCGTATTGACGAGTGCTTGACACGTTAAGTTGCGGAAAACCAGTCCATTTATTAGGACAAAGGCTGCTCAAAGGCGTGCAAAAGCGTGACTGACGGGTCACAATCCGATTCAACGGGTCAGGGTTCGACGCGGCGTCTCAGAAACGAAGCGCCAAAACAGCGTCAGTGCTTGAACCTTCTCCTGGAGTGTTCGGTCTTGGACAGGCGGGCCACGACGAAAAGGCCGCTTCAAGGTGTCGCCGTGCGGCCCAGCCGTCGCGGTCTTGCCCCACGCCCCTGTCTCACCCGTGTGTCAGCCCGCTGTCCCGTTCATCCACCCCGAGTGCACCCTGCGAAAGGTCTGCCCATGAACCGCAATACCAACCCCCTCGTGCGTGTTGCCGTGATCGGCGCGGGTATCGCTGGGGCGGCCTGTGCCGCCAGCCTGCGCGAAGCCGGCCTGGCCGTCACCCTGTTCGACAAGTCGCGGGGTGTCGGTGGCCGCATGGCCACGCGCCGGGCTGAATGGTTGGGCGCCGATGGCCGTAACGCCACGCTGGAATTCGACCATGGCGCCCAGCACATCCAGGCCCGGCACCCGCGCTTCAAGGCCGCCATGCGGCGTGCCGCCGCGGCCGGCGTGGTGGCGCCCTGGTCGCCGCAGGTGCATGCGGCCTGGCCTGCACCCACCCGGCGCGAAAGCTGGGTGCCGCTGGGGAGCATGTCGGCACTGGCGCGGCACTTCATGGGCGACATGCCGGTGCAGCTGAACTGCCCCGTGCAGCGCCTGCAGCGCAGCACCCTGGGCTGGCAGCTGGTGGCGGAAGACGGCAGCCAGCACGGGCCTTACGACCAGGTGCTGCTGGCCATGCCCCCGGCCCAGGCGGCCGTTTTGCTGGCCGGCCACCACGACCGCTGGGCCGACCATCTGGCTGGTGTGCCGATGCAGCCCTGCTGGACGCTGATGGCGGCCACGCAAGACCTGGACTGGCCCTGGGACGCCTGCGAGCCCGAAGCGGGCCGCAGCCCGCTGGCCTGGGTGGCGCGCAACGACCGCAAACCCGGCCGCAGTGCGCCAGCCGGCGTGGCCACCTGGGTGGCGCATGCCAGCCCGGCGTGGACGGCAGAACACCTGGAAGACAGCCCCGCGGCCGTGCAGGCCGCACTCAGCCAGGCGCTGGCAGCATTGCTGCCGCGCGGCGTGAAGCTGCAGTGGCAACACCGGTCGGTGCACCGCTGGCGCTATGCCCTGCCGGCCGAGCGGCCGGCCGCGGCCAGCACCGAATGCTGGTGGGACGCCCAGCGCGGCCTGGGCGTGTGCGGCGACTTCCTGGCCGGCACCGGCGTCGAAGCCGCCTGGCGGTCTGGCGATGAACTGGCCGACACCCTGCTGGCCGCGCTGGACGAAGAAACCGCCGCTGCCCGGCCGCTGGTGAAACCGGCCCCCGTGGCGGCGCCGCTGCTGGCCGCGGCAGCGGCCGCGGCTGCGCCGCGCGTGCTGGCGCGTGCAGCCTAGCGCGGCTTAGCGCGGCTCAGGCGCGTCGGCCCAGCGCTTCCAGCCGCAGCGCCAGTTGCTGCTGCATCGCGGCTAGCTTCTGGCGCATGGCGACGGCTTCGGTGCCTTCGGGCAGGCCGGCCAGGGTGTCGCGCAGCGCGGCGATCTCGCGCATCAGGCCCACTTCGGGCGGGTGGAAGCCGCTGTCCTTCAACATCTTGAAGGGCATGCGCAGCTCGGCGGGCGTTTCGTCGTAGCCATCCCCCAGGTCCAGCGGCTTGCCGTAGTGTTTGGCGCTTTGCAGTTCACCGCTGGCCTGGGCCTGGGCGAGCGACCGGCCAATGTGGTCTTCCAGCAGGCGCAAACGGTTCTCGCGTTGTTCCTCAGTGGCCATGGTGCGGTCTCCCGGTGGGTGGGGCTGAAGACAGATCGGGTGGGCGCAGCCAGGTGCTGGCCGTTCAGGCCCGGGCGGCGTCGCGCTCTCCCACCGCCAGCGCCCAGTGGCGCGACAGCGGCGTCATCGGCTTGGCCATCAGGCGTTCGTTTAGCAGGGCGCGGCCCAGGCTGTGGCGCCCGGCCTGGGTGGCCGCAGCCAGCAGGGTCTGGTCGATGATGTCGCGCTGCGCGTGGCTGCCGCCCAGCTGGCGCGCCAGCACGCGCGCCGGTGCCAGCAAGTCGCAGGCGCTGTCGGCCTGGCCACGCGCCAGGGCCAGCATGCCCCGCATCAGGGGCAGCCCCACTTCACGCGCCATGGCGTGGTTGCTGCGCGCGGCGTCGCTGGGGGCCATGGCGCGTTCGGCGCAGCGCGCCAGCCAGCTTTCGGCGCGCGTCACGTCGCCGGCACCCAGAAGGGCCAGCACGATGTGCAGGTCGTTGAAGGCGTAGTAGCCGGCTGCGCTGTCGTCCAGCGGCCAGGCCTGCAGCAGGCCCGCGCATTGCGCCGACACGTCCTGCCCCAGCAGGTGCAGCCGCCACAGCAGCGCGACGGCGTCCAGGCGCTGCAGGGTCAACTGCAGGTTGCTGCCGCTGAGGTGGTGGTCGATCAGGCGCAGCACGCCGGCAAAGTCCATCGATTCCAGCCTGAACAGCGCCTTGTGCCACCACAGATGGCAGGCGAAGCCGTTGTCCACGGCCCAATGCGGCTGCTGCAGGCGCAGCCAGGCCGAGCCGTCTTCGAAGCGGCCTTGCATTTCCATCACATGGGCCACCGCGTGCACGGCCACGGGTACGCGCGGGTTCGCGGCCAGGGCGCGGCGGCCGGCTTCTTCGGCCTGCGGGTAGAGATTGTTCTCTTCCAGGCCGAAGGCGTATAGCGCCAGCACGTAGGGTTGCAGCGGGTCGTCTTCGTCCCATTCGGGCAGTGCGCGCGCCGGCCGCTGGCGCAGGGCGGTGATGTCGCCGCGGTAGAAGTCCCAGCCCTGTGCCCACTGCAGCGCCAGCGCGTCGCGCGGGTGCTCGATCAAGATCTTGTCCCAGCTGCGGCAGGCGGCGTGCCAGCGGCCTTCCAGCAGCAGCTGCACGGCTTCGAGATGCTGGCGTTCGCGCGCCGGCGCGTGCACGGCCAGTGCGCGTGCATGCGACAGGTGGGCGGCGGCCTCGTCGCGCAGGCCGGGCTCGGTCAGGCTCAGCAGGAAGCCGGCCTTCATCGCATGGGGCAGGGCCCAGGCCGGGTCGGCCTGCATCGCGCTGTCCAGGTCGGCCAGCGGCGTGTCGTAGAAGGACATCATGCGCCACAGCGCCTGCTCGGCCGCCTGCTGTGCGGCCGCGCTGCCGCTGCCGCAAGGGTTGCCGCGCAGGTCGGAATGAACCATGACGCCCATGGCGGGAATGTAACGTCGACCGCCGGTGTGCCGCGTTCAGCGCGGCGCGCTGTCCGCGCTGTCCGCGGCGGCGGCGGCAGGCCGCGCGGTGAAGCGCAGCACCGTTTGCGGCTGGTGGCCGCCGGTGGTCTGCATCTCGAAGGCGATGCCTTCGTCCTGCACGACACCGCGAAAGCGGTGCACCAGCGTGCGCTCGTCACTGCCCAGAACTTCGGTGCTGCGGATCACGAACTGAAGGCCTTCGCGCGCGCTGTACCGGCCTTCTTCGATCGGCCGCTCCACGCCCAGGAACGAGACTGCGCCTTCCAGGGTGTCGCCACGCTGAACGAAGCGCAGCTGTTCGCGCCGCGGCTGCGGCAGCCAGCGGTAGGGCACGTCGGCGACCCAGCGGCCTGCCAGTGTGCGCATGCCGGCGGGAGTCGACGCTGCGCTTGGCGCTGCTGATTGCGCTTCAGATTGCGCTGCAGCAGCGGCGTCGTGCGGGGTGCCCGCCTGTGGCGCCGGGCTGCGGGCTGCCCACAGCAGCCACCCGGCCGCCAGGCTGGTCAGGGCGACGGCGACGGCGACGGCGACAGCGCCCGCGCCCGCGCCCAGGCCGGGCAGGCCCTGCCAGCCGGCACGGCGCGCCGGTGCCGGTGCCGGTGCCGGGGCTGCGCTGCCGGGCGGGGCGGCGGGCGGGCGGGTCTGGATGCTGGCGGGCGCCACCCAGGTCTGCAGCGTCTGCACCAGGCGCGCCAGGTCGGCGTCGTAACGCAGGTGCGCCAGGGGCAGCGCATGGCGCAGCGTCAGCGCCTGCAGTTCGGGCGGCAGCTGCGCGGCGCTGGGCATGGGCGTGTTGTCCAGCAGCAGGGGCAGCACCACCGGCTGGCCGGCGGCCAGGGCCGTGGCCACTTCCATGCGCACGTAGTCGGTGGGGTCGAAGATGCGGGCTGCGGCCGGGTGCGCGGCCCCGGTGTCGGCCTGGCCAGGCGGGTGACCGGGCGTTTCGCGTTCGCCGCGCCAGCGCGGGCCGATCAGCACCAGCATCACCTGCGCGCCGCGCACGGCCGCGCCCAGCCGCGCTTCGAAGTCTTCGCCGGGCTGCATGTCGTCGGCGTCGATGAACACCTGTTCAGGGCCAAACACCGGGTTCAGCGCCTGCACCAGGGCGCGCGCGTGGCCGGCGGCATCTTCCCGCCGGTAGCTGATGAAGATGGCGGCTGCAGGTGGCATCACGCGGGTGCCGGGCCTGTCGGCAGCGTCGGCTGCCGTGGCGGCAGCGGCCAGTCGGGCAGGGGCGGGCGCAGGATCTCCCAGGCCCGCGCCAGGCGCAGCACGCCCAGGTCGTCGTGGCGGCGGCCGCTGATGTGCAGGCCGATGGGCAGCCCGGATGCCGTCATGCCGCAAGGCAGGCTGATGGCCGGCTGTTCGCCCATGTTCCAGGGCAGGGTGAAGGCGATGTGCTCGAAGGGCCGCGCCGGGTCATGCAGCGGGCTGGCCAGTTCGGCGGCGAAGGCGGGTACCGGGCTGGTGGGCGAAACGATGAAGTCGCAGGCTTCGCTGGCGGCAGCGGCGGCGTCGCGCAGCGCGGCCATCTGCGCCTGGCCGTGGAAGACCTGTTCGCCGCTGTAGCCGGCGGCTGGCGCTGCCCAGTCGTGGATATAGGGCAGCACGCGCTGGCGGGCCTCTGCCGGCAGGCCTTGTAGTTCGAGCCAGGCGCGCAGGCGCCAGAAGCGGTCCAGGCCGTCGACCATGGCGCGGGTGGTGAAGGGCGCCAGCACCTCCACCGCCGCCCCGGCGGCCTGCAGGCGCAGCGCCGCGGCCTGCACAGCCGCGGCCACTTCGGGCTGCACCGGCAGGCCCCAGCCGGCGTTGGCCAGAAGGCCGATTCGCTTGCCCCGCAGGTCGACAGCTGGCTGGGCGCCAGGGGACGCATCCAGGTCGCCCCAGTTGATGTCCTGCGGCGGCAGCCGTGTGGGGTCTCGCACGTCCGGCAGGCTGAGCGTGGCCATGGCCAGTGCGGCGTCGGCCACGCAGCGGGTGATGGGGCCGGCCACGCGGCCGGTGTAGGGCGGGTGGATGGGCACGCGCCCGGCGCTGGGCTTGAAGCCGACCACGCCGCACCAGCCCGCCGGCAGGCGGATGCTGCCGCCGATGTCGGTACCCAGGTGCAGCGGGCCATAGCCGGCCGCGGCTGCTGCGGCAGCGCCGGCGCTGCTGCCGCCCGGCGTCTGGCGCAGGTCCCAGGGGTTGCGCGACAAGGTGTGAAAGCTGGACAGGCCAGACGACAGCATGCCCAGGTCGGGCATGGTGGTCTTGGCCACCAGCAGGGCGCCGGCTTCGCGCAGGCGCGCCGCGGGCGGGGCGTCTTGCACGGCGGGCTGCAGCGGCAGCGCCGCGCAGCCCAGCGGCACGGGTGTGCCGCGCGTGGCGATGTTGTCCTTCACTGTCACGGGCACGCCGTCCAGCGCGCCCAGGGGCTGACCGGCCTGCCAGCGCGCGGCCGAGGCCTGCGCCTGCGCCAGCAGGGTGTCGGCGTCGTAGGCGTAGAGCGCGTGGATGTGCGGTTCCCAGGCCGCGATGTGGGCGATCAGGGCCCGGGCTACGTCCACCGGGTTGACGTCGCCACGGCGGTAGGCCGCGCGCAGGGCGCTGGCGCTGAGCAGGGGCAGGTCGGCAGGGTTCATGGCAGCCTTCAGCTCCGCGCCATGAAGGCCGCCAGGTTCTGCGCCGCGGTGCGCCGCACCTTCTGGCGCAGCCAGGGTGTCCAGCCCAGCAGCAGCCCCGGCAGGCCCAGGGCCTGGCGGGCCCAGCGCCAGAAGTCGAAACGGTCGCGGTGGCGCGTGATCAGACCCTGGGCGTTGAAGTCGAATTCAGCGTCGATGCGGTTGTGCACCAGGCGGCCCGTGGCGCTGAACAGGTAGTGCGCTTCCCAGTGCGCCTGGCCGCGTGTACCCCGCGCCGTGATGGCGCTGGCCTGCAGCTGCCAGTGCGCCATGCCCTTGGCCTGCGTGGCGCTGCACAGCATGCGCCACATGGCGCCGATCTGTTCGCGCCCCAGCAGCGAAAACGCCTCGTCGTCGAAGCGCGCGTCGGGGGCGTAGCAGGCCTGCATGGCGGCGTGGTCCAGCCGCGAGAAGGCGGCGTAGAAGGTCTCGATGGTGCTGCGACTCATGCCGATCCTTCGTGCTGCGCACTCCGGGAGGAGCGCTTGGGAGCGGCCCGGCGCGCTCATGTGGATCCTTCGTGCTGCGCACTGCGGTATGAGCCCTTCGGGCGGCCGGGCGGGCTCATGCCGGCGCCCAGCTGACCGCGGCCAGGTCGTTGGCGAAGATCGGCGAGCTGTTCCACAGTCCGCGCAGCCCCTTGCGGAACACTGCCACCTGCTGCGGGTTCCAGATGAAAACATTGACGGCGTCGTCGGCCAGCTGGCGCTGGATGTCGCGCCACAGCCGCGCGCGGTCCTTCGGGTCGATGGCGGTGCCCAGGGCAGCCACCAGGCCGCGGAACTTCGCGCTGTCGTAGCCGAAGTAGTAGCTCGGGTCGGCGTAGGCGCGCACGTAGTCCAGCGGTTCCACGTGCAGGATGAGCGTGAGGTCGAAGTTGCCCTTGAAGGCCCCGCCCAGCCAGGCCGCCCATTCGACGTTCTCGATCTTGGCGTTGATGCCCACCTGGGCCAGCTGCGCGGCCACGATCTCGCCGCCGGTGCGTGCGTACTGTGGCGGCGGCAGGGTCAACGTCAGGTTCAGCGGGCCGCTGATGCCGGCTTCTTTCAGCAGGGCGCGGGCCTTGGCGGGGTCGTAGGGCGTCAGCCGGGTCAGGTCCTGGTAGCCCAGGTCGGTGGGCGCGAAGTGGCTGCCGATCGGCTTGGCCAGGCCTTCCAGCGCGCCTTCGATGAAGGCCTGGCGGTCGATGGCGTGGGCCAGCGCGCGGCGCACGCGCACATCGTTCAGCGGCGGCTTGCGGTTGTTGATGGCCAGGATGCCCTTGCCGGCCGTGAAGCCGGTCTCGACCACGAAGCGCGGGTTGCGGCGGAACTGCTGCAGGGCCTGCGGGGCGCCGAAGCGCGGCATGGCGTCGATGTCGCCGGCCAGCAGCGCTGCCACCTGGGCCGAGGGGTCGTTGATGAAGCGGAACGTGGCGCGCCGCAGCGCCACCCGGGCGGCGTCGCGAAAGCGGTCGTTCTTCACCAGGGTGACGGCGCTGCCCCTGGCCCAGTTGTCCAGCCGGTAGGGGCCGGTGCCCACGGGCTGGCTACCGGCCTGGGCGGCGGTGTCGGGGTGCATGACGACGGCGGTGTTTTCGCCCAGGCGGAAGGGCAGCATCGGTTCGGCCTGCTTCAGCACCAGCACCACGGTGTGGGCGTTCAGCACCTGCACCTGTTCGATGTTGTCGAAGAGCGCCTTCTTCGCCTTGTTCGTGCTCTCTGGCGCGCGGGCGCGGTCGAAGCTGAACTTGACGGCTTGCGCGTCGCAGAGCTTGCCGTCGCTGAAGGTGACGCCCTTCTTCAGGCCGAAGGTGTAGGTCTTGCCGTCGGGCGTATGGCCCCAGGTGTCGGCCAGCAGCGGCGTGACGCTGCCGTCCATGGCGATCTTCGTCAGGCCTTCAAAGACGTTGTAGTGCACGATCTCGCCGATGGCCGCCGACGCACCCGTGGTCGGGTCCAGGCCGGGGGGTTCCAGCACCATGGCCAGGGTCAAGCTGTCGCGCAGGCGTTGTGCATGTGCCGGCCAGCCGACCAGCGGCAGGCTGGCCAGCAGGGTGTTGACGTGGCGCCGGTCCAGGCTCATCACGGATTCTCCGGTGGGGTCTCAGCCAGGGCCGGATTGTGGCCCGACCCCGGGAATGGCCCGCAGCAGCTGCTGCGTACAGGGGTGCTGCGGGGCCGTGAACAGCGCCTGCGGCGTGCCACGCTCCACCACCTGCCCGCGCTGCAGCACCAGCACCTCGTCGCACAGGTGTTCGACCACTGCCAGGTCGTGGCTGATGAACAGGTAGCTCAGGCCGAAGGCGTCCTGCAGGTCCAGCAGCAGGTTCAGCACCTGGGCCTGCACCGATACGTCCAGCGCGCTGACGGGCTCGTCGGCCACGATCAGCCTTGGCCGCGTGATCAGTGCTCGCGCGATGGCGATGCGCTGGCGCTGGCCACCGCTGAATTCATGCGGGTACTTGTCCAGATCAGCGGCGCGCAGGCCCACCGCGTCCAGTGCCTCGGCGGCGCGCTGGCGGCGCAGGGCCGGGTCGGCGACATGCCGTTCGCCGCGCAGCAGGGCCAGGGGTTCGGCAACGGTCTGCAGTACGCTGCGCCGCGGGTCCAGCGAACCGTAGGGGTCCTGGAACACCATCTGGAAGCCCGCACGTGCAGCCTGCAGTTCCTGCGCGCCCAGCGCATGCAGGTCGCGGCCTTCGAACAGCACGCGCCCGGCGCTGGGCGCTTCCAGCGCCATCACCAGCCGCGCCAGCGTGCTCTTGCCCGAACCCGATTCGCCCACCACGCCCAGGCTGCGGCCAGCGGGCAGCGTGAAGCTCAGGTCCTGCAGCGCCTGCACTTCTGGCGCGGGTTGCAGCCAGTGGCGGCGCGGCAGGCGGTAGCGCTGCGACAGGCCTTCCACGGCCAGCAGCGGCGGTGCCGGCGCGCTGCCGGGCGGGTGGCGTGGCGACGCGCTGGACGGGGCGTTCATGGCCAGGGGTTCAGGCAGCGCACCGCATGCCCCGGCCCCACGGGCAGGGCCGCTGGCAGGGCTGCGCTGCAGGCTGGCAGCACGCGGCTGCAGCGCGGGGCGAAGGCACAGCCCGGCGGCAGTTCGGCCAGCGCTGGCACGCGGCCGGCGATGGTGGCCAGGCGCGACCGTGCACCGCTGGCGTCGCGGCCCTTGCCTGTGCCATGGTCCTGGCCGAGGCGCGGCCGCGCGCCGTGCAGGCCGCGCGTGTAGGGGTGCGCCAGCCGGCTGAAGACAGCGTGCGTGGGCCCGCTGTCGACCACGCTGCCGCCGTACATCACCAGCAGGTGTTCGACACGGTCGGCCATCACGCCCAGGTCATGGCTGATCAAGAGCCAGGCCATGCCGCTGTCGCGGCACAGGGCCTGGATCAGGTCCAACACATCGCGCTGGGTGGTCACGTCCAGCGCGGTGGTGGGTTCGTCGGCGATCAGCAGGTCGGGCTCGCAGGCCAGGGCGATGGCGATCACCACGCGCTGCCGCTGCCCGCCCGACAGCTGGTGCGGCCAGGCCGCCAGGCGCTGCGCGGCCTGCGGCATCTGCACCCGGTCCAGCAGGCGCAGCGCTTCGGCCTGCGCCGCAGCCGCCGACAGCCCGCGGTGCAGGCGCAGCGGTTCGGCGATCTGCTGGCCGATGCGGTGCAGCGGGTTCAGCGCCGTCATCGGTTCCTGGAACACCATGCCGATGCGGCGGCCGCGGATGCGGCACAGGGCCGCGTCGTCCAGTGCCGTCAGTTCGGTGCCGTCGAAGCGCACCGAGCCCTGTACGCGCGTCGCGTCAGGCAGCAGGCCCATCAGGGCCAGCGCGGTGATGGACTTGCCGCTGCCGCTTTCGCCGATCAGCCCCAGCGTCTGCCCGCGCGCCAGCGTGAAAGACACATCCCGCAGCGCCGGTGCCAGGCCGCTGTGCGTCTGCAGGTCCACCGACAGGGCGCTGACCTGCAGCAGCGGTGGGGCCGCTGCAGGCTGGTGCGGGGGCGGCAGCAGATCCAGGGCGGGCATCGCAGCACGATAGCGCCCATCAAAGCCTGGGCGGCTGGACGTGCGCCGGCCCGGTGCCCGCTTGGCCGTCCAGGACCGCTGGGCCGCAGGCGCCCAGGCTTTGGCGTTCAGGCCGTGGCCGCGCCCGTGGCGGGCTGCGCCGCCGTGGCCAGCCAGGTGGCCAGGGCGCGCTGCAGTGCCAGGTCGACGGGGGTGGATGGCAGGGGCCCCACCAGCTGCTGCAAGGCCCGGCCGTCCAGTGCATGCGGCACATGCCACAGGTAGCGCATGCGCGACAGCTCGCGCAGCATCGGCACGAACAGCCCGGCCATCTGCACCGGCGCCCAGGGCATGCGGCTGCGGCGCAGGGCCGTGCGGGCAGCCGGCAGGCCCAGCGCCTGGGCTGCGGCTTCCAGGCCGTCCAGCAGCTGCTTGCCCGTCAGCGTGTGGCCGGCGAACTGCACGCGCTGGTGGCGCGCGCAGTCTGTGGCCAGGCTGGTGGGCACTGGGCCCAGCCGGTCGGCCACGGCCACGAAGGCACGTGCCAGGTCGGGCAGGTAGGCCCAGGCATGCGGCACGTCCAGCGGGCCGGGGTAGACCAGCTTGCCGCGGCCCTGGGCCAAGGGCTTGGCGATCATCTGGTCCAGCCAGCTGCCCAGGCCGTGGCCATAGAAGTCGCCGGTGCGGATGACCACGCTGCGCAAGGCGTGGCGCTGGGCGCGTTCGGCCAGCTCGGCTTCCAGCTGGCGGCGCTGTTCGCCTTTGCGCGTGCTGGGGGCTTCAGGTGTGTGCTCGTCCAGCAGCGCGGGCATGCTCTGACCGTAGCTGTAGACGTTGCCCGGCAGCATGAACAAGGCTCCCAGGCGCTGCGCCAGGTCCATCGCGCTGCGTGCGGCGGGCAGCAGTTCGGTGTCCCAGCGCGTGTAGGCCGGGTTGCTGGCGTACAGCAGGGCGTGCACCGGAAAGTCGGGCCGCGCCGGCACCTGGCCGCTGCGCAGGCTGAGCGTGCGCACGCGCCAGCCGGCGGCCTGGAAGGCCAGCTGGGCCGCGGAGCCCAGGCGCCCGCTGGCGCCGGTGATGAGGACGGTCTTGTTCATGTGCTGGGCTCCTGGAATGGGTGGGAGGCGAAGCGGGGCCGGCACGGACATGCAAGCCATCGCGCCCTGACCAGCAGTGTGGGCGGGGGCGGGGCTGGCTGACCATTCGCAGGCCTCGCATGGCTGCCATGCGGTTTTGCATGGCAAGCTCGGCTGCGGGCAGGCGCCCGCGTGCTCAGGCCGGGTCGGCAGCGGTGCCGGCAGCGGCCAGCAGGTCCAGGTAGGCACCGGCTTCGCGCGGCGCGTGCTGCAGGCCCAGCGCCAGCATCAACGCATCGGCCACAGCCTGGCCCTGGGCGTCGGTCTGGCCGGGCTGCAGCACCACTTCCAGTTCCATGTAGTCGCCCAGGCCGGCCACGCGGTCCAGGTGAATGCGGGTGGCAAAGCCGGCTTCGTGCACCAGCAGCAGCCAGCGTTGCTTGCGCACGCGCCCCAGCAGGCCGCAGCCGCGCGCCAGCGCTTCACGCAGCGCAGCGGCGTCGGGCACCGGCACGCGGACGTAGTCGCTGGCCTTGGCCTGCGCCGTGTCGGCGCGCTGGTAGTGGATGAGCTCGGCCGTGCCGTCGGCGAATTCGCGCAGCTTCAGGCGGCCGTGGGCGACGGCGAAGAAGCTGTCGTCCTGGGCGATGCGTTCAGGCTCGCCGCCGGCCAGCGCGCGGGCGCGGGGCAGCAGGGCGTCCAGGCCTTCGGGCAGGCGCGCCTTGATCTCGATGTTGCGCGGCATGGCCGGGATTGTGTGGTCGTCCACGCACCTAGCGTTGGCGCGCCAGCCGTGGGTCCCACAGGTCGCGCAGGCCATCGCCCATCAGGTTCAGCCCCAGCACGCTCAGCATGATGGCCGCACCCGGCCACAGCGCCAGCAGCGGGGCCTGGAACATCTGGGCCTGTGCGTCGTTCAGCATCCGGCCCCAGCTGGGCTGCGGCGGCTGGGTGCCCAGGCCCAGGTACGACAGCGCGGCTTCGGCCAGGATGGCGGTGGCAAAGCTGATGCTGGCCTGCACCACCAGCGGGCTGGCGATGTTGGGCAGCACATGGTCGCGCGTGATGGCCAGCGGGCCCTTGCCGGCGGCGCGCGCGGCCGTGACGTAGTCGCGCGCCCACAGCGCCACGGCCGAACTGCGCGTGATGCGCGCGAACACCGGGATGTTGAACAGGCCGATGGCCACGATGCTCATCAAGAGCCCGGGGCCGTAGATCGCCGTCAGCAGGATGGCCGACAGCAGCGCCGGGAAGGCAAAGCCGAAGTCGCAGCTACGCATGATCAGCTCGTCCAGCCAGGCCCATCCACGACCACGGCCGTGGCCCGGCGCCGCTGCCGCCGCCGCGGCCACGCAGCCCAGCGCCACACCCAGCAGCAGGCCGATGCCCACCGCCACCACGCCCACCACGATGCTGTTTTGCGCGCCCACCAGCAGCTGGCTGCTGATGTCGCGGCCCAGGCTGTCGGTGCCCAGCCAGTGCGCGGCGCTGGGCGGCGCCAGCTTGTTCGGGATGTCGATCTCGCCCGGCGGGTAGGGCTGCCAGACCAGTGACAGCAGGGCCGCTGCCGCCAGCAGGGCGCTGAGCACGCTGCCGGCCACGAAGCTGCCATGGCGCCGCGCGCGCGGCCAGAAGCCGGCGGGTCGTGCTGTCGGGCCGGCCTTCATGCCAGCCGCACCCGCGGGTCGACCCCCGCCACCGCCAGGTCCACCAGCAGGTTCACCAGCACCACGAGGGCGGCCAGCAGCATCACCACGTCGCGCACCACCACCAGGTCGCGGTTGGCGATGGCCTGGAACACCAGTCGGCCGACGCCGGGCAGCACGAACACGTTTTCCACCACGATGGTGCCGGTGACGAGGTTGGCGAACTGCAGCCCGGCCACCGTGAGCACCGGGATCATCGCGTTGCGCAGCACGTGGCGCAGCAGGGCCTGGCGGCGGCTCAGGCCCTTGGCCCGGGCGGTGCGGACGAAGTCTTCGCGCAGCACGTCCAGCACGGCCGACCGTGTGACGCGCGCCAGGATGGCGGCTTGCACCGCGGCCAGCGCCAGCGCCGGCAGCAGCAGCGCCTGCAGGCCCGGCCACAGGCCGCCGCCGTCTTCAGCCCGCCAGCCCGGAAAGCCGCCGGCGCTGACCCACTGCAACTGCACCGCGAACAGCAGGATCAGCAGGATGGCGAACCAGAAGTTCGGGATCGCGATGCCCAGCTGGCTGAACGCCATCACGCCCACGTCGCCCAGCCGGCGGTGGCGCGCCGCGGCATACAAGCCCAGGCTGAGCGCCAGCACCACGGTCAGCGCCATCGCCAGCAGGGCCAGCGGCAGGGTCACGGCCAGGCGCTCGGCCAGCAGTTCGGCGGTCGGCGTGTCGTAGCTCAGGCTGCGGGCCGTGCTGCCGCGCAGCAGGCCGCCGGTCCATTCCAGGTAGCGCTGCAGCGGCGGGCGGTCCAGGCCCAGCCGCGCCTCCATCGCCGCCAGGCTTTCCGGCGTGGCGCTGTCGCCCAGGATGACCTGGGCCACGTTGCCGGGCAACAGTTCCAGCACGCTGAACACCAGTACCGACGCCACGGCCAGCGTCAGGGCAAAGCTGGCCAGGCGTTGGATGAGGTAGGCGAACATCGGCGGCGGATGATGCCAAAGGCGCAGGCTGCGCGCGGCGGCAGGGCCGGGCGGCCAGCCGACCGCTGCCGGCACAACGAAAAAGGGCGCCCCGCCAGGCTGGCGTGGCGCCCTTTCGAGGCGCTGGGTGGCCGCGGGGTTTGCGCCCGCACGGCCAGCCCGGGCTTAGAACGAGTGGCGCAGGCCCACTTCGTAGCCGCTGGAATCGCGGCCGGTGGTCAGGGCCGAACCCGTGGCCACGGTGAACGCGGTGTTGGTGTTCGAGATGTCGCTGTACGTGGCGTACACGGCCGTGCGGCGCGACAGGTTGTATTGGCCACCCAGAGAGAACTGACGGGCTTCGCGGTTGTTGATGCTGCCGCCGCCGTCCATCTTGTGATACGAAGCACGCAGCAAGGTGGCGCCCACGGGCACGCTCACACCCAGCAGCCAGTTCTTCTGGTCGGCCGGGCCCGCGTCGGTCTTCGAATACATGCCGAAGAACTTCGCCACCTTCATGTCGTAGGTGCCGCCGAAGGTGGTGCGCTTGATGTCGATGGTGGGGCTGCTCTCGGTCGTGGCGTACGACACCACGGCGAACAGCGGGCCGGCGTTGTAGGCCAGGCGGCCGCCAATGTGCTTGTTGCCCAGAGCGCCTTCGCTGGCGGCGACGTTGAAGACGCCGGTGATACCGCCCATGTCAGGCGAGTAGTAGCTGACCATGTTGCTGGAACGCGAATAGCTGGCGTTCGTGGCGGTGAAGGCCTGGTTCAGCCGGCCCACGGCGCTCATGCCAGTGTCCGAGAACGGGTCCAACTGTTCCCAGGTCACGCCGCTGGTGTTCTTCTCACGGCCCATGCGCACTTCACCGAAGCCGCCTTGCAGGCCGATCGTCGAACGGCGCGTCCAGGTCTGGCCGTTGGCGTTGCCGGTGTCGGGGTCCAGGCCGCCTTCCAGCCAGAAGTGGGCCTTCAGGCCACCACCCAGGTCTTCGGTACCGCGGAAGCCGAGGCGGCTGGTCGTCAGGCCGCTGGCGGCCAGCTGATTCTGCGTAGCGTCGTTCTTGACGCTGCGGGCGGCCAGGTCGATGACGCCAAACACGGTGACGTTGGACTGTGCCTGCGCCGGCAGGGTGGCGCTGATGGCGGCCAGGGCCAGGGCGGCCAGAGAAATCTTTTTCATGCTTGTCATCCTTAGGGTAAACAATATCGGGTCAAACCCGCGGAGCCTACCCGAGCCGAATGACTCATCGGTGACAAGCGTTGCAAACACGCCACTGTGGCTGGGGCCTTTGCAGCCCGGCCGCCCCTGCAGCGCGCCTGCAGCGTGGCTCACGACAGCTTGTAGGTCTGCAGGTGAATGCTGGTTTCGGTGTTCGCGATGCCCTTGATCAGGCGCACGCGTTCCAGCACCTCGGCCAGTTCGCCCAGCTGGCTGGCGCGCAGTTCGGCCAGCAGGTCCCAGCGGCCGTTGGTGTCGTGCAAGGCGGCCACGCCGGGTTCGCCCAGCAGGGTGCCGATCACGGCCCGGGTCTGGTTGCCTTCGACGGCGATGTTCATCCAGGCGGTGATCTGGTTCGGCTCGGCGTCCGGCCGCAGCCGCACGGTGTAGCCCACGATCACGCCCTGGTCTTCCAGCCGGGTGATGCGGTTGCTGACCGTGCCGCGGGACACGCCCAGCTTGTGTGCCAGCGTGGCGACGCTGGCGCGGGCGTCGTTGCGCAGCAGGGCCAGCAGCTGTTGGTCGAGAGTGTCCATGGGCCATTCTGCCATTTCGTCAGTAAGGGCTAGCGAAATGGCAGAACTCTGGCGAAAGCCATGCACTTCTGTCGCTTCTCATTGCCAGGCCCGGCCAGAACAATGCGCAGCAAGCCACAGCAGAACCCCGGAGACACCTCATGACCCGTTTGCTCACCCCCCAGGACATTGCCCAGATCGTGGCCACGCGGGGCCTGCCAGACGTGCTGCGCCGCCTGGAAGACGCCATCACCGCCGGCTTCTTGCGCTGGCAGGAGTTTGACAAGACGGCGCGCGTGGCCAGTCATTCGGCCACCGGCGTGATCGAACTGATGCCGATCGCCGACCGCACGCACTACGCGTTTAAGTATGTGAACGGCCACCCTGGCAACACGAAGGCCGGCCTGTCGACGGTAATGGCCTTCGGTGTGCTGGCCGATGTGGTCACGGGTGCGCCGCAGTGGGTGAGCGAACTGACGCTGACAACCGCCATGCGCACGGCCGCCACGTCGGTGATGGCGGCACGGGCGCTGGCCCGGCCGGGGTCGCGCACGATGGCGCTGATCGGCAACGGCGCGCAGAGCGAATTCCAGGCCCTGGCCTTCCACTACGGGCTGGGCATTCGCCAGCTGCGCGTGTTCGACACCGACCCGCGTGCCACCGCCAAGCTGCTGCGCCACCTGCAGGCCGTGCCCGGCCTGGCCGTGAGCGTGCACGCCAGCACGGCCGAAGCGGTGCGCGGGGCCGACATCGTCACCACCGTGACGGCCGACAAGCGCAACGCCACCATCATCACGCCAGAGATGATCGAGCCCGGCATGCACCTGAACGCCGTGGGTGGCGACTGCCCCGGCAAGACCGAATTGCACCCTGGGGTGCTGCAGGCGGCCCAGGTGTTCGTGGAATTCGAACCGCAGAGCCGCGTGGAAGGCGACGTGCAGCAGATGCCGGCCGACTTCCCCGTGACGGAACTCTGGCAGGTGCTGGCCGGCCGGGCGCCAGGCCGCCGCGACGACGCAGCGGTGACGGTGTTCGATTCAGTGGGTTTCGCGCTGGAAGACTATGCCGCGCTGCGGCTGATGGCCGAGCTGGCGCTGGATCTGGGCCTGGGTCAGCCGCTGGACCTGATCCCGGCGCTGGCCGACCCGAAGGACCTGTTTTCCCAGCTGCAGCCGGCGCCGGCCTTACGCCGGGCCGCCTGATCGTGTAGAGGGCTGCTGGCCCGTTTGGGCGAAAGCAGGTGCTTACTTGCCCAGGTTTTCGTGGCGGTCGGCAGCGGCGTACAGGTCGGCGGCGAAGCGCGCGTCGTACTGTTCCATGCGCTGCGCGTAGCGGCGCACGCCTGCGGCGTCGCTGATGCGCGCACTCATTTCGCGGCGCAGGGCGCGCGCCTGGTGGGCGGCATTCAGGCGTTCGACAGCGGTGATCACGGCCTGGAAGGCCCAGGCGCCAAGAACGGCGCCGCGGGGCGCGGCCACGCGTTGGGGGGCCTGGACGGTGATGGTGGTCATGGTGAGGGTCCTGGTGCAGGGGTGGCTGATTCAGCCGATACCGAGAGATTAGGGTTTATACGCATGTTGCTCAAGTGAATAATGCGCAGGTCTGATATGCACTGTGCGCATGTCACAAGGGGCTGCTACCCATCCGTTTCATGACTTGGCAGATGTCGTGGCCGATGCCGTGCGCCATCTCACAACCCACGCCGCGCTGCGCTTGTTGCTGCCGGCCTTCCCGCCGCCCATGCCTGCCAAGCCACCGCCGCCCGCCAGCCCGCACCTGCCCAGCTTCCGGTCGCTGGACTTGAACCTGCTGCGTGTCTTTGACGCGGTCATGGCCGAAGGCAGCCTGACGCGGGCGGCGGATACGCTGGCGATGACCCAGCCCGCGGTCAGCCATGCCGTCAAGCGCCTGCGCGAAGCCCTGGGCGACGAGCTGTTCCTGCGCACCGCACACGGCGTGCGCCCCAGCGCGCGCGCCGAGGCCATGTGGCCCCCGGTGCGGCTGGCGCTGGGCAGCCTGCGCCAGGCCCTGGCGCCGGGCGACTACGACCCGCGGCGCGACGCCGTGCAGTGGCGGCTGGCCATGGCCGACGCCACAGCCGCCCTGCTGGCCCCGCCGCTGGTGGCGGCAATCGAAAGCGCGCAGGCGCTGGCCAACCTGCGGGTGCTGCCGCTGACCACGCGCGACCCGCGCGGCCTGCTGGAAGCCGGCGACGCCGACCTGGCGCTGGGTTTCTTCCCGGAAGCCGTCACCGGCATCGCCGCGCAGGGCGCCGACAGCCACCTGCGCCACCGCCGCCTGCACAGCACGCGCTACGTGGGCGTGATGCGCCAGGGGCACCCGCTGGGCGCGATGCTCCGGGGCCGCCCTTCGCGCGGCGGGCACCCGGGCGGCGCCCTGGGTGCGGCGCCGCTGAGCCTGGACGACTATTGCGCTGCACACCACCTGCTCGTGAGTTTTTCCGGCCGCCCGCACGGGTTCGTGGATCAGGCGCTGGCGGCTCTGGGGCGGCAGCGCCGCATCGTGCTGACGGTCAACCAGTTCTTCACCGCCGGCCGCGTGGTGGCGCGCAGCGATCTCATCACCGTGCTGCCGGCCGGCTTCGTCGAAGCCACGGGCTGCCAGCACGAACTGCAGACCTGCGAACTGCCCTTTGAACTGGGCCCGGTGAACGTGGAAATGCTCTGGCACCTGCGGCACGACGCCGACCCCGCGCACCGCTGGCTGCGCGAACGTGTGGCCGAAGCGGCGCCGCTGGCCGCGGTGGCCTGAGCGCCATGCAGGCGGGCGCCTACACGGTACCGGGCCGACGTCCGATCGGCAGCGAGGGGTAGCTTTCCTATCGTGGCCTTCTCTGTCACCTCACTGAAAGGAAGACCATGAACTGGGATCGCATCGAAGGCAACTGGAAGCAGCTGAAGGGCAAGGTCCAGACCCAATGGGGCCAGCTGACCGACGACGACTTCGACGTCGTCAAGGGCCGCCGCGCCGAACTGGCCGGCAAGATCCAGGAACGCTATGGCATCGCCAAGGACGAGGCTGAAAAGCAGGTCGCCGCTTGGGAAAAGACCGCTGGCGACGACTGGTTCAAGCGCTGACCGGGCGCTGCCGCTTACGGCTGCCTGGCCCGCATCCCGCAAGGGCTGCGGGCCTTGTTGTTTTTCTGCAGGCAGCTTGCCGCTTGTCCTACAGGCGGCTGAGGTACAGGCCGGCAGCCCAGGCCCTGGGCTCTGCCTACAGTGAAGCCATCCCGCCACCACCCCCAAGGAGCCCCCATGAACGGCAACCATTCCCTCAGCAGCGCCCTGAGCAGCCAGACGGTCGACAAGCTGGACCGCGGGCTGACCGCAGCAGAGCGCACCACCGAACGCCTGGCCGATGACGCCGTGGAAGCGCTGAACGGCACCAAGCGCCGTGCCACGCAGGCGCTGGACGCCTTGTCCAGCAGCGTGGATGAACTGCGCCAGGCCGTGCCTTCGGCCCTGCATCGCGCGGCTGACGAAGCGGCTGCCTTGTCCAACCGCGCCTTGCGCAGTGCGCGCCATGCGCGCGAAGCGGCGCTGGACAACGCCGAACGCCTGGGCCGCCAGACGCGTGGCTACATCCGCGAAGAACCGGTGAAGTCGGTCGTGCTGGCCGCTGCTGCGGGTGCCGTGGTCTACGGCCTGATCTCGTTCTTCAGCCGCTCGCGCCGCTGATGCCACCCGCCCTGGCGGCCCGCCGGCCGCCCGGGCTTGGCCGTGACCCGCTGCGCAAGCCCTCAGCCGATCACGGCCGCCATCGCGCTGGCGGTGCGTTCGACGTTGCCGCTGTTCAGCCCGGCCACGCACATGCGGCCAGAGCGCACCAGGTAGACCCCGAACTCTTCGCGCAGCCGGTCCACCTGTGCCGGGCTCAGGCCGGTGTAGCTGAACATGCCGCGCTGCTGCAGAAAGTAGCTGAAGTCGTGCCCAGGCCGCTTGGCCGACAGCACGCTGTGCAGGCTGCGGCGCATGCCGGCAATGCGTTCGCGCATGGCCGTCACCTCGGCTTCCCACTGCGGGCGCAGGTGGGTGTCGTCCAGCACCCGGCTGACGATGCCCGCGGCGTGCAGGCCGGGGCTGGAATAGTTGCGCCGCACGGTGGCCTTCATCTGGCCCAGCACGCGCTCGGCTTCGGCCGCGTCGCCGCAGACCACGCTCAAAGCGCCGGCGCGTTCGCCGTAAACGCTCATGCTCTTGGAAAACGAGTTGGCGACGAAGAAGACCAGGCCGCTGGCGGCCAGCAGGCGCACGGCATGCGCGTCGGCATCGATGCCGTCGCCGTACCCCTGGTAGGCCAGGTCCAGGTAGGGCAGCAGTTCGCGTTCGCGCAGCACCGGCACCAGCGCCTGCCATTGCGCTGGCGTCAGGTCCACACCCGTGGGGTTGTGGCAGCAGGCGTGCAGCAGCACCACGTTGCGTGCGGGCAGGCTGCGCAGCGTTTCCAGCATCGCGTCGAAGCGCAGGCCGCCGGCCGGGCGCCCGCTGGCTGCGTCGCCCGCGTCGTAGTACGGGTAGGTGTGGACCGGCAGCCCGGCACCTTCGAACATCGCGCGATGGTTGTCCCAGGTCGGGTCGCTGACCCAGACGGCGCTGCCCGGCAGCCAGCGCTTCAGAAAGTCTGCGCCCACCTTCAGCCCGCCGCTGCTGCCCACCGTCTGCAGGGTGGCCACGCGGCCGCTGGCCAGGGCTTCGTGTTCGGGCCCGAACAGCAGGCTCTGCACGGCGCTGCGCATCGCGGCCGCGCCCTCGATCGGCAGATAGGATTTGGTGCCGCCTTCGGCCAGCATCTGCGCCTCGGCCTGGCGCACGCTGCCCAGCACGGGGATGCGACCCTGGTCGTCGAAGTAGATGCCGATCGACAGGTTCACCTTGTCGGCGCGCGGGTCCTTCTGGAAAGCCTCGTTCAGGCTCAGGATCGGGTCGCCGGCGTAGGGCTCGATGTGCTGGAACATGCTGGGTGGCGCGGGAAGATGGGGGCCGGATGGCGGGGGCGGCGGGTCAGGCCGCCAGGGCGGCTTCGATGTCCTGGCGCAGCGACTCGGGCGTGTCGGTGGGCGCGTAGCGTTTGCGCACCTGGCCATCGCGGCCGACCAGGAACTTGGTGAAGTTCCACTTCACTGCTTCGGTGCCCAGCAGGCCGGGCGCTTGCGCTTTCAGCCACTGCCACAGCGGGTGGGCTTCGACGCCGTTGACCTTCACCTTGGCCATCATGGGGAAGGTGACGCCGTAGTTCTTCTGGCAGTAGCTGGCGATCTCGTCGTTGCTGCCCGGGTCCTGGCCGCCGAATTCATTACTCGGGAAGCCGATCACGGCCAGCCCGCGGCCGGCGTAGTCGGCATGCAGCTTTTCCAGGCCGGCGAACTGCGGCGTGAAGCCGCAGGCGCTGGCGGTGTTGACGATCAGCAGCACCTGGCCGCGGTGGTCTTGCAGCTTCACGGGCTGGCCGTTGATGCTGGTGGCTTCGAAGTCGTAGACACTGGCCATGGTGTTTGCTCGTCGATGAACACGGGCGCCGATCGTAGCGCCGCCATCGCCAGGGCGTGGCCTGCGCGCTGCCTGTGTCAGGGCGCCCGCGCTGACAGCAGGCTGGCGCCCACGATCAAGGCGCCGCCCAGGGCCAGCGGAATACTCAGGCTGCCGGCGCCCAGAGCGATGGCCGAGACCGACGCGAACAGCACTTCGCTGACCATGATCACCGCCGTGACGTTGGCTGGCAGCCGCGAAGCCCCGTACTGCAGCGCCAGGTTGCCGGCCAGGAACCACAGCCCCATGCCCAGCGCGCCCGCCAGCCAGCCCAGCGCAGGCGCTGGCGGTGCCGGCACCTGGCTTGGCAGGGCCAGGGCCAGCGCGCCGGCCACCACGGCACCGCCCAGAAACATCGCCAGCGCGCGCCCTTCGGCCGGCCGCGCGGCTTCGCGCTTGAGCATCACGTTGTTCAGCGCGAAGCTGAAGCCACCGATCACGCCCAGCCATTCCGCCAGGCTGCGCGGCACCGGCCAGCCCAGTGCGGCTGTGCTGCCGGCTGCGCCGACCGTGCCTAATGTGTCTGCTGTGCCTTCAGCGCCGTGCGGGCCGGCTTGGCCTGTGGCCAGCACCAGGCCTGCCCCGGCCAGCGCCAGGGCAATGCGCAGCAGCGCCGCGGCTGTGATGCGTTCGCCCAGCAGCCAGCGCGCCAGGCCCACGGCCCACAGCGGCATCAGATAGAACAGCAGCACCACCCGTACCACGTCGCCCAGCGTCACGGCCCAGTTGAAGGCGGCATTCGTGGTGCCCGAGGCCAGCACCAGCACCCACAGCGCGGGTGTGCCCAGCAGCTGGCCCCAGGCCCGTGGCCGCCACAGCGTGATGGCGACCACAGCCAGGCTGTAGATCAGCACCGTGGCCCACAGCGGGTGCAGGCCCTGCGCTTCCAGGCCGCGGAAGGGCCACCAGGAAACGCCCCAGGTGAAGGCGTTGAACGTCAGCGCCAGGGCAGCCAGTCCAGTGCCAGCTGTGCCAGGTGTGGCGGCCGGCACCCTAGTGCCCGTCCGTGCGGGCGATGTTCAGCAGACGTTCGACTTCGGCGTGGTGCACCACGGTGTTGTGCAGGTGCCAGCGTCGGATGGCTTCCATCACGCCCGCCACCAGCAGGCCGAAGACGGCGATGGCGACGAAGGCCGACAGACCGAACTTCGTCATGCCGGCATAGAACGCGCCGAGTGCCAGGATGCAGGCCTGTTCGTTGAAGTTCTGCACCGCGATCGACCGGCCGGCGCCCATCAGGTTGTGTCCACGGTGCTGCAGCAGCGCGTTCATCGGCACGATCAGGTAGCCGCACAGCGCGCCCAGCAGCACCAGGAAGGGCACGGCCACCCAGATGTCGCGGATGAAGTTCAGCCCGATCATCAGGAAGCCCACCGCAATCGCCAGCGGGATGACGTTCGTGGCCTTATCCAGCTTGGTGATGCTGGCTGCCGTCACGGCGCCGGCCACCGAGCCGATGACGACCACGCCCGCCAGGTTGGACGCCTGCGCCGTGGTGTAGCCCAGTGCGGCCGCAGCCCAGGCGAAGACGATCAGGCGCAGGTTGCCGAACACGCCCCACAGCAAGGTGGTGGTGGCCAGCGAGATCTGTCCCAGCTTGTCAGCCCACAGGCGCGAATTGCATTGCGAGAAGTCGCGCACCATCCAGGCCAGGCCGTGGCGGATGGGCTGCAGCGGAGCCGATGTGCGCGGGATGTAGAGGTTGAAGATCGTCGCCACCAGGTACAGCAGCGAGATCGCGGCGATAGCGGCCTCGGGCGCGGTGTCGATGTGGGTATCCAGGCCGGGCATGTCCAGGCCCAGCAGGAAGCCGGAGATGCGCGCGCCGATCAGCTGCCCGCCCAGCAGGATGCCCAGCACGATGGAGCCGACCGTGAGGCCTTCGATCCAGCCATTGCCCTTGACCAGCAGCGAAGCCGGCAGCAGTTCGGTCAGGATGCCGTACTTGGCGGGGGAATAGGCCGCCGCACCCAGTCCCACCACGGCGTAGGCCAGCAGCGGGTGACTGCCGAACAGCATCATCATGCAGCCCAGGATCTTGATGCTGTTCGAGATGAACATCACCCGGCCCTTGGGCAGGGCGTCGGCAAAGGCGCCGACGAAAGGTGCCAGCACGACGTAGAACAGCGCGAACATGGGCGCCAGTGCGGGCACCTGCCAGGAAGGCGCCTGGCTCAGGCGGAGCAGTTCAACGGCAGCGACCAGCAGCGCGTTGTCGGCCAGCGAGCTGAAGAACTGCGCCGACATGATGGTCGAAAAACCTTTTTTCATCGCGGCGCGCACGGACCCTGTCTGGGCCGGTGCGGGTGCACGGGCGCGGGTCTGATATGTCTCCTGCTCAAGGGCGCCGGTTTATAGCACGCGGTCCTGAAGCCACTGCTGCAAGCCGGGCCCAAGCCGGCAGCGGCTGGCAGAATGCTGCGCATGCCGCGCCCCATCGAAGCCCTGGTTCATGTCGACGCGCTGGCGCACAACCTGGCGCGCGCGCGCGCTGCGGCCGGCGACGCGCGGGTGTGGGCGGTGGTGAAGGCCAATGCCTACGGCCACGGCATCGAACGCGCTTTTGCCGGGCTGCGCGCAGCGGACGGCTTTGCGCTGCTGGACCTGGAAGAAGCCCGCCGCCTGCGCGCACTGGACTGGCGCGGCCCCATCCTGCTGCTGGAAGGCGTGTTCGAGCCGCGCGACCTGGAGCTGTGTTCGCGCCTGGGGCTGTGGCATGTGGTGCACTGCAGCGAGCAGATCGACTGGCTGGCTGCGCACAAGACGCAGTCGCCGCACCGCGTGTTCCTGAAGATGAACAGCGGCATGAACCGGCTGGGCTTCACGCCGGCGGCCTTCCGCAGCGCCTGGGCGCGGCTGACGGCACTGCCGCAGGTGGACGAGGTGTCGCTGATGACGCATTTCAGCGACGCCGACGGCCCGCGCGGCGTGGCCCACCAGCTGGCGGCCTTCGAAGCCGCCACGCAAGACCTGCCGGGCGAACGCAGCCTGAGCAACAGCGCCGCCCTGCTGCGCCACAGCGCCAGCCTGGAAGGGCAGGCCAGCGCCCGCGCCCGCGGCACAGCCGTGCGCAACGACTGGGTGCGTGCCGGCATCCTGACGTACGGCAGCGCCCCCGACTTCCCTGAACACGACATCGCCCACTGGGGCCTGCAGCCGACCATGACCCTGCGGTCGCGGCTCATCGCCACCCAGCAGCTGCAGCCTGGCGACACCGTGGGCTACGGCAGCCGCTACACCGCCGAGCGCGCGCAGCGCATCGGCATCGTGGCCTGCGGCTATGCCGACGGCTACCCGCGCCACTGCGGCACCGGCACCCCGGTGTTGGTCGACGGCCAGCGCACCGCCACGGTGGGCCGGGTGTCGATGGACATGCTGGCGGTCGACCTGTCGGCCTTGCCGCAGGTCGGCATCGGCAGCGACGTCACGCTCTGGGGGCAGAGCCAGGCCGCGGGCGGGGCCGTGCTCGCCATCGACGAAGTCGCGCAGGCGGCCGGCACCATCGGCTACGAGCTGATGTGCGCGGTGGCGGCACGGGTACCGATGGCCGTGGCACCGGAATCGGCCCCGAAAGCCGCCCTGAAAGCCGCCTGATGAGGCCCGTTCCGCGCATCGACCCGGCCGAGGTCGAATTCACGGCCGTGCGTTCGCAAGGCGCCGGCGGGCAGAACGTGAACAAGGTGTCCAGTGCGGCGCACCTGCGCTTCGACATCGGCGCTTCCAGCCTGCCTGAAGACGCCAAGCTGATCTTGCGCGCCTGGCCCGACCAGCGCATCAGCACCGACGGCGTGGTCGTCATCAAGGCGCAGACGCATCGCAGCCTGCCACGCAACCAGGCCGACGCGCTGGTGCGGTTGCAGGCGCTGCTGGACCAGGCCCTGCAGCCTGAACTGCCGCGGGTGGCGACCAAGCCGACGCGCGCTTCCAGGCGCCGGCGGCTGGAAGGCAAGGCCCAGCGCGGCGAGGTCAAGGCCGGTCGCAGGCGCGTCACGGACTGAGCGCGCCGCTGACCACGCGTCGGCCGCAACGCGTCGGCAGAGAACGCGCCGGCAGACGACTCGTCAGCATCTGGCGCCCGCCCCGCGACATCTCGCGAAGCGGCCGGCCCGATGGTCGCGTCAGGGCTGCGGGGGGTGCTGGGGGCGACAAAGAATGGCCTCATTCCCACTCTTCACCGGAGCCCGCGCCATGCGACACCCCCTGCGCCTGATCGCCACCACCGCCGCCAGCGCCCTGCTGGGCCTGGCCAGCCTGCCCGCCTGGGCCCAGCCGACCGAGGGCTGCGTCAGCGTCGAAGTGCAAAACGTGCGCCCGCAGCAAGGTTTCCTGATGGTCTCGGCCTTTGCCGACGAAGCCAGCTTCGGCCGCAAGCCCATGAGCGCGCTGCGCCTGGCCGCTGGCGAATCGACGATGCGCTTTCAGATCTGCAATGTGGCCGGACCTGAAGTGGCGCTGATGCTCTACCAGGACCTGGACAGCGACGGCAAGATGGGCAGCAACGTGCTGGGTCTGCCCACCGAACCCTGGGGCGCCAGCGGCAACCCCGGCCTGATGGGCCCGAAATGGGACACCGCCCGCATGCCGCTGGATGGCCAGGTGCTGCGCGTGAGGATGTCGCAATGAAGGCGCCAGTCCGGCGCCGCGTGCTGCAGGGCATGGTCGCGGCCAGCCTGGCACCTTCTTCACTGCTGCCCGTGCAGGCGAAGCCGGCCGAGGCTGGACCGATCGCCAAGCGGCTGGCGGCGAACCCCCTGCTGACGCCCTTCCGTGGTGTCGGTGACGCCGCCGGCGACACCAGCGGCCACCGCCACACGGCCGACGTGCAGACGCTGGGACGCTGGCCCGCCGAACTGCGCGGCCGCTTCTACCGCAACGGCCCGGCCCTGTTCGAACGCGGCGGGCAGCGCTACCACCACTGGTTCGACGGCGACGGCATGGTGCAGCAGTTCACCCTGGCCGGCGGCCGCGTCAGCCACCGCGGGCGCCTGGTGCAGACCGCCAAGCTGAAGGCTGAACGTGAAGCGGGCCGCTTCCTGTTCAGCGCGCTCGGCACGTCGATCGAGGGCGGGCCGCCGATCAGCGGCCCCGACAGCGTGAACGTGGCCAACACCAACGCGCTGGAACACGGCGG
Organism: Rubrivivax sp.; assembly: GCA_027485165.1. GTDB lineage: Bacteria > Pseudomonadota > Gammaproteobacteria > Burkholderiales > Burkholderiaceae_C > Rubrivivax. Next base: position 163,100 of record JAIXRN010000052.1, read on the forward strand.
GCGTTTGCTGGCCATGTGGGAAGGCGGGTCGGCCTATGCGCTGGACCCCGCCGACCTGGCCACGCGCGGGCCCGTCAGCTGGCGCGCCGACCTGGCAGGGTTGCCCTTTACCGCCCACCCGAAGGTGGACGCCGCCGGCGAGCTGTGGAACATCGGCACGATGGGCAAGCACCTGATGGTCTGGCAGGTGGGGGTGGACGGGCAGCTGCGCCGCTTCCAGCTGGGTGAATCACCCTACCCCGGCGGCATGGTGCACGACATGGCGGTCACGCAGCGCTACATCGTCGTGCCGCTGCCGCCGGTGCGGCTGAACTTCAGCCAGCCCACGGGCGATGGGCCACGCCGTTTCGCACTGGAAAGCGGGCAGCCGCTGCGCGTGCTGGTGATGGAAAAGGCCGACATCACGCGCCGCCGTGTCTTCGAGCTGCCGCCGCAGATGGTGTTTCACATCGGCAATGCGCACGAGGAATCCGATGGCAGTCTGGTGCTCAGCTACATCGGTGCACCCGACGCGGCCTTCCTGGACCGTGGCGCAGTGGCCCTGATGGCGGGCGACAGCCTGCCGGGCAGCGACACACAGCTGCACCTGGCCCGGCTGGACATGGCCAGCGGCCGGGCCCGTGTCGAAGCGATGCCGGGCGAGGTGGAATTCCCGCGCATCGACCCGCGGCGCATCGGCCTGGGCGGCGCTGAAGCCGCCCAGTGGCTGCTGAGCGCGGGGTCCTGGCGTGCACCGGCCGGCCGCACGGCAGGCCTGCTGCATGGCGTGCAGCTGACGCATCTGAAGACCGGGCGCACGCAGCGCTACGACTACGGTCCGCAGGCGATAGCCGAGGAACACGTGCTGGTGCCCAAGCCGGGCCGCAGCGGCGAACTGGACGCCTGGCTGTTGGGCACCTGCTTCGACGCCACGCGCCAGGCCACGGTGCTGAACCTGCTGGACGCTGCCGACATCGCTGCCGGCCCCATTGCCCAGGCCGTGCTGCCGTATGTGTTGCCGCTGGGCTTTCACGGCAACTTCAGCGCAGCCTGAGCGCCCTGGCAGGCTGGGTACAGAAAGAGAAACGCCCGGCAAGCCGGGCGCAGCAAACAGAAAAGCCCGGCAAGCCGGGCCAAGCAAACAAAAAAGCCCGGCAAGCCGGGCTTTTAGACGTCACTGACAACCAGCGGCGCGCTGGGCGCCGCCAGAAGTTCAGCCTTGACGACGGCGACGCGAAGCGACAGCCGCGCCAGCCAGGGCCAGACCAGCCAGCGCCAGCGAAGCGGGTTCCGGCGTGGGGTTCGGGGTCGGCGTGTCGTACGTGTAGGTCACGGTGATGTTGGCCAGAGCGCGGGTGTTGATCTGCGAGATCAGGTTGCCGGCGCCGCTGGCGTTCGACAGACCCGTGGCAGCAACGCCCACGTTGAACAGACCGGAACCGATGAAGGCGGCGAAAGAACCGGCAACGACGTTGCTGCCAGTCTGGCTGCCCGTCACGCCGTTGATGATGGCGCCCGAGGTGCCGCCAAAATCGACCGTGCCGTCGAAGGCCGAGAAGTTACGGGTGGCGCTGGCAGTGATGTTCAGCGTGTTGCTGAAGGGGCCGCTGAAAGCGATGCTGCCAGCCACGTTGGCCGCAACGGTTGCCGGCGCGCTGTCCAGGCTTTCCAGACGGAAGTCCGAGCTGATGCTGCCGTCGTAGCTGAAGGACACACCGGTCAGCGTTCCGAGGCTGGAGTTGAACTGCTGCAGTGCCAGCGAGGCGACCCAGTTGGTTGCCGTCGCGGATTGCGAAGCAGAGTACGAGACCGTGGCTGCTTGTGCACCACCGACGGCCAACAGGGCTGCCAGGGCGAGAGAAAGACGTTTCATGAATGACTCCTGAGGGAAGAGGGTGGGCTGTTTTGAATCTGACCCGTGAAGTATGAGCAAGCCGTGTGCCAGTGGGCTTCCGTATCGTAGGTATCTGATTTTGTTGGGTTTTTTCTCGCGCCCGGGCGCCGCTGGCCATGACCGTGTCAAGCTTTCCGACGCTGTTACGTCCCGATCTGCCCTTGGCGCCGCCGCCACAATCCCGTCTCATGGCTGCCAAAACCACCTTCGTCTGCCGCGACTGCGGTGCCACATCCCCCAAGTGGCTGGGCAAGTGCCCGGCCTGCGGAGCCTGGAACACCCTAGACGAGAGTCTGGCTGACGCCCCGGGCGGCAAGCAGTCGGCCCGCTTCCAGGCCCTGGCCGGCAGCACCGCGGCACGGCAGGGTGTGAAGACGCTCAGCGAGATCGAGGCCAGCGACGTCGAACGCACCCCCACCGGCCAGGAAGAACTGGACCGTGTGCTGGGCGGCGGCATCGTCGCTGGTGGCGTGGTGCTGATCGGCGGCGACCCCGGCATCGGCAAGAGCACCTTGCTGCTACAGGCGCTGGACTCCATGTCGGGCCAGATGAAGGTGCTCTACGTCACAGGCGAAGAAAGCGGCGCCCAGGTGGCGCTGCGCGCGCGCCGGCTGGGCTTGCCGGGCACGGCGGTGCGGGTGCTGGCGGAAATTCAGCTCGAACGGATTGCTGCCGCGCTGGAAGCTGAAGCGCCCGCTTTCTGCGTCATCGATTCGATCCAGACGGTGTATTCCGACCAGCTCAGTTCCGCCCCCGGATCGGTGGCGCAGGTGCGCGAATGCGCAGCGCAGCTGACGCGCCTGGCCAAGACCAGTGGCTGCGCGATGGTGCTGGTGGGCCATGTGACGAAGGAAGGCGCGCTGGCCGGCCCGCGCGTGCTGGAGCACATCGTCGACACCGTGCTGTACTTCGAAGGCGACACCCACAGCAGCTTCCGCCTGGTGCGCGCCATCAAGAACCGCTTTGGCGCCGTGAATGAGATCGGCGTGTTCGCCATGACGGAGCGCGGCCTGAAGGGCGTGAGCAACCCCAGCGCCATCTTCCTGTCCACGCACGGCGAACCTGTGCCCGGCAGCTGCGTGATGGTGACGCTGGAAGGCACGCGCCCGCTGCTGGTGGAACTGCAGGCGCTGGTGGACAGCGGCGGCCCCAGCCCGCGGCGGCTGTCGGTGGGCCTGGACCGCGACCGCCTGGCCATGTTGCTGGCCGTGCTGCACCGCCATGCCGGCGTGGCCTGCATGGACCAGGACGTGTTCGTGAACGCCGTGGGCGGCGTGCGCATTGGCGAACCTGCGGCCGACCTGGCCGTGCTGCTGGCCATCCAGAGCAGCCTGCGCGGCAAGCCGCTGCCGCGCGGCTTCATTGCGTTCGGGGAAGTCGGCCTGGCGGGCGAAGTGCGGCCCGCCCCGCGTGGGCAGGAAAGGCTGAAGGAAGCCGCCAAGCTGGGTTTCAGCATCGCCCTGGTGCCCAAGGCCAACGCGCCCAAGAAGCCGATCGAAGGCCTGACGGTGCATGCAGTGGAACGCATCGAACAGGCCATCGACGTGGTGCGCGGCTTGTAAAGTGGCCGTGCGGCCCCAGTTCAGGGGTCTGGAGGAACAACGGCCATGTTCAAGCGTCTGGCAATTCTGTGGACCGTGGTGCGCGGCGATGCGCTGGCGCTGTGGCGTGCCTTGCGCCACCCGCTGGCCCCGGGCTGGCTGAAGTGGGCCGTGGGAGGCGTGCTGCTGTACCTGCTGTCGCCGGTGGACCTGATCCCCGACGTCATTCCGTTCCTGGGCGTGATCGACGACATCGTGCTGGTGCCGCTGGCCATCCGCTTCATCCTAAAGAAGCTGCCGGCGGCCCTGCGCGCCGACATCGGCCCCCGCCCGCGCTGAACTGAGGTTCACACGGCAGTCAGCGGGCCTTGGTCCTTCACCCGCCGCCGCGTTCACCCAGCCACTGCCCCAGGGCATAAGCCAGGCGCCGCGCTTCGTTGCGCAGGCGGTAGCCATAGGCCGGCAGCCGCAGTGTCCAGTGGAATTTCCGCTTCAGGCCCACCGGGGCGACGATGGTGCTGGCGATCTGCTCGTCGTGCCCGCAAGGCGTGGGCGACACGAGGCGCACCTTCAGGCTAAAGCGCCAGCCCTGGTCGAAAACATGGTCGTAGGGCAGGGCCATGGGCAGCAGGCCGTCGCGTTCACGCAGGTAGGCCTGGGCGGCGCGGCGGTTGATGAGATAGGCGCTGCTGCCGGTGCAGCGGCTGAACATCACGCACAGGTGGTGGCCGGGCGCCACATCGGCCACGGCCACCGGGGTGCCCGAATGCACGGCCGACAGTTTCACCATGTCCCAGCGCTGCGGCTGCGCCAGCAGGCCGCGCAGCACGGCCGGCAGGGCGGGGGTGAGCAGCACGTCGTCTTCCAGCACCAGCGCGGTCTGCGCCGGGCTGGCCAGGAAGGCCTGCATCACGGCCACGTGCGACAAGTAACATCCCAGCTCGCCCAGCACCGGGCTCATGCCGTGGCGCTGCCGGTAGGCGGCATCGTCCAGCAGCGCGCGCTGCGCGGGTTGCAGCGCCCGGGCGTCCACGGCGGGCAGCCGCGTGTAGGCCAGGCCCAGGCCGCTGAGCTGCTGGCTGATGCGCGCCAGACGGTCTGGCGCGCGGTCCAGATTGATCACCCATGTCGACAAAGCTTCCCACTCGCGCATCAGCGGCATTGTCCTTGAGCGCCATCGCAGGCTGGGGCCTGGCGCTGGCGGCCGTGGTCGGGGGCTACCTGTCGTACGGCTGGCCGGGGGTGGTGCTGGCCATCACCGTCATCGTGTTCTGGCTGCTGCTGCAGTTCAGCCGCGCCCTGCGTGCCATGCGCCAGGCCAGCGCACGGCCGGTGGGGCTGGTGGACAACGCGGTGATGCTGAACGCCAGGCTGCGCCCCGGGCTGCGCCTGGTGGACGTGCTGGCGCTCACGCGCAGCCTGGGCACGCCGCTGCACACCGACCTGCAGGCCGTGGACGAAAGCTTCACCTGGGCCGACGGCGGCGGCGACCGTGTCGAGGTCGACCTGCACGCCGGCCGCGTCACCGCCTGGCGTCTGCTGCGCGCTGGCGGCGCCTAAAATCTGTGGCATTCACTACAGGAGCGTTTTCATGTCGATGTCCGACCGCGACGGCAAGATCTGGATGGACGGCCAGCTGGTCGAATGGCGCGACGCGAAGATCCACGTCCTGACGCACACCCTGCATTACGGCTGTGGCGCGTTCGAAGGTGTGCGCGCCTACAAGACCGCCGGCGGGCCCACCGCCATCTTCCGCCTGCCCGAGCACACCGAACGCCTGTTCAACAGCGCCAAGATCCTGCGCATGAAGATCCCCTTCACCCCGGCCGAAGTGGCCGAGGCGCAGCGCCTGGTGGTGCGCGAAAACAAGCTGGAAAGCTGCTACCTGCGCCCGCTGATCTGGATCGGCGACAAGAAACTGGGTGTCAGCCCCAAGGGCAACGACATCCACATCATGGTGGCGGCCTGGCCCTGGGGCGCCTACCTGGGCGAAGAAGGCCTGAAGCGCGGCATCCGCGTGAAGACCAGCAGCTTCACCCGCCACCACGTCAACATCACCATGACGCAGGCCAAGGCGGTGAGCAACTACACCAACAGCATCCTGGCCAACATGGAAGCCACCGACGAGGGCTACGACGAAGCCCTGCTGCTGGACCCCTCAGGCTTCGTCAGCGAAGGCGCGGGCGAGAACCTGTTCATCATCAAGAAGGGCGTGGTCTACACGCCCGACCTGTCGGCCGGGGCGCTGAACGGCATCACGCGCGACACCATCCTGCACATCTGCAACGACCTGGGGCTCCGGCTGGTCGAGAAAAGGATCACGCGCGACGAGGTCTACATCTGCGACGAGGCCTTCTTCACCGGCACCGCGGCCGAGGTGACGCCGATCCGCGAACTCGACCGCATCGAACTGGGCGCCGGCAGCCGGGGGCCGATCACCGAAAAGATCCAGAGCGCATTCTTCGACATCGTCTACGGCCGCAACCCGAAGTACGCCGAATGGCTGACCGCGGTCTGAACCATGGCCACTGACACCAGCAGCACCGGCCCGCGCGCCGTCGTCGAACTGGCCGCCAGCGAACTGCTGGGCCCGGGCGTGGTGCATTGCCCGAACCCGCGCATGCCCCTGTGGGCCAACCACCCCAAGGTTTTCATCGACGTGGCGCGCACCGGTGAAGGCCGCTGCCCGTATTGCGGCACCGTCTACCGCCTGAAGGCGGGCGAGCAGGCGCACGCCGGGCACTGACGGCCTGACAGCGGCGCACCTGCCTGTGCCTAGCCCGCCAATGGCCAGCCTGGCGGACATCGCCCGCGACGCCCTGCTGCACCAGCTGGGCCGCGGCGACGCCCGCCAGGCGCTGAACCTGGCACTGGCAGCCCTGGCCGTGCACCAGGGCGGGCCCTGCGGCCTGGTGGCCCTGGGGCCGGCAGGCGAAGTGCGCTGGCAAGCCGGCGCCTGCAGCGGCCCGCGCCTGCCGGTGGCTGAACTGGGCAGCCAGCAGGGATGGCTCTACCTGCCGGCCCCACAGCCTGCGCAGGCCCTGGCCGCCCTGCTGCCCACCCTGGCCGCCCTGCTGCAGCGCGACGCCTGGGACGCCAGCCAGGCCAGCCAGCCCGACCGGCGCGAGACCCATGCCGCCTTGCTGCGCGCGGCCCTGGCCGGCACCGACACCTTTACCTGGGAATGGGACCTGGACAACGACTGGCTGGGCGACATCGACGAAGGCCTGCGCCTGCTGGGCTACGAGTTGCACGAAGTCGGCCACACGCAGGAAGACTGGAACCGCCTGATCCACCCCGAAGACCTGGCCGATAACGACCTGGCCTTCCAGCGCCACGCGTCGGGCGAAACCGAGATCTACGAACACGCGTACCGCGCCCGCCACCGCAATGGCCAGTGGCGCTGGATGCTGGAGCGTGGCCGCATCGTCGAACGCCACCCCGACGGCCGGCCGCGCCGCGTGGTGGGCACCCAGGTGGACGTCACTGAACGCCGGGAGGCGGAACAGATGGCTTCCGAAGCCGTGCAGCGGCTGGAACAGATCGCGCGTCAGGTGCCGGGCATGCTGTACATGTTCGAGCTGCAGCGCGGCCAGGGCGGTTTCCTGCGCTACGCCAGCGAACGCGGGCCGGCGCTGTTCGGCCTGCCGCCAGCGCCCGAGCAGCACGACATGAACGTGATCTGGTCGATGGTGCCGCCCGAAGACCAGGCGCGCATGTACGCCAGCTTCCAGCGTTCAGCGCAGACCCTGTGCGACTGGACGAGCGAATTCCGCGTGCAGCGCCCTGACGGCGAATGGCGCCACATGTCGGCGCGTTCCACGCCGCAGCGTGCAAGCGAGAGCCTGACGCGCTGGTATGGCTACATCGAAGACGTGACCGAACGCGTGCAGCTGGAACAGGCCCGGCGCGACGCTGCCCTGGCCAGCGCCGCCAACCGCGCGAAGACCGAATTCCTGTCGCGCATGAGCCATGAACTGCGCACACCGTTGAACGCCGTGCTGGGCTTCACCCAGCTGATCGAGATCGACCACACCGACCCGCCCAGCCCCGGCCAGCGGCAGCGCCTGCAGCTGATCCGCGAAGCCGGCGAACACCTGCTGAGCATGATCGGCGACCTGCTGGACCTGACGCGCATCGAAAGCGGTGGCATGGCATTGGCCCTGGAACCGATGGCCCCGCACGAACTGGCAGGGCAGGCGCTGCAGATGATGCGTTCGGCTGCGCAGTCGGCGCAGGTCAGCCTGCAGCTGCTGCCCGGCGGCGAAATCCTGCTGGTGCAGGCCGACCGTACGCGGCTGCGCCAGGTCTTGCTGAACCTGGTGTCCAACGCCATCAAGTACAACCGCGCCGGCGGTAGCGTCACGCTGCAGGTGCAGGCCGCCGCTGACGGGCGGGTGATGCTGTCGGTGGCCGACACCGGAGTCGGCATCGCAGAAGCTGACCTGCCCTTGATCTTCGAACCCTTCCATCGCGGCCCGCAGGCCCACGGCACGGTCGAAGGCACGGGCATCGGCCTGAGCGTGACGCAGGCCCTGGTGCGCCTGATGCATGGCCAGGTGCGGGTGGAAAGCCAGCGGGGCCGCGGGTCGCGCTTCGACGTGCTGCTGCCGCGCGTGGGTGCGGTGGGTGTGACGGGCGTGTCAGGCTTGTCCGGCGCTGGGGGCGCTCAGTCCGCCACGTAGACCAAGGCTGTGCGCGGTGGCACCTGCAGGGTGGCGCTGCCGGGGTCCCAGCGGGCCTGCTGCGCGGGCCGCGGGTCGGCAGCCGTTGGGGCCAGGTGCACCGGGTGCAGGCGCAGAGGCTTGCCGCTCAACGTGGGCAGCGTCACCGTGGCGGGCGTGGGTGCGGCGTTGATGGCGTAGAGCAGTTCGCCAAAGCCCGCGCCGCGCAGGCCGCGGCCTTCCAGAAAACCCACCATCAGGCTGCCCTGCTGGGCCGGCCCGGTGTCCAGCAGTTGCAGCCGGCGCTGAACCTGGGCGCTGCTGTCCAGCCTGAAGAGCGTGCTGCTGCGGCGAATCTTCAGCAAGTCCAGGAAGGCGTCGCGCGTGAAGCGGATGTCGGCGGGCGTGGGCTTGATGCTGGCGTCGGCCAGCAGCGGTGCCATCAGCGGCCACATCTCGCCGTTGTCGGGTTTCGGCGGCAGGCCGGTGGCATAGAAGTTGTCCTGCAGCGTCCAGTCCAGGCGGTTGAACCAGTCGCCGCTGTCGTAGCTGTTGCGGTCCAGGCTCTTGCTGCGCAAGGTCTCCACGCCGGCATGGAAGTAAGCGATGCCCTGGCTGAAGGCGGTGGTGGCGATGGCCAGCACCTGCACGCGGGCGCGGTCTGCGGTGGACGTGCTGCGCGGCAGCTTGAAGACGTGGCTGTCGAACAAGGTCAGGTTGTCGTGGTTCTCGACGTAGTTCACCACCTCGCCGGGCTGGCTGGCGTAGCCGGCAGGCTGGCCTGCGTAGCTGATCCGCGCCAGCGGCACGCGGCGGCCTTCGTGCGTGACGAGCCGGTAGTCGCGCAGCGTGCCGGCCAGGCCCACGCGCACCAGGTCGGCGGCGCGCAGCAGGGCATCTCGGCCGGCCAGGCCGGCAGCCTGGGCTTCGGGCGTGGGGTCGAAGCCCAGGCCGTTGGCCCAGCCCTGGCGCTGCAGCAGGGCCGCGCCGCTGTCGCCCGCGCCGCCGCCGCGCACGGCGTCGCGCGCGCGGTCGCTGAAGGTGCCGATGCCGCTGCCGGCCAGGCTGAGCTGGCTGGCCTGCACGAAGCGCTTGCCGCCTTCCACTTCGCCGAAGTTCCAGCCTTCGCCGATCAGCTGCACCGGCCGGCCCGCGGCGCGGTTCACGGCGCGTTGCAGGCGTTCCATCGCTGCGCGCGGCTGGTGGCCCATCAGGTCGAAGCGGAAGCTGTCGATGCGGTGTTCGCGCGCCCAGAGCACGGCGCTGTCGATCATCAGCCGCGCCATCATCTTGTGTTCGGTGGCGGTGTTGTCGCAGCAGGTGCTGCGCTCGACCACGCCTTTCGCGTCCAGGCGCTGGTAGTAGCCGGGCACGATGCGGTCCAGCACCGACTGCGGCGCCTGGCCCGATGCGGTGGTGTGGTTGTAGACCACGTCCATGCCCACGCGCAGGCCGGCGCGGTGCAGGGCCTGCACCATGGCCCGCAGTTCGCGGATGCGCACCGCGCCGTCGTGCGCGTCGGTGGCCAAGCTGCCTTCGGGGGCGTTGAAGTGCCAGGGGTCGTAGCCCCAGTTGAAGCAGTCGCGCGCGGCGTGGGCGGCCACCCAGGCTTGCGGTGCAAGGCTCGCGCCACCTTCGGCCTGCACGGCGGAATTCAGGGCCGCCATGTCCGGCGAAGCGCAGCCGGTTTCGGGCACCGTGGCCAGGTCGAAGACGGGCAGCAGGTGAATGTCCGTGATGCCGGCGGCAGCCAGGGCGCGCAGGTGCTGCATGCCGGCGCTGGCGGCTTCGGTGAAGGCCAGGTACTTGCCGCGCCAGGCTGCGCGCACGCTGGCGTCGCTGGCGGAGAAGTCGCGCACGTGCAGTTCGTAGATGGCCATGTCGGTGGCGGCGCGCAGCGGCTTCGGGCGCGTTGATCGACGTTCGTGCGGCCAGCCGGGCGGCTGGGTGGCGGGGGCGTCGAGCCGGCCGATCCAGGTGCGCTGCGAATCGGCGTTCAGGCTCAGCGCGTAGGGGTCGGTGACGCGCTGGCGCACCAGGCCCGTGCCGCGCACGAACACGTCGACCAGATAGGTGGCGGTCTGGCCACTCAGGTCGGCGCCTTCGCGCGCTTGCCAGGTGCCGGTCTCGGCGTCGCGCAGCAGCGGGCGCAGCGCGCTGGCTGGGGTGGCGGGGGCGCCATCGGCATGCAGGCACAGGGCCACGTTCTGCGCCGTGGGGGCCCACAGGCGGAACACGGTGGCTGGGGCGCGCGCGGGTGGGGCGACGTGGATGCCCAAGGCGGGCGCTTTTTCGGCCGCGGCATACAGCGCGTCCAGCGCTGCGGCGTGCTGCACGGCCGTGGCGCGCAGCACCTGGCCCTGCGCGTCTTCCTGCACCAGCACCAGCTGGCCGCGGTGCAGGCTGCGCAGACGGTGGCGCTCGGCTTCGGGCACAGCCCAGTGCGGGCCGGGGCCGAACCAGGCGGCCCGCTGCAGCGTGGCCGCGGGCAGGCCCAGGGTGAAGGGCTGCAGCAGCAGCGCGGCGTCCCAGCCGGTGGCCGCCTGCCCGGCCACGGCCTGCACCTGGCCAGTGGCCGAATGCAGCAGCCGGGTGCGGGCGCCGGCATCGGCCCCTGGCCAGCGCAGGCGGGTGGCGTCCAGCCACAGCGCGCGTGCTGCCATCGCCCGGCTGGCTTCAGTCACCGGCGTCAGCACCTGGGCGTGGCCGGCGCCGCAATCGGCCAGGCTGGGGGCTGCGACGGTCGATGCCTGCGCCCAGGCCGGGGGGAAGCAGGCCAGCGCCAGGCCGGCAGCAGCCAGCAACCTGGCAGGTGATGAAGCAGTCATGCCGCGATGCTACCCAAGCACTGAAGCAGAACTACACCGTGAACATAGGTTTTGTAGTTGAATTACATATCGCCCTGGAGAGCCCTGCATGCGCCCAGCCCGCCCTGCCTCGACCTGCCGCACGCTGACACGTTGGCTGACCTGCTTGTGGGTCCGCCTGCTGGCTTTCCCAGTTGCTCTGTCGCTGCTGGCCAGCCTCGGCGCCGCGGCCGCCGCCCCTGCGCCAAGCATCGACACCCAGGCCGTGTCGGTGAACCCCGCTGCGCTGAAGAGCGCTTTGCCCGCGCACTGGCAGCACGGCGTGTTCATGGAGATCTTCGTGCGCGCCTGGCGCGACAGCGACGGCGACGGCATCGGCGACCTGCGCGGCCTGCAGGCCAGCCTGCCCTACCTGCAGCGCCTGGGCGTGCGTGGCCTGTGGCTGATGCCGATCACGAAGAACGCCGACGGCGACCACGGCTACGCCACCACTGACTTCCGCGACATCGCTCCCGAGTACGGCACCCTGGCCGACTTCGATGCCTTCATCCAGGAAGCGCACCGGCGCGGCATCGGCGTGATCATGGATTACGTCATCAACCACAGCGCGGCCCAGCACCCGATGTTCGTGGACGCGCTGCGCGGCCCGGCCAGCCCTTTCCACAGTTGGTACGTGTGGGCCATTGAGGCGCCGCAGGGCTGGAACATCTGGGGCCAGAACCCCTGGTACCTGACCGAGACCCGGCCCTGGGCCTGGCCCGGCGACCCGAAGGACATCCCGCCCCCGCCGCCGGGTGCGCGCGGTTTCTACTTCGGCACCTTCGGGCCGCACATGCCCGACTTCAACTTCCGCAACCCCGACGTGCTGCGCTATCACGAGGACAGCCTGCGCTTCTGGCTCAACCGCGGGCTCGACGGCTTCCGCCTGGACGCCGTGCCGCACCTGCTGGAAGGCGACGCGGTGAACTGGAACGACCAGCCCGAAAGCCGCGCGCTGACCAAGCGGCTGCAGGACCTGATCAAGGCCTACCCGCGGCGCTATGTGGTCTGCGAGGCCACTGCCGAACCGCAGGCCTACGGCGACCCGGCGGTCTGCGGCGGCGCCTTCGCGTTCGGTTTCGTGCACCACCACATCGAAGCGGCGCGCGGCAAGGCCGAATCGGTGCAGCGCGTGGCTGAGTTCTGGCGCAGCGCATCGCCCACCATGGCCAGCTTCCTGAGCAACCACGACATCTTTGCCGGCCGACGCGTGATGGACCAGCTGCAGGGCGACGAACGCCGCTATCGCCTGGCCGCCGCGGGCTACCTGCTGCAGCCCGGCACGCCCTTCGTCTACTACGGCGAAGAGCTTGGCATGGCCGGCATCCCGCCCAACAGCTTCCCGCCCGGCAGCAGCGCCGACCTGCCCATCCGCAGCCCCATGAGCTGGGCGCCTGACGCCCAGCGCGGTGGCTTCACGCGCGGCTTGCCCTTCCGCCCCATCGCGCCCAACGTGTTGACGCACAACGCGCAGACGCAGGCGGCCGACCCGACGTCGCTGCTGAACTTCTACCGGGCGATGATCGGCCTGCGCAATGCCTGGCCTTCGATCGCGCGCGGCAGTTTCGAGGCCTCGTTCCACCAGGGCCTGGTTGCCGGCTGGCAGCGGCGCCTGGGCGCCGAGCGCACCGGCGTGGTCATCAACTACGGCAGTCAGCCGGCGCGGGTTGGCGTGCCCGGGCTGGCGACCGGTGAGCGGCTGCAGCTGCTGTGGCCGCGGTCAGGGCCAGCCAACAAGCGGCCGTCAATCCGCGCCGCGACGCTGTCATTGCAGGCACAGAGCCTGGCGGTCTATCGCATCCTGCCACCCGCGCTGCGGTCGCGCGGGCATAGTCGGGCGCCATGACGAACACCCCGCAACACGACCCGCTGCCCGCCAGCGCCACGCGCCGCCGCCTGCTGCAACAAACGATGCTGCTGCCCTGGTGCGCTGGCGCAGTGGCCGCCCCTGCAGCAGACAGCCCCGCGTCTGTAGCCGCCCCGGCAGCCGCCTCGGCCCCCGCCGGTTCCCCACCGCCCGCCCCGCCCCCCGCACTGCCGCTGGTCAAGGCGGTGCTCAGCACGCGTGAGCTGCAAGCCGACCTGTCGCTGCTGGCCACGCTCTACGAAACCCTGCACCCCGGCCTGCTGCGCTTCCAGACCGAAGCCGACTACCGTGCGCGCCGGCAGTCCCTGCACCAGACCTTCAGCCGCGACCTGCCCCTGGCCACGGCCTTCCGCGAGTTGTCCCGCTTCACCGCTGCGGTGCGCTGCGGCCACACCTACGCCAACTTCTACAACCAGCGCCGCAGCGTGCAGCAGGCGCTGTTCGCCGGGCGCGACAAGCTGCCCTTCACCTTCACCTGGCTAGGCCCGCGCATGGTGGCCACGGGCGGCGCGCTGGCGCGCGGCACCGAGGTGCTGGCGATCGACGGCACGCCGGTGGCCGATGTGCTGGCCCAGCTGCTGCCCCTCGTGCGCACCGACGGGAACAACGACGCCAAGAAGCTGGCCCTGCTGTCGGTGCGTGGGCGCGACGCCTGGGAGACCTTCGACATCTTCTTCGCCCAGACCTTCGGCGCCCGCGACGCCGGGCTTCGCCGCTTCGTGCTGGACGTGCGCCTGCCTGGCGACGCCGACCAGGGCAGCACGCGCCGCCTGGAAGTGCCAGCCGTCGGCCTGGAAGAACGCCGCAGCGCCGTGCCGCCCCAGCCCGCCCCGAGCGACGCCACGCCGCCCTGGCAGCTGCGCTTCGAGAGCAGCGGCAGCGCCGTGCTGACCATGGGCGGCTGGGCGCTTTACAACAGCCGCTGGGACTGGCAGCGCTGGCTGAACGCCGTGCTGGACGAGGTCGTCGAACGCCGCAGCCCGGCCCTGGTGGTGGACCTGCGCGACAACGAAGGCGGCATGGACTGCGGCGACCTGATCCTGGCGCGCTGCACCGCGCGGGTGCTGCGCGACGAAGGCAGCGAGCGCCTGGTGCGCTACCGCCGCGTGCCCGACGCGCTGCGCGCGCCGCTGGACACCTGGGACAACAACTTCTTTGATTGGGGCGACCGGGTCGAGCCCCTGGCCGGTGCGCGCGAAGGCCGGGGGGACGGCGCCAGCTGGTTCCGCTTCGTCGACAGCGCCACGGCCCGCAGCATTGAACCGCGCGGCCCGCGCTTTGCCGGTGCGCTGCGTGTGTTGACCAGTAGCACCAACAGTTCAGCCACCTTCCGCTTCGCGCAGCTGGTGCGCCAGTACGGGTTGGGCACGCTGATCGGCGGCGCCACGGGCGGCAACCAGCGCGGCATCACTGGCGGCGGTTTCTTCTTCGTGCGGCTGCCCGAAACCGGGCTGGAAGTGGACCTGCCGCTGATCGGCCAGTACGCTCGCGGCGATAGGCCGGACGCTGGGATCGAACCCGACCTGGCACGGGTGCCCACGGTGGCCGATATCGCGGCCGGGCGCGACCCGGTTCTGGCGGCGGCCCTGCGGGCCACCTGAACCGGGCCGCGCCCTGGGGGCGTCAGCCCTGGCGCTTGCGGGCGAAGGCGGCCATGCCCACCAGGCCCAGGGCCATCATCGCCCAGGTGCTGGCTTCAGGAACCGGCACCACGCGGCCGACCGTCAGATTGTCCAGCGACGCGTAGTTCGCCGCCGGGGCTGCGAACGTCAGCGACGTGATGGCCACGTCCGACGTGAAGCCGCGGTAGGTGGCCTCGCTGGTGGGCGTGTAGGTGGTCGTGGTGCCGTCGCTCAGGGTCAGCGTGACGGGCGCTGCGACGAAGTCGTCGAAGATGTCCGTAAGGAAGAAGTTGCCACCGACGGCGGTGGTGCCGGCGCCAAAGGTGATGGTCAGGGCTGAAGCCGGGGCGTTGGTGCCGATCAGGCTGCCGCTGGTGTACACGCCGCCCGTGGCGGCCACGGTGAAGCTGAAGCCGCCGCTGCTGTAGGGGATGGAAGTCGGGGCCGGGAAGGCGGGGTTCGCAACCGAGAAGGTCTCGGTGTAGGCGCCCGGCTGCAGGGTGGCCAGGAAGGCTGCAGACGACGTGAAGGTGGTGGTGGCCGCGAAAGCGGGCAGGGTGGCGGCGGCCAGGGCGGCAACGGCGGCAAAGCGGGACAGGGTGGACATAGAAGGCTTAGTCAAGAGAGATGAGGGGGCCTTCAGTGTAGGAAGGGTCTGCAGCTGCCATGCCCCCCGGGCTGCGGGGCACGGGGCCCCGCAGCCCGGGGGGCCTCCACCCGGTGGCGACGGGGTTTCAGGCGCCGTCGTGTTCGCGGCCCAGCCGGCCGCTGACCTGGGCCATTTGCCGTAAGCGCGGCGCCAGTGGGCCGTCCAGCATCGGCCAGTCAAAGCGCCAGCCCCAGTTGCCTTCGGCCGTGCCGGGGCGGTTCATGCGGTGTTCGCTGCCCAGGCCCAGCAGGTCCTGCAGCGGGGCCAGCGCCAGGTTGGCCACCGATGTGCTGGTGGCCCGCAACACCGCCCGTGCGGCCTGCGCCGGGCTGGCCTGCGGGTCGATGCCCAGGTAGGCCGCCGCGAAGGCGCGCTGCGCTGCCGGTGCGCCGGCCCACCAGCCGGCCACCGTGTCGCTGTCGTGCGTGCTGCTGTAGACCAGGCCATGGGGTTGGTGGCGGTGCGGCAGAAAGACGTGGTCGCAGTCCTGCGGGCCCTGCATCAGGCCTTCGTAGACGATGCGCATGCCGGGCCAGCCGTAGCGTTCGCGCAGCGCCACCACGTCGGGCGTGATCAGGCCCAGGTCTTCGGCGACGATCGGCAGCTGGCCCAGTTCAGCCTGGATGCGGTCGAACAGCGCCGCGCCCGGGCCGCTCACCCAGCGGCCGTCCACGGCCGTTGCGCAGCTGGCGGGGATTTCCCAGTGCCCGGCAAAGCCGCGGAAGTGGTCGATGCGGAACACGTCGGCCAGTGCCAGCGCGCGCCGCACACGCGCCAGCCACCAGGCGTAGCCGTCTGCGGCCATGCGGTCCCAGTGGTACAGCGGGTTGCCCCAGCGTTGGCCTTCAGGGCTGTAGCCATCGGGCGGCACGCCGGCCACCGCCGTGGGCTGGTGGTCCGGGCCCAGCAGGAACAGGTCGGGCCGGGCCCAGACGTCGGCGCTGTCGTGGGCCACGAAGATGGGCAGGTCGCCCATCAGCGCCACCCCCTGCGCCTGTGCGGCGGCGCGCAGTCTGGCCAGTTGTTCGTCGAACTGCCACTGGATGAATTCGTGCGCCGCCACGGCCGCGCCATGCTGCGCGCGTGCAGCCTGCAGGGCGGCGGGTTCACGCCGGGCCTGCGCCGCGCCGTCGGGGCCTGGCCAGGCCCACCAGGGCAGGCCGCCATGGGCTTCTTTCAGCGCTGCGAACAGCGCCCAGTCGGGCAGCCAGTGGGCCTGGGCGCTGCGCCAGGCGGCAAAAGCCTGACGCTCGGCGCGGGTGCCGCGCGCCGCAAAACCCGCGGCCGCAGCATGCAGGCGCTGCATCCGCCAGGGCCCGACGCGGGCGAAGTCGACGGGGGCCGGGCTGCCACCCGGCAGGGGGCCTGGCCGCGGCGCATCGGCCAGTGCGGCCGCGTCCAGCCAGCCGGCTGCCGCCAGCGGCTCCAACGCCACCAGCAGCGGGTGGCCAGCAAAGGCCGAAGGGCTTTGATAGGGTGAATTCCCCGGCCCGGCCGGCCCCAGCGGCAGCACCTGCCAGAGCCGCTGGCCGGCCGCGGCCAGCCAGGCCAGGAAGCGGTGGGCGTGCTCGCCGAGGTCGCCGCTGCCGTGCGGGCCGGGCAGGGCGGTGAGGTGCAGCACGACCCCGGCGCGCCGTTCGTTCAGGTTCATGAGCCGCCTCAAAATATGTAGTAATGCTACAGGCCAATCGTTAGCTTAACGTCTAAGTGACTGATTTTTCAGGGTAAACGCCGAAGCATTGGCCTGCAGAGCCATTGATGCGGGTGGTCCCGGCCTGTATATTCTCTACAAAGCCGGCCCATCCCCAGGGCCCGGCACGGAGACAAGCACGTGGCCGATGTGACGTTGGCCGGGGTCGGCAAGGCCTACGGCGAAGTGAAGATCCTGCGCGGGATCGACCTGCACATCCGCGACGGCGAATTCATGGTTTTTGTCGGCCCCAGCGGTTGCGGCAAGAGCACCCTGCTGCGCACCATCGCCGGGCTCGAGGACATCACCGAGGGCACCCTGTCGATCGGCGGGCGCGTCGTCAACGACGTGCCGCCGGCCGAGCGCGGCATCGCCATGGTGTTCCAGAGCTACGCGCTCTACCCGCACATGAACCTGTTCGACAACATGGCTTTCGGCCTGAAGCTGGCCAAGGTGCCCAAGGCCGAGATCGAACAGGCCGTGAACAGCGCAGCCAAGATCCTGAACATCGACCACCTGCTGCAGCGCCTGCCCAAAGACCTGTCTGGCGGCCAGCGCCAGCGCGTGGCCATCGGCCGGGCCATCGTGCGCCAGCCGCAGGTCTTCCTGTTCGACGAGCCACTGTCGAACCTGGACACCGCGCTGCGCGTCAAGATGCGCTACGAATTCGCCAAGCTGCACCAGGAATTCAAGACCACGATGGTCTACGTCACGCACGACCAGGTGGAAGCCATGACGCTGGCCGACCGCATCGTCGTGCTGCAGGCCGGCCGCATCGAACAGGTGGGTGCGCCGATGGCGCTGTACGACCACCCGGCCAACCTGTTCGTTGCTGGCTTCATCGGCAGCCCGGCGATGAACTTCCTGCGTGGCGAACTGCTGCAGGCCAGCGCCGGTGAAGCGCTGGTGAAGCTGGCCGGCAGCGGCGAGACACTGCGCTGCGCGGTAGACGCCAGCCGCGCGAAAGCGGGCGACGTCGTGACGCTGGGCCTGCGCCCCGAACACCTGGAGGCCGGGGGCAGCGCTGCCGACGGCACCAACGCCCTGCAATGCCGCGTGACCTTCGTCGAAAGCCTGGGCAGCATGACCCACGCCTACTGCAGCCACCCCGCGCTGGACGAGGTGCTGACCTGCACCGTGCCTGGCGACCAGAAGCTTGCCGCTGGCAGCACGCTGGCGCTGCAGGTGCCACCGACCCGGACTTATCTTTTCGACGCCCAGGGCGTCGCGTTCATGCGCACGACGCAGGCCCACGCGCATGCGGCCTGACGCACGCTGGCGCCCGCATCTGGCTCTGCGTCTGCCCCTGCGCCTGGCAGCAGCGCTGGGCCTGGCCGCGCTGGCCACGGCCACGGCGGTGGCACAGCCGCTGCGCCTGCTGGTGTGGATCAACGGCGACAAGGGCTACAACGGGCTGCAGCAGGTGGGCGACCGCTTCACCGCCGAATCGGGCGTGCAGGTGGTGGTGCAGCACCCCGAAGGCGCGCCCGACAAGTTCCAGGCCGCGGCCGCCGCGGGCAAGGGCCCGGACATCATGTGCTGGCCGCACGACCGCGTGGGCGAATGGGCCAAGTCGGGCCTGATCGTGCCGGTGCGCCCGGCCAGGCGCGTGCGCGACGAGATCGACGAAGCCGCCTGGCAGGCCTTCAGCTACCGCGGCCAGACCTGGGGCTATCCGCTGTCGATCGAGGCCGTGGGCCTGATCTACAACAAGGCGCTGGTACGCACGCCGCCCACCCGCTGGGAAGACGTGCTGGCGCTGGACGACCAGCTGCAAAAGCAGGGCAAGCGCGCCATCCTGTGGCCGTACAACCAGTCGTTCTTCAGCTGGGCGCTGCTGGCCGGTGCAGGCAGCGAGGTCTTCGGCCGCAGCGCGCAAGGCGAACCGGACCCGAGGACCACCGGCATCAACAACCCCGGCGCGCTGCGCGGCGTGCAGATGCTCGACCGCCTGATCCGCGAAGGCCGCATGCCGCGTGGCGCGCGGTATTCTGAAATGGAAGCCTCGTTCGCACGTGGCGCGGTGGCGATGATGATCAGCGGCCCCTGGGCCTGGGACAACGTGCGCAAGGTCGGCATCGACTTCGGCGTGGCGCCTATTCCAGGCTTTGACGGCCGCCCGGGCAAGCCCTTCGTGGGCGTGCTGGGCTGCATGGTCACCGCGCCCAGCCGCATCAAGGACGTGGCGCGCGAATTCATCGAGAACCACCTGCTGAAGGTCGAGAGCCTGAAGATCATCAGCGCCGACGTGCCCCTGGGCACGCCGGCCAACAAGGCCTACTACCGCGAACTGAGCAGCGACCCGCGCATCGTCGCCACCATGGCCAACGCGCGCGCGGGCGAGCCCATTCCCAACATCCCCGAGATGGGCCGCTTCTTCCCGGCCATGGACGCCGCGCTGGAAGCCATCACCAGCGGCCGGCAGGCGCCGAAAGAAGCGCTGGACGGCGCAGCCGCCCGGATGTTGTCGAGATGAGCCGCAGCCTGGCAGCAGCCCCAGCGCGCACGCCCTGGTTGCAGGCGGGCATCGGCGCGCTGGCCGCCATCGCCCTGCTGTGGTTCGTCTTCGGCCTGTACACCGCCGGGCAGCCGATGGTGGCCATGGGTGCGCTGGTGTTCGGTGCGGCGGCCATCGTCGTCTACGCCACGGCCACGTCGGTGGCCTGGAAGTACCTATTCCCGGGCGTTGCCGGCATGCTGCTGTTCGTGGCCTTTCCGCTGCTCTACACGGTCCAGATCGGCTTCACCAACTACTCGTCGAGCAACTTGCTGACGCAGGAGCGTTCTGCAGCCTACCTGCTGGACCAGACCGTGGTGGACGAAGCCAGCGCGCGGCGCTACACGGTGCACCGTGAAGGCAAGGCCTACCGCCTGCGCCTGGCCCCGGCCGAAGGCAGTGCCGGTGTTGCACTGCTGAGCCCCCCGCTGCCGCTGGACGGCAGCGCTGCTGCACCCGTGCCGCTGTCTGCACAAGGCAGCACCGCCCTGGCCGAGCCGCTGGGCCTGCGTGACGTGATCGCCCTGCGCAGCGGGCTGCTGCCGCTGCAGTTGCAGCTGCCGGGCGCCGACGGATCGGGCGGCAACGGATCGGGCGAGGTGCTGCGCTATGCCGGCCTGCGCGAGTTCGGCCGCATCGAAGCCCTGTGGCAAGCCCAGCCCGGTGGCGCGGTGAAGCAGTTGGCCAGCGGCACGGTCTACGCGCCCAACCCGGCCACCGGCTTTTTCGAGAGCCCCAGTGGCGAACGCGTGCAGCCGGGCTTCACGGTGGGCGTCGGGTTCGCGAACTACAGCCGCATGTTGCTGGACGCTGATTTCCGCGGGCCGTTCGTCAGCATCTTCATCTGGACGGTGCTGTTCGCGGGCCTCACGGTGCTGTTTTCCACCGCCATCGGCATGACGCTGGCGGTGCTGCTGGAATGGCCGGCGCTGAAGGGCCGCGCGCTCTACCGCACGCTGCTGTTCCTGCCCTATGCGGTGCCGGGCTTCATCAGCATCCTGGTGTGGAAGGGCCTGTTCAACCAGAACTTCGGCGAGATCAACGCCATCCTGGACGCGCTGTTCGGCATCCGGCCGGCCTGGTTCGCCGACCCCACCTTGGCCAAGACGATGATCCTCGTCGTCAACACCTGGCTGGGCTACCCGTACATCATGATCCTGTGCACGGGCCTCATCAAAGCCATACCCGGCGACCTGTATGAAGCCAGCGCCATCGCCGGCGCCACGCCGCTGGTTAACTTCTTCAAGATCACCGTGCCGCTGATCGTGAAGCCGCTCACGCCGCTGCTCATCAGCGCCTTCGCCTTCAACTTCAACAACTTCGTGCTCATCAGCCTGCTCACCGACGGTCGGCCCGACTTCCTGAACACCAAGCTGCCGGCCGGCACCACCGACATCCTGGTCAGCTACACCTACCGCATCGCGTTCACCGACAGCGGCCAGAACTTCGGCCTGGCCGCGGCCATCAGCACGCTGATCTTCTTCATCGTGGCGGCGATGGCGCTGCTGCAGCTGCGATTGACGCAACCCCAGGAAGCGAGAAGGTAAGCCCCCATGCCCATCGTCACCGGCAAGAGCCAACGCTGGCGCGTCGTCGCCGCCCACGCTGCGCTGTGGGCGCTGCTGGCCGTCACGCTGTTCCCGCTGCTGGCCGTGGTCAGCATCAGCCTGCGGCCGGGCAACTTCGGCACCGGCAGCCTGATTCCCAGCACCATCAGCTTCGAGCACTGGCAGCTGGCGCTGGGCATCCCCGTGGGTCAGCCCGACGGCACCGTGGTGCAGCCGCCTTTCCCGGTGCTGCTGTGGCTGTGGAACAGCATCAAGATCGCCACGATCTCGGCCTTCCTCATCGTGGCCATCAGCACCACGGCGGCCTATGCCTTTGCGCGCATGCGGTTTGCGCGCAAGACGCTCATCCTCAACAGCATGCTGCTGCTGCAGATGTTCCCGGTGGCCGTGGCCCTGGTGGCCATCTACGCCATCTTCGAAGGCCTGGGGCAGAAGATCCCCTGGCTGGGCATCGAGACGCACGCCGGGCTCATCGTGGCTTATCTGGGCGGCGTGGCCATGCACATCTGGACGATCAAGGGCTACTTCGAGAGCATCCCGGTGGAGATCGAAGAAAACGCCAAGGTCGACGGCGCCACGCACTGGCAGGCCTTCCGCCATGTGCTGCTGCCGATGGCCGTGCCGATCCTGATGGTGGTGTTCGTGCTGGCCTTCATCGGCACCATCATCGAATACCCGGTGGCTTCGATCCTGCTGCGCGAAGAGCCGAACCTGACGCTGGCGGTGGGCAGCAAGTTTTACCTGTATGAACAGAAGTACCTGTGGGGCGACTTCGCCGCGGCGGCGGTGCTGAGCGGCCTGCCCATCACGCTGGTGTTTCTGCTGGCGCAGCGCTGGATCGTCAGTGGGCTGACGGCTGGAGGCGTCAAAGGATGAAGACTCATTGGCTTGTGGCTGCGCGCATGTTGGCGTTAATGTCGACGTTATCGGCCGGTTTCAACATGGCCCACGCCGCCAGCTTCGCCACCGGCGTGAACACCCCCGCCGGCAACCCCGCCGACGAAGCCTTGAAGGGCGTGTACGAGGCGCGCGAGAAAGACTGGCGCAACGGCGCCATCGTCTACCAGGTGCTGCCCGACCGCTTCGTGCCAGCGGCCAATCTGGAGGCCAAGCGCCACCTCTACCCTGCGCCCAAGCTGCTGCGCCGCTGGGACGAAAGCCCCAAGCGCGGCAGCTACGTCGACAGCGCGCGCCTGTGGAGCCACGAGATCGAGTTCTGGGGCGGTGACCTCGCCAGCCTGGCGACCCAGCTCGACCATGTCCAGGCGCTCGGCGCCGACGTGCTCTACCTCAACCCGATCCACCTGGCCTACACCAACCACAAATACGACGCCTTCGACTACAACGCCGTCAGCCCCGAGTTCGGCACGCGCGAAGACGTGAAGGCGCTGGCGAAGAACGTGCACGCGCGCGGCATGAAGCTGGTGCTGGACGGCGTGTTCAACCACATGGGCCGCAACGCGCCCATCTTCCAGGACGCGCTGGCCAACCCGCAGTCGAAATGGCGGGATTGGTTCTACTTCGGCCCGCAGTACCAGAGCGGCACGCGCACCTGGTGGCTGGCCGAGAACCTGCCTGAGATCAATCTGGAGAACAAGGCCGTGCGCGACCATGTCTATGGCGCGAAAGATTCCGTGGTGCGCAGCTACCTGCGCGACGGCGTCGACGGCTGGCGGCTCGACGTGGCCGTCGATATCGGCTTCCAGTTCCTGAACGAACTCACGCGCGCGGCGCATGCCGAAAAACCCGGCTCGCTGGTGGTGGGCGAGATCGCCAACTACCCGAAGGACTGGATACCCGCGGTGGACGGCGCGATGAACTTCACGCTGCGCGAGATCATCGTTCGCACCGCACAGGGCCGGCTGGAGGTGCCGCTGGCGCAGAAGATGATCGACCGCATGATGGCCGACTCACCGCCCGGCGGCCTGCTCAAGAGCTGGATCATGCTGGACAACCACGACACGCCGCGCCTGGCCAGCACGCTGCCCGACACGCAGCGCCGCCGCCTGGCGCAAGTGCTGCAGTTCGCGCTGCCGGGCTCGCCCAACCTCTACTACGGCAGCGAGGTCGGCATGACGGGCGAACAAGACCCCGAGATGCGCGGTCCGATGCGCTGGGATCGGGTGGACCAGGGCCACCCCGAGCTGGCGTGGACGAAGCAGCTCGTGGCCTTGCGCAAGGCCCACCGCGCGCTGCGCGTGGGCGATTACCGCCCCATCAGCGCGCACAAGCTGCTGGCCTTCGAACGCCACACCGACCGCGCGCTGGACACCATTGTCGTGATCGCCAACCCCAGCGAGCAGCCGGTCACCGAGAGCGTGCTCGTGGGCAACAGCAAGCTGATGAACAACTGGAACCTGGTGTCGCTGGACGGGCAGGTGAAGCTGCCCATCCAGGTGGGGCTGCTGCATGTGACGCTGCCGCCCGGCGGCTTTCTGGTGCTGAAGCCCGAGGCCAGCCCGGGCGGCGGCTACAGCGCCTACAAGCGGGTGCAGTGATGCGTGCGTTGTGTCTGGCGCTGGCCCTGATGAGCGCCAGCCTGGGCGCCACGGCGGCCGAGGCCTGCCGCCCCGACCCGCTGCAAGGCCGCAGCCTCTACCTGCGCGGCACCTTCAACAGCTGGAACGCGGTGGAAACGCAGAAGTTCACCTGGGCCTGCCACCGCTGGGAGCTGGTCACGCGCCTGCAAGGCGAACACGCCTTCAAGCTGGCCGACGAAGGCTGGAGCGCCGACGCCGACTTCGGCCAAGGGGCCGGCAGCGCACTGACGCTGCGCGGCCCCGAGATCAAGCGCCGCTTCAGCGGCACCTACCGCATGAGCCTGCGCATGACGCAAGACAAGACGCCCGAGCTGCAGATCGAAGCCTGCCCCGCCCCCGCGCCCTTGGGCGATACCGTGCTCTTCCTGCGCGGCACGATCAACAACTGGGCGGCGCTGGACGACTTCGCCTTCCAGTACAGCTGCGACGCCTATTACCTGAACCTGAAGGCCCAGGGCCGGCATGAATTCAAGGTGGCCGACGCCGGCTGGAAGGACACCAGCACCTTTGGCGCCAGCGCTGATGACAAGGCCAATTTCGCCTTCGACTTTGATGGCGAACACACGCTGCGCCTGGCCTTCCCGCAAAGCGCCGAAGACCGGCGGGCGCGCCCCGTGCTCACCCTGGGCCCCAAGACCTTTGCCGACCCCAACGCCCGCGCCGTGCAGGACCCGGTGGCGCTGAGCCTTCAGTTCGATTCGCGCGCTGCACGCCACAAGCAACCCTTCGGCGCCGTAAAGGCCGGCAGCGACGTCAGCTTCACCGTCACCGCCGCGCCGGGCGTGCAGCGGCTGACGCTGGTGATCGAAAAGCGCCGCCTGGAAGGCAACCAGGAAGTGCTGGACTACACCGAAGTGGCACGCCTGCCCATGCAGCCCGGTTTGATGGGCGTACGAACGCGCTTCACCGCCAGCCACCGATTTGCCGACATGGCCGTCTACGGCTACTGGTTCGAAGCGCTGATCGACGGCCGCCGCTTCGTGCTGCAGAACAACAGCGACGCCGTGTTCTGGACGCGCGAGAAAGGCAGTGGTGGCAGTGCCGCCGTGGCCGAGATGCCCGCGAGCGCGAAGACGATTCGCCGCTTCCGCCAGACCGTCTACGCGCCGGATTTCAAGGTGCCGGACTGGGCGCCCGACATCGTTTATTACTACGTCTTCCCCGAACGCTTCCGCAACGGCGACAAGCGCAACGACCCCAAGCCTGGCGTCACGCGCTACCGCAACGTCGGGGTTGAAGTCCACAAGGCCTGGACCGAGCGGCCCTTCAAGCCCGGCACCGGTGACGGCGGCGACGCCCACTTCAACAACGACTTCTTCGGTGGCGACCTGGCCGGCCTAGTCGACAAGCTGGACGACATCCGCGAGCTGGGCGCCAACACGATCTACATGACCCCGGTCTTCCAGGCCGGCAGCAACCACAAGTACGACACCGCCGACTACCGCGTCATCGACCCGGCTTTCGGCACCAACGAAGACTTCGAACGCCTGACGCGGGAAGCCGCCCGGCGCGGCATCCGTGTCATCCCCGACACCAGCCTGAACCACACCGGCAGCGACAGCGTCTACTTCAACCGCTACGGCAACTTTGCCACGCGCGGCGCGTTCAACCAGGGCCGCATCGACCCGGCATCGCCCTACGCCAGCTGGTACAGCTTCAAGCCCGACGAGAAAGACCCCGACAAGCAGTACCGCGGCTGGGTCGGCGTGACCGACCTGCCCGAACTGGACAAGAACAGCCCCGCGGTGCGCGACTTCTTCTACCGCGACAAGGACGCGGTGATGAAGCTCTGGCTGGACCGCGGCGCGGCTGGCTGGCGCATGGACGTCGCACCCTGGGTGCCCGACGACTTCTGGCGCGAATGGCGCGCCGCCATCAAGGCCCACCGGCCCGACGCGCTGACGGTGGCCGAGACCTGGTTCGACGCCAGCAAGTACTTCCTGGGCGACATGTTCGACAGCACGATGAACTACATCTTCCGCAACGTCGTGCTCGACTATGCGGCCGGTGGCAAGGCCCGTGCGCTGTACCCCAACATCGAACTGATGCGCGAGGCCTATCCACCGCAAGCCTTCTACGCGCTGATGAACCTGCTCAGCACGCACGACCAGGCGCGCGCACTTCACCACTTCGGCTGGCACGACGACACGCAGGACCCGGCGGTCATCGCACGCGCCAAGCAGCGCCTGCTGCTGGCCGTGTTCTGGCAGATGACATTCCCCGGCGCGCCCACCGTGTATTACGGCGACGAAGTGGGCGTCACCGGCGGTGACGACCCCTACAACCGCGCCACCTACCCCTGGCCCGACGAAGGCGGCAAGCCCGACCTGGCGCTGCGCGCCGAATTCAAGCGCCTGATCGCACTGCGCAACACGCATGCCGTGCTGCGCAGGGGCAGCATCGAAGCACCGCTCTACATCGACGACGAAGTCATCGTCTGGCTGCGCCGGCATGAAGGGCAGGTGGCGCTGGTGGCGGTCAACAACGCCCTGCAGGCACGGCAGCTATCGCTTAGCCTGCCAGCCGACCTGGCCGGGGCCACGCTGGCCGATGCGGATGACGGCGGTGTCTTGACGGCCGGGCCAGGCCCCTTGCGCCTGCAGGTACCGGCCCTGGCCGGCAAGATCTGGCTGAAGCGCTGAACGCGGCCCCCTCCCCCCCCCCCCCGCTCAAGGCTGCAGATGCTGCCCGAAGAAGCGCTCGAGCCGCTGCGCGAAGTCGATCTGGTTTTCGGTCTTGCGCCAGCCATGGCCCTCGCCGGTGTAGGTCACCCATACCGCGGGCGGACGGCCGGCTTTTTCCAACGCGCTGCGCAGCCGCTTGCCGTGGGCCAAGGGCACGCGCCGGTCTTCCTCGCCGAAGGCCAGCAGCAGCGGTGCCTTGATCAGCGCGGCCTGCTCGACGGGTGAGTGGGCCTTCAGCATCGCCTCGTCGGCCTTGGGGTCGCCCACCATGTCCTTCAGGTTGTAGCGGCGGCCGCTGTCGCTGATGTCGTCGCGCACCCACCAGTCGCCCTCGATGTAGAGGAAGGGGTCGGTCACGGCCACCCAGGCCGCGCCGCAGCGGTAGAGCTCGGGGTGCCGGATCAGCCCCATCAGCGTGCTGTAGCCGCCGTAGCTGGCGCCCGCGATGCAGGCCTTGTCGCTGGCCCAGCCCGCCTTCTGTGCCCACAGCAGGGCGTCGGCCACGTCGTCCTGCATGGCCTGGCCCCATTGCTTGAAGCCGGCTCTCAGGTGGGGAGTGCCGTAGCCCGCGCTACCGCGGAATTCCGGCTCGATGACGAGGTAGCCGCGCGACGCCAGGAACTGCCGCATCGGCTCCCAGCGCCAGTAGCCGTTGCGCACCCAGGGGCCGCCATGCACCAGCACGATGGCGGGCTGGGCCAGGGGCTTGCCGTCGGCACTCTTGCGCTGGCCCGTGATCCACACGGGCAGATCGCGCCCATCCCGGGCCTGGATGCGCTGCATGTCGGTGCGTGCCATGCCTGCCGGGTCGATGCCGGGCTTGATCAAGCTCAGGCGCCGCCACTTTCCGCTGGCCTGGCTGTACAGCAGCAGCTGCCCGGGGTCGATGTCGGTGTAGCTGCGCACCAGCACCACAGCATCGTCGGCATCGCAGCGGCGGCAGCTCATGCGGTTGATGCGCCCCGGCAAGGCGCGGTTCACGCGCTCCTGCAGCGCCTTGCGGCCCGGGTCGAACCAGATCGTCTCCTCGGCGTCGACCTCGACACGCACGCCCAGCAGCCGGCCTTCACGGCTGCTGATGTACCCACCCTCGAAATCAAAGCCCGGTGTGCGCACCAAGGGAACGTCGGACGGTCTGCCCTTGGCAAAGTCGAAGGGCACGATGCTGGTTTCGCCGGTCGGGCCAAGCGCCCGCTCCAGGTACAGCGTGTCCGTCCCCACCCAGGCCGGTGCCGGCGGTGGATCCAGCATCGTGCCCTCTGCGATCTGCTGCCAGCGGCCGTCGCCGCTGCCGTCCGGCGTGAACCAGTGGTAGGCCAGCCGGTCCTTCTCGCGCGTGAGGATCAGCCGCGGTTCGCCTTGCGGCGTGAACCACCAGCGCACCGGGTTGCCCGGGCGGTTGTGGGTCGTGAACAGGCGCGTCGCGCCAGTGCGGGTGTTCAGCCACAGCGGCTTGATGCTGCTGATTTCGTTGCCGCCGCCGCTGAGTTCGCCAACGATGATCTCGTCGGCCCGCGCGCCGCGTTTGTCTTCGCTGGCCACGGGCACGTGCAGCAGCATGTGGTTCCAGTGCAGGCTGCGGCTGCGGATGTCCCCGCTCTGGATGAAGCTGCGGCCCTCGCGTTCGATCAGCGTGCGCAGCTCGCTGCCGTCGTACCGGGCGGCAAAGAGGCCGGGTGCGGTGCGGTAGTCCTCGCCGCTGCCGGACTGCAGGTCGACGACGCTGAAGACGATGCGCTCATCGTCCACCCAGTCGAAGCTGGGCACGTCGGCGTCCGAGAACTGCGCGGCCCGTGTGGCCTTGAGCTCGGCGCTCTGCAGGTCAAGCACGAACACGCCGACGCGCGCAGCAGGCCCGACAGCCGCGCTGAAGGCCAGCCGCTGGCCGCTGGGCGACAGCTGGGCAGTGATGACAGCCGGCTGGCGGAAGAAGGTTTCTGCGCCGGGCGGCGACGCAGCGGCGGTGGCCTGTGCAGAGGCCGCCGTACACACCCCGCCCCACAGGGCCAGCACAAGCGAAAGGCGCACGGTGAGGCTGACTCCCTGGTTCATTTTGTGGCGACGGTGGCCGGTGCGATGCCAGCCCTGCACGCCATTCTGAGGCCTGCATCGCGGGGCAGCCAGCCCATGCCGCGCCCCTAGACTTCATCTGGAATGCGCCCTGCCCGCCCCGCCCCGCCGCGCCTGTTCGCCCTGGCCTGGCCGCTGTTCCTGGAACTGCTGCTGGGCATCGGCGTGGGCGTGGCCGGCACCCTGCTGGCCGCGCGCATCTCCGACACCGCGGGCGCGGCCTTCGCGCTGGCCAACCACGTGGCGGCGACGCTGTTCCTGCTGTTCCGCATCATCGGCGCTGGCGTCGGCGTGGTGCTGGCACAGAACCTGGGGGGCGGGCAGCGTGCGGCGGCCGACGCCGTGGCGCGTGCTTCGCTGGGCGCCAGCAGCTGGATCGGTGCGCTCACGGCGCTGGCCGCGCTGCTGGGCGCGGCCCCGTTGCTGCGGCTGATGAACGCCCCGCCCGAGGTGCTGCCCCTGGCCCTGCCACTGCTGCAGGCGCTGGCGCCGCTGATGCTGCTGGACGCCTGGAACGCCAGCATGGGCAGCGTCATGCGCGCCCACCTGCACGCGCGCGACGCACTGGCCGTGACGGTGGCCATGCAGGGCACCCTGCTGCTGCTGTGCGTGCCGCTGATGCTGGGCTGGGGCCCCCTGCAGGCGTTGGGCCTGCCCGCCATCAGCCTGCCAGCCTTGGGCTTGCCGGGCTTTGCGCTGGCCCTGCTGCTGTCGCGTGCGCTGGGCCTGGTGCTGCACCTGTGGCTGTGGCGCCGCCGGCTGGGCCTGGTGCCGCGGGCGGCCGACTGGTGGCAGCTGCGCCCGCGTGAACTGGCGGCCGTGGCCCACATCGGCCTGCCGGGGGCGGCCGAGAACATCATCTACCGACTGGCCTTCATGGTCAGCGTGGGCGTGGCCGGCAGCCTGGGTGCGCAGGCCCTGGCCACGCATGCCTATGCGATGCAGGTCATCCACCTGGTGCTGCTGTTCGGGCTGGCCACGGGCCTGTCGGTGGAAACGGTGGTGGGCCACCTCATCGGTGCCGGGCAGCTGCACGCGGCGCACCGGCTGGTGCGGCGTGCGCTGGCGCGGGGCCTGCTGGTCAGCTTGGGGGTGGCCATGGCGGCAGCGCTGGCCGGGGCCTGGCTGATGCGCGGCTTCACACAGGACGCGCAGATCGTCGGCGCCGCCTGCACGTTGCTGTGGTGGACGGTGCTGCTGGAACCTGGCCGCACCTTCAACCTGGTGGTGATCAACGGCCTGCGCGCGGCAGGTGACGCGCGTTACCCGGTGCTGGCCGGTGCCTTGTCGATGGCCGTGGTGCTGGGCGGCGGCAGCTGGTTCCTGGGCCTGCACTTGGGCTGGGGCCTGCCGGGCGTGTGGCTGGCCTATGCCGCCGACGAATGGCTGCGTGGCATCCTGATGTGGCGGCGCTGGCAGCAGCTGAAGTGGGTGCCGCATGCACGGGCTTCGCGGCGGCGGCTGGTGCGCAGCCGCTGATGGCAGCCCGCCAGCGGCGCAGCTGCTGCCATCAGGCCTTCATGCCTTCAGGCCGCCAGCGGCAGCCCCACGTAGTTTTCGGCCACCACGCGCTGGGCCGCATCTGAAGTGAACAGATAGTCCAGTTCGGCCAGCTGCATGCGCGCGCCGAAGGCGCCGTTTTCGGGGAACTGGTGCATCAGCGACGTGAACCACCAGCTGAAGCGTTCGGCCTTCCACACCCGGGCCAGCGCGCGCTGGCTGTAGCTGTCGATGCCGGCGCTGCGCGCAGGCCCGCTGCTGGCGTAGAACTCGGCCAGCGCGCGCGATAGCAGGCCCACGTCGCCAGCCGCCAGATTCAGGCCCTTGGCCCCCGTGGGCGGCACGATGTGCGCGGCGTCGCCGGCCAGGAACAGCCGGCCGAAGCGCATGGGCTCGGCCACGAAGCTGCGCAGCGGCGCGATGCTTTTTTCGATGCTGGGGCCGGTCACCAGCCGGGCGGCGTCATCGGCCGGCAGGCGGCGGCGGAATTCGTCCCAGAAGGCGTCGTCAGACCAGTTCTCGACCTTGTCGTCCAGGCTGCACTGCACGTAGTAGCGGCTGCGCGTGGCGCTGCGCATGCTGGCCAGCATGAAGCCGCGTTCGGTGTTGCCGTAGATCAGCTCGTGCGCCACGGGCGGCACGTCGGCCAGCACGCCCAGCCAGCCAAAGGGGTAGACCTTTTCGAACGTCTGGATGGCGCCCGCCGGCACGCTGGCGCGGCACACGCCGTGGAAGCCGTCGCAGCCGACGATGAAGTCGGCCTGCAGTTCATGCGCCACACCGCCCTCGCGCCAGGTGACGCTGGGGTGTGCGCTATCGAAGCCGTGCACGGCCACGTCCTGCGCGTCGTACACCGTCTGGCGGCCGATGGCGGTGCGGTGGTCCATCAGGTCGCGCGTCACCTCGGTCTGGCCGTAGACGGTGACGTGCTTGCCCACCAGGCGCTGCAGGTCGATGCGCTGGCGCTGGCCGGCAAAGCACATGTCGAAGCCGCTGTGCGGCAGCCCTTCGGCATGCAGACGCGCGGCCACGCCGGCTTCTTCCAGCAGGCCCACCGTCACCTGTTCCAGCACGCCGGCGCGGATGCGGCCCAGCACGTAGTCAGGGCTGCGCTGTTCGACGATGACGTTGTCCACGCCGTGCCGGTGCAGCAGGGCGCCCAGCAGCAGGCCGGCCGGGCCGGCGCCGACGATGGCGACTTGGGTACGCATGCGGTGTCTCCTGGTGGGCCAAGGCCGCGAGGGTAGGCGGGCCAGGCTGCGCCTTCAATGGACGAAAGCGCTGGCGGGGTGAACAATTCGAACATGCGCCCTTCGCTTCAGGCCCTACCTTTGCTGTCTTCGCCGCCTTCGCCGCCTTCGCCGCCTTCGCCGCCTTCGCCGCTGACGTCCACTGCCCGCGCCGCCGGCCCACCGCGCATGCCGGCTTACGCCCTGTATGGCGAAGCCCAGCGCAGCCCGGTGTTCGAAGCCGTGCATGCCGAGTCCATCGCCGCGCGCAGCCGGCTGCACGGCTGGGAAATCCGCCCGCACCGACACGAAAGCCTGTGCCAGCTGCTGGTGGTGCGGCGTGGCCGGGTGCTGGCGCAGCTGGACGGCCAGCCCCTGGCGCTGGCTGGCCCGGCCCTGGTGGCGGTGCCGGCGCTGGCCGCGCACGGCTTTCGTTTCACCGACGACGTGGACGGCTGGGTTTTCACCCTGGCCGAAGCGCACTGGCGCGGCCTGTGCGCGCACGACGCCGCCCTGGCCGGCCTGCTGGCCACCCCACGCGGCCTGGCCCTGCCCAGGCCGGCGCGGCTCCTGGGCGCCACGCGTGACCTGCTGGCAGCTGCCCAGGGCCTGTATGCAGAACACCAGGCCGGCCCCGCGTTGCTGCGCAGCGCAGCGCTGGACGCTGCCCTGCTGCGCCTGGCCGTGGCCACGCTGCGGGCCTGGCCCGTGCAGGCCGGCGCCAACGCCGCGGCGCCACCGCGCGCCGTCGTGCACGTGCAGGGCCTGCGCGCGCTGGTGGACGCGCAGTACCGCCAGCAGCCCACGGTGGCGGCGCTGGCGCGGCAGCTGGGCATCACGCCCACGCAGCTGAACCGTACCTGCCAGCAGGTGCTGGGGCATCGTGCGTCGGCGGTCCTCCACCAGCGACTGCTGCTGGAAGCGCAGCGCGACTTGGCCTACACGGTGATGACAGTGGCCGAAATCGCACTCGACCTGGGCTTTTGCGAAGCTGGCTACTTCACGCGCTTTTTCCGCCAGCGCCTGGGCTGCACCCCGGGCCAGTGGCGGGCGCGCGCCGCGGCAGCGGCTGGCCCGGCCCACCCCTTCAGTGCCCCGGCTTCGCGCGTGGGTGGCCCTGCCGCCATCCCGCTGGCCGCCGTTCCCGACGCCGAGCCCGCCGCTCGTCCAGCCCGCACTGCAGTTCGTCGGGCGGGTAAGGTCTGTGGACCAGGCCAAGGCTGACACTCCCGCATCGCGTCACATCACGAAGGCTCCGCCATGCTGTTGCACCGTCGTTCCACCCTTTCCGTCAGCCTGGCCCTGGTGGCGGGCGCCATCAGCGTGGCCTTTGCACTGCCGCTGCCGGCCCAAGCCCAGCCCCTGGCCGGTGGGGCCAAGCCTGCGGCACCGCCCGAGCTGCCCCTGCGCGATTTCTTTTCGAACCCCGAGAAGGCCTACTTCCGCCTGAGCGAAGACGGCAAGACCCTGGGCTTCATGCAGCCGGTGTCGGTGGATGGCGCCCCGCGACGGCTGAACGTGTTCGTGCAGGCCCTGAACGGCAGCCAGCCCGTGGGCCAGCCGCGCAGGCTGACGGCCGAGACCGCGCGCGACATCAGCATCTATTCCTGGAAGGGCAGCAACCGCATCCTGTACGTGAAGGACTTCGGCGGCGACGAGAACTTCCACGTCGTTTCGGTCGACGTGGCCACGGGCAAGGTCACCGACCTGACCCCTGGCGACAACGTGCGTGCCGAGATCCTGGACGCGCTGCCCGACGATCCGCACCACATCCTGGTCAGCCACAACCGGCGCGACCCGCAGGTCTTCGACGTCGTGCGCATCGACCTGCGCACCGGCGCTGAAACCATGGTGGCGAAAAACCCCGGCGACATCATCGCCTGGGGCACCGACCACGCCGGCCGGCTGCGCCTGGCCTTCCGCAGTGAAGGCCTGAACAGCGTGGTGCTGTACCGGGCTGACGAGAAAAGCGAATTCAAGCCCATCATCACCACCGACTACAAGACCGAGGTCGAGGTGCCGGTGTTCACGGCCGACAACCGGCGCCTGTATGCCATCAGCAACCGCGGCCGCGACAAGAAAGCCCTGGTCACCATCGACCCGGCGCGGCCCGACGCCGAGACCGTGGTTTTCGTGCACCCCGATGTCGACCTGGGTGGCGTGACCTGGTCGCGCAAACAGAAGAAGCTGACCGATGCCAGCGTCGTGACGGCCAAGCTGGAACGCAAGTTCTTCGACCCTGCGACCGAGAAGCTGTATCAACGCATCGCCGCCAAGGTGCCAGGCATGGACGTGACGCTGCAAAGCGGCACCCAGGCCGAGGACAAGTTCATCGTCGCGGCCAGCAGCGACCGTACGCCCGGCGGGCGCTACATCTACGACGTGAAGACTGACAGCATCAGCCTGCTGGCCGAGATCAACCCGAAGATCGACCCGGCGCAGATGGCACCGATGAAGCCCATCAGCTACAAGAGCCGCGACGGGCTGACGATCCACGGCTACCTCACCCTGCCCGTGGGCCGCGAACCCAGCAGCCTGCCCTGCGTCGTCAACCCGCACGGCGGGCCCTGGGCGCGCGACATGTGGGGCTACAACCCCGAAGTGCAGTTCTTGGCCAACCGCGGCTACTGCGTGCTGCAGATGAACTTCCGCGGCTCCACCGGCTATGGCCGGCAGTTCTGGGAAGCCAGCTTCGGCCAGTGGGGCCTGAAGATGCAGGACGACATCACCGACGGCGTGAACTGGCTGGTGGCGCAAGGCATTGCCGACCCCAAGCGCGTGGGCATCTACGGCGCCAGCTACGGCGGCTACGCCACGCTGGCCGGCGTGGCCTTCACGCCCGAGTTGTATGCCGCAGCGGTGAACTACGTCGGCGTGAGCAACCTGTTCACCTTCATGAACACCATCCCGCCCTACTGGAAGCCCTTCCTGCCCAAGTTCAAGGAAATGGTGGGCGACCCCGAGCGTGACAAGGAACGCCTGACGCGTACGTCACCCGCGCTGAACGCCGACAAGATCAAGACCCCGCTGATGGTGGTGCAGGGTGCGCGGGACCCGCGCGTGAACAAGGCCGAAAGCGACCAGATGGTGGCTGCGCTGAAAGCCCGCGGCGTGGACGTGCCCTACATGGTGAAGGACAACGAAGGGCATGGCTTCCGCAACGAAGAGAACCAGTTCGAGTTCTACGGCGCGATGGAGCAGTTCCTGCGCAAGCACCTGAAGCCGAAGGCGGCGGCGAAGGATTGAGCGGCTCGGGAGCAGCGGTCTTTCGCCTTCCGCAGTGACCGGCAACAAACGGCCCAGAGCGGCCTTCGGCCGCTCTGGGCCTTTGGGCCCGTCCGTTTCGCACCCCCGTGCCCCCGCCGAGCGGGGGTTCCAGCGTGATACTTGAGCCGGCCTTGCGGCCGTCAAGGCGCTCGCGACCAGGCTGCACGTCGCTTGGAGCGGCC
>JAIXRN010000019.1 GCA_027485165.1 Rubrivivax sp.
GCGGGCGCCTCGATCATGTAGCTGGCCAGTTCCCGATGGAGCTGGCGGTTCAGGGCGTCCACCTCCTTGTCCCGGGGGATGATCTCCCGGGCGAGCGCGGTGTCGCCGAGCACGAACGCGTCCAACGCCTCCCGGAGCATCGCCGTCGCCAGCTCGGTCATCCGGGGGATGTCCATGTAGGGCTTGAGCTGCGGCTCGCGTCCCAGTTCGATCGCCCGCCGCGCGATGGTCGTCGATTCGTCGCCGATCCGCTCGAGGTCCCGGGTGATCTTCAGGACCACGATGATCAACCGGAGCTGGCCCGCGAGCGGCGCCTTGGTGAGGAGGTTCATGGACGCCTCGTCGATCTCCTTCTCCAACTGGTCGAGGCGGTCGTCCTCCGCCATGGCGGAACGGGCCAACTCGTCGTCCCGTTCGACGAGGGCGCGGACGGAACGCTGCACCATTCCCTCCGAGAGGCTGGCCATCCGAAGCAGGAGGTCCTTGAGTGCGGCGATGTCTGGGGCAAGTGGCGTCACCGGGACCCATTGGGCGCCATCGGGGACCACGACGCCATCGAGATCTGAACCGATCGGATCCGCTTCCGCCCCATTCCGGCAACCGAACGGCGGCTCAACCGAATCGGCCGGTGACGTAGTCCTCGGTCCGGCGGTCCGACGGCCCGGAGAAGATCCGACCGGTGCGGTCCATCTCCACGAGCCGACCTTGGTGGAGGAAGGCGGTGAAGTCCGAGATCCGGGCGGCCTGCTGCATGTTGTGGGTCACGATCACCAGCGTGTGGTCGCGGCGCAGCTCCCGGATCAGGTCCTCGATCCGGCCGGTCGACACCGGATCCAAGGCGCTGGCCGGCTCGTCCATCAGCAGGATGGACGGCTGCACGGCGATGGCGCGGGCGATGCAAAGCCGCTGCTGTTGGCCGCCGGAAAGCTCCGCGGCCGCGGACCGGAGACGGTCGTGGACCTCTTCCCACAGCGCGGACCGTCGCAAGGCGGACTCGACACGGCCGTCGAGCTCGGTTCCGGATCGGATCCCTGCGATGCGCAGGCCGAACGCGACGTTCTCGTACACCGACATGGGAAACGGGTTCGGCTTCTGGAAGACCATGCCCACGCGACGGCGAAGCATCGTGACGTCGAGGTGCGGGTCGAGGACCTCGGTGCCGCCGACGCGGCAGCTCCCGGTGACCTTTGATCCGGGAACCAGGTCGTTCAACCGGTTGAAGCATCGGAGCAGCGTGGTCTTGCCGCATCCGCTGGGACCGATCAGGGCCGTGACCCGGCGTTCCGGAATCGCGAAGGTGATGCCGTCCACGGCGACGACCGGTCCGTAGGTGACGCCGAGGGAACGGGTCTCGATGGCGGTCGGGGCTGGTTCTGCGGAAACCATGTCAGTTGAAGGCGATTCCAGGCCGGCGGATCCGGTTCCGGACCACCGCCGCGAGGAGGTTCATCGTAAGGGTGAGGATGAGCAGGAGGAGCGACAACGCCCCGAGTATGGGCCGTGCCCGTTCCGGGTCGGGCGCCTGGGTGGCGAGGAAGAAGACATGGTAGGCGAGGTCCATGAACCGGCTCCAGAGCCCGCCATCGGCGGCATCGGTGGAATAGGCCGCCCCGGTCAGGAGGATGGGGGCGACCTCGCCCGCCGCCCGGCCCACCGCGAGGAGCAGCCCGGTGAGAATCCCGGGTGCCGCATGGGGAATCGCGATGCGGCAGACCACCTGGAACCGGGTGGCCCCGAGCGCCATGGCAACCTCACGGCTGCCGGACGGAACCGAACGCAGGGCCTCCTCGGTCGAGACAATCACCACCGGAAGGGTCAGGAGCGCCATGACCGCGGCCGACCAGAAGAGGCCGGGTCGCCCGAACCTCGGGCCATCTCCCAGCGCCAGATCGAGGTTCTGTCCCAACGTGCCGACCAGGAAGCCGAGTCCGAAGAGTCCCAGCACGATGCTCGGGACGCCGGCCAATTGGGTGATCGCCAGCCTGAGGAACCGCGTGGCCCAGGACCGCGGCCGGGAATACTCCGAAAGATACACGGCAGTGGCCACGCCCAGCGGGAGGACCATCAGGGTCATCAGGAAGACCCGCCGGACGGTACCAAGCACCAGCGAGGCCAACCCGCCGCGCGGCAGGTCCGCCACCGGACCCGCCGCGGCCCCATCGGCGGCCCACCGCCAGAGCGTGCCAGCGCCCTCGACGGAGCACAGGAGGAGGACGGCCGCCAAAAGCAGGAGGATCCCCCAGAGGGCCAACCCGGTCGTCCACGTCGCCAGACGCGATGACTGGAATTCCATCATCGACGTCCCTCCTCCGCGGTGCCGAAACGACCGAAGACCAGGGCGGCGAGGAGATTCACCCCGAGCGAGAGGGCGAACAGGAGGGACCCGACCACGAAAAGCATCCGGAAATGCTGACCATGGAATGCGGTTTCACCCAGTTCGGCGGCGACGGTCGCCGTGAGGGTCCGAGCCGGGATCCATGGACTCCATCCGAGCATCGGTGCGTTTCCGCTGGCGATGAGGACGATCATGGTCTCCCCAAGCGCACGGCCAAAGGCCAGGAGCACGGCGGCGAAGATCCCGGGAGAGGCGGCGGGCAGGGCAACCCGCCACGCCGCCTGCCACGGAGTCGCCCCCAATGCGAGGGCGGTCCGGGTGAGGTCCTTGGGCACACCCTCCAGGGAATCGACGGTCAGGGAAAAGACGTGCGGAACCAGGGCCATGCCGAGCGCGATCCCGGCCACCGACACGTTGAGGAGAAACGGCGTTCCGGTCAGGGCGGCGACGACGGGCGCAACCGCGAGCACGGCCACCGTCCCGAGGACCACCCCGGGCACCGCCGAGACCTGCTCGACCGCGGCACGCACCCACGAGGGCGTCCCGCGAACCCTCAGGAGACAGGCATGGACGGCGGCGGCGATGGCGATGGGGACACCGACGAGCAGGGCGATGACCGTGACCTTCAGGCTGCCGACAATCAGGGGCACAAGGTTGTACTTGGGCGACACCGGTCCCGGTTGCCAGACGAAGGCCGCCTTCTCGTGGCCATCCCAGCGGAACGGGAGGAACAACCGCCGGATCGAGGTCGCCTCGGGATCGGCTCCCCCCCGCCGATCCTCGGCGAGCACCTCCGCCCGAACCTCCATCAGGAGCCGCAGCGTCTCGCGGTCCTTGGAGCGGAAGTCCTCCGGGGTCAGCCCGAGGAAGGCGCGGATGCGTTCCGGAGTGGCCTTGTCGATGTCGTCGGGCCCGAGGATCCCGGCGTCCATGGCGGAAGTCTCCCGACCGGTCAGGACGGGTACGGCTTCGGCCAGGACGAATCCGAAGACCAGTAAAACCATCAACCCCACCAGCGCCGCCGAGGCCGCAATGGACCATTCGGCCCAGGCCTCCAGGATCCGCTGGAACCGGGAGCTGCCGGCGGGAAGGCCGACGCCGGGATTGGGTTCGCCCTTTGTCACGAAGCGGGGAAGGTCACCGGAAGAACCCGGATTGGAAAGCGCACGGAGGGGTTCAAGGCGACACCGGGGCCGGGGCGAGCGGATAGCAGCCGAGCGTGGAGACCATCGACTGGCCTTCGGGTCCGCGGATCCAGTCGAGCCAGGCTTCCACGGAACCGGACCTGCGCCGCGGATTCACATAGA
>JAIXRN010000041.1 GCA_027485165.1 Rubrivivax sp.
AGAGCCTGCCCGCTGCACTGGCTCGCGATCTGCTGGCCACGGGAGCTGAGGTGTGGAACCTCTACGGCCCCACCGAGACGACGATCTGGTCGACCGCCTGGCGTGCCGACGCTGCAGAGCTTTCCGAACGTGGCGTCTCCATCGGCAGACCGGTGGCGCACACGTCCGTGTGGGTGCTCGACGAACAGGGCCAACCCTGTCCGCAGGGAGTTCCGGGTGAACTGTTCATTGGGGGGCGCGGCGTGGCGCTCGGCTACCTCGGTCGCCCTGAACTCACCGCAGAGCGCTTCGTGCCCGACACCTTCAGCGGCCACGGGCTGATGTTCCGCACCGGTGACCGCGGCCGCTGGCGCAGCGACGGACTGCTGGAACACCTGGGTCGGCTGGACTCGCAGGTCAAGCTGCGCGGATACCGGATCGAACTCGGCGAGATCGAGACCGCCCTGGCAGCGCATGCGTCGGTGGCTGAAGTCGTCGCGACGATCCGCGACGATGCAGCAGGCGACGCCCGACTCATTGCCTATGTCGTACCCGCTGCAGGAGGTCTGGTCGATGAATCCGCGTTGCGGACTCATCTCGCCCGCCGCTTGCCCGACTACATGCTGCCTCAGCACATCGTGGCGTTGCCGGCGATGCCGCGTCTTCCGAACGGCAAGGTCGATCGCAGGGCGCTGCCTGCTCCGCAGATCTCGCAAGTCGTCAAGCCTCATCGCGCGACGCCCTCCAATGACACCCAGCGCCGCGTGCTCGGTGTGATGGAAGAGGTTCTGAAGCTTCCCGGGATCGGCATCGACGACGACTTCTTCGCTCTCGGTGGGCACTCGCTGCTCGCGGCTCGGCTGAGCTCGCGACTGCAGCGCGATCTGGGCATCCACCTGCCGATGAGGCAGGTGTTCGAGGCGCCCACCGTGCGTCGTCTGGCACAGGTGATCGACGACGCACGCGAAGCGGATGCGCCGCCCGACGCCCCAATGCCCATCGCGCACGACGCCGCGCGTCACAGCGCTCGACTCACGCCGATGCAGGAGCGCATCCGGTTCATCGATGAGCTCTACCCAGACAACACCATTTACAACACGCCATCGGCTCATCGGCTGAGCGGCCCTTTCGACCTCGCAGCGTTCCGGCGCGCGTTCGCCGCATTCGTGCAACGTCAGCCGGCGTTGCGTTCGCAGCTGGCGACCAACGAGCAAGGTCAGCATGAACTTCGCCTGTGCACCGAGACGCTGCCCGAACTGACGTTCGTCGATCTGACCTCCGTCGCAGAAGACTCACGCCAGGCACGCCTGCATGCCGAGATGCAGTCCTGGGTCGAGCGCCCATTCAAGCTGACGCAGGCGCCGCTCTTTCACGCCTGTCTGTATCGCCTGCAGTTCGACGAGCACGTGCTGCTGTTCGTGCCGCACCATCTGGTGTGGGACGGCTGGTCGTTCGACGTGATGTATGCCGATCTGTCTGCGCTCTACGCCCTGCAGACGGGCCAGTCCGCGAGCGAGTTGCCGATCCTTCCGGTCACGGTGTTCGACCATGCGCAAGCACTGGATTCGTGGCTGCAAGGCACCGCAGCTCAGCGCCAGATCGAGCATTGGCGCACCCGCTTCGAGAACATGGTTCCTCCTCGGTCGCTGCCGACCGACGCTGCTCGTCGACCCGGCATGGTGGGCGAGGGCGAGTCCTGCCCGATTGCCCTCGACGAGAGGCTCACCAAGGCCATGAACGCCAGTGCGCGTGGCATGGACGTGACCCTGAGCATGCTGGCGTTGACGGTGTACGCCGCGATGCTCGGCAAGCTCAGCGCGTCGCGCGAGGTCGTGATCGGCATGCCGGTGCGCGGTCGCAGCAGTGCCGAACTCGAGCACCTGGTGGGCTTCTTCAATAACCTGCTGCCACTGCCACTGAAGGTGGTGGCCGAGTCGCGATTCGACGACGCAGCCCGCCTGTTGAAGGCCGAGGTTCTGGCCGCCTTGTCCAACCAGGATGTCCCCTTCGAGTTGCTGTCGACGCTGCCCGAGATCACCGAACGCTCAACCGCTGCCGGTCTGTACCAGGCGTCGTTCTCGTTCCAGGACATGCGCGAGCGGCCCACCCGATGGGGCAATCTGGAGCATTCACGCATCGACGTCTTTCACCGATCGGTGACCGAGGAGATCGGGTTGTGGCTCGGTGAGTTGCCCGGCGGTCTCACCGGTGCCGTCAGCGTCAACGCGGCGGTCTACACACCTGCCACTGCCGCGGCCTTGCGGGACTGGTTCGTCGAACTGCTTGCCAAGGTGGTCGAGCAGCCGCAGATCACGCTGGCTGAACTGTGCGCCCATCCTCCTGCCGTGCTGGGGCAGTTGTCGCATCACCCATCGCCGTCCTCTCAGCAGCCTGCCTTGCCTGATCGCATGCAGGTCGCTGCCTCGAACGACGCCGTTGCGTCTTTCCGAGACGTCACGATGACGCCGATGGAGCACGCCTTGGCTGAGGTCTGGGCCAAGCTCCTGGGCATCCAGCTCAGCGATATCCGCAGCACCGACAACTTCTTCGATCTGGGGGCCGACTCGATGATGGTGCTGCGCGCCGTCGAGGCGGGTGTCGGCGTGCTGGGCGTGCGTGTCGATGCGCGCCGCTACATCTACGAAAGCCTCGGGCAGATCGCTGCAACGCCGGTGTCGACTGCACCTGCGCAGGAGCGTGCGCCCTCGGACAGCACCGAAGAGCGTGGCGGCATGCTGTCGCGATGGATGGGCGTGCTCGGAAGGCGGAGGTCGGGTTGAACACCGCTGCTGTTCAGCGCCATCGCGTCGCTTCGGGGCTGCAGCCCGATGTGAGCGTGTGGGAGATCGACCTCGACGCTCTGGCACAGGAAAGTGTCGACACCGCGGTCTTCAGCCCGTTCGAGCGCGAGCGCTTGAATCGACTGAGGTTCGAGCGGGATCGGCGGCGCTACCTGGCCGCCCACTGGGGCATGCGCTTGGCCCTCGCGATCGAACTCGATCGTTCGCCGCAAGACATTCACTTCAACTGCAGCGCCGAAGGCAAGCCTTTCCTGGAACCATCGACTGACCACAGGCAGGTCGAGTTCAGCCTGTCGCACAGCGAAGGTGCGGCGGTACTGGCCGTCAGCAGGACCGGACCCGTCGGCATCGACATCGAGCGGCGGCGGGCGATGCCCGATGTCGACGCT